>UQVC01000071.1 GCA_900544395.1 uncultured Ruminococcus sp. | reverse complement strand
TCACGGAATTTTAGGCACAATTGCGCAAGAGTAGGATTTTTATGGGAAGTTAGCAATAAACTATAGAGTGGGGCTATGTCAATAGAAAAATGAAAAAAGATGGCTAAAATATAAGAAAATATGACATTCGAACGTATTTTCTCAAACAAATGTTTGATTTTTACTACCTGCTATGATAAAATAAATTAAATTATAACGATGAACGCGATACGGATTCGCAGGAGGAATTATGTCAAAAGGAAAGATTACAGACAAGCAAAGAGAAATTTTGGAATATATCAAGGCTCAGATCCTGGAACGGGGATTTCCACCGGCAGTGCGCGAGATATGTGAGGCAGTACATTTGAAATCTACTTCCTCGGTACATTCTCATCTGGAGACTCTGGAGCGGAATGGATATATTCACAGAGACCCGACAAAGCCAAGAGCGATCGAGATTTTAGATGAAGATTTCAATCTTCTCAGAAGAGAGGTCGTGAACGTGCCTCTGATCGGGCGTGTAGCCGCAGGCGAACCGCTTCTGGCACAGGAGAATATCGAGAATTATTTTCCGATACCAGTAGAGATGATGCCAAATAAGCAGACATTTCTTCTGGAAGTCAAGGGAGAAAGTATGATCAATGCCGGTATTCTGGACGGAGATCTGGTTCTTGTACAGGAAGAACATACTGCTGAAAACGGAGATATGGTGGTTGCACTGGTGGAAGACGGCGCAACAGTGAAGCGGTTTTATCGCGAAGAAGGGATCATCCGTCTGCAGCCGGAGAATGATTTTATGGATCCGATCATTGTGAAAGAGGTGTCCATTGTAGGAAAAGTAATTGGTGTATTCCGATTCTTCCGATAAAACAGTCAAAAAGGGAATCTGGCATGTGTGGCCGGATTCCCTTTTTGACGCTCTTCTGCTATTTTTCGTTCAGTTCAGACATATCGACATGCTTTCCATCTCTCCAGATTCTTTCCAGATCATAAAACAGACGGTTTTCTTTGTCAAAGACATGGACAATGATCTCACCAAAATCCATCAATACCCAGTTTCCAGAACCGTATCCTTCTCGTTGTTTCATATCGTATCCGGCTTTTCCAAGTTCTTCCTCTACATTGTCTACCAATGCACGTACCTGGCTTTCACTGTTTCCGTTTGCAATGATAAAATAATCAGCCAGTACGGAAACCTGAGAAATATCGATTACCTGGATATCTTCCCCTTTTTTGTCATCTAATGCCTGGTATGCAAGGCGTACCATATTTTTTGACTGTTCCATTCTGTTCCCTCCTTTTAAGACTGCTTCCCTTTTATGAGGAAGCTTTGGAATTGTTTTTATAATACTGACAGGTTCTTTCTGTCATAGGATCTACTTTTCTTCCGGCTCTTTTGAGAAAAGCCAGAGTTGATTCTGCCGTCATACGGACTGCATCGTCAATATGATCAAATGCTGCACTGCGTACTTCGTTTAATCCCGGGATTTTTTTGCGTCCGGGCTCTATATAATCAGCGAGATATACAATCTTTTCAATCATAGTCATGGCCGGACGTCCGGTAGTGTGGTAGGTGATGGCGTCCAGTATTTCAGAATCTGTGATCCCATATTCCTGCTCTGCCAGATAAGCACCAAGCCTGGCATGGATCAATGCCGGGACTTCTAATTCTGCCTCAGACAATGAAATATGATGCTTCTTGCAGAGACGGATTTGTTCGCTGATATCGCAATACTTTCCACAATCATGCAAAAGACCGGCTGTCATGGCTTTTTGAACGTCCGCTCCATGGCGCATAGCCATAGATGCAGCAGTGTACATGACGCCGAGAGTGTGGATGTAGCGTTCTTCTTTCAGCTTCTTTTCTAGCTGTTTTCGGATAACCGTTAATTCAGTTGTCATGACGTTTCCTCTTTTCTTTTGTGATATAATTGCAGCTTTTGGATATATTCCGCAACAGAATCAGGAACCATGTAGCGGATGGTCTCTCCTTTTGCCGCCCTTTCCCGGATCGTTGTGGATGAAATCTCAAGAAAGGGAGCTTTCAGAAGCTTAACAGACGCACCATATCGATCTGTCAGATACTGGATCTGTTGTTTCATATCGTTGGTATCCTTTTCATCCCGCATGGCAGCAAGAATCGTACAGGATGGAAAAATCTGTTCAAAGTTTTTCCATTGTTCGATGGCAAATAAAGAATCTGCTCCAAGGATGAAAAAGTATTCATGCTCTGGATGCTCGATCTGCAGTTCCTGCAAGGTCTGATACGTATAGGAATGGGTACGTTTCCTGGCTTCATGAAGGGAAAGCCTGAAATGGGGAGTTTCCTGAACCGCCAGTCTGACCATTTCGATCCGGTGCTTCAAAGCGTCCTTCCCGTCGGTCACCTCTTTGTGAGGAGGGTTTCCGTTTGGCAAAAACCAGACTTCGTCCAGATGGAACTGCTCATATGCAAATTCTCCTAACAGCAGATGGCCGATATGGATGGGATCAAACGTACCGCCCATAATTCCGATTCTCATAAATATCTCCTATGGAAGTACGATCTTTTTCTTATCGTCTTTTCCTTCTTTGTATAATACGATTTTTTTTCCAATGACCTGTACTACCTGAGAATGGGTGCGTTCTGCCACCATTTCTGCCAGCGCTCTCGGATCATCCGCACAATTTTGGAGCACACTGATCTTGATCAGTTCGCGTGCCTCCAAAGCCTCGCTGATGGCCTGTGTCAGACTTGGAGTCATGCTGGATTTTCCAATCTGGAAAATGGGATCCATGGTCATGGCAAGGCTTTTTAAATAAGCTCTCTGTTTTGTTGTCATTCTGTT
>UQVC01000070.1 GCA_900544395.1 uncultured Ruminococcus sp. | reverse complement strand
ACCACAATTATACATATTTGATGGACAAAATCAATAAAAAAACGATAAAATATTGTAGAGGTTTTCAATTTGCAAAAGGAAAAAATGAAGATAGAGCAAAAAAATCAAAAAAATGAGGAAGAAAATTGCGGGGAATCGTGTAAAATAAAAATAGAAAGTTTGACAGGAGGACGAAATGCATCTGACAGAAGATACATTGGTATTTGAAAAAGGATTTGAATTTGCAGTATATCCGTATGTGGCAAAGGTTCAGGAAAATGATGAAAACTCGTTTCACTGGCACAGGTATTGCGAGATTACGTTAGTGGAAAAAGGTAAAGGAAGATACTTTGTCAATGGAGAAGAGTATTGCATGGAAGCAGGTGATCTGATCATTTTTAATAATACAGAACCCCACGGGTGGATTGGAACAGAGGAGGATATGCATCTTCTGGTGATGATCTTTCAGCCGGAATTTGTATCAGATAAGCTGGATGTTTCAGGGGAAGATTATTTGCGTCCATTTGCAGAGCGCGGCGGTAATTTTCAAAACCGGATCGGACACAAGGATAAAGAAGCAGACAGAATCCGAAAGATCATGCGGGAGATACAAAAAGAAGAACAGGAAAAAGAAATTGGATACCGGAAAATGATCAAAGCAGACGTGCTGCGTATCTTGACGCTGCTGATCCGGCATTATCAGGATGTTTCGAAGTCCAATGCATGCTTAAAAGAAAAAAATGCAGCGATGCACCGGCTGGGAGAAGCATTTCGATATATAGACGAGAGATATAAAGAAAAACTGACCTTGGAAGAGGTGGCAGCTTCCTGTCATATGAGTACGAATTATTTTTCTACCTATTTTAAAAAAGCTGCCAATATGAATTTTAGTGAATATGTATCCAGGCTTCGGATTAAAGAGGCAAGGCGTCTTTTGCAGACTACGTATTTATCTGTAACGGAGATCGCATATGAATGTGGATTTCAAAATTTGTCGAATTTTTATCGCACATATCATAAATTCTTTGACAGATCGCCGAAGGATGAAAGGAAGTAAAACTCAGCCTTCGTGATTTTTTCGATACTGTAGCGGTGAGATCCCCAAATTCTTTTTAAATGTCCGGCTGAAATAGCCCTGATCTTCATATCCGGTCAGAGTCGCAATCTGGCTGATTGTCAGTTCCGGATTATAAATGAGAAAGGAACAGGCTTTTTTTAGACGAAGTGAGTTTAAATATTTAATGGGAGTACAGTTATATTCCTGCAAAAATATTTTGGTAAGGTAGCTCTGTGAGTAGTTCATGGTCTGGGCGATAATGCTCAGGTTGAGACTGTCCTGATAGTGCGTGGTAATAAATTCATGGAGCAGTCGTGCAATTTTGGCAGGCGCAATATGAGTGTAGTCTTCTGAAAAATAACTTTGATAATTTTCTTTTTCTAATTCCAGTTCTTTTTGAAGACGGAACAGTACTTCGTGGATGTCTTCCAGAGAAACCGGCTTTAAAAGGTAGTCGTATACTTTCAGGTGGATGGCTTCTCTGGCATATTCAAAATCTGAAAATCCACTGATGATGATAAATCGCATATCTGGATAAAGTTCTCTTGTTTTGTTGAGAAGTTCCATTCCGTCCATGACAGGCATACGAATGTCTGTCATAAGCAGAATGGGAGAATGCTCTTTTACAAGGTTTAAGGCATCGGTGCCTGTCTGGGCAGCGCCTGCCACTTTAAATGCAGGATGTGCATTTACTTTTTGGATCAAATTATTTAAGATCAGCTCTTCGTCTTCCGCAATGATTACTTCATATTGCATATCAGTTCTCCTTTCGACAGAAGGCTCCGATTGCGGTAAATGCGTGTCCTTCTTTTGTGTTTCCATATTCAAAGATAAAGTTCTGTTCGAAATAGATCGACATTCGAATATAAATATTTGCAAGTCCCAGTCCGTTAATCTGTAATTTGGGTATCTCTGAAGAATCCAAAGCAAATGTTTCGATTTGTGCCTTCAGGTGATTGAGCGTTTCTTCCGAAAAACCAGGGCCGGTATCTTCCACACAGATCTTCCAGAAGTTCTCCTGGATTATACTGTAAATTTTTACAGTCCACGGCGGGGAACAATTCGTGCCATATTTCAGTGCATTTTCCACCAGAGGATGAATGCAGAGTTTGGGAAGGGTGATGTCCAGCAAAGAGTCATCGACCAGGATTTCATATTGAAGGCTGGACTGGTTTCTCATCTTCATGCAGTATAAATATTCTTTGATATAATCAAGTTCTTCCCGGATCGTGACGATCCGCGTTTTAAAGTCTGTGACGTAACGCATGATCCGCGACAGATTCTGGCACATGCCTGCCACGGATTTTGTGTCCCCGTTTTCAGCCAGGATCATAATACTGGAAAGGGAGTTATAATAAAAATGCGGACTCATCTGAGACTGGAGCGCAAGAGAGCGGGCTTCCAGTTCTGCTTCCTGGACTTTCAGAAGCTGATCTCTGGAGGTTTTTAGTTTCTGGTTCATTTCTGAGAATGAATCGTATAATTCTTTCAGTTCGACAGAGAAGACCGGATAAGATGCCGGGGATTCTGAGCCAAGGTTGGAAAGCTGCATACGTTGGATGATATGTTTTAAATGGGCGATCGGATGTGCCAGCCGTTTTGCCAGATAATGAGAGACAATGCTGGCGATTAAAATCATGATCACGACAAAAATAAGCAGCACCCGGGTAAGGTCGTTCAAGGGAGAAAGGATATCAGCTTCATCCTGGACTGCATAATAGATCCATCCGGTATATTGGGAATGAAGCGAAGTCAGATATTCTTTCTGCGAGGTAACAGGATTGATTGCTTTCTCCACTTTGGTACCATTGAAAGAGTTCCCGGTACTGGATTTGGACAGGGATGGGTAATCCGGGATTTCCAAATCCGAGTGATAGGGGTAGATCAGTTCTTTTCGATCATTATAGATATAAATTCTGGTAGGTGTAGTTGTCTTTTTCTCAAAACGGATGATGGAATTGAAAAGACTTTTACAATTTTTGACAGTTTCTACGATTCCCACTGTTTTGTGTCTGGAATTTACATAGGTGCGATAGAGAGAAATCACATCTGTGGTATAAGCGCTGATTTTTTTCTCGTAAGGAGCGCTGAGAAACAGGGCGCCTTTTTGGGACATGACAGACTCATACCAGGCTTGTGCTTTCAGATCCACCTGAGTGAGTTTTTGAACAGAATCCACCTGCAGGCAGTTTCCTTCCAGATCATAAAGATAAATATAATCTGCCCGGCTGTTTGTTCCGTTGAGCATGACAAAAAGGTCTGCCAGTCGTTTGTAAGAATCCCGGTTTTGGTTCAGGTTGAAGTCATAGGAGAGCGTATTTTCTACAATGCTGCTATAATTGATGTTGATGGAGACGTTGTCCATATCTTCAATGTTCGCTTCCACAGAATCTTTCAGGGAAAGATTGTTATTGTATAAGCGTTCAAATGCTTCGTCTTTTAGTTTGCCGGAGACAAATACATAAAAGAAAATGCTGAATGTCCCGAGGGAAAATAGGATAATTCCAAGATAAGCAAGGTATAACTGTGTCTGAAGTCTTCGGTGTCTGCTGAAAAACATATCTAAAATCCTTTCGAAAAAATCCTGAATAATTAGTGTCTGCTGATTAAGCAGCTATCTGTAACTTCCAACTCTTATATCT
>UQVC01000069.1 GCA_900544395.1 uncultured Ruminococcus sp. | reverse complement strand
AATAAAAGGCATCCTACGGGTGTATAGCTCAGTTGGTAGAGCGATCGGCTGTTAACCGATGTGTCGCAGGTTCGATTCCTGCTATACCCGCTGTGGACTACTGCAAAGTTTCCTCCTTTTTCTTATAAATTTTGATTGTGTATTTGGTTATTTTGGTTTTTGTTGGCGTTTGTAATTTTCATAGCAGTAGCCCTAAATATTAAAAAAGTATAAATTAGCACTCTTTTGTTGCGAGTGCTAAAATGATATGGTATACTAAATATATCGATAGCGCTGTTGTTGGAATAGATGTAACAGCCAGATGTATAAGCACCTTTTAAAGTTAATAGAGTTCCGAGAAGTTAAAACGACTTTGCATTGTATTCTGAAATTTTGTTATCAAGTAAGGTGCAAGAAAGACGTTTGGCAAAAAGGAATTGTATTAAAATGGAGGACAGACATGACAGATAATGAAAAGAAAGTTTTAAAAGCATTTTATCAGGCTGTATGTGATGAGCCGCGTAAGATGGATAGGGTAACTGGGAGAAAATTAGGAATAGAGCTAGAAGAATTTCGTGAGATAGTAAATAATTTTATAGATCGCGGGTTCCTTCCGAATCATTATTCAGTACATGGTGGAAGGAATAATGAAAAAGGATGGAATAGTCAGGGAAATCAATTGAGTCAAGAAGCGATAGAGATAGCAAAAGAGTTGTAAAAGTTCAGAGGCACTTCGGTGTCTCTTTTTCTATGTATTAAATTAACAGATTGGAAGGTGGTGAAGTGGCAGGTTATGAAAACATAAAAGATAAAGGATTTGACAATCGAACCACGGGGGAGCTACGGGAGATTGCAAGAAAAGGTGGAAAAGCAAGCGGTGAAGCAAGACGGAGAAAAGCTGATTTTAGAAAGACGCTGAACATGCTGCTTACTGCTGAAATAGATAGTCCTGAATGGAAGCCGGTTCTGGAGTCACTTGGTGTTGAGTGCACTCTGGAATCGGCTCTTTTGATGGCACAGATCAAAGAAGCACTGAGCGGAAATACACAGGCAGCTACATTCGTAGCGAAGTATGCGGGGCAATCACCGGAATCGGATGAGAACAGACGCAACCGAGAAGCAGATACAGAATTGAAACGGGCAAACGCAGATAAGCTGAACCGAGATTGCAGTAGTGAGGATGAAACGGAAGGAGTAGAGATTATCAATGATGCAGACAAAGAAACAGGTTAGAATATCAGATCTGATCATTCCGAAATATCTGCCTTTATTTAACGATAAACAGCATAAACATATTATCCTGACATCTGGCCGTGCCGGTACAAAATCCAGTTATGCAGGAGTCAGAGGAATCTTCCAGTTGGTGGATGATGCGAATGGTTCAGCAGTAGTTCTTCGTAAGCATCACAATAAGCTGCGGAAAACAGTGTACAAAGAAATGCTCCGGGGCATTAACCGGCTAGAAATCCCCAAGTCATATTTCAAGATCGGAAAATCACCGATGGAGATTACATATAAAAAGCACAATACAACGATGTATTTCTCCGGTTCTGATGGAATTGACGATACCAAAGGTATCATCGATGAGGACAAGCCGATCAAGCTTGTAGTATTGGATGAGCTGACAGAGTTCTTTGATGACGGGGAGGGGGAGGATGAACTGGCGAATATAGAAGCAACGTTCGTCCGTGGAAACAAAGCTGGTTTCCAGATGATCTATCTTTACAATCCGCCGAAGAATCCGAATGCTCCGATCAACCTCTGGTGTAAGAAGATGGAAGAGCGGGAGGACTGCATCCATATTCACACAAGCTATAAAGATGTTCCGGTTGATTGGTTAGGACAGGATCTGATTGATTCTGCAGAAGCTATGATGCGAGCGGATATCAAGATGTACCGGTGGACATGGTTAGGAGAGCCTACGGGAGTTGATGATCTGATCTACTATATGTTTTCAGCAGAGAAGCATATTTATCAGCCGGAAGATTACATTGAGGAAGAGAAACGAAGCATTGGGGAGATTGGAATTGGAGTGGATTACGGTCAGCAGAATGCAACAGTCTATGAAGCGTTCGGCATTGACTATCAAAATCAGGTCCTGCGCGGGATTGATGAGTATTACTACTCCGGGCGAGATAGTGGAACGCAAAAGTCCCCATCAGAATACGCGCAGGACATGAAAGCATTCTGTGACAAGATCGAACAAGAATATGATCGAGTCGTCAGTTATATATTTGTGGATCCATCGGCAGCAGGTCTGATTGAGGAAATACGGAGAGTCATCCCCCATATACCGGTTATACCGGCGCAGAATGATGTCAAATTAGGAATCAGCCGTGTGCAGAAATTGTTGTCTTTCGGAAGGATGATCGTCAGTGAGAAACAGAAGATGCTGATCAAGGAGTTTGGGCTTTATCAGTACAATACGGATGGAATTAAAAAAGGTGTTGAGATTCCAGTAAAAGAGAACGATCATGCGCTTGATGGAAGCAGGTATTTGTGTGTTGGGATGTGGAACCAGATTAAATTTATGTTGCCAATATCAGAAAGAGGTGAGGAACGTTGATACAGTATGAAACTATAAAACAGGCAATGGGAGTGGATGTTGCGGTATCCCAGAGAATGGCACAGGCAATCTATCGTTGGTCGAAGATGTATATCAACGAATCCCCCTGGCTGAATGATGATGTAAAGGGATTGAACCTCCCGGCAGCAATCTGCTCCGAAATGGCAAGACTGGTGACAATGGAATCCAGCATCAATATTACGGGCGGAAACAAAGCTGAAATGATTAAAGAGGGGATACAGCCGTTTCTAAATGAGATTTCAAACTACACAGAATTTGCCTGCAGTACAGGCGGTGTGGTCTTTAAACCGTATTTATCCCAGAAAGGGATTGAAATAGATGTGGTGAGGGCCGGTGACTTCTATCCGGTAGAATTTAACAGCGCAGGAGAGATTACAGCGGCTATCTTCCCAGAGTTTAAGCGTGTTGGAAAGAATCTTTATACAAGGCTTGAATATCATGCATTGTATGGAAGCAGGTATAGCATTGTAAACAAAGCGTTTATCAGCAAGAAAGCAATGGTAAAAACGGATGATATCGTAAATCTCGGACAGGAGATCAATCTGGAAGAAGTACCGGAATGGTCAGATATTGCCCCTTATGTCGAGTTTCAGAATGCGGACAGGATGCTGTTTTCTTACTTCAAAATTCCATTGGCAAACAATACAGACATCCATTCTCCTCTTGGTGTATCGATCTATGCAAGAGCCGTGAATCAGATCAGGGATGCTGATGAGCAGTATGGAGCAGTGCTGTGGGAATACAAATCAAAGGAAACGGCAATTCAGGCGGCGGATGAATTTTTCCGGAAGAACCGGCAGGGAGAAGTTATCCTGCCAAAAGGGAAAGAACGGCTTTACCGGGCAATGGGGCCGAATGTGATGAGTAGGGATGGAAATCCATTTTTTAATGCGTATTCACCTGAAATCCGGGATGAGAGCTTCTTCAACGGGTACAACAGGATCATACAGAAAGTAGAGTTTAACTGTGGTCTAGCTTATGGAACTCTTTCAGATCCACAGGTAGTGGATAAGACAGCAGAAGAAATTAAGGCCAGTAAGCAACGCTCTTACGCAACGGTAAAATCTATTCAGAATAGCCTTGGGAACGCACTTGAGAATCTTGTGGCAGCTATAGAAGTGTGGATGTCGCTTGG
>UQVC01000068.1 GCA_900544395.1 uncultured Ruminococcus sp. | reverse complement strand
TATCAGTTGAACAGAATACAGATCATTGGAAATTCTACGGAGTTCATTGAATCGGAAATCAAACGTCTTTCAGGGCTTACTGATCCGGAGCTATGGGAGATTTATGATGCTGTAATCGAAAAGGATTACACCAGAACAAAAGCAATCTACGAACAGATAAATGCCCATTTTACACCTTATGAAGATAATGAGCAGATGCAGACATGGGCGAAAGCAATTCTAAGCCAGACAAAACATGAAATCCAGAATATCACACGATCGATGGGATTTGCTTTGGATTACGGAGGAAAGAAAGTATTCACTCCATTTTCGGAGTACTATCAGAAGTATCTTGATCGTGCATGTATGGACGTTGTAACCGGAGCGTTCGATTACAATACCGTTCTCAGGCGTGTAGTAAAGGAAATGACAGCCAGTGGGATACGGACAGTAAATTATGCGTCAGGATATGGAAATCGTGTTCCTGTGGCAGTCAGACGTGCTGTAATGACAGGTGTGCATCAACTGGCTGCGCAGATCAATGAACAGGTGGCAAAGGATTTGGGAACAGATACCTACGAAGTAACGTGGCATGCCGGGCATAGACCTTCTCACTGGTGGGGAGGGAATGTGTATACAAAGCAGGAACTGCTCTCAATCTGTCGTTTGGGAGAGGTAGATGGTCTGTGCGGAGCTAACTGTAAGCATAGTTACTTCGCGTTCGTAGACGGTGTGTCTGTTAGAACGTACACACCGGAACAATTGCGAGAAATGGAAGCAAATGAACAAGTCGCAAGGTCTTATCAGGGAAAATCATACAATGCCTATGAAGCGCAGCAGCGGCAGAGAACACTTGAAACCAGAATGAGAAAGCAGAGAAGTGACATTGATCTCCTAAAAAAGGGAAAAGCCAGTCAGTTGGACATACAGGCAGCTCAAGCAAAGTATTTGAATACGCTCCGGGAATATCAGTGGTTTTCCAAAAAGATGGAACTTCCAGAGCAGATGCAGAGAGTGTATATGGACGGACTTGGAAGAGTGTTGCCGGGAAGATGGTTTGGATCTAGGGTATCCGATAAAAAGTTCTTGCACGAACAGTTGTCGTATATGTATAATGGAGAAAAACAGTTCATACCGGCAAATACAGTGTTTCAAAACGTGAAAATTATAGCTGGAACAGGAAGCAAAACGGAATTAAGAGTTGCGGGGCGGCTGGCAGAGAGATATGGTGGAGTTGCAAGCGATTGGAGCAAATGTGCAGGAAAAATAGAAAGTGGAAAGTATATATTCGATATTCACTGGTATGAAAAGGGCGGCAAACAGTACGAGGCGAAGTTAAAGGTAAGAAAGGAAAAATTATGAAGCTGAGATATATAGGGGAATCATTTGGAGTAGATTCTTTAACGAATGGAAAAATATATGAAGCAAGTGAAGAGTCTGGAATGTATCGTGTCATTGATGACAGCGGAGAAGATTATTTGTATTCAAAAGAGAATCCGGCACCACTTGATGGCAGCAGTCCAGGTGGACGTTGGGAAATTGTAAAAGAGTAATACCATTTATTCTTAATTGAGTGAGTGGTATTTTTTATATCAAAATAATAAATCAGCATCTATCCAGAGTGGTAGGTGCTATTTTTATACGCTTTCCTCAATTTTGGGGACAGTATTTGTCCGATCAACCCTCAAGACATTTAAACTGCGGGAAATATCCCCTGTGGCATGGGAGAATAACTGCCACGGCCGGCGGAGGCACCGCGATAATAAACAGTGGTCAAAGAAAGGAATAAAGATGCAGTTAAGAGACGTATTAGGAGAAGAGCTTTTCGGACAGGTAGATGCAAAGATTCAGGAACACAACAACGGAATCGAGGATAAGCTGAAGCACGTCAGATTTGTGGATTTATCAGAGGGAGGCTATATCAGCAAGGAAAAGTACCAGGCTCTTGAGACGAGAGCTAATGGACTGGAGACACAGCTCGGTGAAGCAAACACTACGATCAAGTCTTACAAGGACATGGATATTGACGGGATCAAGCAGTCTGCCGCTGACTGGGAGAAAAAGTACAACGAAGACACAAAAGCACTAAATGACCAGATTGAATCAGACCGCAAGATGTTTGCAGCGGAGAGATTTCTGGATACACAGAAGATTAAATCTCCTTTATCCAGAAAGACAATCTTACACGAGTTTCTGGAACAAAAGATGGAGTTCAAAGACGGGGCTTTTGTTGGAGCAGATGAGTACATGAAAGGCGTCAAAGAGAAATATCCGGATGAGTTCGAACAGGAAGAACCGGACGGTGGAAAAAAGACATGGGTAAGAGGTACTCATGGAACCTACAGACCCGAAACAAAATCCGAAGAAGAAGCTTATCTTGCAAAGAAATACGGAAATAACAAATACGCGAAATAGAAAAGGAGAATAAAAGAGTATGGAATATGGTGGATATAACGTAAGCGAAAAATACAGTTCAATCGTTGCACCGAATTTTTATTTTGATGCAATTTTTCAGCCGGGGATGACATTTAATGATCAGTATCAGGGTGATGCTGAAGGAGCGGGAGCAGTAAAAGTGTTCCGTTTAGCTGCCAAGGCGGCAAAAGATCCGAAAAAGCCAGCATCTGACTTTGAGCATGGAACTGCGGGAAATGAACTGATTTCAGTATTGATGAACAATTCACAGCAGGAATCAACAAAAATCTACAATGTACAGGCGAGTGCCGTACCGTTCGATACAGCGGATGCTCATCTCGCACAGTCTACACAGGTTTGCAAAGAAGGGTGGCAGCAGTCTGGTCTTGCATGTCTGGTGCACGAAGGAACTGCAATGGAAGACGCAGAAGCGATTACAACGTCCAACATTATCAATAAGATAATCGCAGGAAGAAAAACAATCCGGAAGCAGAAAGCATCTGCGAATGTGGTCATGGCATCTGTAGAGACATACAGTACGATGCTGGAAGTTGCAGGGGACAAATTTACTCCGGTAAAGAACGACGAGATTATCCGTACCGGACAGATGGGATATTACCTCGGAATGCTGTGGGTAGAATGTAATATGCTTGATCTGACATCGGCAGCAAAATACTACGATTATACAGAAACGCTTCAGACAGAAGATCTGTCAAAGGTAGAGTATATCATGTATGACTGGAGAGGATTGCATATCATTGATTTGCTGTCTATGGCAAGACTGAAAGACTCTGAGAACTTTAACGGAACTCTTGCACAGGTAGAAATCTGTACCGGATACCGTCTCGGAGACAAGAACTACGCAGTTGTAAAAAAAAAGGCTTAGATGACGATTTGGCACAAGTAGGAACTGCGAAAGTCGGAAAGGCAAAAGTAGGTAAAACAAAATAGCGAGGTGATAGTATGGCGTACGCAAAGAAAGACTGGGAAGACGGAGAAGTAATTACAAAAGCAGCAATGGACAACATTGAGAACGGCGTATCTGCAAATGATACAAAAAATACACAGCAGGACGGAAAAATCAGCGAGATCGAGGGAAAACTCGTTAATGCAGTTGCCGGATCTAAAGATGGTTTGATGTCTAAAGAGGACAAAACGAAATTAGATGGTATTGCAGCACAGGCAAATAAATACACTCTTCCAGCAGCGAATAAAACAACGCTTGGTGGCGTAAAACAGATGGCTTTGATTGCAGATTTGTCCACAGAAACAGCAACTGACCTGAAAAATAAAATCAATGCAATTCTTGCGGAGATGAAAAAACAGGGGATCATGGCGAATTCGTAAGGAGGAATAGGCGTTGATACGTGTAGATTTTCAGTTTTACGTAGAAGAATACAATGGAATTATAATCGAGGACGAACGGTCATTGAAACAGCCGATCTTGAAAGCTAACACCTATCTGAATCAAGTGATGCATTTACAGCCGAGTGAGAACGATATGGAGTTAGTGAAGCTTTGCCTGTGTGAACTTGCTGACATGATCTATCAGGATGATATGAACCGAATGGAACATGGAGGAAG
>UQVC01000067.1 GCA_900544395.1 uncultured Ruminococcus sp. | reverse complement strand
TGCTTTTTTAAGAATATTATTATATTTTTTTTGGTTCTTACTTGACACAGGCAGGAAAATCGACATTGATGAAGATTTTGACCGGTGTTTATACAAAAGATGCGGGGCAGGTGATCGTGGACGGACAGGAAGTCTGCTACAAAAATGCCAGAGAAGCGGAAAAAGCAGGGATTGTATTTATCCATCAGGAACTGAACGTGTTATTTGATCTGACAGTAGAAGAAAATATGTTTCTCGGCAAAGAAATCAAAAAGAAGTGCGGTGTATGTGACAAAAAAGCAATGCGCCGGGAAGGAGAAAAAATCTTGAAACGCCTTGGCGTAGAGATCGATCCTGGACAGCGGATGGAAGAGCTTTCCGTAGGACAGCAGCAGATGGTTGAGATTGCAAAGGCGCTGATGGCAGATGCAAAGGTGATTATCATGGATGAGCCGACGGCAGCACTGACACAGAGTGAGACAAGAGTACTGTTTGAGGCTGCAAACGCGCTGCGTGAAAGGGGAGTCTCCATTGTGTATATCTCGCACCGGATGGAAGAGATTTTTGAACTGTGCGACCGGATTACGATCCTGAGGGATGGAACTTATATCGACACAAAGAAGATCTCTGAGACAGATATGAATGATGTAGTCAAAATGATGATCGGAAGAGAGATTGGAGAGCGGTATCCGCAGCGGAACGTAAGCATCGGTGATCGTGTTCTGGAAGTAAAAAATCTGACCTGTCCGGGCGTATTTGAAAAGGTTTCTTTTGAAGTGCATGCAGGGGAAGTGCTGGGAGTATCCGGATTGATGGGAGCCGGAAGAACGGAGATCATGCAGGCAATCTTTGGAAATATGCCGCATGTGACGGGAGAGATTTTTCTGAATGGAAAACAGATTGAGAACAAAACGCCGAAACAGGCAATGAAAAACGGAATCGGATTTATCACAGAAGACCGGAAAGTAGAAGGGCTGATGCTGGAAGAGAGCATTATGAAAAATATTTCTCTCGCAAATCTGAAGCGTATTTCCAGACACGGGGTGATCCAGAGAGAGAAAGAAAAAGAGCTGGTCAAAAAGGGGATCGAGGAGTTACATATCCGGTGTTTTGGACCGCAGCATGAATGTAATAACTTAAGCGGTGGAAACCAGCAGAAGGTTGTATTTGCAAAATGGATGTACACGAATCCGAAAGTGCTGATTCTGGATGAACCAACCCGCGGTGTGGATATTGGGGCAAAAAAGGAAATCTACAGTATTATCAATGATCTTGCCGCAAAGGGAGTGGCGATTATTATGGTATCTTCCGAACTGCCGGAAGTGCTCGGAATGTCTGACCGGGTAATGGTAGTAAGAGAAGGTCTGGTGAGAGGATTTTTAAGCAAAGAAGAGGCAAATCAGGAAAATATTATGATTCTGGCGACAGGAGGAAATCTCAATGAATAAGAAAAAAGCGGCAAATTATATACAAGATCTGGGAGCGCTGATCGCGCTTGTATTGTTAATTGTTGTGATCGGAGCAATCAGTCCGGAATTCCGGACAGTGGGGAACTTCTTATCACTGCTTCGACAGTCTTCTATTAACGGGCTCATCGCATTTGGTATGACTTGTGTCATTCTGACAGGCGGGATTGACCTGTCTGTAGGTTCGGTACTTGCTCTGACGACGGCATTGTGTGCAGGATTTATTTCAGGCGGAATGCCGGTGGGACTGGCAATGATCCTGGCGCTGGTGATCGGAACCGGATTTGGATGTATCAGTGGATTTCTTGTAACAAAAGGCAGATTACAGCCCTTTATTGCAACGTTGATTACAATGACCGTGTTCCGTGGACTGACGATGATCTATATGGATGGAAAACCGATCTCCAACCTGGGAGACAGCTTTACACTGAAAGTGGTAGGAAAAGGAAACTTTTATCACATTCCGATTCCGGTCATCTTGTTTTTACTGATTTTTGTGATCTTCTTATTCGTACTGCAGAAAACAACTTTCGGACGTCATATTTATGCGACAGGAAGCAATGCAAAAGCAGCCAATCTGGCAGGAGTCAATATTGACCGCACAAAACTGGCAGCTTATGCGATTTCCGGATGTATGGCGGCACTTTCCGGGTTGATTTTATTATCCCGTCTTGGTTCTGCACAGCCGACACTGGGAGAAGGATATGAACTGGATGCGATTGCAGCCGTAGCGCTTGGCGGAACCAGCATGAACGGAGGACGTGGAAAAATCTGGGGAACATTCATCGGTGTTTTGATCATTGCAGTGTTAAATAACGGATTGAATATCCTGGGAGTATCTTCTTATTATCAGGATGTGGTAAAAGGAATTGTAATTTTGATCGCGGTATTGTCTGACAGAAGACGATAAGAGAGGAGAATGCGGTATGAGAATGAAGAGAGTTGTAAGCATACTGGCAGTGGCAGTTCTGGTGTTTGGATTGACAGGATGCAATGCCATTACGATTGACGGAGAAACGGAAAACGTATCAGGTGAGATGTCTGGAAACGGCAGTATTGGATTTTCCGTTTCCACCTTGAATAATCCGTTTTTTGTGACTTTGAGTGAAGGGGCAAAAGAGAAAGCGAAAGCAGAGGGAGAAAAACTGATCGTGGTAGATGCCGGAGATGATGCGGCAAAACAGACCAGTGATATTGAAGATCTGATTTCAAAAAATATCAGTGTTTTAATTGTAAACCCGGTGGATTCCGACGCAGTGGCGCCAGCAGTGAAGGATGCGGCTTCCAGAGGAATTAAAGTAATTTCCGTAGACCGTGGTGTCAATGGAGTGGACGTAGATTGTGCCATTGCTTCCGATAATGTGGAAGGTGCGAGAATGGCAACAGAGTATATGGTATCCCTTCTCGGGGAAGATGCAAAGGTTGCAGAACTGGAAGGCGTTTCCGGTGCCAGTGCAACGATCGAGCGTGGAAAAGGATTCCATCTGGTGGCAGATGAGAAGCTGGATGTTGTTTCCAAACAGACTGCAAACTTCAATCGTTCGGAAGGAATGAGTGTTATGGAAAATATGCTGCAGGCAAATTCCGGAATCCAGGGTGTGTTTGCACATAACGACGAAATGGCGCTTGGTGCGGTGGAAGCAGTTGGAAATAAAAAGATCCTGGTGGTTGGCTTCGATGCGACAGACGATGCAGTCGCAGCAGTCAAAGCAGGAAAAATGGCGGCAACCGTGGCACAGAAACCGGATCTGATGGGAGAGACAGCAGTAGAGACCGCAATCCGGATTTTGCAGGGTGAAACAGTAGAAAAAACGATTCCGGTGGAAGTGGAGCTGATCACAAAGGATACAGCAAAATAAAAGAAAAACGTAAAAATCGTCTTTTGCTTGAGAAAAGTGAAAGGCGATTTTTGGGTTGGGATTTTGCATAAAAATTTGTAAAATAGAAATTAAGAATGAAGTGTTACTCTATTTATGAAATTTTTATTGGACACTTCATATTCCTCATGTTAGACTTTATTCATAACATTTCAGGAGAACAGATATTTCTTTTTATTTCCATGTTCTCTTCTTTATTTTCCAATGATTCAAACCCGAGAGGAGCTTTGTAAAAAAATTCAAACTACCCCTGAATTAAAATTTCTGTTTGATTCGTGGGACGAATCCCAACAAGAAGAATTTCTGCAGTTTTGTACAGGAATGCAGGGTGTCAAAATACTTTACGATTCTTTTTTCAAAGAAATTTTAAATCCGGATACTGTACCTTCACGTCTGGAAGAATTACTGTCCCTGATATTACATCGGCATATTCGTATTTTGCATGTACTTCCTAACGATTCTTCCCGAATTGCAGAAGAAAATGCTTTGCTTATTATGGATATAGTTGTTCAACTGGAAGACGGAAGTATTGCAAACATTGAAGTGCAAAAAATAGGATATTCTTTTCCCGGACAACGCAGCGCATGCTATTCCGCTGATCTTTTGCTCCGGCAATACAAACGTGCCAAAAATGAGCGGAAAAAGAAATTCAGCTATCGGGATATAAAAAGCGTGTATACTATTGCTTTTATAGAAAAAAGTTCTGGAGAGATGAAACGGCACAAGCAGGATTATGTCCACCATTTTTGTCAAAAGTCAGATACGGGACTTCATATGGAGCTTCTGCAGGAATTCGTTTTCATCCCACTTGACATCTATCGGGAAACCCGTCACAATAAA
>UQVC01000066.1 GCA_900544395.1 uncultured Ruminococcus sp. | reverse complement strand
ACTTGCGTATTGTTTCACTCATCGCACAATTTCTCCTTTCCTTTTTCCTCTAGTATATCACTTCCTCCATGTCTTGAAAAAGTTTGTTACGCAGCAAGCTGCGGGGAATTAAACCCTCTTTTTGATTAAATTCTTTTGACAACAATTTCAATAATTCTGTATCCGGCTGTGTCTCGCCGTTTTCCCAACGGCTGACAGCCTGCCTGCTGATCACCAAACGCTCCGCCATCTGCTCCTGCGTAAGACCATTCTTTTCACGCAGCTTCTTAATGATATCCCGTGTTTCCATCCCTGCTCCTCCTGCTTAATAATGTACTCTCATTATAAATTGATGTTTCACACCTGACAAGCAACCCGCTGTTGCTGTTATTCCCCAAACAGTATAACGCATTTTAGGATAAAAACGTTCAAAAATGGCACTGTATTGGCACCGTAACGGCACTGGAAAATCCTACCACTCAGCGCCAAGATCAGTCTGCTACTCTGTCAGGCAGTCTCTTCTGCATCCGTTTTTCCTCTTTCTCCATTTATAATTCTTTCCGCCGCCTGCTCCGGCGTTATATGGGAAACATCTATTTTTTTCGTATCCAGTTCTTCATATAAACCAATCCTGGCAATGCTTCTCTGAATCACATCCGCTGACCGGATACCTGCATCTATATCCTTTTGCAGACGTTTCCTTAATCCACCCGCATCACAAATCAGAGAAATGTTATGTACCAGACAATTCTCTGTTTCCAGCTTCGCTATAATTTCATCTATAATCCCCTGCTCGTGCATTACCCAACAGAATATGATATTCTCATATGCGCTGCAACGAATAAACTGATTCAACAGGAAACAGATATTCTCCATTACCATTTTCTTTGTTTCCGGTGTTACCTGAAAGGGATGCATATCCCAACACCAATCCCCGTCAAGAAAAACACAGTTCGGCAGTTTATTTTTCAAGTTCTGGCAGGTAATAGTTTTTCCAACTCCCATCGTTCCGCCTATTAAGTAAATATTTTTCATTTCTGGCACCCTTATTTGTTATCAATAATGGTATTCTACAATATCATCTAAAGTTTTCCTCGGACGTTGCCGGGGTGCCTCGTCCGCATAGCCAAGAGCAACCGCACCAATTAACTGTCCTGGTTCTTTTATAAACTCCATTAATTCCGGATAAGCAAAACAAGTATTCGCAATCCATAAAGTTCCAATTCCCAACCGCTCCGCCTCCAAAAGCATATTCTGGATCGCTGCTCCAATCGAAAGAGAATCTACAATTTCTGTAACACGCTCATCAGCCGTAATATCCTCAAAAGGTGACTTCCCATATGGGTTCATAACCACAATAAGAACCGGTGCTTCTCTCATAATCCGCAGCGTGTTCCCTGCATCCGGCAGTCCATAATCAGACTCCGGCAAAATGGAATTTCCTCTTAACTCTCTTTGTATGCCCTCTTCCATCTTTAAGAGGAATTTCCTCTTTGCATCTTTTCTGTATATCAGAAATTTCCAAGGCTGCTTATTCTTTCCCGAAGGCGCCAATCGCCCGGATTGAATCATTTTATTAATAGCTTCGGTTGAAATTTCATCTGGTTTATATTTGCGTATACTTCTTCGGTTTGCAATCTCTCTTATCATCATCTTTCCCTCGTCAGATCACAATTGGAAAACAGAAAAATCCCATCTTCGTACTGATCATTTTTACCCGCATATTCATGAATCACATGTTTCCAGAATAAATATGCCTGCTCACTTCCATAGGACGGAGAAACCTCCCAATTTCCCGGATATCTCTCAAAACACGCGAAAGCTGCTTTCCTCCCGATTTTATTCCTTCTGAATTTAGGCAATATCATAAATTCTGCTATACTATGGCCAGAATCCCATTTCCGCACATAGGTATTTATCATAACAAATCCCAGAAGCTTGCCTGTTCCCCGCTCTCTTATAAAACAGGCATCTCTTCCTTCTTCCGTAAAGTAATTTTCAAACCACGGATATTCAAATAAGGCATCTTCGTTCATATCATTCTGATCGCTGAGACTTTCTTCAAATAAAGAATATTGTAAGAGCCTATATAAAACATCCTTTTTACTTTCTTCCACTTTTTCCAATGTAATGTCCATGTATGCTCCTTTTACAAACGGTCTTCCGGCAACTCCATCTCATCCTTCATACCCACAAAACCATATCGTTCATACAAAGGCCTTCCCATATCCGTTGCCTCTAATGAGATATGCTTTACACCTTTCTTCTTCGCTTCTTCTATCAAAAGCTCCAACGTATGGTATGCAATCCCCTTTCGCCTGTAGTTCGGATTCGTATACATATTC
Organism: uncultured Ruminococcus sp.; assembly: GCA_900544395.1. GTDB lineage: Bacteria > Bacillota > Clostridia > Lachnospirales > Lachnospiraceae > Mediterraneibacter. Next base: position 2,474 of record UQVC01000066.1, on the reverse strand, counting down.
ATAATATATGCTTTCCATCCTGTCGGATTATGATAGGTAGGCATTACCCTGAAAAAGCTGACTCCTCCTGCACCGATAAACCGCTCTCCATCAAAAACAAGATATGCGATATGTGTTTCTGCCTGCAGACACTCTTCATAATATTCCCTCGACTGCTGCTCTACAAGCGGCATCTCTGTATCATCACTCAGATAGTTCGCCGCACGCAATACTTCAATCCTTGTTTTAACCAGCAATTCTATGTCTTCCATGCCTGCTCTCTTATAAACAAATTCCATATTCATCATAACTCCTGTATTTCTATTTCTTTATGGTAAACCTCCAATTGATAAGGTTTTCCATTCCGTAAATCTGTTCTCTTTTCTGCATATTGATATGTAAAACCGCAGGATAATGCCAGAGCTTTCGATGCTTCATTATTTGTGCGTGTAGAATAATAAAATTCCTTTCCTCTCAGTGACCTGCAGTATTCCAGCAGCAACAGTAAAATCTGCTTTCCATACCCTTTTCCCACATATTCGGGGCCAAGTGCTATACCCACATCCTGATAAATATGCGGCGCGGTTTCCTCCACGCCTGCAAAGCCTATCGCCTGACCGGATTTCTTCTCATAAACCAACCAGGTATCGTGGTTTTCCTGATATTTTATGGTCTTCTGTATTCGCGTTTTGGCATCTTCTTCATCTGCTGTCACACGCCATGCCATATATTTTGCAGACTCTGGTCTTGACCAGACGTTCCGGTACATTGCTTTCCAATCTGCAAATTCTGCCTTTTTCAGAATCAGGTTATCTGTTTCCAAAAACACCTGCAAATCACCTCTTTTATCTCCATAGCATCACTTTTCCCCTGTCTCAAATCTATATATTTTTCTCCAGCCACTTTTCAACAATGTTTCTGTCCCCATCCTGCATAAAGGCATGTTCACTATCCTGAGAAATCGTTAAATTGCACTGATGCTTCCGCACAAACTTCTGAATCACATCTTCCGACTGCATGTTATCCTTCTCGCCATAAAGAATTGCCGTGGGAATATCCCAATCACAAATGGGATGTTCCTTCACATACTGATAGTAGTCCCATCTTAATGTATCAACAGGTGTTGGTATTTCTTTTTCGACACACAGTCTTTCTTCCGTAACCCGGAACCATAAAAACATTTGCTGGATCAGATATTCCATATCAACTACAGGTGACTGAAACAGGCATTTTTCTATTTTTCTGTTTGAATAAGTATGCAGACTGAAATACGCTCCCAGACTGCACGCATACAGAAACACATGATTCCATTTTGAAAATGCATAATCTGCAATCACATTCAAATCATGAATCCCATTCCATATATCACACCAATCATTACCATCTGTTCTTTCCCCATGCTCCGGCAAATCAAAGCTAAGTGTCTGATAACCTTTTTTCTCTGCAATTTCCGCAAAAGCCTCTGCATACTCTTTGCGGGACATTTTTCCATGAACATGAATATATACTTTCTCTGATGCTTCTCCCCAAATAATAGCAGGAATGCCTTCTATTATAATTTTTAACGTTTTCATTTTCCGCTTATTCTCTCCTGATAAATACCTATTTTCTCATCCAGATTCCTCAGGTATTCTTCCCACTTTCTTTTCTCTTCTACCACAGATTTTCTGTGCTGTATCAGCAGTTCCATCCGCTCCGCCATCGTGTCGTCTCCCTGATACCGCAGATCAGAATAATGCCTAATATCCCGGAGCAGCATTCCGGTATCTTTCAGACGCTGGATAAATTTTACCCATTCTATATCGTCCACACTGTAATCCCGTCTTCCAACGCTGTCCCTGCTTACACGAAGCAGTCCTTTCTTCTCGTAATAGCGCAGTGTATATGCGCTGATTCCAGTTATCACAGAAAACTCACCAATGGTCATAACAAACCTCTTTTCAAAAAAAGTCTTGACTTAGACTATGGTCTAAGAACTATCCTTTTTACAGCAACTATTGATACCTTATCAAACAGAAATTGTTTCATAAGACCATTTTACCAAACAAGGAGAAGAAAAGAAATGGAGAAAACAAGATTTCATACAGGTATGGAAAATTTAAAGAAAATCGACGGGAAAGGCGGCGAAGTGGTCATCCAGTCACTGGAAACAATCTCCCCTGATCTTGGGAAGTATATTATTGAATTTGCATTCGGGGATATCTATGAGCGGAACGGCCTGTCCTTACAGGAGCGCGAAATGATCACGTTAGCCAGCCTTCTCACTGCCGGAGGATGTGAACCGCAACTTGAAGTCCATATCAATGGAGCTTTAAATGTAGGAATTGCTCCTGAAAATATCATTGAGATATTCCTGCAGTGCATCCCATATACTGGCTTCCCCAAAGTCCTGAATGCCGTTTCTGTGGCAAAAAAGATACTTGAAAATTAAGGATTTTTCGGTAGTGTAAAATAGTTTGTGTCTTTGGAAAAAAATGGCTCCTTTCGGGCAAGAA
>UQVC01000065.1 GCA_900544395.1 uncultured Ruminococcus sp. | reverse complement strand
CGGTCGCTTGGGTTCCTGTTTTTGATTTGAGTAGGAAAAACATGGGAAGTTAGCAATAAAAGAAACGTTTCCATATTTCTGTCTGTTATATAAAATCATAATTGCCAGAAACACCGCCGTCACTGCAATCCCATATGGGATATAAATACATGCGGCCTGGATATCTCTTGCGATACTTTCTAAAATCTCCTGCATTTTAATCCTATGCTTCTCTGTAAAAAATATTGATGATCATTTCCTGCAGTCTTTCATCATCCACATAAAATTCATCATGCTGTTCTCCTGCTCTTACTTCCCCCGGAACTTTCAAAATCTCAGGTTCCATATCATAGGACGTTACCTTTTCCAACATATTGAGACTCAGATCCGTTGTAATATATGGCTGAGCTGCCTGCCAGAACTGCTGCAATATAGTGTCCCCGCCATCTTCGGAAGCCTTCACTTTTTCCAGAAGAGCCTGTACAAACTGTGTCTGACGTTCCATACGCTGCTCATTGCTCCCAAGAACGGAAGTGTCACGACTGCGGATATATTTTTCTGCCATCTCCCCATTTAATGTAATAGAACTGCCCTGTACAAATGCGGGATCGATCGATGTATAATCTTCCAGAACTGTGATCTCCACTCCACCAATCTGATCAACGATTGGAACGATCCCTGCCATATTCAACGACAGATAGTCATGGATTGGAATATCATACAGCAGATTCTCAACGGCTTCTCTTGTCAGCTGGCAGCTTCTCTTCTCTCCATCTCCATAGGCATACTGTGCGGTGATCTGCATAAGCTCTGTTGCCATATAATCCCCGTCAATCCCATAAATCTTCACATCTGCCATAGTATCTCTGGAAATTTCCAGAAGAGTAGTCTTCTTACTTTCTGTATCCATCACCAGAAGGATCAGGCAATCGGACTGTCCGCTCCGTCCGGTTATCTCCTTTACCGTCACAGCCTCGTCCTTATCTACCCCTATAAACAACATGGTTCGCAGATCTGAATTATACTTGTATTTCTTACCATTATAAGTAATATAGGAAGAATCTTCTGCGTCCTTCCTCTCTGTCTGTGCCTTTGCCTTCTCATTTTCCGCTTTATTTCGTATCCCGAGAAAAACAGCGCCTGCTGCTGCGATTACTGCCACAGCCAGTAACACAATCATCAACAATTTCGTCTTATCTTCCGTCTTCTTCACTGGTCAATACCGCCTCCACTAAAAATCTTTTGTCATCCTGCCCGGTCATACACGTACTAAGGGTCAGGATTCTACTGTCTGTATTCACAGAAACATCGTCTCGGATCACATTTCCAAAATTTCTTGTGTTATAGATAGAATCCAAAAATGCCTGTCTCTGATCTTCAAGTGCATAATCAAAACTATGAAGTACATGCCTGTCATCATATACAACCGCTGCAAAAATCTGATATGTCCGCTTTTTATCCGGTGTATAGATCACCACATTGGGATGCTGCTGCATGTAGGATGCATCCGCATAATTATGCAGATTCTGAAACATACTGCCGTCTTTCATATCATGTCCGTAAATCACCGTATTAAAATCTGTGAATTCTTTCTTATTCCAGTTTTCCGTATAAATAGACCCCGGATATCCTTCCACACCTTCAATGGTATGATTTAAGTAATATTCATTATCATCCGCACTCTGCACAATGGGATAATTGATATTAGTTCCCTCGATCTGGATCCACGCGTAAATATCCGGATTCTTCGCCTGCAATTCTTCAAAATTGACGGGAATCTCCACATAGTCCTCTTCCTTTTGCTCTGTTTTTTTCGTATTATCCGGCTTTACCGCTTCTTTTTGCAGATCCTCATATACCTTCTCATTTTGACTCTTCGTTACATAATAATATCCAATATAAGATACACTTCCAATGATCACACAGATTAAAATACCGATTAAAATCTTTCTGGATTTCTTCATAAACTCCTTCCTTTCTTCCATCCATTCTGGAATCACTATATGGAAAAAGAAGCAGTGCAGGGATGTCCCGCTCGGAACAACCTCCTGCAATGCCTCTTATGTTCATTCTTATGCCTCTGCTGATGCACGTTTTCTCTTTTTTTCCTTTGGCATCGCTGCCAGTGTGTTCAGCTGCAGATATCTTCTGACATCCTCTTCTGATTTGATCGTATCGTCCATCAGGAATAATAGCGTAAATACCCCCGCTGCAAGTACTGCGCCAACTAATCCGCCCATAACTGCGTTCTTCTTCACATTCGGACTGACCGGATATGCCGGCTTCGCTGCATCTTCCACACTGCTTGGTCTGTCAATCACCATAACCTCTGAAATACGCTCTGCCACGGCATCTGCTGCTGCATTTGCCATATCCGCTGCAAGCTGGGGATCTGCGTTCGTCGCTGTCATCCGCATCAAACTGGTTCCGGATGGATTCTCTGCCGTGATCATCCCTTGCAGCTGCTCTACAGAATAATCCACATCCTGATATTCCTTTTTCAGCTTTTCATTGACTTTCTCCATGACCGGTCGGCTCTTTGCCAACACTGTAAAGTCTGCTGTCAGCTGCTTACTCAATGACATATCCACACCAGACATACTGACAGAATTTCCAAGAACATACAGTGTCGATGTCGCCTGATACTGTGGTGTAACAAATAATTTTGTATATGCCCCAACAGCTGCTGCGCCGATCACCAGACACAGAAGTATCACCCATGCTTTTTTCAATAATACATGAAATAATTCTATCAGATCGATTTCCATCTCATCATTTCTCATCTGTTCTTCCATTCTCATTCTCCCATAACTGCATACTTTCACTTCAAATCTGCTCTAGTATAACATATATTTTTCTGTTCTGAAACTATATTATTAACCAAATTTCCGGAAAATTTTGCCTTTTTCATACATAAAATTATAATTTTCGAATATACTGTAACACTATCTAATATTCACGAGGTTATCATATATGGAACGACTTATTATTGGCGGTATGATCTTGCTTCTTATCGTCTTCATTGAAATTTTATTATATTGCTGGCTGGTGATCGTATCACGGAATGAAACGCCAGAAGACCACTCCTAACTCTCTCTTACGATCCGGCACATCTCATCAAACTGCTCTTCCATCTCCTGCACCAGCCGGAACTGTGTACGGGCACGAACCAGATTATGCTCAGGATAAGCCGTCTTGAAATATGTATCTCCCTGCAGGAAGTCCATCAGAAAACGGATTCCACATTCGAATGTCATCAGTCTTGCTCCCCACGGAAGACTCTCCAGTTCTTCCTCTGTCAGCACATCTTTCGCCATCTCCAGATAGCCTTTGACATATAATTCATACAGCTTAATATCAAAATGTACTTTCTCCAGATCCTGTTCATCCTCTTCTGCTGTGGATGCTCCAAAACGGATGGAGTCACCAAAGTCATTGGCTGCCAGTCCCGGCATGATCGTATCCAGATCGATGATACACAAGCCTTTTCCTGTCGCTGCATCAAACAGGATATTATTCAGTTTGGTGTCATTGTGAGTCACACGAAGCGGCAAAGTTCCTGCTTCCATCTGACTGGTCAAGACTCCACAGTCCTGTTCTCTTGCCAAAGCAAATTCAATTTCCGGACGGCACAGACGGGCGCGGTTCTTCACATCTCTCTGCACCGCCTGTGCAAATGCTTCGAATCGTTTCACTGTATGATGGAAATTGGGGATCGTCTCATACAGACTCTCTGCCGGATATTCTCCCAGCTGCTTTAAGAAATGCCCAAAACTGCGGGCTGACTGATAAAACTGCTCCGGACGCTCTACCATCTGATAGCATACAGAATCTGTAATAAAGATCGCACAGCGCCATGGCTGTCCTTCATCATCCTCAAAGTAGGTATCCCCACTTTTCGTCTTGATGTATGCCAAAGTCTCACGATCCGGATCTCCGCCCTCTTTTCGGATCACATCACGGAGAAATTCTGTCACTCCGAAAATGTTCTCCATCACCTGTCCCGGTTCTTTAAACACATTAATATTGATCCTCTGCAGCACGTACAGCGGTTTCTCTGTTCCATCTTCCATCGGCATATACACCGCATATGTCTCGTTGATATGACCTTCTCCAAAGGGCTTCACATAACTGCACTGAAGTCCGAATCCAAACGCATACAGTGCATCTTCCAGAGCTCTGCTGTCCACTCCTTCAATCTTTCTTCGAGTCGAAAAGATCACTTCTCCTGCTTCTACCTTTTTCTCCTGCTCAATCGTGCAGTTGGCTTTCACCACACTGCCAAGCCCCACGTGAGCCCCCGCACATACAACGGAATCATGATCCACAACCGCTCCGCTGTTGACCAAAGCGGCCCTCTCTATACGGGTATGTGTATTGACAACCGCTCTCTGCATGACAAAGCATCCCGCTTCCAGAACTGCACTTGGACTGACAATTGTCGAAGGATGTACAAAAGCCGGTACTTCATACCCTGCCTCTAATAATTTATCTGTCCAGAACAACCGTGTATGATTGTTTCCAAATGCTGCAACGGCTGTCCCATACTCCTCCTGTTTCGCAACATAATCACAGCACTTTCCAACAACATCCTTTCCAAATGCTGCATCATCCAAAAATACCACATTGTCATATCCAAGTTGGATTGCTGTTTCTTTTACCATCTGCCCGAAGCCGCCTGCTCCGAGGATCAATAAACTTCTCATTTGTCCCTCTCCTTACTCTTTTCCCTGAAATAATATTTTTTGTAATGTTTCTAACAATTGATCCATTTCTATGTAATCCTGCATTTCTTCCGGTTTAAGCGTTTTCATCTTTTCTCGCATCTGTTTTTTCTTCTCGACCAATTGCATAAGCTGCCACACTTCCCTCATAGGTCTTAAATGAAACTGAAATGCTTCCTCTGCCATATATTTTCCCGTTTTTGTTTTTCCCAGAATTGTCCCATCTGGTTTCCTTTCCATATGCTTATCATATTCATCTGTTGCCGGATCAACAAATCCTTTTTCCTCTATAAACTGAACTTCCATATTTTCAGATGGCCATTTAGAAGCTTTCTTTCGATTACAAACATAACAGGAATATACTAAATTACTATAATCATTTTCTCGAGACTTTGCATATTTTTTTGGCACAAAATGATCTATTTCAAACGCATTCTTAGTCACCCTTTCGTTCTTACCACAGTAACCACAAATATATTGAAAATCTTCACGCAATTCTGGCAGATATTCATGATAATCTGATCTTTCCTCCAATCCCACACGCCGTTTTATAACTTTATCTCCATGTATTCTCAAATGTCACACCTCTATTATTGCTTTAATAAATCCTCCAATTTCCCCAATATAGAATCAATTTGTCCGCTTAAACTTGACTTCAACATCTCTGCCGGAATTTCATCTACCTCCCCATAAGATCTCAAAATACGGAATACTATAATGGTCTCATAAATTAAGACACTTTTTCGGACATTTTTTAATGAATCTGATATACTAAAATCAGTATGAAAGAGAGGATTCATAATTATGTCCAGACAAAGAAGAAACTTTAGTGCCAAATTTAAATCAGACCTAGTAATTGAGCTACTTAAGGGTGAAAAAGATCTCAACACCCTGGCAACTGAAAATAATATCCAAC
>UQVC01000064.1 GCA_900544395.1 uncultured Ruminococcus sp. | reverse complement strand
TTTTCATTCTCTGCTCCTTCTATTTGCACTGTCTTTGTTGCCACAGCTTCCCGAAATGCCTGATCATGCTCAACCAGCAGCATAGTCGGAGAGAATTCCCGGATCAGCTGTTCAATCTGCATCCTGGAATACAGATCCACAAAATTCAGCGGTTCATCCCACACATATAAGTGTGCCTGTTCGCAGAGACTTTTTGCGATCAGCACCTTTTTCTTCTGACCACCGGAAAAATCCTGTATTTCCTTTTCAAACTGACTTCTCTCAAAATCCAGTTTCCGCAGGATTGCTTTGAATAAAGCTTCCTCGATCTGGCTCTTTTTCGCAAAATCAGAAAGTGTCCCTTGTAAATGAGACGTATCCTGCGGTACATAAGAAATGACAAGTCCAGATCCCATCGTAATTGTCCCTGTATGCTCCAAAGCCTCTCCCACCACTAATTTGAGCAGGCTGCTTTTCCCACTTCCGTTACTTCCATCCAATACCACTCGTTCTCCTCGATGGATTGAAAAGGACACCGGACAGCTGACCGGATTTCCCCCATAGCCAACTGCTGCATCCAAAAACGTAACCAGTGTATCTGAACGGTATTGCAACGGAAACAGTTTTAGCACCTCTGCCCGCTCCCTGTTTTTCAAAAGACCGGACTTCTGCTCGATTGCTTTTTGTTGTCTTGCCTCGATCGACTTGGCACGTTTCATCATTTTCGCAGACTTATGTCCTATATACCCCTTATCCGCTGCCCCGGTTTTGGATGCTTCCAGTCGATCTGACCAGCCTTGTGTACGTTTTGCTGACTGCGAAAGCCTTCGGATATCCTTTTTCAAAGATTCATTCTGCGCTTCTTCCAGTCGCTGCTGTTGTTCAAAATTTTGAAGAAACGCAGAAAAAGTACCGCTCTGTACTTCAATATTACTTCGATTCAAAGATAAAATATGATCCACACACCCATCCAGGAAACACCTGTCATGGGACACCAGAATAAATCCCTTCTTTTTTCTCAAATACTCCGATATAATCTGTCTGCCATGTGTATCCAGATGATTGGTCGGCTCATCGATCAACAAAAAGTGTCCTTCATTCAAAAACAGTGCTGCAAGAAGAACTTTCGTCTGTTCTCCATTGGAAAGTGTCTCAAAAGAACGCCAAAGCACTTCTTCATCCACTTCCAGAGCGTAAAGTTCCTTCCGTATCTGCCACTCTTCTGCCTGCGGACACACATCACTTAATACTTCCATCGTCCACTTTTTTGTATCTTTTACCGAATACGGAAAATAATCAAACCGGACTGATTTTATAATCTTTCCCCGATACTCATATTTTCCCATCAGTAAATTTAAAAATGTCGTCTTTCCTCTTCCATTTCTTCCTACAAATCCCAACTTCCAGTCTGTATCGATCTGAAAACTCACATCTTCAAAAATCAGATCATAACTGGATGGATACGAAAACGTAAGATTTTCTACCTTGATCATTGACATACTTGCATACCTCCTGACGTCAAAAAAGCTGCAAGAAAGTTATTCCTGCAGCTTTTCTCACATCACTTCTGAGCCATACAAACTGTATGACATCAAACGCTCTCTATATCCGTGAATCAGATTCTTAACTTTCCTGCAAAAAGACGCAATCATTGTGTATCTTCACAATCACTGCTGTTATGAAACTCCTTATCTGCAAGAAAAATGAATCATCCTTTCACCTCTTTCACTTTATTCTGGGTTTACCATATCACAGACTCCACATCCTGGCAAGCCTTATCTTTTCCAAATTACAGTATTTCTTCCCACTGAGCCTCTTTAAATCCAACCAGCACCTGATCCTCCGTTACTACGATTGGACGCTTTACAAGCATTCCGTCTGAAGCAAGCAGTGTCAGCTGTTCGTCCTCGCTCATTTCCGGAAGTTTATCTTTTAACTTCATCTCTTTGTAAAGCATTCCGCTTGTATTAAAGAAACGCTTAAGAGGAAGCCCGCTTCTCTGATACCATTCTTTTAACTCTTCCAGTGCCGGGTTATTCTCTTTGATATCTCGTTCTTCATAAGAAATCTGATGCTCATCCAGCCACTTTTTAGCACGTTTACATGTGGTACATTTCGGATAGTGTACAAATAACATCGGTCTGTCTTCCTTTCTTTTCGTATTAGATTTCATTTGTATTCTATATCGTTTTTCAAACTTTTGCAATTACTTATTTCTGGGATTCTTTCGCAATCCGCAGTCTCACCCATGCACCTTTCATCCTCGTAGAGTTGGCCAATGTAAGACTTCCTCCGTTTTCTTTTGCAAATTGCTCTGCCAGATACAATCCCATCCCGTAATGTTTCCTGGAATGTCTGCTTTTGTCTCCCTGATAAAACAGTTATTTTGCAGACTGCAGATCTTCCGCCGAAAATCCGCTTCCCTCATCCTCTACGGAAATTTCCAGTTGTTCATTTACCTCCGATATACAGATTCTTATCATTCCTCCCTGTGGTGTATATTCGATTGCGTTATATACCAGATTTTCCCATGACCGTATCAACAATTTCTCATTGACACAAATCCACTTTGGCAGATTTTCACATGCAAACTGAATCGTTTGCTTTTTCCCGGCAGCCGCCGCTTCGATCCGATCTCTGAATCGTCCTGTCAATTCTCGTATGTCCACCTGTTCTTTTTTGTACATCTGATAACCTCCTGTGGAGATCATCTCCTGCAAAATCTGCAGATACTCTTCGATTCCCCGAATTTCCTGTTCCAATGCAAGGCTGTACTTTTGTGCTTCTTCCAGACTCTCTGCCTCTTCCATCAACTGTACATTCCCCCGAATCACAGTCAAAGGCGTCTTCAGATCATGCGCCAGCGCTCCCATCTGCTCTTTTCTGGCTGATTCAAGCTCCCACTGCTTCATCAGAGACTCTTTCAGTGTATCCCGCATTTTTCCGAACGTCTCCAGGATTTTCTTGATTTCCAGAACCTGAGAATCCGGACATGGAAATTCCAGATCCTGATGCTCAATTTTTTCTGTCATCCATTCAATTTTTTGAAGTTCTTGTTTAATCTTTCGGCTGAAATATCGAATCAAAAACATCACTTCCGCACAAAAAATCAAAAGCGCTGCCAGCAAAAGTAATTCCAGAACATGCGGAAACTGTTCTCTGAGTGCCGGATTCCCAAATTGAACACGAAGCTGATAGGATACCAGACAGATTCCCTCTTCTCTCTGGAATCGTTTCAGATATCCGCTGCTGATTTCATTTTTTTCTTCCAGAACAGCTTCCCATACTTCTTCTCTTTCTGATTCTGTAAATGTTCCGTAAATCCACCTGCCTGAATTGTCAAACACTCCAAACCTGGTTCCGTATGGAAGCATTTTTTCCTCCACTTTTTCTGCTGTCTGGATTTCTTCCCTTTTTTGCTCCAACTGCTGTTCATCATAATTAGCAGGATGTATCACCGCCTTTATGGTCAAAATCTGGACAACCACTCCCAAAACCAGTATCGTTGCTGCTCCTGCAAGTAAAAAGCTAAACAGAAAACCTCTGAAAATCCCTGAAATATTCTTTTGCCTTACTCCCACTTGTACCCGATCCCCCACACTGTCTGTATATTCTTCTTCCCATATCTGGCAAATTTTGCCCGAATATTTTTCACATGCTCTGTAATTGCGGAGCTGTCACTTTCTCTCTCATATCCAAATACACGCTCAAAAATTTTCTCTTTGGAAAAAAACTGTCCATGGTTTAATGCCAGAAGCTCACTGATCTCATATTCACTTTTCGTCAGAGGAATTTTCTCTTCCCCACCCAAACACTCTTTCCTGCCAAATCAAAACGTACTCCTGAAATTTCCACTGCATGTGTTTTTTCTCTGGCTTCTCTTCGCAAATGTGCCGCAACCCTTGCCCGGAGTTCTCCGATTCCAAACGGCTTACAGATGTAATCATCTCCACCGGAACCAAGCCCTTCCATGATACTTTTTTCCTCCGCTTTTGCTGTCAGAAACAAAATCGGGCAGTCCACATACCGTCTGATCTTTTTGCACCAGGTAATGCCGTCTGTTCCCGGCATCATGATATCCAGCAAAATCAGATCATAGCGAATCAAGTCCTTTTCCTTTATCACCTCTGTATTTTCACATACACTCACTCGATGTCCGTCTTTTTCCAATGCATTCTGAATCAGATTTCGAATCCCTTCTTCATCATCTACCGCCAATATCCATGCCATTTTGACTCCTCTTTCCTGTCATTGTGAAATGCTTTTTCTGTCGTGATGCTGTATCCAGATACACCAGAGGATCAGCCCTGTTATCGTCATTCCCACCATTGAGAGAACGCCCGTCCTGATCTGTTCTTTCAGCATTTCTCCCGCCATTTTAAACACTTCGCTCTCTGTTTTCCATTTTACATAATACAACAGCAGATGTCCACTCCATCCACATGGAAACCACATCCAGAGTCCGTCTCCTAATCCGGTAAAGAGCAGTGCCGCAATCAGACTCTGCGTCACCCCTGCTCCCAGACAGGCTCCACTTCCGAAACGCATTGCCAGAAAAAAGTGCAGAAGATAGATTCCTGCCTGCGTTATCCACAAGATCAGCCCGCATATAAGATATTCTTTTACCGACAGATTCCACGCAGCTTTCGTTCCCCAGATACCCATTCCAAAGAGTAAAAAAGCAAGCAGTGATGCCGCCAGTCCGAGAATCCAAAGTGTGAGTATCTTTCTCAACACTGCGCTCCAGCGCAATGTTGACACACACAGCAGATTTTGAAAATTTCCCGCCTTTAATTCCTGCATCACAGACTGCATACAGATGATCGCAGAAACAGACGGGTACACGATCGCAAGTGTTTCTGCATAAAATTCCAGTACACTCTGCCATTCTCTTTTTGCAGCCACTCCATACAATAAAAACAATCCCGCGCCTGCAACAGGAACTCCCAAATGGATCCAGAAAATCCAGGTTCCTTTCAATTTTAAGAATTCACTTCCCACCAGTTTTTTTATTTTTCCCATCCGGCTTCCATCCTCCGCTGATACCATCTTGCTGTCATAGCTGTCAACAGGGCAAATAATCCCATACTGAGTAAGATTCCCGGAACGATCACACTCTTTTCCAGTACCTGCGGCGTAAACATGACGCTTTCCGGCACTGCCGGAAGTCCGTTTGGCAGTATTTGAAGAACCGGACACATCAGCCTTGGCAGAATTGCAAACGGATTCATCCACCATCTGGATCCTGTTGTCCAAACAGTCGAAAGAATCGAATTCGCTCCCATCCCAAGTAAAAAGGTCAGGACCATCCCCGTCTTTTGATAACAAAACATCCACAAAGGAATCTGCCAGCATATCGCGCAAACTAACAGTCCCCACGCTGCTGCCACAGTAATCGGGGAAAATAGATTTCCTCCGGTAAATAATTGTTTCAAAACCAAACTGATTCCGGCCACCGCCGCTGCGATCATTCCTGTACTTACAATGATCTGCCCAATGCAGCTGACAACCTTTGCTGTCCAGATCTTCCCTGCTGATACAGGAAGCATCTGCACTGCTCTGTACTTCAGACGTTTCTCCCTCCGGCAGATAAAAATACTGTCTGCGATTACCTGGATTGGAAGGAAACACATATACCACCAGTTATACTGATTCATCTGATAATATGCTGCATTTCCAAACGAAAAATATACGGAACATAAAATCGATATTGTAGGAAAAATAACCATCAGTCTTGCCCATTCGGAATGTCTGTTTTTCAGAAGCTCTGCCTTGATATATGCTCTCATATCCGTTCACCCCCTGTTTCTGCTCACAATTTCCGTGAACAATTCTTCCAGATTTTCCTGCTGTCCACCCTGATATCCCAATACTCCATTTGCCAGGATTCCAATGTAGTCTGCCGTTTGCTGGATTTCACCTAAAATATGGCTGGAGACAAGTACTGTCATCCCACTTTCTGCAAAAGAAACCAGCATTTCCCGAAGCTGACGGATTCCAAACGGATCCAGTCCGTTCGCTGGTTCGTCCAGGATCAGAAAATCCGGATCATTTAACAATGCCACCGCAATTCCCAGCCGCTGCTTCATTCCCATGGAAAACTTTCCCACCTGCTTTTTCCCCGTATTTTTCAGATCCACAATATCAAGTACCTCCAGAATCCGGGCATCTGAAATCCCAAGCGTCCATGTCCGCACTTTCAGATTATCCACTGCACTTAAATTTTCATAAACAG
>UQVC01000063.1 GCA_900544395.1 uncultured Ruminococcus sp. | reverse complement strand
GTAAAAATCCATATTTGCCAAGTTGTTCCATCTGCTCACCGGATTTATAGGTGAGATTGGGAATCAGATATCCATTCACATTTGTATAAGTCAGTTTCATTTTATTAGCACTCTCCTTTTTTCTTTGATTTTTTACACCAAATTTACACCATTTGCAATTCATTTGACGCTATTCTACGATACCAGACAAAATGTCTGATCACTCCGAAAGCCTGTAAAACAGGCATTTCTGAGATACACAAGACAGGACAAAAATCGACTTCCATTATCAAGAGGTGAGTGCTAATTTTTTATATTTTTTTCTTTCTTGACAATCACTCCCCCTCTCTGTTATGATAATAAAACTGCAATAAGGGAGTAGTTAGCTCTGTACAGAGTCGCTGTGTCAACATATTGATGGTTTTCCATCTGGTACAGCGTTCAATAACGAGACTTATTCACGTGATATTTTTGCGTGGATAAGTCTCGTTTTTTATGAAGGAGGAGAAAAAATGAGCTTATTTTCTGTATTTCTGATCGGAATCGGCCTTTCCATGGATGCATGTGCCGTATCCTTTGCAAAAGGAATCTGTCTGAAAAAACAAGTCAAAACTTATGCCTTGAAACTGGGGCTCGCCTTTGGATTTTTCCAGGCAATGATGCCGCTGATCGGCTGGTGGGTAGGAACCTATTTTGAGTCCTTTATCACAGCTGTAGATCACTGGATTGCATTTTTCCTGCTTGGTTTTATTGGAATCAATATGATCCGGGAATCCAAAGAAGCAGAAAGCGAATGCGATACTTCCATTGAGTCCATTCCGGCAAAAGATATTTTTCTGCTTGCGGTTGCCACCAGTATTGACGCATTAGCCGTGGGGATCAGCTTTGCATTTCTAAAAGTAGATATTCTTTCTGCCGTCTGTCTGATCGGGATCACCACATTCCTTATCAGCTTCATCGCTGTTTTCCTGGGAAATAAAACCGGCGGTAAACTTGGGAAATACGCAGAGATCACCGGTGGTATCATCCTGATTCTCATTGGTCTGAAAATTCTGATTGAGCATTTATTCGGATTATAAAAAGAACCGAAAAGGGGTTCCACAAAGCACTCCTTTTCGGTTCTTTCTTTATCCTTATAACAGACCTGCAATCTGATAAACAGCAAATGCCATGATCCATGCAATGAAACATTGTCCGAATACCATTGCCGTTGCCCATTTTCCGCCCAATTCACGTTTTACGGATGCGATTGCCGCAACACATGGTGTATACAACAGACAGAATACCAATAACGCTGCTGCTCCCTGAACAGTAAGGGCGCTCTGAAGTGCTGCACTGCTTCCAAATAACACAGTCAAAGAAGATACTACACTCTCTTTTGCCATAAATCCGGAAATCAATGCTGTCACAATCCTCCAATCTCCAAATCCTACCGGAAGGAAAATCGGCGAAAGGACTCCTGCCACTAATGCCAGAATACTGTTCTGAGAATCTGAAACCATATTCAGTCCTGTATCAAAGTTCTGCAGGAACCAAATGACGATGGTTGCAATGAAAATAACTGTAAACGCTCTCTGTAAAAAGTCTTTTGCTTTATCCCACAAAAGATGTCCGACATTTTTTGCTCCCGGCAGACGATAATTTGGAAGCTCCATTACAAACGGCACTGCTTCTCCTTTAAATGTTGTCTTCTTAAAAATCAGCGCCATAATAATTCCCATGATGATTCCAAATACATACAATCCGATCATTACAAGAGCTCCATGCTCCGGAAAGAATGCAGCAGTGAAAAATGCGTAAATCGGCAGCTTCGCCGTACAGCTCATGAACGGAGTCAGAAGAATTGTCATCTTTCGGTCTCTCTCAGACGGCAGCGTCCGGCTTGCCATCACACCAGGAACTGTACATCCGAATCCAACCAGCATCGGAACAATGCTTCGTCCGGAGAGTCCCAGTTTTCGGAGAAGTTTATCCATGATAAAAGCTACTCTTGCCATATATCCACTGTCTTCCAGAAGCGACAGAAAGAAAAACAGTGTCACAATGATCGGCAGAAAACTTAAAACACCGCCGACTCCGCTGAAAATTCCATCAATCACCAGCGAATGTACCACACTGTTTACATGCGCTGCTGTCATTGCATGGTCCACGACATCCGTTAGTGCCGTGATTCCAGACTCCAGAAGCCCCTGCAAAAATGCTCCGATTACATTGAAAGTAAGCCAGAATACAATTCCCATGATTCCGATAAATGCTGGGATCCCGGTATATTTTCCTGTCAGAAAACGGTCAATTTTCCGACTTCTGAGATGTTCTCTGCTCTCTTTCGGCTTGATCACTGACTCACTGCAGACATCTTCAATGTAAGCAAACCTCATCTGTGCAATTGCGGCTGCACGGTCCAGTCCGGTTTCCTCCTCCGTCTGTCGGGAAATATCCTCCAGAAGGTTTTTCTCATTTTCTGTCAGATTCAGCTGCTCTAATATTTTTTCATCACCTTCCATGATCTTGCTTGCCGCAAAACGAACCGGTATTTCTGCATGTTCCGCATGGTCTTCGATCAAATGCATCACCGCATGAATTCCCCGATGGATACCTTCTTCTTTTCTGCAAAAATCAGTTTCTAATGGTTTCTCCTGATATTTTGCAACATGGATCGCATGCTGGATCAGCTCTTCAATCCCCTCTGCTTTTGCTGCAGAAATCGGGATGACCGGAACTCCCAAAGCCGCCTCCATTTCATTCACCAAAACAGAACCACCGTTTTCCCGAAGTTCATCCATCATATTAAGTGCCACTACCATGGGCACTCCTAATTCCAAAAGCTGCATGGTAAGATAAAGATTTCGTTCAATATTAGTCGCATCTACAATATTGATGATTCCTTTCGGTTTTGCCTTAATTACAAACTCTCTGGTTACAATTTCCTCGCTACTGTATGGTGACATGGAATAAATTCCCGGTAAATCTGTAATCAAAGTATTTTCGTGTCCTCGGATCACTCCATCTTTCCGATCTACTGTAACGCCCGGAAAGTTGCCGACATGCTGTTTCGAACCTGTCAGCTGATTAAACAATGTTGTCTTTCCACAGTTCTGATTTCCAACAAGTGCGAATGTCAGAATCTCCCCTTCCGGCAGCGGATTTTCATCTTTTCTATTATGAAATTTCCCCCCTTCACCATAACCCGGATGGAATTTTTCCTGCTTTTCCACCTGTTTTCGACTTGTTTTTGGCTTGTGAGCTTTACTGATTTCAATATTTTCTGCGTCTTCTAAACGGATCGTCAATTCATATCCGTGAAGCCGCAGTTCGATTGGATCCCCCATGGGCGCGTATTGAACAACTGTTACCTCTGTCCCCTGTATCAATCCCATATCTAAAAAGTGCTGTCGTAAAGCTCCGCTTCCACCCACAGAAAGAATGGTTGCTGTATCTCCTATTTGTAATTCATTTAATTTCATCTTTTCACCTCTTTTGTTAGTCTCACCTAACTATTTTATAATACACTGATGTTTTTATAAAATCAACCTTTTTGCAAAAAAAATCTGCTAACAACGAAATTTTTCCAGTTGTTAGCAGCAAATACACTGAAATGTTTCACGTGAAACATTTACAAATTCTCCTTTTCCTGCGCCAAACACTTTTCAATTATTTTTTTTAATGATACTTCAAATCTCACATCATCTTCTGTTGTCCTTTTTGTCGGCCCTTTTAAATGATTTCGTTTTTTCGCATTTCTTGCTTTCTTCGCCAAATGCCGCTCCATCAACATTTGATCAATATTTTCATTCGTATACCATTTCCCACTTTGATGAATTCCAAACGCACCTTTGGCTAAAATCATAGCCGCTACGCCATAATCCTGAGTAACGACAAGATCTCCTTTTCTGCAGATACTGACCAATTTAAAATCCACCGCATCTGTCCCTGCACCGACAATCACTATCTCACTGTAATCAGATCTCAAAATATGATTGGTATCACACAATAATACCACCGGAATCTGAAACTCCTTCGCAACCTCCTCTACAATCCGCACAACCGGACATGCATCTGCATCTACTAAAATCTTCATGATTTATACCTGTACTTTTTCAAATCTGTACTGCTGTTTAATATCAGGATATTTTTCCCGATCCACTTCACTCATAAACATACGATATGGTCTCGCACAAATTTTAAACGGCGAATACAACCCCTGATAAATCACCAGCTTTTCTCCAGTCTCTGTATGCTGTGCAAATGCAAGAACTTTATACAAATACTCTGATGTATCTTTTGATACCCATTCTCTTTTAAAATGCTGTACGATATCTCCCACCTGGATGTCTCTTATGATACTCTCCTCTTCTGCGACTTCCGGCTCTGTGTCCAATTCTACATACTCCTCTTTATCCAGAGAAATGGGCGCACCAGATTTTCCCATAATATGAACCCCGCCATACCAGGTGCCTGTAATCTCAAACAGATCACCAACCTGATACTCTGATGTATATTCATCATTCTTTTTTACAATTCTGATCCTGCTCATTTTAGTCTTCCCCTCTCGTTCTCTTGATGATGTCCAGGATCAAATCAACGCCTAAAAGAATATTTCCGATTGCTACCAGGATCAATAAACATCTTGTGATCTTTTTCCCGGTCTCGTCATTCTTCTCTACACACTCTTTTCTCATTCCACTGATAATTCCCAACAGTCCGATTAAAGAAATTCTCTGCGCCGTTCTGTTTAATGATTTGTTTTGATAATAGATTTCTTCTAATAATTCATGCTTTGTCATATCTTTTCTCTCCTATAATCCATCTTTATAAATCTGATTGATTGTTGCCTGTGCATGTTCTAATTCTTTTTTCTGCACGATCGCATCCCGGTCACTCAAGATCGCCAGCAGTTCATCCACTACATCCTCTGCCCTCGGAGTGGACGTACGATACAGGTATCCCAGCATCCGGGTCGCCACATAATCGGTTCTTATTTGATGATACGCAATCTCTCTGCAAAACGCATCCGGATATCCTTTTTCCTGCAGAACCTGGTACAATTCATCATTTCTCTCTTTTTCCATTATATATCCCCTGTCATTGAAACCACTTCAAATATTAAAATCTTCTCTCTTGGATCGTTTCCCGGAAACAGATCCCGGCAGTCAATCTCATCCACAAACTGCAGCTGCTCCTGTGTCATCAGACAGCTTACATATTCATCCGAAGGATAATAAAAAAACAACCGCATACTTTTCTCATTTTCATAACAGGAATCATAGATCCTTGCCAAAACCTTCCGTAAAAGTTCAACTGAAAATGGATTAAAAAAATAGCAGCAATCTGCTTCTGCCGGAACCACATACTCTTCGGCATGTTGCTCAACAAAAGACGTCATTCTTCCAGATACTGCATTTTTTTCGTTTTCTTTTGCCGCTGCAAAAATCCGCTCGTCATATTCTATCCCAATAGTATGACACCTGGTCTGATACGACAGGAAGAAACACACACGTCCCTTTCCAGTTCCATAATCCAGCAAAACATTTTTCTTATCCAGAATTCCATAATTTGCCATCCGTTCCAAAACACAATACGGTGTGGGCTCATATGGATAACAGTACTGATTGGAATGTGTATCATCTCTTCCGGTTGTTTTTATTTTTAATAATTTGTCCCATTGTAACTCATCCTGATTCATCTTAAATAATCCTTCCGGATAAATGATCTATTTCATGTTGTGTGATCTGTGCCGTCCATCCCGATAACTTCCGGCGCTGTTTTTTCCAGTGAAAATCATAATATTCCACTTCGATATTCTCATATCTGCTTGTCTTACGAACTCCATCTAAAGACAGACATCCTTCTTCTGTTTCATAGCGCCCACTTTGAGAAACAATCTCAGGATTAAACATCACCACATCCACGAATCCCATATTGACAATAATTATATTTTTCCTTACACCGATCATATTAGCAGCCATACCGACACATTTTTCACGATTTGCCTGCAATGTATCCTGCAGATCTCTGCCCACCTGCAGATCGTCCTTTGTCGCCGGTTCGGATTTCTGTCCCAAAAAGAACACGTCTCTTACAATCTGTTTTACCATATCACTACTCCTTTTCATAATCATATCGTATCAGAGACGGTCTTGTTTTTCAATATCTGCTTTCTATATACTTAATACTTCTATAACTTAATCTAAATAAATATCTGACAACAGAAAAACACCCCACAATTCACATATTTCTGAATTATGAGGTATTTTTTAACCACGTTCCCTGCAGGAATCGAACCTGCACTTGATCCTTAGGAGAGCGAATAGATAGTGTCAATTCCGGACAAGAACTATCATTATGAAAAATATGGCTGCCATCATTCAAGCATTCGAGAATGATAAACAATATGAAATTGAATTGATTTCTATAAATAGAATACCGTAATTTAGACTGGTTGTCTACGGTGTTTTATAATGGTCTCATAAATTAAGACACTTTTTCGGACATTTTTTAATGAATCTGATATACTAAAATCAGTATGAAAGAGAGGATTCATAATTATGTCCAGACAAAGAAGAAACTTTAGTGCCAAATTTAAATCAGACCTAGTACAGCGAATAATAAATAATTGCTATATTAAACCGATGCCGCTTCCTCTTC
>UQVC01000062.1 GCA_900544395.1 uncultured Ruminococcus sp. | reverse complement strand
GAAAATGGGGCAAAAGTCAGTAAAATCAAGTGTTTTCAGTTTGCTCAGCAGACACTAATTATACTATAAGACTAAAACAGAAAATGGAAAATAGCAATGTATTTATGAAAAAGAAATAAAAAGTGTAAAAAAAGTGCAAATTATATCTTGAAAAATGCATAGATTTCCTATATTTGGTCCGATAAAATATAGCTATCAATCAAGGGACGAAACAAGGAGGAAAAATATGAAAAAGAAAGTATTAGCAGCAGTGTTATGCATGAGCATGGCAATGACAGCGCTGGCCGGATGCGGAAAATCCGAGTCAGGAGACGGCAAAGGAGAAAGTGAGTTTGCCGGAGAAACGTTGAGTATTTTAACATCAGCAGGCTGGATGGATAATCGTTATGATGATACGATCGAACGATTTGAAGAGGAATATGATGTTACAGTGGATCTTCAGACAATTCCGGCAGATCAGTATTCCGATCTGCTGCAGTCAAAACTGACAACAGATTCCTGTGCGGATGTGTTCTGGATTCAGTCTAATCCATTTGCAATCGAATCTGTGATTGTAAATCCGGAAGAATATTGTATTGATTTTACAGGAGCAGAATGGGAAAAAATCATGCCGGAGACAAGACTTTCTTCCTGCAAGTATGAGGATAAATTATACGGACTGCAGATTTATCACAACTCCCCGGACTGTGTGATGGTATATAATAAAACACTGTTTGAAGAAAATAACTGGGAAGTGCCGACAACATATGAGGACTTCAAAAAACTGTGCGGCGAGATCAAGGATGAAGGAATCACACCATGGTATATGCCGGGGGCAGACGGATGGCAGCATCAGCTGACATTCTTCCAGATCGGAGGCGCTTATGAAGCGGCACAGCCTGGATTATACGAGGCTCTGAATACAAACAAAGCAACATTCTCCGGAAACGAACTGATGCAGAAATCTCTGGAACAGTTTAAAGAATTTTCAGATCTTGGATATTTTGGAGAGGACTGGATCGGAACAGATTCTTCCAATCTGATCAATGCGTTGGGAGACAGAGAGGCAGCCATGGTAACTTCCGGCTCAGGGGTTATCAAACAGATCAAAGAAGATACTGCGACAGAAGATGAATTTGGATTATTCCTTTGTCCATTTGCGGATAACCAGTATTACCCGACAAACCCAAGCGGACCGACCATGTTTGGATATCAGAAATCAGAACATCCGGAACTGGTAAAAGAATTTTTTAATTTTGTGACAACAACAGAAAGCCTGCAGGAAATTCTGGATAACTCACCGGTATTCACAAACCTGGATGTGAATGATGAAAATCTGGAACAGCACTGGCTGCCGGAAGAAGAGGAATTTATGGCAAATCTGACAGAAGAACAGATGAAAACACCGGTATTACAGACAGGAACAAAATATACCAATGATTTCTGGAATCAGTTTGGACAGGATTTGGTGGCATATTGTCAGGGAACGATCAAAGATGCGGATGACATTCTGAAAAACATGGATAAAAACAGAGCAGAAGCTGCAAAAACAGCAAAAGATCCAAATTGGCAGTAACCAGATAAAACGGAAGAATATTTAGAAGAGTGAAAGTAGAATGCCATATTTTGTTCACTGGGAATGGAAGCAAAATATGGCATTATTATATGAAGAGAAAGTGGTGATACCGTGAAAAAGAAAAAAATATATCCATGGTGGTTTTTGGTAATACCGTTGCTGTTTTATATTTGCTTTTTCCTGGCTCCCAGCCTTTTGGGAGTGGGATATTCGTTCACAGACTGGAGTTCCAGAAGTGCGATTGACGGAACCCATTTTGTAGGACTGAAAAATTATATTGAAATTTTTACATCAGATACCGATTATGCAGCGGGAATCCTTCATACGCTGATGTTTACGGTTGTTTCCAATATTGTGAAACTGATCCCGGCGCTGCTCCTGGCAGTGATGCTGCAGGAAGGGCTGAGAGGAAAAGGGATCTACCGAACCATTTTGTATCTGCCTTCGATTTTGCCATTTGTAATTATCGGAATTGTGTTCAAAAGTATTTTTAACTTTGACCACGGACTTCTGAACAATGTGCTGGAAGCTTTAAATCTTGAATTTTTACAACAGAAATGGCTTTCTGATCTGGATGTTGTATGGAAATCAATTTTTGGGGTGGATGCATGGAGAGGTATCGGATACTGTATGACGATTTTCCTGGCGGGATTGCAGACGATTCCAAAATCATTATATGAAGCAGCCAAAATTGATGGAGCCAATTTCTGGCAGCGTCTGAGATACATTACGCTTCCAATGCTTTCAGGAGCAGTGATGATCAATCTCGTATTTGGTATTACATATGGTCTGAAAGTGTTCGATATCGTATACGTATTGACAAACGGTGGTCCGGGACATGCGACAGAAGTGTTGACAACCTATTCATTCCAGTTATATTCGACAGGTAATTATGGAATGTCTACAGCATTAAATGCAATTCTTCTGTTGATCACGGCAGTAATCGGAATTGCGGTAGTTAGAATAATGAGTAAGAGAGAGGTGCAGCAGTAAATGAAAAAGACAGTGAGTAATGTTTTGAAGCACCTGGTATGTATCAGCCTTTGTATCGTTGTAATTCTTCCGTTTTATATGGTGTTTATCAACTCTCTGAAACCAAAGGCAGAAGCAGCCAGAATGAGTCTTGCCCTTCCGACAGAATGGCATTTTGAAACATATCTGGAAGTGATCGATGAAGCAAATCTGGTACAGGGATTTGTGAATTCTTTGACCTATGCAGGGATTTCCACCACAATCGGAGTATTGGGATGTGCGATGGCAGCATTTGTTATGGCAAGAAACAAAACAAAGATTAACAACTTTTTATATTATTTTGTCATCTGTGGACTGTTTTTCCCGATTAACTATGTAACGCTGGTAAAAGTGCTTCAGACCTTCAATCTGGCCAATACAAAGCCGGGGATCATTATTGCATTTATCAGTTCCATGATCCCATTCTGTATTTTTACAATACGGAATTTTATTTCTTCGATTCCGGTCGAGCTGGATGAAGCCGCGATCATAGATGGATGTGGACCGCTGTCTTTGTTTTTTAAAGTGGTAGCGCCATTGATGAAGCCGACGATCGTGACCTGTTTTATCTTACAGTTTATGGGAATCTGGAGTGACTTTTTAACGCCGTTGTATTTGTCAAATTCAAGTAAAATGTATCCAATGACAATGGCGGTATATCAATTTTTCGGAAAAAATAAAAACTGGTGGCATTTCGTGTTTGCGGATATTGTTCTGACCTGTATTCCGGTTATTGTTGTATACCTGATTGGTCAGAAATATATTATCGGCGGAATGACATCCGGCGGTGTAAAGGAATAAGGAAGTAAGTATATGAGACTTGTGTATGAAAAACCGGCATTGCGCTGGGGAGAGGCGCTCCCGCTTGGAAACGGACAGATTGGCGCGATGGTGTATGGTGGTGTAAACTGTGAAGAAATCGATTTGACAGAGCATACATTTTATAGTGGTGAGGTGGAGGAGGCTGCCAATCAGGAAGGTGCGGCAGAGGCGTTCCAAAGGATGCGCAAAGCAGAGCAGATGGGAGATTACAATCTGGTACATCGGGAAGCAGAGCAGTTTATCGGAAGACGGGAAAACTATGGGACGCATTTGCCCACCGGAAAGTTGTATGTAAAATATGGAATAGAAGACACAGTGCAAAAATATGAAAGAGGACTGGAACTGGAGACCGGGAAGGCGTGGGTTTTACGAGAAAACGAAGAAGTGCGGATTTTTGAGGAAATCCGCACTTCTCATCCAGATAAAGTCTTGCTGATTTCTGTGGAATGCAGTTGTAAAACGGATGTAAAACTCTGGTTTGAGCCATATAATCAGGAAGGCGGAATGAAACTGGAAGAGGATGGGATTCGTTTTTTTGCGGATGCATTGGAAACGCTGCACTGTGACCAGAAATGTGGAGTTCACCTGGAGGGTGCCCTGAAAGTTGTGACAGATGGGATCACCGAATGGAAAAAGAGCGGATTGTGGATCAGAGATTGTACCGATGTACAGATTTATCTTACGATGGAAACCAATTTTGAAGACAGGGATTGTCCGGAAATCTGTACCTATCAAACAGCGCTGGAACGTTGTGAGAATGCAGTACAAAAAGGACTGCCAGAGGTGGTGAGAAGTCATGAAGAGGATATGAAGCTTTTGACAGAGGGAACCAAACTGGAAATCGAAGGAACAGATTCCATTTCCGGAGAAATTCCGTTGATGTTTCAGTATGGGCGATATCTGCTGTTTTGCTCATCTCGGGAAGACTCCAAGCTTCCGACACACTTGCAGGGGATCTGGAATGACAACGTAGCCTGCCGTATTGGATGGACATGTGATATGCATCTTGATATCAATACGCAGATGAATTACTGGCCGGCTGAATTTTCCGGTATGGGATTTGTGACAGAGCCATTATACCGCTGGATCGAAGAAAGACTGATACCAGAAGGGAGAAAAACTGCCCGCCTTTCTTATGGAATGCAAGGCTGGGTCGGCGAAATCGTGTCAAATGCCTGGGGATATGCAGCACCTTACTGGGCGTCTCCGATTGCGCCTTGTCCAACAGGCGGAGTATGGATTTTGACACATATCTGGGAGCATTATCTTTATACTCAGGATCGAGCGTTCCTTCAAAGGGTGTTTCCGCTGATTGAGGAGTCTGCGGAGTTTTTCCTGGAGTATGTGTATCAGAAAGATTCAGGGGAGTATACCTGTGGGCCGTCCATTTCTCCGGAAAATAGTTTCCTATATAATGGGAATGCAAGACAAATCAGTTCTGGCTGTACTTATGAAATTTTAATGATACGGGAATTATTCTCTATTTATAAGAAAGCATCAAATATTTTGGGAATACCCAAAAAAGAGATGTATGAAAAAAATGAGAAAATTTGTGAAAAGCTGCTTCCGTACCGGGTTATGGAAAATGGATGTATTGCGGAATGGGATCACGATCTTCCGGAAGCAGATCCACAGCATCGGCATACCAGTCATTTGCTTGGGCTGTTTCCATTTGCACAGATTACCCCGGAAGAGACGCCGGATTTATGCGAAGCGGCAGAAAAGACCTTGCAAAGAAAAATGACACCGCCTGAAAATTGGGAAGATACAGGATGGGCGCGGTCGATGCTGATGTTGTATGAGGCGCGGCTTCAAAATGGAGAGAAGGCATATGCGCATATCTGTCATATGCTGGAGCATCTGCTGGAACCGAACTTCATGGTATACCATCCGCCGACAAGAGGGGCAGCAGCCTTTGACCATGTGTATGAACTGGATGGAAATACGGGGCTTTGCAGTTGTATTGGAGAAATGCTGATACAAAGTCATCGAGATCGGATCCGATTGTTGCCGGCGCTGCCGAAAGCGTGGAGAAATGGAAAAATTTCCTCGTTCCATGCAAGGGGAAATTTAGAGATTGATCTGGAGTGGAGGGAAGGAGTCTTCCAAAGAGCTGTTTTGAAGAGCAGTACACCGCAGAAAGTAGTTGTATGCCTGGGGAATGAAAGCTGTCATGTGATGGCGGAAAAAGAAACAATGATTACAATGAGTGATTTTTTCAAAGAATAACATACCGCTTCTGTATCTTGGATGGGATGCAGAAGCGGTATATTTTTTAGTCTAAAGAAATATTGTGTGCGCTTAGAATATCAGAGACCCTGATTACATTTCCAGTTTCGATGCTCTTTTCCATTGCTTCCATGATTGCCAGTGTATGGATTCCTTCTTTTAAATCTGGTTTTGGCGTGATTCCCTGATCCAGACAAAGGGCAAACTCTTCCATATAATTCTGGTATTCTCCGGCGTGGTGTGTCCAGCCTTCGAAACGGAAATAGTAATCCACCATGTCGGAATAATCATGTATGACAGCGGTTTTTTGGACTGGAGCAAAATTAGTTTCATATTTTAGATGTGGATATCCAGCACGGCTGATTCCTTCTGTACCTCTTAACGTACAGCTGATGGATTGTTCCACACAGGAACCAAGTGTTGGTTCCGCATACACACCGCTGACGCTGGCGCAGATACCAGACGTATCTTTTAAGATGAATTTCATAGTGTCAGGTACAGACAGCTGATAGTCTTTTGTGTTCTGGCTGGTAACGCCAACTCCATATACTTCCTCGATATCCGGGAGATACCAGGCAGCCAGGTCAACTGCATGGATCATGAAATTATACATCCATGAAAATCCTCTGCTTCTGCTCCATGTACGTTCCAAAAACCAACGAGAATCACTGATATAATGAGTTTCCAGTGTGACCAGATCTCCGTGCTTTCCGGCTTCAAAATCTTTTCGCTGGCGTCTGGTAGGTTCGAAATAGCGGGAACTCTGCCCGATAAATACATGGTGGCCAGATTTTTTTTGCAGAGCCAGAAGTTCATTGGCATCTTCCAGAGAAGTCATGAGTGGTTTGGTACAGATGACATCTTTTCCTGCCAGCAGAGCCATGCGGATGTGAAGAGAATGAAGCTGATCTGGTGTATAGATTCCAATGACATCAATTTCGGGATCGTTGAGCAGATCTTCGTAACGGGTCGTGTAATTTGTGATACCAAATTCTTCACAACGCTGTTGACAGAGTGATTCGTTTAGGTCACAAATATTGCCAATCTCCCAATGAGGACTGCTTAATGCAGCAGAAATGACGCTGCGTCCTTCTCCAAGTCCGAGAATTCCAAGTCGATATACTTTATTCATAGTGTAAAACCTCCATAAAATAAATTGCTGTGTGATCTGGTTACAGAATAACAGGGAGAAGAGGAAAAAACTTACTTTATTTTCCGAAAAAATTTTTATATTTTCATTTTCTTTTTTTAAAGAGTTTTTAAAGAGTCCATAAGAAACACCTTGACTTCCCTATAGCGATATGATACAATTTTCTGGCGAATGGAAGTAGGTCTTTTTTTTTATGCCTAAATTTAGATGGGGTCGCAGCCATCAAAGTAACATGTAAAAAGTAAATAAAAAGCGAGGTGGAAGTTGTGCGCACAAGAATCACATTGGAATGTACGGAATGTAAAAATCGTAACTACAACATGACAAAGGATAAGAAAACACATCCGGACCGTATGGAAACAAAGAAATACTGCAAATTCTGTAAATCACACACACTGCACAAAGAAACGAAATAATCGTTGGAAGGAAGTGGATGTATGAGTGGAAAGACAGAAAAAGCAGAAAAAGCTCAGAAGTCAAGCTGGTTTAAAGGAATGAAGGCCGAATTTAAAAAAATTATCTGGCCGGATAAGAACACTCTTGCAAAGCAGACTGCTGCAGTTGTAACAGTTTCTGTGCTGCTGGGAGTATTGATTTCTGTTATCGATGTGCTGATGCGATACGGAATTGATTTCCTGGTGAAATAGCTGGTCGAAAGCGGAAAGGTGATTTTATGTCAGATGCAAAATGGTATGTAGTTCATACGTATTCCGGGTATGAAAACAAAGTAAAAGCAAACATTGATAAGACAATTGAAAATCGTCACCTGGAGGACCAGATTCTTGAAGTTAGAGTTCCGATGCAGGAAGTCGTAGAATTAAAGAATGGTGTTCAGAAAGCAAGTCAGAAAAAGATGTTTCCTGGATATG
>UQVC01000061.1 GCA_900544395.1 uncultured Ruminococcus sp. | reverse complement strand
TATCAGCCGGAATTTTGGAAGAAAAGGAACGCAAGTCAAGTAAGGGAAGAGTGAAGAAGTTCAAATCACTGACAGAGAAAGGTTTGAAATACGGTGAAAATGCAGTCCTCATAATCAGAAAGAAGTGCAGCCATTGTATTACAGTGACACGTTCAACGAACTATTTGAGGTGGTGATGACCGCCTAGACCGTTCCAACCCGGTTGAATGCAGAGGACAGAATATAAAGAAGGAGGAAAATGATATGTGGATTTCACGATGGTATTGGGAATCTCAAATAAGGCAGAGAGATGAGCTTGAAAGAAGAGTGAAGAGATTGGAACTTATTGTGTTGAAAGATGCGGAAAGCAAAATTGCCAACCTCAAAGATAAAGAGGTTGGCACGATAAAGAATGACGGAATATCAACTATTGAGGAAGTCGTTAATCAAAAATTTAACTTGGTTTGATTTCTCTTCAACAAGATTGAATAAACGGGTTAATTGAATGTGGTCATCAGTGATAGAGCTGTTTGTAATTTCAGTGGAGAATCGGCTGCTATCATCCTGCATTCGCAAAGAAAACTTACATTTATCTGGCGGAATAGGACATGGGATATTTTTATTATCACGATAAGTGAGCAGCAAAATGCAACCATTTTTATATTTCGAAAAATAGCTGTAACGATTATCCAATTCGTGAAAGTCATTAGAAGAATAAAACGGACAATTTTCTTCAATTGAGGTTGGTTTGCAAGGATAGTTTTGGTTGTTAATTACGGACCAGTAAAGTTGATCGGAATGTGTTTTCTCGAAAACTTTTTCAAGAAATGTAGATATTTTTGATCTTTCCATTTGTTTACTCCTTTTTATTTAAGCGTGCTATTAAAAAGTTGATGTCTTGCCTGATTTTTCTTTTGCTAGACTCGGTTATTTCTGATTTTAGAAGATGCGAGCACCTATATAAATGGAACGAACAACGCAATGAAGATATTAACGAGTATTTCATTTGAAATTCGTATATTTTGCTCTGTAAATTATCTTGGATGCTTGATGTAAGCAATCCGTCATCCCAAATATTTTGCCGCAACGCAATGATGGAACAGAGCAACTCTTCTCGTTCATTTTTGTAAGTTTCTTTCTGACTTTCGGTTTTTGCGTAAACTTTTTTCAGAATACCAATAGACAAGAAAAAGCTTATAAATCCAAGGATGTCGCATATTCGACTGAAAGTAGTCCAAGACATAATCATGATAAACCTCCTTTAAATGGATTTTATCATGCTGCAACAAAGAAAGCAATCCCGCCACGGAGGTTACGATGGTAATAAAAATAGGAGGTAAAAGGCATTGAACGAGTTAATCAAAATCAATTATGAAACAGAACAGCCGACAGTCTCGGCAAAAGATTTACACGAACAACTAAATATCGAAACACCATTTAAAAAATGGATTGATCGCATGTGTGATTACGGTTTTGAAGAGTCGAAAGACTTTTGGACAAAAATGTCTAAAAGTACAGGAGGCCGCCCATCAAAGGAATATAACCTTTCCGTTGATATGGCGAAGCAGATCTGTATGATTCAAAGATCACCAGAAGGGAAGCAGATCCGTCAGTATTTTCTTGATCTCGAGAAAGCATGGAATACACCAGAACAGGTAATGGCCAGAGCCTTAAAAATGGCAGGAAAGACCATTGACAGTCTGAAAGACAGGTGCAAATTCCTTGGCGGACAAGTGGTAGAGCAACAAAAGCTAATCGAGGAAATGACACCAAAAGCGAACTACGTTGACCACATTCTGGAATCAAAATCGTTGGTGGCAACCACGCAGATCGCCAAGGACTACGGAATGTCAGCAGTGCGATTTAACCGGATTCTGAATGATATGAAAATCCAGTACAAGGTCAATAAGCAGTGGGTTCTCTACTCAAAATATCAGAATTGCGGCTATGTACATAGTAAAACGATTGACATTACGAGGAGCAACGGAGATCCGGATGTAACAATGCAGACACAGTGGACGCAGAAAGGACGCCTGTTTTTATACGAGGAACTCAAGAAAAACGGAATTCACCCAGTAATTGAACAGAATGCAGCATAAGGAGGCACACATGAGCGAAAAAGACAGAAAAGAGATTGCAGAAATGGTTAAAAAAGCGAAGTATCTGGCAGAAAATGACCCGCAGGGATTTATGCTTGCCAAGAATAGCATGGATATTTTGAAAGCAAGATCAGACATGGATGCAGTGGAAGAGAGAGAAGATGACTAGGACAACATATCTCGGACAAACCATCCGTCATACATATTAGAGAGGTGGTGCAAGTGACTATAAAAAACATCGTAGTAATTAACGGTAAAGAGGTGGAGATCAGAGATCTTCCGGACGCTGAATTATTTGCAGAAAAATTAAACCGTAAAGCTCTGACAGCAAGAAATTACACGGAAGAGAAAACCGCTTAGGCGGTAGAAGGGAGGACAAGCATGGAGATTAAAGGAACTTATCGCTGCCAGACCACCCAGCAGCCGAACGCATTAAACAGTTGGGATATCCGCTCCGTATCTGTTGAGTTACCGGAGCAGGACAAGCCTTACTGGCACAAGGTTGCAGCAGCTGTGATCGGGTTCGTGCTGGCGATGATCGGATGGTGGCTAGTGGTTGGGTATTAAAAAAGAGTGCTGTCATAGGGCGGCAACCCTCGAGCACTCAAGAAATTAAACCAGTTAAAGTATAGAGAAAATTTGAGGAAAAGTCAAATGATTACAAAAACAATACTTAGCAACCATGAAGAATGGCTTAAAAATAGAAAAAATGGAATCGGCGGTTCCGAAATCGCCGCTGTAATCGGGAAGAATCCGTACATGACAAATGTGGAGTTGTGGGAATTGAAAACTGGAAGAAAGGAAGCAAAAGACATTTCAAATCTTCCTTATATTAAATATGGTACACAGGCAGAGCCATTATTAAGAGAACTCTTCCGGCTGGACTTTCCAGAATACCAAGTGAGATATGAGGAAAACAACAGTTTTCGAAATGATAAATATCCCTGGGCGCAGGCTTCAGTAGATGGTTGGCTTTTTGATGGAGATGGGAGACTCGGAATCTGGGAATGTAAGACAACGAACATTCTGAATAGCGCAATGCGAAAAAAATGGGATGAGAGAATCCCGGACAATTATTATTGTCAATGCTTGCTATATATGGCAGTTCTGGAGGCGGATTTTTGTGAAGTAAAAGCGCAGTTAAAAAGTGAATATGATGGCAAGGTATCTTTTCTAACAAAACATTACCATTTCGAGAGAGAAGAAAAAGATGTGAAAGAAGATATGGAATACCTGATGAAAGAAGGAAAACGATTCTGGGGATACGTGGAGCGAGATGAATGCCCGCCGCTTATCCTTCCGGATGTAATAAGAAGATAAAGGAGAGAAAAACATGGAATTAAGAGTCAATGAAGTGAAAATGCCGGAGAAAATTACATTTAATTATGAAGAATTAAGGTCAGAAATACAGAAAATAGTAGAAGACCACAGTAATTTAGTGTACACCGGAGAGCAAATTAAGGATGCTAAATCAGATAAAGCAAGCTTAAATAAGCTGAAAAAAGCCTTAAATGACGAAAGAATAAGACTGGAAAAGGCTTATTTAGAGCCATTTAACGAATTTAAGACTCAAATTAACGCCTTAATTAAGCTTATTAACGATCCTATTAACCTTATTGATAAGCAAATTAAGGAATTTGAAGAGTACGAGAAGCAGGAAAAACGGAAGCAAATCGAGGAACTCTGGAACAGTAAATCAACACCGTTCGAAATTTCTTTGGAATGTATTTTTGACAGTAGATGGTTAAATAAGACAACATCCATGAGGTCCATCGAAGATGTTATGAATGCATTTATCACAAGCGTGGAGAAAGATGTGGATACGCTTTCGAGATTGCCGGAATTTGGCTTTGAAGCATTAGAAGTCTATAAATCCACTCTGGATATCAACAGGGCGTTAAGTGAAGGGCAGCGACTTGCAGAAATCCAGAAGAAAAAAGCAGAACATGAAGCAGAGCAGACAAGATTGAAAGCGGAGAAGGAAGCGAAAAAGGCAGCAGAGTTCCAGAAGAAAGAAGAGGATCTTCCTGGACAGATTGGATTTACAGACGCAAAATCTTTTGAAGAATGCATGAATCCACCGGAAACAGAGATGGCAAAGTGCGTGACAGGGATTGAAAAGGAAGTATTTGAGGAGTGCGTAGCTAGGGAGCGCCAGTGGGTATCATTTCAGGCAAATTTAACAACAGAGGACGCTTTGGCATTAAAAGCATTTTTCAATAGCAGAAACATTGAATTCAAAGCAATTTAAGAAAGAGAGGAAAAGAAAATGGCAGTAGGAAATAGCTTAACAGCAAGAAAAAACACAGGAATCGCAGCATATTTAACACAGGAAGCAGTTAAAAACCAGATCAACAACGTAATCGGTGGGAAGAATGGTCAGAGATTTATTTCTGCAATTGTATCGGCTGTAAATAACAATGCAGCATTACAGGAATGCACAAATCAATCGATCCTTTCCGGTGCGCTGCTGGGTGAGTCGCTGAACCTTTCACCGTCTCCGCAGTTGGGACAGTATTACCTTGTGCCATTTAATGACAGAAACAAAGGGAAGGTGGCACAGTTCCAACTTGGATATAAAGGGTATATCCAGCTCGCAATTCGTTCCGGGCAGTACAAAAAACTGAACGTACTGGCGATTAAAGAGGGCGAGCTTGTCAGGTTTGATCCTCTGAACGAAGAGATTGAGGTGCATCTGATCGAGGATGAAGAAGCAAGGGAACAGGCTGAAACAATCGGATATTATGCAATGTTTGAGTATACGAATGGGTTTAAAAAGGCGATCTATTGGAGCAAAAAGAAAATGGAAGCCCATGCATTAAAGTATTCCAAAGGATATCAGGCGAAAAAGGGATACACGTTCTGGGAAAAGGACTTTGACGGAATGGCATATAAAACTATGCTGCGTCAGCTGATCTCTAAATGGGGAATCATGTCTATCGATATGATGTCGGCAATGGATGCAGATATGGCAGTGATAAACGATGACGGAACAAAAACATACGTCGATAACGATAGCGATGCGGAGATTATTGACATGGAACAGTCGCAGGAAGAAAAAACTGAATCTTCCGAAAGAGGACAGAGCGCAGCAGCGGCATTGTTTGGAAATTAAGAGGTGAATTGATATGAATAAAATTATTTTATGCGGACGACTGACGGCAGATATAGAAATGAGATACACAAATGACGGGAAAGCAGTAGCAAGTTTTAATTTTGCCGTAAACCGCAGATTTAAGAGGGACGGAGATACAAGCGCCGACTTTTTTCGGTGCGTAGCATTCGGAAAGATTGCGGAAACATTCGAAAAGTGCAATGTTGGAAAGGGAACGAAACTCTTAATTGATGGAGAAATGAGGAACAACAACTATGAAAAAGACGGTGTGAAGTATTATGGAATGCAGATGATCGTCAGTGGATTTGAGTTTTGCGAAAGCAATGGAAGCAGCGGACAGTCTGCTCCGCAATATGGACAGCCGGACCACGATGGATTCCAAAACGTCCCTGATGGAGTTGATGAAGAACTTCCGTTCATGTAGGGCGATCACATGAAGAAAACAAGAGAATGCATACATTGCGAGAGATTTTGGGAGTGCAAAGGCAAGGAAAAGGATGAGCCTTGCCTGCGCTACAAAGAAAGGAAAGAAAATGGCAGTAAACAGTAAAAAGAAAGGCGCAAGATTTGAACGGGAATTAGCTGGTATCTTCCGTGATTATGGATATAAAGAAGCGCGCAGAACAGCGCAATACTGCGGAAATACAGGCGATGCTTCAGACGTGGTTGGTCTTCCTTTAATTCATGTGGAAGCGAAACATCAAGAGCAGATGCGACTTTATGACTGGATGGATCAAGCAAAGAGAGATGCCGCAGCGAATAGAACGGGAAAGCTTCCTGCTGTATTCCATAAGAAAAACAATCATAAAATCCTTGTTACGATGGAGCTGGATGATTGGATGCAAATATACCGCGAATACCAGTCTGGAATGCAGATAGATACAGAAAGGCTGTGATTTAATGTCAAAACGATACTACTGGCTTAAGCTACAGAAAGATTTTTTTACACAGCCCAAAATTAAAAAGTTACGGAAAATTGCTGGTGGTGATACGTATACCATTATCTATTTAAAAATGCAGCTGTTGAGTTTAAGCAATGGCGGAAAGCTGTTTTTTGATGGGATTGAAGAGAGTTTTTCAGAAGAAATTGCTCTGACAATAGATGAGGATCCAGACAATGTGAAAGTAACTGTGCAATACCTACTATCTCAAGGACTTATTGAGCCCTGTTCCGAAACAGAATTTTTAATGACGGAAACACAGTCTTTAATCTGCTCGGAATCGGAATCAGCGGAGCGTGTCAGGGCATCAAGAAAAAATAAGGCGTTACAATGTAACACGAATGTAACGGAGTGTAACAACAATGTGCAGAAGTGTAACACAGATATAGAGATAGAGTTAGAGAATAGAGATAGAGTAAGAGATAAGACTGATAGCAAAATAAGCTATCAGCTGATCGCCGACACATTTAATGATATTTGTAAGAGTTTCGATAGAGTTGAGCGGATTTCCGATAGTAGGAAGGAAGATATTGCTACAGCCTGTAAGAAATTTAGCTTTAGCCAGATCAGAACCGCATTTATAAAAGCAGAGAACAGTAAATTCCTGAAAGGCGAAGAAAGCAAAGGGGATTACAAATTCAAGGCGAATTTTAACTGGATTATCAAAGAAGAGAATTTAAAAAAGATTCTAGGAGGAAATTTTGATAATGAGCCGGGAAGAACAGAGAAGCAATCAAAACCGCCAGTAAGCAGAAACCTAAACAACTTCGAACGCAGAGGATACGACATGGACTCTCTGGAAGAGCAGTTATTGAACTCAAATTAAGGAGGAATTATGGAACCGAAGAAAGTAACGATAAATTACGCTTTGCTCTGCAAGGAACTAGAAAAGCAGGGCAAGACGAAAGAGAAATTCTCGGCGGAACTCGGGAGAAGCAAGTCTTTTGTCTGCAATATGGCAAAGAACCCGGAACAGACAGAAGATTTTGAAAGAACCATGTGTTTACTTCTCGGACTTGAACCGGGAAGTCTGGTGAAAGAGCCAGAAAAGAAAGGGATGACCGCAGCACAGGCACTTACAGTCATCCGGGATGAGATTTTAGAAAACCGAAGAATCATGCAGGAGAATTTTGAAAAGATCTGGAACAAGATGAACACCAACACCGTCCAACTGGAAAGAATCAAGGACAAGGTCAATACGATGTCAAAGACCGATTATGATAAGGCGGTGGAATGGTTAAAAGATAAAATGACAGGCGGACGATATGACGGAGCGAAACTGCTCATGGAGTCAGATGCAGCGGGAATCAAACGGTCAGATGTTATGAAAGCAAGAAACGAATTAAAAATAAAGATACAGACAACCGGATATGGAAAGAACGTGAAAGCATGGTGGAGTTTAGAAAGGGAGTAAGCATGAACAGAGGAAAATACAGCTTTAGCAGCCATAGAAAACAGTCTGCAGGATTCAAACCGGGCAATATGGCAGCGTTTATGTACGGCAGTACAAAGCGGAAGAGGAAGAAAAGGGTGAGAGGAAAATGACGA
>UQVC01000060.1 GCA_900544395.1 uncultured Ruminococcus sp. | reverse complement strand
CGTACGTACGGTTCAATGGGAGGGGCGAGAAAATTTAATCTCCCTCTACCCTATTTGACAGCCAAAATTACACTTGTTATAATAAAGTATAGAGGAATCGGATTGTTGACAAAACGTCAAAAACAGCCGGATACGGCTGAAAAAGAATGGTTGAAATGAGGGGGCTTATGTTTGGAAAAAAACGCTGCTATTTGTGTGGAGGAAAATTGATCAACGGACGTTGCCAGGAGTGTGGACTGGACAATGAAAAGAGCGCAGACAAGACATATCGGCTGAATGAAAGTTCCGGGATGCAGGAAGAATGGATACAGGGAGATCAGAAGAAAAAGCCGGGGATCGTACTGCTGACAGTGCTCGTGGGAATGTTGGCAGTGACAGTCGGTATAGCAGGACTGATCGGCTATCAGATCAAAAAGGAACAGGATCAGGTGATCGTTCCACCTGGGGAAGAATATGATGAATATGGTTATGTGACAAGAGAGCTTTCGCAGACAGGAGAGCCTTATGATAACAGCTTGACAGGAGGATATTATGAGGTTGGCGTTCAGATCCCGGAGGGGATTTATACCGTGGAAGTCCAGGAGGGAGAGGGAGCAGTATACCTGAATGATGATGAAAATGGCATATACATTTTTCAGCAGATGGGGATACATGCGGCAGATCCGAGTCAGTTGTCGGTCCTGGAGGATCTCAGGCTATATGATGGGGCATTGCTGGAAGTAAAGAGTGGAGTCTCTTTGCGCTTTCTTTCTGATTGTGCACAGACAGAGCAGCTTCATGGACAGGAGAATCCGCAAAAAGAGTCGATACGTCTGGAAATGGGACAGACACTCACTGCAGGAAAGGATTTTCCGGAAGGTGTGTATCACCTGAAGTCGGACCCGGATTGGAATGACCTGGTCATGACACTTCCCAAAAAATATCTGGCAGAGTATGTCCAGACAGGAGAGGAACGGCAGGAGATCATCCATTTTACGCCGGACCCATTGGAGCAAAGTTATGCCAATGTTCCAATCCCGAAGGGGGCAAAGGTGAGAGCGACAGGAACTGGCCTGACATTGGAGCCGGCACCGCAGATCGGTTCTTCTGATTACGGAAAATTTTATCAGGTGCGATAGACAAAAGAAAATGTGGGGAAAGAGAGGAAAGGAGCATGAATGGACTGCACTTACAAACAGTGCTGCAGGCGGGACTGGTAGTCCTTTTATCTCTGGGATATTTGTATCATATCCGGGAGGGAACTTCCTGGATCCTGACGAGAAGGGAAGATAATAAGAGACAGAAAAAGGCAGAGAAGCGGGTCGATCAAGGAGTATTTCTGTTGCTTTTAGCAGCATGGATTATCTTTGTAGTACCGATACTTTTGGATTTTCCGTATTTCGTGAACGAAAAATACGAGGTGGTGACAGGGATTGTGACCAGCGAGGATATCCGGGAACCAGGAAAGAAAAAGGTGAGAGATCTTGTGGTACAGGATTATATGAGCAAAGAAGAAGTCCTGGTCCATGTCATGGAGAAAGGGGTTCCGCATGGTGCAATCGTGGAAGTGAAATACCTGCCTCATACGGATAATGGAGAGGTGTTATTTATGAAAGTGGATAGTGACGAAGGGCTACAGACGGCAGTTTCTTCGAAACAAAATGCCGTGCTGCGGGATGTTGTAATGCTGGCAGTGCTGCTGCTTGGATTGTTTGAAGTCTGGGTCTGGATCCATGCGAGAAATGCAGAGCACGATCAGACTCTGCATTCCAGGACATAATCGTCCATGACATATCCGTTTCCGATATCGGTAACTTGAGAGCGGATTACATGAAATCCAAGATGCTCATAGATGGAAAGGGTATTTGTATTATATTTGTTGCAGGTAAGCCAGATGGAAGAAAGCTTGCGTTCCAGGCAGAGGGCTTTTAGCTGCAGGAGTGTTTTGGTAGAGAGGTGCCGGCTGCGTGCCTCTTTTTTGATGTAGAGTTTGCTTAAAAACAAAGAGCTCTCCTCCTGGTGAACCCCGCAATATCCGCAAAATTCGGAGCCGCTTAGAATCTGGAAGTACTCATATCCTGCGCGGATCTGTGCTTTTAGCGCAGGAGAGGACTGAAATTTTTCCAGCATATATTCTACCTGTTGTTTTCCAATGATCGGGGTAAAATGTTCATGCCAGATAGTGGAAGCAAGGTCTGCAATTTCCTGAATCTGCAGATCCGTACATACGGGGGTGAGTGAAAAATTTTGAGTCATGTCTTTCATCTCCTTTATAGAATCGTTATATTGATTATACCACAGGCAGGAAAAAGCGAGTAGAATTTTTGTTTATAAAAAGTTTAGAAAATTCACAGTTTTATTAGCACTCAATTCGAAAGAGTGCTAATTTTGTGTTGACTTTTAAAATCCAGTGTACTAAAATACTCCATAGACAAGAGTAACCTGAAGATTAGGTGAGTTTGAAGAGAAAGAGGAGTGTTTTGATATGGGAACAAAAAAAGGTAATTTATCTATCGACAGCGAGAATATATTTCCGATCATTAAAAAGTGGGTATATTCGGATCATGATATTTTCATCCGTGAATTAGTATCGAACGGATGCGATGCGATCACAAAATATAAAAAGCTGGATATGATGGGTGAGTGTGAGCTTCCCGATGATTATAAAGGAAAGATTCAGGTGATCGTAAATCCAGAAGAAAAGACACTGAAGTTTATCGATAACGGAATCGGTATGACAGCAGATGAAGTAGAAGAATACATTACACAGATCGCATTTTCCGGTGCAACTCAGTTCTTGGAAAAATACAAAGATAAGACAACAGAAGATGAGATGATCGGACATTTCGGGCTTGGTTTCTATTCTGCATTCATGGTGGCGGACGAAGTACACATCGATACCCTGTCTTACAAAGAAGAGGCAGCACCGGTGCACTGGGTGAGTGAAGGCGGTACCGAGTATGAGATGCAGGAAGGCAATCGTACAGAAGTCGGAACAGAGATCACATTATATCTGAATGAGGACAGTCTTGCGTTTGCGAATGAATACCGTGCAAGAGAAGTTTTGGAGAAATATTGTTCTTTCATGCCGGTAGAGATCTTTCTTTCCAAAGCGAATGCAGAGCCGGAGTATGAGACCATTGATGAATCAGAAGTGCTGGATACAGATGAAGTGGTAGAGCATATCACAGAAGAGCCAAAGGAAGGCGAAGAGGGAGAGACAAAGCACAAGGCAAAAATTGTGAAGCGTCCGGTTTCCTTAAGTGACATCCATCCGCTTTGGACCAAGAATCCAAGCGAATGTGAAAAAGAGAATTACATTGATTTCTACAGAAAAGTGTTTATGGATTACAAAGAACCTCTGTTCTGGATTCATCTGAATATGGACTATCCATTCAACCTGAAAGGAATCCTGTATTTTCCGAAGATCAACACAGAGTACGATTCTATTGAAGGAAAGATCAAACTGTACAACAATCAGGTGTTTATTGCAGATAACATCAAAGAAGTGATTCCGGAATTTCTGATGGTATTAAAAGGTGTGATCGATTGTCCGGATCTGCCGCTGAACGTATCCAGAAGCGCGCTGCAGAACGATGGATTTGTGACCAAAGTTGCAGACTATATTTCCAAGAAAGTTGCCGATAAGCTGAATGGAATGTTTAAGACAGACCGGGAGAATTATGAAAAATACTGGGATGACATCAGCCCGTTTATCAAGTTTGGATGTCTGAAAGACGAAAAATTTGGAGAAAAAGTAAAAGATTCCATGTTATTTAAGAATCTGGATCATAAGTATCTGACACTGGAAGACTGCATCAAAGCAAATGGCGGCGAGACGGCAGAAGCAGAAAAAGCAGAAGAAACAGAAGATTCCGGTGAAGAAAAAGAGACACCAAAGACCAATATCTTCTATGTAACAGATGAACAGCAGCAGAGCCAGTATATCAATATGTTCAAAGAACAGGGACAGGATGCAGTGATCCTGACGCACAATATTGATTCTGCATTTATCACATATCTGGAGCAGAAGCACGACAATGTAAAATTCCAGAGAATCGATGCAGATGTTCATGAATCTCTGAAAGCAGAAGTGGCAGAAGAAGAAAAGGAGACGTTCCAGAAAAATGCAGACAGCCTGACTGAGATTTTCAGAAAAGCTTTGAACAACGAAAAACTGGATGTCAAAGTAGAAAAATTGAAAGATGAGAGTATTGCTTCCATGGCAGTGTTATCCGAAGAGTCCAGACGAATGGAAGAAATGATGAAGATGTATGGAATGGGCGGTATGGATACAGGTATGTTTGGAGGACAGGCATCTCTGATCTTAAACGCAGAACACCCACTGGTAAAATATGTAGTAGAGCATAAAGAGGGAGAAAATGTGGAATTGATCTGCAAACAGCTCTATGACTTGGCACTGCTTGCGCATAAGCCATTGAACCCAGAAGAAATGACAGCATTTGTACAGAGAAGCAATCAGATCATGATGCTTTTGACAAAATAAAAGTTGGAAGAGAGTACGCAAAAGGACGAGAAAATTCGGTTTTTTGCGTACTCTTTTTTCTATTTTGAAAAGAGGAATCACAGCGTCAATATAACAAGAAAATGACAAAAAACTGCACAAAACAGGCGCGGAATCGGCAAAGAAAGTTGTGAAAAATTGTTGATTTCGCTATATTTTTTTAGAATCCAGAAAAATGGACATT
Organism: uncultured Ruminococcus sp.; assembly: GCA_900544395.1. Taxonomy (GTDB): domain Bacteria; phylum Bacillota; class Clostridia; order Lachnospirales; family Lachnospiraceae; genus Mediterraneibacter. Next base: position 3,118 of record UQVC01000060.1, on the reverse strand, counting down.
TGTCCTTTTAACTTTGGGAGTTCTGATGGATAATAGGGATAAGAGAGGATGTGGGGGATAGAATCAAAACAGGTAAAGAGGGAATCGGAAAATGGATATTTTTAATGAGCTGCCGCTAAAAAAGCGGGAATACATGAAATGTCTGTTCCAGAATTGTACAGAAGAAGTGAAGTATTATATGACATTAGTAGAGGTAGAGGAAGACACCACACTGATCAAGGCGGGAGAGCCGTGCAGTAATATTTATATGATCCTGTCTGGAAAAGTGACTGGGATCGACTGGCCGATCAATGACAGAGCCTATTCCTTTCAGGATTTTGGTCCGGGAGATTTCTTTGGAGAGATTGAGTGTTTTGCAGATCTGACGAATTACCGGATCAGCGTCATCACAGTGACAAAATGCAAAGTCCTTGTGATTCCTGCAGTTCTTTATATGGAATGGCTCCAAAAGGATGTGGATGCATTGTATTCCCGGTTCAAGGTGAATACGCGGAGACTGATCACACAGACCACAGATGCCAGAAGATATTTATTTCTGGAGGGAAAAGAACGTCTCGTATTATATCTGGTTCGAAAGTATGAACGGAAGATGGCAGGAGAGCAGAGGGCAGATCTGAATTTAGAACAGACCAGAAATCAACTGTCCGAAGAAATCGGTTTTTCCACAAAGACGCTTTCAAGAAATATTAAGATTCTGGAGGATATGGGATTTTTGAAGATACAAAAGGGGAAGATCCATATTACAAAAGAACAGTATCGGTTGATGAAAGCATACATCGACCAGCACATATATGGGGAAATTTAAGATCAGCAAAAAAGTAAAGGAGGAAAAGAGAATGTATGTAGGTAAGAAAGTGACTCGCATCGACGCACATGATAAGGTAATCGGACGAACACGGTATACAGACGATCTGTGCGATAAAAGTGCATATATCGCACGGGTGTTACATGCCACGATCGCACATGGAAAAGTGGTATCGATCGATACCGAAGAAGCACAGAAGATCCCTGGAGTTGTGAAGATCCTCACTTGTTTTGACCTGGGAGAGAAGCATTATTTTCCAACAGCAGGTCATCCCTGGTCTACAGACCCGAATCATCAGGATGTGGCAGACCGTCTGCTTTTGACGGATGAGGTTCGGTTTTATGGGGATGATATTGCGGCAGTTGTGGCAGAAGATGAGGTGGCGGCAGCACAGGCGCTGCAGGCGATCCAGGTAGAATATGAAGAGTATCCCTTTGTTCTGGATGTGCAGGAGGCCATGAAAGACGGAGCTCCGCAGCTGCATAAGGAATTTCCGAATAACATTTTGAAACATACAACGATCCACAAGGGAAACTATGAGGAAGCCATCAAAGAACCAGGGCTGACCAAGGTAGAAGGATGGTATGAGACACCAGTGGTACAGCATTGTCACATTGAGAATTTTATCTGTACAGCGGAAATGGAGGGAGACCGGATCAACATTGTGGCATCCACCCAGATCCCGCATATTGTGCGAAGAGTAGTCGGGCAGGCTCTTGGAGTGGACTGGGGAAAAGTCCGGATCATCAAGCCATATATTGGCGGTGGATTTGGAAACAAGCAGGATGTATTGTATGAGCCGTTGTGTGCATGGCTTTGTACGCAGGTGGGGGGACATCTGGTAAAACTGGATGTGCCAAGAGAAGAGACCTTTGTCTGCAACCGGACCCGTCATTCGATCCGCAGTCATATTATTTCCTGGGTGCGGCCGGATGGAACCTTTGCAGCAAGAAAACTGGAAGCATTTTCGGATCAGGGAGCGTATGCATCTCACGGACACAGCATTGTGGCGAAAGGAGCCGGTGCATTTCCACAGCTATATCCATGTGACAATGTAGAAGTGGATGCATATACAGTATTTACGAACAAACCGGTTGCCGGCGCCATGCGTGGATATGGAATCCCGCAGGCCATGTGGGCAGTGGAAAGCCATACCGAGGATATTATTATGAAGATGGGATTTGACCCCATCGCATTCAGACGCCAGAACCTGATGCCGGTTGGCTATCAGGATCCGATGTCAAAGAATGAACTGTATTCTGACAGCTTCAATCAATGTCTGGACAAAGCCATGGAAGCCATTGATTACGAAAGAAAATATAAAGAATATCAGAATCAGACAGGGGAGATTCGACGGGGGATCGGCGTTTCCATGTTCTGGTACAATACAGCAGTATGGCCGATTTCACTGGAGACTTCTTCTTGTCGTATGGTTCTGAATCAGGATGGATCTTTGCAGGTTCAGTTGGGAGAAACGGAGATCGGACAGGGGGCAGACACCGCATATGCGCAGATGACGGCCGATGTGCTTGGAATTCCGATGGAGAACGTACATATTGTATCCTGCCAGGATACGGATGTCACACCGTTTGGTACCGGAGCTTATGCATCCCGCCAGACTTACACCGCAGGATTTTCCATCCGTCAGACCGGACTTCTTTTGAAAGACCGGATTTTGGAGTATGCTCATGAACTGACCAGAATGCCGGCCTATAATCTGGATATTCGGGATGGCGGCATTATCCGGGTTACAGACGGAAGAGAAATGATGTCCCTGGGCGAGCTGGCTACGGAGGCATTGTACAGCCTGACAAACAGCAAACATCTGACGGCGGAAAGTACAGCCCAGATTAAATCCAATGCCTATTCGTTTGGATGTACTATTGCAGAAGTAGAAGTGGATATTCCGATGTGTAAAGTAAAATTGTTGAATATTGTCAATGCACATGATGCAGGTACGCTGATCAATCCGGCGCTGGCGGAAGCACAGGTTCACGGCGGCATGAGTATGGGAATCGGATTTGGACTATCGGAAAAGCTCATCTTTGATGAAAAAACAGGAAGAACATTGAACAATAATCTATTGGATTACAAATTGTCTACTTTTATGGATCATCCGAGATTGAAAGCCGTGTTTGCAGAGAACCCGGAGCCGACCAGTGCATATGGAACAAAGGCACTGGGAGAACCGCCGACCTGTTCGGTGGCGCCTGCGATTCGAAATGCGGTATACCATGCAACCGGAGTAGGAGTCAATGAAGCCCCGGTGAATCCTCACAATCTGTTCCGTAGATTTGAAGAAGAAGGTATTTT
>UQVC01000059.1 GCA_900544395.1 uncultured Ruminococcus sp. | reverse complement strand
TACCATTACTGATACCGACTTGTGGTTCGCTACACTTGGCGGTAAATACCTGTGGCTGGACTTGCACCAGCAAGATTAGTGCCATGCTCGGCACACAGCAAACGCAGCGGAATAAAAAATTCAGCTGCAAGCAAAATGATCGTAAACGCCCCTGCCAGTGACACATTTCCTGCCAGATATTCTCTGACTGTCACGATCATTCCGATGGCTGCTCCGCCATACGCCACAATATCCATGACACTGACAGAATTCAGCTGCATGGTGAGTACTTTCATCGTGATCTTGCGGAACCGTTCTGACTCCTCATCCATTTCTCTGGCTTTCTGCTCATCTGCCTGATAAATCTTCAAGGTTGTCAGCCCCTGCAGATTCTCCAGGAAACTGTCTCCAAGTTCTGTATAAATCCCCCAGTATTTGCTCAGCAGTTTCTTTGCGAATTTCTGTACTGCCACGATCGACATCGGAATCAGTGGTACACATACAAGAAGTACAATACACGCCTTAATGCTGATCGGTGATAATACCACAAACAGTGTGATCGGTGCAAGCAGACTGTAAAACAGCTGCGGGAGATATCTCCCGTAATAAATCTCCAGCTGCTCAACTCCTTCTGCAGATACCTGAACCACCTCAGAAGTAGATACGTTTTCTTTATAGGCTGCTCCCAAACGCAGTAGTTTTTCATAAATCTGCTTTCTTAAAACCGTCTTTACATCCGCACTTGCCCGATAAGAGGCATATGCCGCTCCTTTTTCACACAAAAAACGCGCACAGATTGCCAGAATCACAATTCCAGCTGTCTGCAGCATCACCTTCGGATCCAATGTTTTTTCAAATAGCTGCTGAATCATATTTCCCGCTGACAACACTGCCGCAATCTGGAACAGCAGTGCGATCCACTGCCAGAAAATATTCGCTCCGATATACTTTCCCGAACCCTTCAATAACTTAAGTAGTCTCGTCTTAATCATTTGTTTTGTTCCTTCCCCATTCTCTTTTTTCTTTTGCAGAAGTGATCACATGCCGAATTGCCATGACCGGATGATACAATAACATTCTTGACCCGGCAAACCGCATCACGTTTCGAATGTCTTCCCTCATCTGCGGCTTATAACAATGTACCCTGCAGTTACTGCAGAATGTCTTTGTCTCCATAAACGGACATTTATCCACACGCATTGCAGCATAGGTGCTGAGTTTTTCACACTCATCGCACAGTCCATTGTGTTTTTCCACTGTTTTATGTTTTTTTCGGCAATAAAGATGAATCATCAATTCCACGACCTGCTTTTCTTTTTCCCGTTTATCCTCCACTTGCTGACTCTTTTTTATATCTTTCATTTAAGCCGCCTCAATTCTGATCGTCTTGATTTTTGTAAAGAAATATACATATTTAAAAAGAATCAACAGAAGAATAAAAATACGCCCCGGCAGATTGCTCATCATCAAAAATGCACACATCAGCATTGCGGATGCCGGAAGCAGAATACAAAATTTCGTTTTTAGTGTCATGGCGCGTTCTCTTACAAAGCTGTCCAGATGGTTTTTATAAAGCTTTGTCCCCATAAACCACTTGTGAAACCGCTCCGATCCTCTTGCAAAGCAAAACGATGCCACCAGTAAAAATGGAGTGGTCGGCAAAATCGGCAGGATCACTCCCACTGCTCCGATTCCAAGACATAAAAACGCTGCTGCCAGCCATAACATTTTCAATGGATTCTTTTTCATATGTCCTCCTGTTTCTCATCAATATTCCCATTTGTTTCTTCAATCTATCTTTGGATAGTCTTAACTAACAACAAGATATTATCATAATTGAGAACAGTTTTCAAGTATGTTTTAAATAAAATCAAAAGAACTTTCTGTGAATTTAATGCTGAAAAATAAAATCCATGATATGATAAAAAACAAATCATTTATATTTGACAGGATGGTATCTATGAATAAATTTGAAAAACGATGGATTCGACGTGAATTTAATAAAACGAATGGTATGATCTTTCTTTACAAGATCTTATTCAGTCAATTGACTTTTTTGATTATGATGCTGATGTACCGGTTATTTCCGGTTGACGAGAATTTTAATGACGGCGCCGTATGGTATCTGATCTCCGGATTTCTCTGTCTGGGACTTTTTGTATTATGGCGTACCCCGACTTTTTTCCGCACACAGATTTTCCCCGTACGCACACGAATGAGTATCGGAAAATTTCTTGGTTTTTTTGGAATTTTTATGATTGCACAAAATGCGTCTTCTGTATTGTATGTCGTCATGGAAATGACTGCACAGAGATTTGGTTTTACATTTATCCGCTCTTTAGAAGCCGCCACTGGGGGCTCTGTTACGCTTTCCATGCTCTTATATTCTGGATTTGCCGCTCCGCTGATCGAAGAATTTATTTTTCGCGGCGCGGTACTAAAGACGCTGGAGCCTTTCGGCAAGTGGTTCGCCCTTCTGGCATCCTCACTTGCCTTTGCCCTGATGCACGGAAACTTCGCACAGATCCCATTTGCAATGGCTGCCGGACTTATCCTTGGTTATATTGCCATGGAATATTCCATCTGGTACAGTCTCCTTCTGCATATTTCAAACAACCTGATCCTGGGAGATGTGCTGCCCTGGCTTGCCGGACTGATGCCTGGAAACAGTGGAAATATCCTGTACAATGTGATCACCAATCTGCTCGTCATCCTTGGAATTGTACTCCTGCTTCGGAAATACCGCTCCATTCCCCGCATTTGCAGCAGTAAGTCTCACAATACGGGAAAATTACTGTTTTTGTATTTTACTTCTATTTTCGGAATTTTATTTACATTGTCCTGTATCTGGAACGGATTTGCCGGAATCAGTCCGCTGTAGAGTTCCTTTTTAGTAACTCTACCACATGCCGCTGAGCCCTTTCTCCATATAAAAAGACATCGTACAGATTTCCGTTTTGACTCTCCCGCTCTTCTGCCCGGATGCCCAGCGCTTCTCCTTTTTCTGTCAGAAAGGTTCTGCTGTATCCATTCCAGAACTTCTGTTCCAAATACCCCTCTGCCAGAAGTTCTTCCGTAATAGATTTGATGGTCAGACGCTTCATGGTCTTTTCATCCCGCAGGGCATTGATAGATGCGACAAATTCGCTGATTGTCGTTTCTGTAACAAAAACGATCTGCTGTTCCATTGTCTCTGTCAGATGAAATGCCTCTTTTCTTCCTTTTTTCGCCCGCTCCGTCAGAGGAATCTCTGAAGTATCATAGTTCATCTCTGCTGCTCCGTATGCAGCCTTATCTCCATTCGTAATATCGCGGATACAGTATAAAAATGCCTCTCCATACTGTTCCAATTTCTTTGCTCCCATCCCATTGACTGTCAACATTTCTTCATTCGTGAGTGGAATTTTCACACACATATCGTGAAGCGTCTTATCCGATGCCACCATATACGGCGGAATGGATTTTTCTTTTGCCAGTTCGCTGCGCAGTTTTCGGAGTTCTTCGAACAGATGCTGCGCTTTTTCACTCAGGTCTCCCAGCCCTTTCACGCTTCGCCTTGCTGTCGATATTTTCTGTACTTCTGCTTTTCTGTATGCGATTACAAAAGGATCGGTTCCCTGAAGCAATTCTTCTGATGTATCTGTGAGCTTCAGTAATGCATATTTATCTTTTGTCTGGCACAGGTAGCCTCGCTCCAGCATCGCCTGAATGATTTCTTTGATACGTTCCTGTCCCAGTTTACTTTGTTTTCCATAACAATGATTGTCGTTCATCCGGTAATTCCGGATTTTTGCAGTATTTTCGCCGAGCAGAGTACCTGCGATCATGTTCACCCCGAATCTCTGCCCGGACTGACGTATGCATTCTATCACATCTGCTGCCGCTTCTGTTGCATCCATCTCTTCCAGTTCCTCCAGACAGTTGGAGCAGTTTCCACAGGGTTCTTTTTCCTCTTCCCCAAAATAACCGAGAATATAATTGCGCAGACATCCCGTGGTTGTACAGTAAGTTGTCATCTTCTGAAGCCGATCCCTGTCCTGGATCTGGATATTCTGCAGTTCCTCTTCTGTATACTCTCGATAGTTCTCTTTGCTTTCCAGCAGAAACTGATTGATCACGACGTCCTGTGGCGAATAGTAAATAATGCACTCTGCCGGCTCCGAATCTCGTCCGGCTCTTCCCGCTTCCTGATAATAATTTTCCAGGCTTTGAGGCATGTTATAGTGCAGGACATACCGGACATTGGACTTATCGATCCCCATCCCAAATGCATTGGTTGCAATCATCACCTGGATCCGATCATAAATAAAATCCTCCTGGCTGTTTTTTCTTGCCTCATTTTCCATACCGGCATGGTATCTGCCCACGGAAAATCCTGCATTTTCTAAAAACAGATACAATTCATCCACATTTTTTCTGGTAGCACAGTAAATGATTCCACTTTCAGCCGGATGTTTTTCTAAATATTCCCGTATCTTTTCTTTTTTCTTTTTGGTTCTTTGTACTTCAAAATACAAGTTTTCCCGGTCAAATCCTGTCACTGCTGTATAAGGATTTTCAAGCTGCAGCACATCCCGGATATCCGTACGCACCCGTTTTGTGGCGGTAGCAGTAAACGCCGTTACAACCGGACGGATTGGGAGCTGACGGATAAAAGAGACGATCCGTACATAGCTTGGCCGAAAGTCCTGCCCCCACTGGGAAATACAGTGAGCCTCATCCACCGTCACCATAGAAATTTCCGCATGGCAGGCAAAATCAAGAAAACGTGGAGTCTCCAAACGCTCCGGCGCCACATACACAATCTTATAACGCCCTGCTTTTGCAAACTCCAAAGCCTTTGCAATCTGATTTTCCGTCAGAGAGCTGTTGATATATGCGGCATGAATCCCGGCTTCGTTCAGCGCCTTCACCTGATCCATCATCAGAGAGATTAACGGTGAGATCACAATCGTAATTCCCCGCATCATCAATGCCGGCACCTGATAGCAGAGAGATTTTCCGGCTCCGGTCGGCATAATGGCAAGTGCATCTCTTCCACCTAAAATCTGATCGATAATTTCCTCCTGTCCAGGACGAAATGAATCGTATCCAAAATATGTTTTTAAAATCTGTAGTTTTTCCCCTTCCACTGCCGGATATCCTCTCTTTCTAAATTCCAAGTGTCTTTCTCACTTGCTCTCTTCTCTCATAAAACTCGTGATAAAATGACTCGTCATCCTCTGCCTCATATGGAGTCTGATAAAACAATCGCAGAATATATGTCGTAAGAATCTGGATATTCTCTTTTTCCAGCTCTCCTATTGACTCTTCGCAAGTCAGAAGAAATTGGTGCCAGTCTGAAATGTACTGCTCATACGCTTTTAAGTTCGAAATTCCAAGCCATTTTTTCACCTTCACCTTTCCGCGGTTCTCTTTTCTGCATTCCTGTGTTAGAAGAAAATATCGAAATCCATTTTCCTCATACAATCTTCCCAGCGGAAACAGTCTGCAGATTCCGGTCCGGAAGGCATGAATCCTACATCTTCCATTCTCATCCAGAAACGGACAGGCATCGGTCTTTGCATCCATTTTCAAATTAGGAAGAATCATACCATCCACTACATTTAACTCGATCTCCTGATTCAGAAGACCGGCAAAATCCTTCCCGGTTGCCTGTTTCAAATGAAACAGATCAATAGGATCCAGAACAATGGATTTTCCCATTCCCCTGCAGCACGCCGAGCAGCCCTGACAATCATAACAGTCTGCTTTTACCATATCGTTGGATGTATATAATTTTCCGTCTGAAATCTCATTTAAATCTACATTACGTCTCATAAATGCTCCTTTATCGTGTAAAACATTTCTAACCAGTTCATTTTAACACGCTTTTTATGGACAGGACAACAGTAACTATTTTTCTGCCATTTTTAAGCCGAAATATTTCCCTCTTTTATTCCGTTTCTATAAAAAGGCGAACTTTAATAAACCTTTTCTGAAAAAAGGTTCACTTTCAGGATTTACTTTTGACCTGTCAAAATCAGGCGGTCTGTTTGAGTGGAAATAGATGACGCCCTGTCCTTCCTGCCTGAATCTTATGATGAAGTTTGTTTATGTTATACCCAATCGCCAGCAGGATACTCTGAGCGGTTACATTTGCATCCCCTCGATATAAATATCGTCGGAATTCCATATCCTCCTTGATGTTTGCAAAACTTCCTTCGGCCTGGATACTTCGGTTCATTCGGAGCTGTGTACCATAATCACTGGTAATCCGCTCCAATGTTTCCTGACGCTTTTCTTTCATCTTTTTTGAAACGTACAGTACTTTCTGCCGCTCTTCCATTGGTGTTTTACAGTTGTTCCCTTTGATACATCCTGTTTTGAAAGGGCATCCGCCACAGCCGCTGCTCCGATATACTGTAACGGTTCTCCGGTATCCACTGGCCGTCTTTTCTCTCTTTTTGTTCTGCACCGTCAACACCTGTCCATTTTTACAGTAATAACAGTCCGCTTTCTCATCATATTTCATGGTTTCCATCCGCCCGATATCCTGACGGTATTTTCGGGTTTTGGAAATCTCATAGTTCTGGGGTTTGATATAGGCCAGCTGACCGTTTTCTTCGAGAAACAGGTAATTCTCTTCACTTTCATATCCTGCATCTGCCACAATTTCCTGATATTTAAACGGAAGATACAACTCCATATCTTTCAGGAATGGGATCAATGTCCTCGTATCCGTAGGCCGTGGACTGATATCCAGCCATGTGATGTATTCGGAATCCACCCCGTGCTGAAGATTATAAGCCGGTTTCAGCTGGCCATTGAGCATGGCATCTTCTTTCATCCGCATAAACGTCGCATCCGGATCTGTCTTTGAATAACTGTTACGGTCTCCACAGATATAAAGTTTTTTATTGTACTCCTTCAGTTTTGCTATGTAAGTTTCCAAAGTTTCCAGTGATTTCTGAAGACGTGTTTTCCGCCGTCCGGTTCCATGGACAAAGACAATCCCTTCCTCCTGCCTGATCCTGCACAGCTTTTTCCGCAGCCTTTTCAAGGTGTGAAGGGAGACTTTCCCGTTATGAACAATCCTGAGTCCGTAAAGATTTTCGCATTCTTCTACAAAGGCAAGGATCTTATCGAAAAGTTTTGACTGATTTTTTGTAACAGTCTTTTTCCAGACAAAGGTATATTTGTTCGCAACGGATTCTATTTTCGTTCCATCAATAAAGATGCTTTTTCCGGAAATTTCTCCGAGAGAATACAAGAGCTTCGACACCTCGGCCAATGTCTTTTTCGAGCATTGCGCGAAATGCAGAGAAACAAAACGTGCGAAGGTTGCATGGTCAGGTGCTGGTTTTCCTTCTAAAAGGTACATGAAGTTGATGTCCCTGTGGCATGCAGTTTCGATATCCCGGCTGGAATAGATCCGATTCATGCTGGCGTAGACCATGATCTTAAACAGCTGTCTCGGTGTCGCCTGATTTTTCTTTATCTTTCCATAAGTCTGATAAAGATCGCTGAGTTCCATTCCCTCCACAAATGCACTCAGAAGACGGACCGGATCATCTGTCGGGATCAAAATTTCCACATCCAGCGGAAGTTTGATTTGATAGTACAGAGAAGATAGAGTATAATCTTTCTGTAATAGTTTATTTAGTAGCATAAATAAATTTTACACCAAGAGCCAGGACTTGCACAGACCTGGCTCTTATTCTTTGCAAAAAAATGCTGCCGCACTAATTATTTAGTGCGACAGCCCCTTCCTATGGCTATAATACTTTGCATTTATAAAGCAAATTAGCATTCCTTATTATTTACATTTTTCTTCTAACTGTTTCTTAAGCTGCTCAAGTTCATTTTCTTTTTGTTGCAAAAGAACTTCCTGAGATGCAAGCAACTCACTTTTTTGCTT
>UQVC01000058.1 GCA_900544395.1 uncultured Ruminococcus sp. | reverse complement strand
TCCGGATTGCTGTACAATTTGGCGCGTTCAATATCTGCGCCCCATGCCTCTCCTACTGTGATCAGATCTCCCTTTTGGAATGTTTCCCTGCTCAGTTCCTGAATAAACTCATGGAGTCTCGGTCCGTTGTTTGTGATCTTTTGATCCGGCTCCTTGGCGATCTGATCGATCACATCCAGACGGAATCCGCCCGCTCCTTTTTCCATCCACCAGAGGATCATGTCATAGATCTCACGGCGCACTTTTGGATTCTCCCAGTTCAGATCCGGCTGTTTTACCGAAAACTGGTGAAAATAGTACTGTTCCAGTTCCGGCACCCATTCCCAGGCAGGTCCCCCAAATACGGATCTCATATCATTCGGATACACGCCCTCTTTCCCATCTCTCCAGACATAATAGTCATGGTACGGGTTATCCTTGCTTTTCTTTGCCTCCTGAAACCAGCGATGCTCATCAGAAGAATGGTTTAACACAAGATCCATGATAATCCGGATATTTCTCTTTTTGGCTTCTTTTATCAGCTCTTCCATGTCATCCAGACTTCCGAACATAGGATCGATATCCTGATAATCAGAGATGTCATATCCATTGTCATCCTGCGGAGATTTGCAGACCGGAGACAGCCAGATCGCATCGATTCCCAGCTCTTTTAAATAATCCAGTCTCTGAATGATCCCTCGCAGATCTCCAATTCCATCTCCATTGCTGTCCTGAAAGCTGCGCGGATAAATCTGGTAGATCACCGCATCCCTCCACCAGTGTTCTTTTCTTGTCCCTTCCATTGACTTTCTCCTTTATTTCTTTCTTCTGATCAAAGTTCCGTTTTTCTTCAATACACCCTGCTCAAATCTGCGGGAAAACAAAACTTCTCCCTCTTCTTTTACTGATACCGGTTCCTCAGAACAGTTTAAGAGTACTTCCAGCTGATTGCCGTCCTGATCCAGTTTGATATACTCCACAAGACGTCTCTTCTCATACTCATTCGGAAAATGGAAATACAGACTTTTGCAGGCTGCTTCCTGTTTCCGCATTGCGATCAGCTTTTGCATGATCTGGATTTTTTCCTGGTTTTCGGATGAATCCAGTTCCTGCCACGGCATACATCTGCGGCAGTCCGGATCAAAACCGCCTTCCATTGCAATCTCTGTTCCATAATAAATGCAGGCACTTCCCGGCATTGTAAACAACACGGCAAGTTGCTGGTAAAACAGATCCAGATCATCAAACCGACTCATCAGACGCTGCGTGTCATGAGAATCCAGAAGATTGAACATCACATTGTTGCTCTGCTGCATATACATCGTATAACAGCGGTTCACCATATACTCAAATTCTTCTTTTTCCATTCCCCGATCTAAAAAGAAATCATGGATTCCGCTCATCAGAGGATAGTTCATTACAGAATCGTACTCCTCTCCCAGAAGCCACTGACTTGCATCATGCCAGATTTCACCCAGTAAGTACAGATCCGGTTTCATCTGTTTTAAATGCTCCCGGATTTTTTTCAGAAAACGGTGGGAAACTTCATTTCCCACGTCAAACCGGATTCCGTCAATATCGAATTTGCGGATCCAGTCTTCGCATATTTTACAGAAGTATTGAATTACTTCTTCGTTATTTGTATTCAGCTTTGGCATTCCATCCGTAAATGCAAACGAATAAAACCGTCCGTCTCTCGTATCTGCCCGTTTTTCGATTGTTTCCCAGTCATGGATCATAAACCAGTCTGCATACGCAGATTTTTCTTTTTTCTCCAGAACGTCCAGCCATGGTGCAAACTTTCTTCCACAATGGTTGAACACCGCATCCACCATAACCCGGATTCCATGCTGATGGGCTTCCTGTACCAGAGCTGTAAACTCTTCCTCTGTCCCAAAATGAGGATCGATCACCGTATAATCTGTGGTGTCATATTTATGGTTAGACTCTGCTTTCATGATCGGATTTAAGTATATTCCGGTGATTCCAAGTTTCTCCAAATATGAAAGTTTTTCCCGGATCCCGTTCAGATTTCCTCCAAACCGTTCTTCATTCGTCACAGCGCCGGTACGCCATGCTGTCACGCCTTCCTCCTCTTTGGTGTCTGCTCCTTTGCAGAATCGATCTGGAAAGATCTGGTACCAGATAGTCTCATTGACCCAGTCCGGCGTCACATTAATATCCGCAGGATTCATCCACGGTACGGTAAAGCACTGCAGCATCCTTCCATCCATCTGCATCTGTTCTTCTGTCAGAAATCCATCCTCAAAATAATACCAGACTTCTTCCTCTGTATGTAATTCAAAATAATATTTGCAGCGTTTATACTTTGGAACCAATGTCGTTGTCCACCAGAGCTGGTGACGCAAACGTTTCTTAAAACAGATTTCCTCTCTCTTTCCGGTCCATTTCTCGTTTCCGCCAAGGATTCCCGATTCAAACGGATCTCCATAATGAATGAAGACCCGTCTGACATCATATCCTGTTCTTAAGTTTACGATCAGCTCATTTTCATTTAACGCATAACTCATCTGTTCTGATGTTTTATGAAAAATTCCAGCAAATTGCATGTTGTCTCTCCTTTAGTTCCGGAATGTGATCAGATTTTTATATCGTTTCAGTTCTTTCCCGGCAAGTGTAAAGTCCGGCATTCTCCACTCCCAGTTCGGAGAACCGACTGTCCCCGGTGTATTCAGATGCCCTTCTTTTCCTTGCCCTAAAATATCCGCCATCGGAATAATCGCATATTCTGCCTTGCTCTTTAATGTATAAGCAAGCAGACGGTCTTTGACACTTCCCTGTCTGATTCCCTCACGTGTGAGAAATCTGCGCACTTTACGCTTCGCCGCGCAGGTCAGATTATGATACCACTCCATCAAAGTATCATTGTCATGCGTTCCTGTATACACGATCATATTTTCTACATCGCGGAAGCTGTCATATGCATATTTTCCTTTTGTCTCAATCGAAAATACAAGGATCTTCATGCCTTTCAGATGATAGTGATCCTTCAATTCCAGTACTTCCGGTCTGAGATCTCCCAGATCTTCCGCCACCAGATTTACACCCGGGATCTTCTCTTTGAGCGTGTCGATCACTTCATATCCCGGCGCCTCAATCCACTCGCCTTCCACAGCTGTCGGACAACTTGCCGGAATTTTCCAGAAGGTGTCAAACGCCCGGAAGTGATCGATCCGGATAATGTCAAACAGCTTGCTGCTGTATCCGATCCGGTCCACCCAGAACTGATAGTTGTTTTCTTTTAAATATTCCCAGTTGTAGATTGGATTGCCCCATCTCTGACCGGTAGCACTGAAATAATCCGGCGGAACTCCTGCAATAAAGATCGGCCTTCCGTCTGTATCCAGAAGGAAATTGTCTTTTGCTGCCCACACGTCCACAGAATCTACCCCCACATAAAACGGCACATCTCCCATGATCTGAATATCATACGCATTGGCCTTTTCTTTCAGTTTCATCCACTGACTGAAAAATACATACTGTAAAAACATATGATACTGCACTTCTGTTTCTAACTCAGGCACCAAATCCGTTCTCGCATCCGGCCACATTTTATCTTCCTGTTTCCATTCATTCCAGCAGCATCCCCCGTTTGCCTTTTTCAGCGCACGGAAAGCACCATATTCATATACCCAGCTCTGATCTGCAAACTCCTGATAGTCTTCTGTCTCACAACCGCCACTTGTAAGAAATGCCTGAAAAGCTTCTCTTAAATAAGGCTCTTTGTGCAGACGCACAGCATCGTAATCGACTTTCGTCGCATATTCGTGAAACCCTTCTGGTCTTTCTTTTAACAGCCCTTCCTCATACAGCGTATCCAGACTGATATATAGCTCATCCCCTGCACAGGAAGAATATGGCTGATACGGGGAGTTTCCGTATCCCACCGGATTCATCGGCAAAATCTGCCAGATCTTCACACCGCTTTCTTTTAACAATGTCAGAAAATGATATGCTTCTGCCCCCATCTCTCCCACTCCCGTTCGGGACGGGAGGGAAGATACAGGCATCAAAATTCCTGTTTTTCTCATTTTACTCTCTCCTTTTGCTTTTGCCATATCCTACAGATGCCAGATGTCTCTGTTATACTCTGCAATCGTTCTGTCGGAAGAGAAAAATCCGGCTTTGGCAATGTTCACCAGCATTTTTTTCTCCCACGCTTTTTCATCTTCGTAATCAGAAAGCATCTGCTCTTTTGTTCTGATATAATCTTTCACATCCAAAAGTGCCATGAACCAGTCTTTGCCTACGATTTCTTTGTACAGACGTCCCAGGTTCACCGGATCTCCGATGCGGATCAAATCTTTACTGATAATAAAGTCTACCAGCTCTTCTACCAGCGGATCATTCTCATAGATGTCTTTGGAACAGTATTCTCCTGTCTCATACAGCTTGATGATCTTTTCTGATGTTTCTCCGAAGATATAAATATTGTCATCCCCTACCAGCTGGTGGATCTCTACGTTTGCTCCGTCTTCTGTTCCAAGTGTCACGGCGCCGTTGAGCATGAATTTCATATTTCCGGTTCCGGAGGCTTCCTTGGATGCCAGCGAAATCTGCTCGGAAATATCACATGCAGGGATCAGCTTCTCTGCTTTTGTCACATTGTAGTTTTCTACCATCACGATCTTCATATATGGGCTTACCTGCGGATCATTGTCAATGAGCTGCTGCAGGCAGAGGATCAGATGAATGATATCTTTGGCAATCGTATATGCCGGAGCTGCCTTTGCTCCGAAGATCATTGTGAGCGGACGTTTCGGCAGATTTCCTTTTTTGATCTCTTTGTATTTGTAGATCGCATACAGTGCGTTCATCTGCTGTCTCTTATACTCATGGAGACGTTTGATCTGGATATCAAATACAGAATTTTCATCAATCTCCACATTCTGTGTCATCTTGAGATATTTCTTTAACTCTGCTTTTGCTTCTTTTTTAATCTCTTTCAATTTTGCAAGAACATTCTCATCATCCTGATATGCCAGAAGTTTTTCCAGTTCTTCTGCATTCTCCATATATCCAGGTCCGATCAGTTCTTTTAAGTACTCTGCCAGATTGTGATTGCAGTGTACCAGCCATCTGCGGAATGTGATTCCGTTGGTCTTATTGTTGAACTTCTGCGGATAAATATCGTAGAACGGTTTCAGCTCAGATTCTTTTAAAATCTCTGTGTGAAGCGCTGCCACACCGTTTACTGCATATCCGAAATGGATATCGATATGCGCCATATGCACACGGTCCATCTCATCGATGATATACACTCTTGGATCGTGGAAATCTCTTCTGACCCGTCTGTCCAATTCCCGGATGATCGGCATCAGATGAGGCACTACTTTTTCCAGGTAAGAGATCGGCCATTTTTCCAGCGCCTCTGCCAGGATTGTATGATTGGTATAGGCACAGGTCTTGCTCACCACATCCACTGCAGTGTCGATATTGAATCCTTTCTGCTCAGTGAGGATCCGGATCAGTTCCGGGATCACCATCGTCGGATGGGTATCGTTGATCTGGATACACACATGCTCATGCAAGTGATACAGATTCACTCCACGCTCCTCGGCTTCTTTGAGGATCAACTGTGCTGCATTGCTGACCATAAAGTACTGCTGATAAATACGCAGAAGCTGTCCTGCCTCATCACTGTCATCCGGATAGAGGAACAATGTCAGGTTTTTGTGGATATCCTGTTTGTCAAACTGGATCCCGTTTCCAATGATGCTCTCATCTACACTGTCCAGATCAAACAGGTGCAGTTTGTTGCAGCCGCTCTGATATCCCGGTACGTCAATATCATACATGGTAGATTTCAGAGTAAAATCTTTAAACGGAACCTCAAAACTCACATCTGTTTTTGTCAGCCAGCTCTTTTCTGTGATCCATGGATTTTTCTCTTCCCACTGTTTGTTGTCAGAAAATTTCTGAAGGAATAATCCGTCGTGATAGTTCAGTCCCACACCGTCTCCATTAAGTCCGAGTGTTGCGATGGAATCCAGGAAACATGCTGCCAGACGTCCCAGTCCTCCGTTTCCAAGAGATGGTTCCAATTCTACTTCTTCAATCTCTGTCAGATCGTGTCCGTGTTTTTTCAGCACTTCTCTGACTTCTTCAAATACACCCAGATTGATCAGGTTGTTGGACAAGAGTTTCCCCACCAGAAATTCTGCGGAAATGTAGTACAGTTTTCTGTCTCCCTCGTTGTGTTTCATACCATTCATTTTTTCTTTGGACCACTGAAGAAGCGCTGCGTAAATCTCTTCACTGGATGCCTCTTTTATTCCTTTGCTGCAAACTGTCTGTAACATCTGCTCTAATTCTTTTTCCATTATCATTCTCCTTTCAGATTCCATGTTTTATTTCTTCTTTTTTTCAATCTGTTCATATACACGAAGCAATTCCCCGACACTCCATGCCTGTGCAAAACAGCCTTTGGAAGACACTGGGTTTTTCCCGTCGTAGATTTCCGGCAGCTGTCCAATGCACCCTTCCTTAAGTGCGCACTCCAGAACTTCCAGCTGCTCTTTTACGTCCTGTTTTGCGCGTTCACTGTATGCGTGAACCTTGAGATACGCCAGATAGTAAGCCCCCAGTGGGAACGTCCATACAGTGCCCTGATGGTATGCCATATCCCGCTTTTCCATCGCTCCTTCATAGTATGGATGAAATTCCGGATCTGCTTCTTCCAGTGTACGCATCCCATAAAAAGTATACAGCTTTTCAAAAACAGTTTCCACTATCTTCCGCTCTTTTTCCGGCTCCAGCATCGTAAACGGCATGGAGAGTGCCCAGATCTGATTGCAGCGGATCTGGGTATCTGCCTCTGTTCCGGAAACCAGGTCTTTCAGACAATTTTTCTGCGACATCCAGAATTTTTCTGTAAACGAATCCCTTACCTTTTCTGCCAGTTGCGCGTAGTATCTGCTTGTTTCTGCTTCTTCTGTAAATGTTTCCATAATTTTTAAGGCATTGTACCAGTAGGCATTGATCTCCACCGGCTTTCCGTGTCTTGGAGTCGGCAGAATCTCTCCCACACGTACGTCCATCCAGGTCACCTGAGCAAGACCTTCCCCTGCACAGATCAGCCCGTCTGTATCCATGTGGATCCCAAACTTTGTCCCGTTCTGATATCCATCCATGATCCGCTCCATCACCGGATACACTTCCCGGACAAACTCCATATCTTTTGTTGCTTCATAATACAAATACACGCAATTGATAAACAACAGTGCCGCATCGACTGTATTGTACAGCGGCTCGTTTCCTCCCTCCGGAAACAGATTCGGCATCAGACCGTCTCTCTCATTCTGTGCAAAGGTGCGAAGGATCCGTTTGGCTGTCTCAAACTGCCCGGTGGAAATACAGATTCCCGGAAGTGCAATCATGGTATCTCTTCCCCAGTCTTCAAAAAACGGATACCCTGCCAGTATTGTATCTCCCCCTGTTGACTCCCGTTTTGAAACAAACTGTCTGGCGCTCTTTACCAGCATATTCGCAATCGCCGAAGTAAATCCCGCTCTTTCCACCAAATTCTTTCGGTCTGCTTTGGTCTGTTCTATGATGGACTCTGCACTTTTTTGCGACGGTTCCATCTCATAGACAACTTCCAAAACCACCTGTTTTCCTGCCTCTGCCTGCAGACAGATCTGGTGGTTGGCTCTTGCGTGTCCATACGCTCTGCGTCCGTCACAGACATCATAGCGGTAAAAATAAACTTCCTCTCTCTCTGCTGTCTCTTTTATCATTCCGTTTGTCCGAAGGTGTAGTGTCATTCCTTCACTTTTCACTGCTTCTCCTGTAAATAAGATTTTCTGCTCCGGCAGGAGATCTGCTCCCTTTGGTACAAACTGGAAAAACGGAGTCAGTACAAATTCTGCTGCCTGACTGCTTCGATTTCGGATTTCATAACGAAGCGCCACCGTATTTTCTTCCTGCGGCATTCCGATTTCCTTTTTAATCTCCACACCATTTACAAGGAATCTCCAGATTGGAGTATCTTCATAGGAAAATGCCGCCAGATGAAGATA
>UQVC01000057.1 GCA_900544395.1 uncultured Ruminococcus sp. | reverse complement strand
TCCAGATACAGTGGCTCGCCAAGTGCTCCCGGCTCTTTTGTTCTGTCAAGAACAGAAATCTTCTTCACAGAATCCGGAATTGCATCGATCAATGCTTGTGCAGAGAATGGTCTGTAAAGACGTACTTTTACCACTCCGACTTTCTCGCCTGCTGCCATCAGGTAATCGATCGTCTCTTCGATGGTATCACATACAGAACCCATTGCAACGATCACATGCTCTGCATCTTCTGCTCCATAGTAGTTAAACAGTTTATAATCTGTTCCGATCTTCGCATTTACTTTGTCCATGTAATCCTGAACGATTCCCGGAAGCGCGTCGTAATATGGGTTACATGCCTCTCTTGCCTGGAAGAAGATATCCGGGTTCTGAGCGGAACCTCTCTGACATGGATGATTTGGATTCAGTGCGTGTGCACGGAACTCGTCAATCGCATCCTTATTTACCAGATCTTCCAGATCTTCATAATCCCATGTCTCAATCTTCTGGATCTCATGAGATGTTCTGAATCCGTCAAAGAAGTTGATAAATGGAAGCTTTCCTTCTAATGCTGCACAATGTGCAACCGGTGTCAGGTCCATAACCTCCTGTACGCTGGATTCACAGAGCATTGCCGCACCTGTCTGGCGACATGCATAAACGTCTGAGTGATCTCCAAAAATAGAAAGTGCGTGGCTTGCAAGTGCACGTGCTGATACGTTAAATACACCTGGAAGCTGCTCTCCGGCTACTTTATATAAGTTTGGAATCATAAGCAGTAATCCCTGAGATGCTGTAAATGTTGTTGTCAGTGCTCCTGCTGCAAGAGAACCGTGTACTGCTCCGGCTGCACCTGCCTCAGACTGCATCTCTGTTACATGAACAGTTGTCCCGAAAATATTTTTTCTTCCTTCTGTTGCCCACTCATCGATATGTTCCGGCATAACGGATGACGGTGTGATCGGGTAAATTGCTGCAACTTCTGTGTATGCATAAGAGACATGAGCTGCTGCCTGGTTACCGTCCATGGTTTTCATTTTTCTTGCCATTTCTTGTTCCTCCTTCGAAATTACATTGTAAAACGAATTTTTACATGTACTCTCATTATATCTCGATTAGTTGTAAAAGTCCATACAAGCATCCCCTTTTCTTGTTTCTTTTTTGGTACAGTTGTTCAGAAAACAAGAGATTTCTTTACAAAACTCCACTTTCTGCTATACAAAAAGAAGAAGGCCTAAAATCCTTCTTCCCGTCTTTTCATTCGCATTTCCCGCCTCTTCCTGGCAGCTTCCCACTCCCATTTTTCTTCTTCTGTTTCAATCAAAAGTCCCGGAATCTCTGTTGGTGTATCATTCTCATCCAGCGCGACCATCGTAAAATATGCCCGGTTGATCACTCTTCGCATTCCCTCTTTGTTCTCCACGTACGTATCAACCCGCACTTCCATAGAAGTCTTTCCTACATATGTTGCTTTTCCGATCACCACAACCACTTCATCCAGATAGACCCCCTGGATAAATCTTAAGTTATCTACAGAAGCAGTTGTAATATTATGCTCTGCATGACGTCTTCCTACCAGGCCTGCCACTTCGTCCAGCCACTCCATCAACTGGCCCCCAAACAGTCTGCCCGCACCATTTAAATGGACCGGGCGCACTGCGTGCATGGTCTCGACACTGGAATCACTGACTTTTTTCATTTTTCTCATATTCTTTTCCTCTTAACCTCTTTTATGATTACCATGCGTGCAGCCAGAATTTTCCCAGAAACCAGATCAGAAAGGCAAAAATCGCAAGAACGCCCACTGCTACCGGCAGAATCAGCTGAGCAAATGCCATCATCATTGCCATCTTATCCTGTCTGCTCATCTCATCCAGCGCCTGCTTCTGTTTCTTCTTTACTTCTTTCTCATTTTCTGAAAGTTCCCCACTTTTTTCTGCTTCCAGTCGCTTTCTTTCTTCTTTCGCCCGTTGTTTGGCTTCTTTTCTGACTGTACGGATTCCCTTTTCAAATTCGACTTTTTTCTTTTTCCCATCTGGCTGTGCATTTGGATTTTTTTCTTTTTCATCCTCGTCAAACATCAGATCTGGTCTTGGTCCCTGTCCCAGTTTCAACAAATTTTTCATAATGCCCTCTTTGAAAAATGCCCCCGATAGGATCACCGGGGGCTTACTTTCTCTGTTTTTTTATTTTGGATATTGTCAGAACATTTTATACATAGTGACAAGCTACAAAGTGTTCATTTCCTACATCTCTGTACTCCGGTGCTTCCTGTGCACATTTCTCTGTCGCATATGGACAGCGTGTACGGAATTTACATCCGGACGGCGGATTCGACGGAGAAGGAAGATCTCCGCTCAAAATGATACGATCTCTCTTTCTTGTCGGATCCGGCACCGGAATCGCTGACATCAGCGCTTTTGTATATGGATGCAGCGGATTGTCGAAAATTTCATTTTTATCTGCCATCTCCACAATATTTCCAAGATACATAACTGCCACACGATTACTGATGTACTCTACAACTGACAAGTCATGCGAAATGAAAATGTAGGAGAAGTTGTTTCTCTCCTGAAGATCTCCGAGCAGGTTGATGATCTGTGACTGAATAGACACGTCCAGCGCCGATACCGGCTCATCACAGACGATCAGTTCCGGATTCAGAATCAGGCTTCGTGCAATTCCGATACGCTGTCTTTGTCCACCGGAAAACTCATGCGGGTAACGGTTGATATAATACGTAGGAAGTCCGCAGATTTCCATTGTCTCCAATACCTTTTCACGTGCTTCTGCCTTACTCATCAATTTGTGATCAAGCAGAGCCTCCCCGATGATGTTTCCGACTGTCATACGCGGATTCAACGAAGCGTATGGATCCTGAAATACCATCTGCATCTGCAGACGTTTTGCACGCATTTCCTTTTTGGAACATTTTGCAAGGTCCTCTCCTTTGAAAATGACCTTTCCGTCTGTGATATCATGCAGCCTTAAGATCGTTCTTCCGGCTGTTGATTTTCCACATCCGGACTCACCTACGATTCCCAGTGTCTCACCACGTCTCAGTTTGAAAGAAATTCCATCTACAGCTTTGACATGTCCGACTGTTCTTGTGATCAGACCGCCACGGATCGGGAAATATTTTTTCAGATTCTGGACATCCAAAATGATTTCATTTTCTCTGTTCATTTATACTTCCTCCTTTTCCGGTGCGTTGACAAAGCATGCAACATAATGACCGTTTCCAACGTGTACCAGTTTTGGTTCTTTTTCTTTACAGCCTTCCTGACAGAACTCACATCTCTCATTGAAATGGCAGTTCTCCGGCATATTGATCGGGTTCGGAACCTGTCCCGGGATCGAATACAGACGCTCATTGTGATTGGTCTTACCGATGATCGGTTTTGATTTTAACAGCCCGATTGTATATGGATGCATCGGATTCTGGAAAATATCCAGTACTTTTCCTTTTTCCACAACATTTCCGGCATACATAACAACCACGTAATCTGCCATCTCTGCAACGACGCCCAGGTCATGCGTGATCAGCATGATGGACATATCCATTTCCTCTTTCAGCTTGCGCATCAGATCCAGAATCTGTGCCTGAATCGTTACATCCAGCGCAGTCGTCGGCTCATCTGCGATCAACAGCTTCGGATTACATACCAGAGCCATTGCAATCATGATACGCTGACGCATACCACCGGAAAGCTCGTGAGGATAGCATTCCATGATTTCTTCCGCTCTCGGAATACCAACCAGTTTTATCATTTCCAGAGCTTTTGCTCTTGCTTCTTCTTTTGTTGCATCTGTATGGAAAAGAATACTTTCCATGATCTGATGTCCGACTTTGAGTACCGGATTCAGAGAAGTCATCGGCTCCTGGAAGATCATTGCAACATCTTTTCCGTTGACATGCTCCATTTCGCTCTTGCTCAGCTTCAGTAAATCTCTTCCATCCATCAGGATCTCACCATCCACGATTTTTCCCGGAGGTGACTGAACCAGATGCATCAGAGAGAGTGAAGTAACACTCTTTCCACATCCGGATTCTCCTACTACACAGACTGTCTCTCCTTTGCGGATCTCAAAATCAACGCCGTTGACTGCCTTGACAATTCCAGCGTCTGTATAGAACCATGTATGCAGATTTTTAAATTCTATAAATGCCATAATTTTTCTCCTTGTCAAAACTTTCTTAGCGTTTCATTTTCGGGTCAAATGCATCTCTGAGACCATCACCTACAAGGTTTACCGCAAGTACAGTCAGCAGGATACAGAATCCGGCCGGCATCCACAGCCATGGACGCAGTTTGAATGTCATCAGGTTTGTTCCCGCAGATACCATCTGTCCCCAGCTGGACATCGGCGGAAGTACACCAACTCCAAGATAAGACATGGTAGATTCCATGATGATTGTATCACCGATTGCCAGTGTTGCAGTTACAATGATGATCGGAATAACATTCGGCATAATGTGTTTGAAGATCTTATGCATATCACGGATACCCAGAGATTCTGCTGCTGACATATAGTCCATCTCACGAATGGAAAGTACCTGACCACGGATATAACGGCAGGTTCCCGCCCATCCGATGGCTGCAAGAATCACCATTAAATAGTATACACGAACTCCCGTATCCACTTTCCAGTCAGACATCATCGCACTGAGCATGATCAGGATCGGCATCGTCGGAAGAGACAGAATCACGTCTACCACACGCATGATCACAAAATCAACAACTCCGCCATAGTATGCTGCCACACAGCCTAAAAATGCACCGATGAATATCTGAAGTGCTGTTGCCGCCAGACCGACTGTCATGGAAATACGACCTCCATAAAGAAGACGTGTAAAGACGTCTCGTCCATTTTCATCTGTTCCAAACCAGTGCTGTGCACTCGGCGGCTGTTTTGCATTTGCAATATCAGTTGCTGTAATATCTGAATACGGAGATACGATTGGTCCCACAATACAAAGAACGATCATGACTCCTAAAAAGATCAGTCCTGCTATTGCCAGTTTATTTCTGGACAATCGCTTCATTGCAAGTCTCCAGGGGGATTCCATGCTCTTGCTCGCTGCTGCCTGTTTTGCAATTCTTTTATTTGCATCTTCTGTTTTTTTCACGTGTCCTCCTCCTTTCTACTTCAAACGAATACGCGGATCAACCGCACCATATAATAAATCGGAAAGTAAATTTCCAAGCATTGTAAGTACTGCAAGGAACATTGTGAATCCCATCATAAACAGATAATCTCTCTTTCCAATCGAATCCAGGAATACTTTACCGATTCCAGGCCATGCAAAGACAGTCTCTGTGATCATCGCACCTGCGAAAAGTCCCGGGATTGCACCTCCGACATATGTTACGATCGGGATCATCGCATTCTTCAACGCATGTTTGTAAATTACCACTTTTTCCGGAAGTCCCTTTGCACGGGCAGTTCTGATGTAATCCTGATTGATTACCTCAAGCATGGATGTACGCACATAACGCATAGTACCACCCAACTGAATCACTGTCAGTGTCACAACCGGAAGAATCATGTGAAGCAATACATCCACAACATAAGCCCCCCCAGTGTTGTTTGCCCCAGCAGTTACCATACCGTCAAGAGGAAGGACTCCAAGCTTGACAGAAAAGATATGCCGCAGGATCATTGCCAGGAAAAAGGATGGCAGTGAAATACCGGCAAATGCCACTACCGAGAATGTATTGTCAAAAATCGAATATTGCTTGGTCGCCGAAATAACGCCGATTGGAATCGCGATCAATAGTTGCAGTATGAACGCTACAGCAGCTACTAAAAACGAGTTCCATACAAATTTACCGATGACTTCTGTTACCGGAATCTTGTAACTGATTGAGATACCAAAATCTCCTCTGATCGCATGACTTGCCCAGTTTACGTATCTTTCCGGTATCGGTTTGTCTAATCCTAAAAGTGCTTTGTTCTGCGCTATCTTCTCCGCTGTGATGTTTCCGCCTGCATGAGCATCAACGGCATCTCCCGGCAGACTTGCTACCAAAAGAAATACAACCATAGATACACCGATCAGAATAGGAATCATCGTGAGAACACGGCGAGTTGCATATTTCCACATTTGTTAAAAACCTCCAATCTTTATTTGACTCTGTTTTGCTCATGATCAAATAACTTAATTTTGCCCGCAGGAAATAGAACGAATCAAATTCGTATCCACCCCCTGCGGGCCGTTTGTTTGAAGGGAAACCTCGCTGGATCCCTATTTGAGCTTCAAGTCTTACGGCTTTGTTATTTTTTTAGAGTACTTTGATTACTCAACTTCAATATTGACGATCTTATCCTGCTGATACCATTTTACATAAGAGCTCTGCTCGATGTTCTGTACACGAGTGTTGTAGCAGATCAGGTCGCATCTCTCGTAGATCGGATATAATGGAAGTTCTTCATTGATAAGTTTGTAAATCTCTTTGTATTTTTCTTTCTGCTCGTCCTGTGAAGTAGAAGCCAGTGCCTCTGCAAGCATCTTATCCAGTTCCGGATTTGCATATCCTGTACGGTTCTGAGTTCCACCTGCTTCTGCACTTGCAAATGTACCTGTCAGGTCTGGATCAGCTGTCAGTCCCCATGCCATGAACAGCATATCAAATGTACCGTTCTGGGATTTAGACTGCAGTGTCGGCCAGTCTACATACTCTGCCTGGAAGTCGATACCAAGCTGTCCGTATGCGTCGATCATCAGAGGGATCATAGTATCTGTTACAACATTTCCGGACATTGCACTGAAGACGATCTTCATCTGTTTTCCGTCTTTCATCAGTTTGTCGCCGTCTTTTTCCCATCCAGCTTCTTTCAGAAGTTCTGCAGCTTTTTCAAGATCGTAATCGTATGTCTCCATACCTTCATCATCATACAACCATGAAACTGGTGCCTGTGGAATATTCAGTGTAATTGCATACTGTCCGTAAACAGCCTGATTCAGAGACTTACGGTCAATTGCGTGGAGCAGTGCCTGACGTACTTTTACATCCTGGAAGATTTCATTTTTCTGGTTTGTTGCAACATAACCATATCCAAGTGTTGGCTGAATCTTCAAGTTGATGAATCCAGCTGACATTGCCTCTTCGATGTGATCATCATCACATACAACCTGGTCGTGAATATCTACATCACCTGTTTCTACTGCCTGAAGTTCCGCATTTGTAGCAACTACTTTGAAGATCAGGTTCTTTGTCTTAGGCTCTCCCAGGTAGAAGTTCGGGTTTGCTTCCAGAGTCGCAGATGTTTTTTCTTTGTACTCTTTCAATACATATGCACCATTCGATACATAGTCAACCATATTCAATGATTTGAATTTAGAAAGGTCACCTTTCTTGATCAGATCTCCATATTTTGCTGTAGAGATCGGCACTGCTGAACCTAATACGTATGGTGCACTTGTGTTTGCTGATTCCAGAGTAATCTCAATTGTACTTTCATCTACCACTTTGATACCGGAAATTTCTGTAGCGCTTCCGTTTTTGTAGTCATCATATCCTACAACGTTTACTTTAGAAATATCCTGATATCCGTCATAACTTGGATCAGCTACTACTTTGTACCAATTTACATAGTCTTCTGCTTTTACATCAGATCCATCGTTGTATTTTTCTTTTGTCAGTTTATATGTGTAAACTTTGCCATCCTCAGAAACGGACATACTTGCTGTACCATCAACAATCTCACCTTTGTCATCATTGACACTCAGAGAAGCTGTTGTTGCTGTTACAACCTGGAAATCCTCATTTGCTTCCCAGTATACCGGGTTGAATACACCTGCAAAGTCTGCAACACCTGCGATCAGTGTGTCTTTTCTCTTTGCTGCTGTCTCAGGAAGTGCAGAAGGATCCTCTGCTTCAATCAACTGGTTTGTTGCTTCTAATGAAGTATTTGTGTCCTGTGATTCTGTTTTTTCACTTGTTTTCTTATTGTCTGACCCACTGCCGCAAGCCGCAAGTGAAAGTGCCATTACTGCCGCTAAAAGGCAGGCTAATGCTTTCTTTTTCATATTTTTTCCTCCTTGAAAAATATTTATGTTGATTCCTGCATCTTCCGATTTATTTACTCTGTTTTTTCATAGCCGTATTGCTCATGTATGCTGAAAATGCGGAAACGAACATTCGTCATTGCC
>UQVC01000056.1 GCA_900544395.1 uncultured Ruminococcus sp. | reverse complement strand
TTCCGATCATTGAATGTCCGCAGGCGGCACAGGAGATTGAAGCCGGAGACGAAGTAGAAGTCGATTTTGACAGTGGTATGATTTATGACCGGACCAAAGGCACACAGTATCAGGGACAGGCATTTCCGGAATTTATGCAAAAGCTGATCGCGGCAGGCGGTCTGGTGAAATATACAAACGAAGTTCATCGGCAGAAAGCATAGATTTAGGGTTGCCCGAACAGGGAGAGTACGCAGGATATAAAATGAGGGCGTTTTCAAAAAATGGGAACATCTTTTGGAACGCCCTCATGGATTTTAAAAAATAAGAAAGAAGTGAAAAGAGAAAGCGAGGAACATCAGTGAAAGAACAAGAAGTGAGAGTGGAAGAGAAGGGAAGGGCAATTGCACTCCTCCCGATCGGAGTGTTTCTGATCCTGTTTCTGGGAATGGGAGTGGTATTCGGCGATTTTTATGCAATGCCGGCGATCGTGGCATTTTTGATCGCGCTTCTGACAGCCTTTCTGCAGAATCGAAAGTTGAAATTTGCGGATAAAATGAAGCTGATCTCTGCAGGGATTGGAGATGAGAATATCATCACCATGAGTCTGATTTTTTTGTGTGCCGGAGGATTTTCCGGTGCGGTGACTGCGGCAGGCGGAGTGGAAAGCACGGTCAATCTGGGACTGTCTGTGCTGCCGCCGCAGATTGCAGTGGTTGGTCTGTTTATTATTGGGTGCTTTATTTCCGTATCCATGGGAACCTCTATGGGAACCATCGCAGCGCTGGCTCCGATCGCAGTAGGGATCAGTGAAAAAACAGGATTTTCACTGGCAGTCTGCATCGGTGCTGTTGTGTGTGGAGCGATGTTTGGAGACAATCTGTCCATGATCTCAGACACAACGATCGCAGCGGTGAAGACCCAGGGATGCGAAATGAAAGATAAGTTCAAAGCAAACTTTTTGATCGTACTTCCGGCGGCAATCCTGACCATTTTGATTTTCTGGTTCCTCACAAGAAATGGAAGCTATGATGTGCAGACGGTATCGGATTACAATATCTGGAAGGTGCTCCCATATCTGATTGTTTTGGCGGGAGCGCTGATCGGGATCAATGTATTTGTTGTTTTGATCAGCGGAACCGTGTTGTCTCTGATCGTAGGAGTGGCAACAGGAAGTATTGAGATGACGAAGATCTTCAATGTAGTAGGTGACGGAGTGACAGGAATGTATGACATCACGGTGATTTCCATCGTTGTTGCCTGCATCGTGTCGCTGGTCAGAGAGTATGGAGGTATCCAGTTTATCCTAAATCTGATCAAGAGCCGGATCCGGGGAAAACGGGGAGGCGAGTTTGGAATCGCAGCATTGGCTTTGTTTGTAGATTTGTGTACTGCCAACAATACGATTGCCATCGTGATGGCAGGACCGATCGCAAAAGAGATCAGTGAAGAATTTGACATTGATCCGAAAAGATCAGCCTCCCTTCTGGATATTTTTACATCGGTGGGACAGGGGATGATCCCCTATGGAGCACAGCTGCTGTCGGCGGCAACGTTGACGGGACTGACTCCGTTTGATATCATTCCGAATCTGTTTTACCCGATCCTGATGGGTGTGAGTGCGATTCTCTTTATTGTATTTAAGAAACGAAATTGATAAAACGGATTACTTATGATATAATGCATGGCAATAACAGTGTGAAGAAAGAAAAAGAGGGCGAAGATATGAATTTGTTATATAAAAGCACAAGAAATTCTGAAAAAAAAGTCACAGCGTCTGAAGCAATTTTACAAGGTCTTGCGGAAGATGGCGGACTCTTCGTGCCGGAGCAGATTCCGACACTGGATGTGACACTGGAAGAACTGAAAGATATGACCTATCAGGAGACGGCTTATGCAGTGATGAAGCAGTTCCTGACAGATTTTACAGAGGAAGAGTTAAAGCACTGTATTGCCAGTGCCTATGACTCCAAGTTTGATACAGAGGTTATTGCACCACTTGTGAAAGTGGGAGATGTGTATCATCTGGAATTGTTTCACGGGGCAACCATTGCATTTAAGGATATGGCATTATCCATCCTCCCACATTTGATGACGACTTCTGCCAAGAAGAATCATGTGACAAAGGAGATCGTGATCCTGACAGCGACTTCCGGAGATACGGGGAAAGCTGCCATGGCGGGATTTGCAGACGTTCCGGGTACGAAGATTATTGTATTTTATCCGAAAAACGGAGTCAGCCGGGTACAGGAGCTGCAGATGGTGACACAGAAAGGCGAGAATACTTCGGTTGTGGCGATTCATGGGAATTTCGATCATGCCCAAAGTGGTGTCAAAGCACTGTTTGAAGACCAGACACTTGCCAAAGAACTGGATGCGGCAGGATATCAGTTCTCTTCAGCAAATTCCATCAATATCGGGCGTCTGGTGCCGCAGGTGGTGTATTATGTCTATGCGTATGCAAAACTGCTTCAGAATGAAGAAATCCAAAGCGGAGAAAAAATCAATGTGACCGTGCCGACCGGCAATTTTGGAAATATTCTGGCGGCATATTATGCAAAGCAGATGGGAGTGCCGATTAACAAACTGATCTGTGCATCCAATGAAAATAAAGTTCTGTTTGATTTCTTCCGTACAGGAACATATGATAAGAACAGAGAATTTGTACTGACTTCTTCCCCTTCCATGGACATCCTGATCTCCAGCAATCTGGAGCGTCTGATCTATACGATCAGCGGTCAGGACGGCGAGAAAAATGCAGAGTTGATGGAGGCATTAAAGAAGAACGGAGTGTATGCGATCACAGAAGAGATGAAAACGAAGCTGAGTGATTTTGTGGGAGGATATGCCACAGAAGAACAGACTGCCAAGACGATCCACGATGTGTATGCACGGACCGGATATGTAATGGATACGCATACAGCAGTTGCATCCTGCGTATGTGAACAGTACAGAGAAGAGACGAAGGATGAAACAAAATGCCTGATCGCTTCGACAGCCAGCCCATATAAGTTTGTGGGAAGTGTGATGAGCGCCATAGATCCGGCGTATAAGGGTCGGGATGAATTTGAACTGGTGGACGAACTGGAAACCATTTCCCGGGTTGAGATTCCAAAGGCAGTTCGGGAGATCCGGGATGCAGAAATTCTTCACACAAAAGAATGCGATGCAGATCAAATGAAAAAAACAGTAAAAGAAATACTGGGAATCGAGGAATAAGCAATGAGTGCAGATAGTATGGACGGCGTATTTGGGCTTATCGGGATCCTGGCAGTAGGATGTGGGATTTATTGCCTGTACGCATATTTTAAAATGAAAAAGGAAGGCCATATCAATGAGACGATCCTTCTGGGAAAGAGTTATACTGAAAGGATGTGCAAAGACAAGGACGCTTATCTGAAACAGGCATTGCCGGCAGTTCTGGGGTTTGGGATTGTTTCTGTGTTATACGGAATCGTAGATTGCATCCACTGGTATGTAAAGCCGATGGAGATGGCAGATACTGTTGGCGGAATTGTTTTTATGGCTGCACTGGTTGTATTTGCTGTGTATACGATGAAACTGAAAAAGAAATATTTTGATTAGACAGATTGGACAGATTCTATTTCAAAGGAGATAGGATCTGTTTTTTTGCGCAAAATGACGAAAATAAAAGAAACTGTAAATAACCGGAAAAACTGCTCAAATGTCCTTTTTTGAAAAGACGCAGATTGTTAGAATAGAAATCAGAAAAATCGAATCAAAAAGAAAAACAAGGAGGGCAGGATATGTCAAAACCAAAAGAAACATATGCTTACAGCAGCTTGAAAGAAAGGATCCGGGCGGAGTGGAAAGTATATTTGCTGGCGTTTTTGTTCATTTTGATTGCAGATAATATCGGACAGATCGAGATTCCGTTCGGAAAAGGGAAATTTATTTTGTTTCCCATCTTTTATGCGATCATTCTAGGTGTGATCAGTGGTTCGCAGGTGACAAAAATCGTAAATAACAAGCACGTCAAAGCAGCTTCCAAACTGGTGGTTGTGGGGATTGCTCCGTTTATTGTGAAACTGGGGATCACGGCGGGAGCGAACATTGAGACAATCTGGAATGCAGGCCCAGCAGTACTTTTACATGGGTTTGGAAATTTATTTGGGATTTTTCTGGCGCTTCCGGTGGCATTGCTGCTTGGAATGAAACGAGAGTCGGTTGGCGCCTGTTTTTCCATCAACAGGGAATACCATATGGCGCTGATCAACAATATTTATGGTCCGGATTCTGCAGAGGCAAGGGGCAGTCTTTCTATCTATATTGTAGGCGGAATGATTGGAACGATCTATTTTGGACTGCTGGCATCTGCAGTGGCCATGACCGGTCTGTTTGAGCCGGAGGCGCTCGGGCTGGCGTCCGGAGTAGGAGCCGGGATCATGATGGCGAGTTCCAGTGCATCCCTGTGTGCCATTTATCCAGATGCCGCAGAGACCATCAAGACACTGGCCAGCGTAGGAGAGACGATGGCAGGAATCACCGGGATCTATATCAATATGTTCCTGGCAATCCCGCTTTGTGATAAATTGTATCAGATTCTGGAACCGAGAATCGGAAGATTGGGACGAAAAGGAAAAGAAAGCAGAAAAGGAGAACGTGTATGAGATACATAGAATGGTTGTTTTTACTTGTGATCGGCGCCTGTGGAACAGGCCTGGCAAATGCAATCGGATATGAGGTTGGATTTCTGGAGTCTCTTCCAGGGCTCATTGTGCTGGTAGCAATCTCCATGCTGGCAGTGGTCTGTACAAAATGGATCCCGTTGAATTTACCGATTGTTGCGTATTGTGCAATACTGGGGCTGATTTTTGCATCACCGATTAGTTCGATCCGTGGATTTGTGATTTCTTCGGTGAGCGCCATCAATTTTACAGCGCCGTTTACTATTGTAGGAGCTTATGCAGGGCTTGCCATTGGAGATCAGCTGAAGCAATTTGTCAAACAGGGGCCCAAGCTTTTGATCGTGGGACTGCTTGTGATGACAGGGACATTTCTGGGATCCTGTCTCTGGGACTCGCTGTTGTTGAAATTCAGTGGTGTGATATAGGAGTGAAAGAGAAAGATGAGAACATGTGAAATATGGGTGAAAAACACCAGGGTCATGACAGATTACGAAACCATATCGGAAGGGATGGATCTTGCAATTTCTGATGGGAAGATCTTGGCAGTACAAGAAAGTGGAAAAGAAGTCTGGCAATGCAGGGAAGTGCTGGATGGAAGAGATAAAATATTTATGCCGGGACTGATCGACAGTCATATGCATACCGGGCAGCAGCTGTTAAAAGGGCTGGTTTTGGATGCAAAGCCGATTATCTGGACCCGGATCATGCTTCCCTTTGAAAGTACGATGACAGCAGAAAAAATGAGACTTTCTGCAGAACTTGCAGCAGTGGAGATGATCAAATCCGGAACCACAGCATTTGTGGAATCCGGCAGTTATGAGATGAATGCCGCGGCCGAGATTTATGAAAAAAGCGGTCTGAGGGGATGTCTTTCCTACTCGACGATGGATGAAACCGGGCTGCCAGAAAGTATTGCTATGGATGCAAAAGAGGCAGTTTCCAGAACAGATCAGCTTTATGAAGCATGGAATGGAAGGGGAAATCTGAAGGTGTTTTATTCGCTGAGAGCCTTAAATTCCTGTTCCGGGGATCTGATAGAATCTGCGGCAGTACATGCCAATGAGAGACACACTATACTGCAGGCACATATGAATGAGTACCAGGCAGAGGTGGATGGAATCTGTGAAAAAACGTCCATGCGACCGTATGAATATCTGGAAAAACTGGGCGTATTGTCCGAACAGTTTTTAGGAGCACACAGTTTGCTGCTGTCAGAATCCGAGAAAGAGCTGATTCAAAAACGAAAAGTAAAAATCTGTCATTGTCCGTTCAGCAATTGTGGAAAAGCAGTGCCGGAAACGCCGGGTCTTCTGGAGCGTGGAATCATTCCGGGCTTTGGAACGGACGGTGCTGCCCATGGAGGGTTAAGCCTCTGGAATGAAATGCGGATTTTCCGGTCTTTGATGAATATTTATTATGGTGTGCCAGAGAAAAAACCGAATATCATGCCGGCAGAGACTTTGTTCAGGATGATGTATGAAGGCGGTGCAAAAGCAATCGGAGAAATGGGAAACTGTGGGCTGATCCGGGAAGGCGCAAAGGCGGATCTGATCAGTGTAGGTCTTGGAGAGGCTCATATGAGTCCCAGTGGAAACCTGCTCCATACTTTGTTTGAATGTGGAGAAGGAGGAGATGTGAAAGATATGATCGTGGGAGGAAAGTTGTTGATGAAAGACAGAGAACTGTTTACACTGGATGAGGAGAAGATTCTCTGGAAAGCGAATGAATACCGAAAGAAAGCAGGAGAGATGCGCTGATGGTCTGGATACTGACGGGACTTGCCAATCTGCTGATCGGTGCGTTCGTAGGATTATGCGGGGTTGCAGGGTTTCTGCTGCCTATGTTTTACACAAGTGTACTGAAGCTGGATGTGGCAGAAAGTCTGGCGTTGAGTTTTGCGGCATTTATTGTATCGGGGATCTTGGGGTCTGTGAATTATCAGAAAGCCGGAAATCTGGATATTCGATTTGGAATCCGTCTGAGCATGGGAAGTATCGCAGGAGCAATTCTGGGGGTCACATTAAATTTGATCATACCGGAGGAACAGGTAAAGGTTTTGCTCTATCTGGTGGTATTGCTGTCCGGAATTTCTATTTTAGTACGGAAAGATCCGAAAGAAGAAAAGAAAAACGGATTTCAGATCCATCAGAATCTGCTGGCAACTTTTGCTTTGGGATTTCTGACAGGAATGATCTGTTCTCTTTCCGGGGCGGGCGGGCCGGTCCTTGTGATGCCCCTTCTGGTTGTGTTTGGAATTTCTGTACGGACGGCAGTCGGAGTGGCGCTTTTTAATTCCATTTTTATCGGGATCCCGGCGGTAGCCGGCTATCTGGCACAATGTGATGTCAACACAATTTTGCCGATATTGATCCTGGCGCTGGTTACTCATGGAATTGGGGTATTTTATGGAAGCAAAAAGGCAGTATGCGTCAATCAGATTCTGCTGAAACGGGGGATTGCCATATTTTCTGTCTTGATCGCAATCTGGAAACTGTCAGAAGTATGGTTTTAAAAATAAAAACAAGCGGAAAGCACCTGGATGTTTTCCGCTTGTTTTGGCAAGCCTGATCTTATAAGAAGATATCAGCAGCTTTGTCGCTCTGACAGACTTTGTTTAATTTTTTGGAAGCCATGGATAGCTTTAGATTGCTTACGCTGCGGGCTTTCTGTTTGCAGTGCCGAACGCACCGCAGACAGGAAATACATTTCTTTTTGTCTGTTTTTTTCGGATCTTCTGCAGAAATCGCGCCGGCCGGGCAGAGTTTTACACAGGCTTTGCATTCGGTACACAGGCTGACATCTGCTTTGGGAATCAAAGGTGCCTTTTTATATTTTCGATAAGGAGTATTTCCTGGTACCTGAATGGAGACAGCAGAAAGATCTTCGTTTTTGATCCGGCGGTTTAATGCAGTTCCAAATTCAGAAATCGTCTTCATATCGGCTTTGTTCGGCCGGCTCAGTCCGATGGAGCGCACGATGGAATGCTCCGTAGGGAATGCAGCGGCACCGATCACATGAAATCCCCGGTTTTCCACTTCTGTTTTTAATTCCAGCAGAGCATCTTCGTAGGCGCGGCATCCATAGGTCGCAACCAGAGCAGCAGGAGTATTGTTTCCCCGTAGGTTTTCAAAATAAGAAAGAAACGTCTCAGGAACTCTTCCGGAATAGACAGGGATTCCAAACAGTACAAAGTCGGTATCGTCAAACTGTAAGACCGGTTTCTTTTCTTTATGTACAGTCAGGTCAAATGACACAGATTTCAGATCAATGGAACGTGCAACCTCCATGATCACTCTTCGCGTCGTGCCGGTAGGGCTGAAATAGACCAGTTTTAGTTCGAGTGTTTTCATAATAGTATCCTCTCCTTGTGTTCAAATGTAAATCTATAAATAATGTTACTATACCACAAATCTCACAAAATTACCATGAAAAAAGAAGTGGACTATGGGTTGTAAAATCCAGGTAAATAGGATATAATATGTTTAGCAGAAAACCTGAGATGTTCGATAACCTTGTTATTTTGAACCTACAATACTTTAAACG
>UQVC01000055.1 GCA_900544395.1 uncultured Ruminococcus sp. | reverse complement strand
TCCAATTTATATATACATCCTCATTGTAGGATATTCCCCAGATTTGTATATAATACAAACTGCAAAGCAACGAGGAAAACCTCTCAATGACATACCAAAAAGCAGAAAGCACGGTGAAAACCGTGCTTTCTGCTTTTTTCTGAAAATCCTCTTCCGATACGGTTGAAAATTTCTTTTATTTATGAGATGATATCCTTGCCTTAAAACAGATAATTTTATGATACAAACTCAGAATGACTGATTGATAAAGAAAGAAAAGAAAGGAATTCTATTATTATGTGGATAGCTGACAATTGGAAAGATTACCAGGTGATCGACTGCTCAAAAGGAGAAAAGCTGGAACGATGGGGAGATTATATCCTCGTTCGTCCCGACCCACAGGTAATCTGGGATACCCCGAAAACAGACAAGGGATGGAAATCCCGCAACGGACATTATCATCGCAGCAAAAAGGGAGGCGGTGAATGGGAATTCTTCAGTCTGCCGGAACAGTGGCAGATCCACTATGGTTCTCTCACCTTCAACTTAAAGCCATTTAACTTCAAACATACTGGATTATTCCCGGAACAGGCAACAAACTGGGACTGGTTCTCTGAAAAAATCAAAAATGCGGGACGTCCTGTGAAAGTTTTGAATCTTTTTGCCTACACCGGAGGAGCCACACTGGCTGCCGCTGCGGCTGGCGCACAGGTTACCCATGTAGACGCTTCCAAGGGAATGGTCACCTGGGCAAAGGAAAATGCTGTTTCTTCCGGACTAAAGGACGCTCCGATCCGCTGGCTTGTGGATGACTGCGTAAAATTCGTAGAACGTGAGATCCGCAGAGGCAATACTTACGATGCGATCATTATGGATCCGCCTTCCTATGGAAGAGGTCCAAAAGGAGAAATCTGGAAGATCGAAGACATGATCCATCCATTCATCCAGCTTTGTACAAAAATCCTGTCCAAAGACGCCCTGTTCTTTCTTGTGAACTCTTACACAACAGGACTGGCGCCGTCCGTCCTGACTTATATGCTGGCAACCGAATTAAAACCTTGGAATGGAAAAGTAGAATCCCAGGAAATCGGACTTCCTGTAAAAAATACCGGACTGGTACTGCCATGCGGCGCATCCGGAAGATGGGAAAGCTGTAACTAAAAAATTAGACAACAAAAATCTGCGGCATGTGCTGTTTTTCAATTTCACAGCACATCCGCAGATTTTTTTATTTTACTTCAATTCTTCCCAGGATTTCTCCAATGGGCGCAGAAATACTCAAATCCGCCCGGACAGCTCTTGCAGTTTCTGATTTGTTGATCACCACCAGATATTTTCCCCGAAAATAATCAATAAATCCTGCCGCCGGATAGACCACCAACGATGTCCCTCCAATGATCAGCATATCTGCTTTGGAAATTGCCTGTACGCTATGTTGTATCGTCTCTCCATCCAATGCTTCTTCATATAAGACCACATCCGGCTTGATCCTTCCGCCACAGCTGCAGAGCGGCACCCCATCCGCTTCTTTTATAAATGCGGCATCATAAAAGCGCCCACATTTTTCACAGTAATTACGATGAATACTTCCGTGCAGCTCATATACATTCTGACTGCCTGCCGCTTGGTGCAGTCCGTCGATATTCTGTGTGATCACTGCTTTTAACTTACCGGCTTTCTCCAATTCTGCCAGCTTCAAATGCGCAGCATTTGGCTGTGCATCCAACACCATCATCTTTTCTTTATAAAATCGAAAAAATGCCTCGGGATGACTCACATAAAAACTGTGACTGACCACTTGCTCCGGTGAATATTCACAGGACTGATGATAAATCCCATCTGCACTTCGAAAATCCGGAATCTTACTTTCTGTGGATACTCCGGCCCCTCCGAAAAACACAATGTTGCTGCTCTCATCGATCATCTTCTGCAGTTTTTCAACTTCTGCTTCATACATCTGCTGCGCCCCCTTATCTGCAATTCCTCTGCCGCTTTTCTCAATCCTCAAACAAATGTCCCTGTTCGATATGTTTCTGCACGATTTTCTGGATCTGCTCCCAGATCATCCCGGAAGTCTCCGGAATCCGTTCGTTTCGTTTATACACCTGACTTTTATGAACTCCATGTTCTGCCCAGCTTTTTCCGCCGGATGCATCATTTAACAAAAGAGGCTGAAAATTATCCAAAAGATGCGCATACTTCGCTTCCGCAGTTTCATAAGC
This sequence comes from uncultured Ruminococcus sp., assembly GCA_900544395.1. GTDB lineage: Bacteria > Bacillota > Clostridia > Lachnospirales > Lachnospiraceae > Mediterraneibacter. Next base: position 6,322 of record UQVC01000055.1, on the reverse strand, counting down.
CTCAAATTCTTCCCACAGCATGCGGAATTCGTTTCCCTGATCTTCCGGCAGAAGGCCAAAAATACGATCTGCCGCTTTTTCTTCCCGATCTCGTTTGGTAACCGCGCCTTTTTCATCATATGCATAGGTATCTCCTGCATCGATCTCCACTAGATCATGGATCAGAACCATCGTCATCACTTTGATCAGATCTGCCTCTTCTTCCATATAATCTTTCAAGAGGATCGCCATAAGCGCCAGATGCCAGGAATGTTCTGCATCATTCTCTTTCCGGTTCGCATCCGCAAGATAAGTCTGCCGGAAAATATTCTTTACTTTATCCACCTCTACAATAAACTGAATCTGCTTATGCAGTCTTGCTTCCATTTCTTCTCTTGTTCGTTCCATGTTATGATTCCTCCAGTAATTCTTTCATCTCGCTGCACCCATATCGGTCCAGAAAATCTTCTATTCCTTCTTTGATCTCATCCCGGCTGTAACAGCTCCGTATCAGCACTTCATCCGAAAAGCAGTTCAAATATGCATAAAATGCCAGCGCCATCTCCAAATAGTCCATATCCCCAGGCACCATTTCCTGATAAAGCACATTTTCCGCTTCATTGATCTTCCCCTCATCTGCCATCCGACATAAACGGGCATACAGATCGTCTCCTGCATGATATCTGTTGGTTACATCCAGCTCATACATGGGCGTCTTCTTATTAAATAATAAGCGGCCCAGAACATTGGCAAATTCTTTGATCATGCGCATGATATAATCTTGTTCAATATCCATATTAACTGCCCCTTCCAATGCATCCCGAGTTTCTATGATGTATTCTATTTTTATTATACGCTTGCTGCAAGATGTCAGCAACTAATGAAAAATCTCCAGCACCTCTCGTAATCTCTCCACTTCGATCTGTCCCGGTGCGGAGGCTTTTCCCGCGGTTCCAAACGTCAGTGCTGATCCAAACACTTCCCCACAGATTCTGCTGATCACTCCGTCTTTTGCCATAGACATCGTGATGATGGGACGATCAGCATAGGTTCCTGCCATCTCTTCCGTTGCCGCAAGCAATGTCAGCACATCTTTTCTGCACTGCGGCATCACTGCGATCTTGGGAAGGTCTGCCCCAAATTCCTGCATCTTCTGAAGTCTTGCCACGATTTCTTCTTTGGAAGGAGTTTTCTCAAAATCGTGATTGGAAACCACCACTTTCACTCCAAAGGTATGCGCTGTTTTTATGAGCGCTTCCACCGTTTCCTCTCCTGCTGATAATTCTACATCAATCAGATCTGCCATCTTAGTCCGGACTGCTTTTTCATTCAATTCTCTGTACGCCACCGCATCGATTGCCTGTTCTCCGCCCTCCTGCAGTGTACGAAATGTGAATAAAATCGGAATCTCTCCTGTAATCTCACGCAGCTTACGTAAGACATGTTCGATGCACTCAAACGAAAATACATCTTCGTACCAGTCCACTCTCCATTCCACTACATCTGCTTTTGCCTGTACTGCACTTTTTGCGTTTTCTAAAATCTCGGGTACTGTTTTTCCCACTATCGGAACACAGATTTTCGGCATCCCTTTTCCAATTTCCAGATTTTTTACTTTTACCGTATTCATCACGTTTTCCTCTATTCTCCCATCTCTCGGATTATCTCTTTAATAACCTCTTCCTCTTCTTCCAACTCTTCTGCAATCTCAGAAATCGACTTGCCTTTTACAAATTTCTTTTGAATCTGCTTTTTTAAAAGCTCCTGTTTTCCCTTTTTAATACCTTCTTCTCTCCCCTCTTCTCTCCCTTGTTCTCGTCCTTCTTCTCTTCCAACCTCTCTTCCTTCTTCCCAGGATGCTTCCCGCTCCTGCCGCATATGCTTTTCCTCATCATATTCATAAATACTCACTTGTTTCGCCTCCGCTCTGTTTTGTTTCAAAAACTCTGCCATAATCCCTTCCTGAATACACTCACTGATTGCCTGTTCCACTGCTTCTTCCACCGGCTTTACCTGGGCGTACTCCCGCACTCTTTCAGTATATTCCGAGTAATCCTTCAGAGATTTGCACATTTCCTTTAACTTCTCATTATGCCCGCGGTTAATGTTCAGCATCACCGCAGTCAGCTCCAATGCCGGATGTTCTTCTTTGACGCAATACGCATCAGACAATCTTAAAATTTTTCGATCCGGCTGTTCCTGACTTCCATTGTAAAAGATCACAAACTGCGGGGTCGGGATCTGAATGCATTTCGTACCATACAGATTTTCATCTTTTGTCATCCCCGAATACAGATCCGAGATATAAAACAAATACCTCAAGGGCAGGTTGGGACTGTAGGTGGACTGGTGCTCATACAGAGAAAGTCTGGAATCAATCAGAAAGGACAGATCATTATGCATCGACATGTAAATCGCATTTTCTAATGTATTGATTTCCAGCAATTCCGGATCTTCGTAATGCTTTCCGCTGACCGCATTGTACAGATCGAGCAGATCTTTCCTGTCACTGTAGAGCATGGCAAAAATCCTCGATTTGTACAGTCTGTTTACGGGCTGCATCTGTGTTGTCTGGTTCATATAAATACCTCCTTGAATGAAAATAGCTGCAGGAGGCTTTCCAATACGGCATCTTTCTCTCAAACCTCTCTGCTGTTTTAGATTGAAATCAAAGCATAGAGATTTTCCGATATGCTGTAAGAATAAAAGATGCGGTATGGTTCCGCTTAGAAAACCAGAATTTTTATGCTTTTCTGCATTATAACATGATTATTGAAAAAGAGAAAGTTGAAATTTGTTTTTCATATTGTAGAGTATATTACATAACATTATAATTGTTTCATATCAAATATAATGGAGTGATAAAATTGAAGCATATCTTAATTGTTGACGATGACATCCATATCAATCAAATGTTGGACGAAGTTTTAGTACATGAAAGATATATGGTTTCCCATGCTTACTCTGGCACAGAAGCCTTATTATTTTTAGCAGATACGAAACCGGATCTGATTCTGCTTGATTTAATGTTACCGGGATTGTCCGGAGAAAAATTATTGCCACAAATCGCAGAGATTCCAGTGATCGTTATGAGTGCAAAAGCAGATATTGAAAATAAGGTGTCTCTTTTACTTGGTGGTGCAGTTGATTATGTTACAAAACCTTTTGATACCAAAGAATTATTGGCAAGAATTACTGTAGCGCTTAGAGTTGCAGCACCCTCATTAAATAGAACCTTAACATTTCAAGATATTACATTGGATACCTTTACTTATGAAGTATTCATTGCAGATCAAAAAGTCAAACTGACGAGAACCGAATATGCTATTTTGAAATTACTGATGCAAAATCCAAAGCAAGTGATTGCGAAGTCCTTTCTTTTAGAAAAGATCAGTGAGGACACGCCCGACTGTACCGAAAACTCATTAAAAATGCACATTAGCAATTTAAGGAAAAAACTTCGCGAAATCAGCCAAAAAGATTATATCGAAGCTGTTTGGGGAATTGGATTTAAAATGAGAACAGAATAAATCTTTATGATTTCTTTACTGTTTTCTTTACCGTTTTCTTTACTCTTATAGAATAGAATAACCCCATCAGAAAACAGGAGGTACTATCATGGAATATGTTCTTAAGACAAATTCTTTATGTAAGAATTACGGACATTTTAAAGCACTCAACGGCTTATCAATGAATATTCCCAAAGGTTCCATTTATGGTCTTATCGGTAAAAATGGAGCAGGGAAAACAACGCTTATCCGATTGATATGCGGCCTGCAGGGCCCTACATCCGGCGATTATATTCTTTATGGAAAAAAGCACACCGATCAGGATATTACAAAATCTCGTCGCAGAATGGGTGCAATCGTAGAAACACCGTCCATTTATGTTGATTTGACAGCATACGAAAATTTGAAAGAACAATACAACGTATTAGGTATTCCCTCTGATGATGGAATTTATGAAATCTTAAAATTAGTTGGTCTTGAAAATACGGGGAAGAAAAAAGCTAAAAATTTTTCTCTTGGTATGCGTCAAAGACTGGGGATTGCAGTTGCTCTTGCAGGTTCGCCAGATTTTCTCGTTCTTGATGAGCCAGTCAATGGACTTGATCCCCAGGGAATGATAGAAATCAGGGAATTGATCTTAAATCTCAATCAAGAATATGGAATAACTGTTTTGATTTCCAGCCATATATTAGATGAATTGTCCAAACTGGCAACATATTATGGCTTTATTGACAATGGTAAAATGATAAAGCAAATCAGCTCGGTTGAATTAGAAAGCAAATGCCGAAAATGTACTCATTTAAAAGTATCAAGCACAAAAACCCTTGCCTATGTTTTAGACACTATGAAGATTGAATATAAAATACTTTCTAATACCGAAGCAGATATTTTTGCCAAAGTTACTATTTCAAAATTAACGGAAGAATTATCAAAAAGAAATTGTGAAATCATTTCAATCCATGAACAGGATGAAAGTTTAGAAAGTTATTTTGTCAGCCTGGTAGGAGGTGTAAGACATGAATAAATTATTATCTGCTAATTTCTTTCGATTAAGGAAAAATAAATGTTTTTGGGGTTCCTTAGCTTTTATGTTTGTGGTTGGACTGGCTATCCCACTTTTGAGATACAAAGATATGAAACAGTCTGGATATATCAATCATCTTGATAATGGATTTTTCATGTGTGCATTGTTCATAGGAATTGTTCTTGCAGTCTTTTGCAGCCTTTTTATTGGTACAGAACATAGTGATGGAACAATCCGAAATAAAATTATCGTAGGGCAAAAAAGAGAAACTATTTATTTATCAAATATGGTAACTTGTTCTATGATTGCAATTGCAATGTGTATTGTGTTTTTTGTTCCGTATCTCAGCGTTGGAATTCCTTTGCTTGGATTTTTTGTTGCTGATATGAAAATGATTGTAATGATAGGAGTAACTGTCTTGGTTTTATCCGTTACATTTGCTTCTATTTTCACACTGATCGCAATGCTCTCTCAAAATAAAGCCCTTATTACCGCAGTCTGTATTTTACTTTCATTTGGGCTTTTGTTTGCTGGTGCAATGTGTAATAGAATGTTGGACGCTCCAAAAACGATTCTAGCTTATTCAATAGGAGAAAATGGCAAAAACACAGCTCAAGAAATGGAAAATCCAAAATATTTAGACGGCACAAAACGAGAAATTATTCAATTCTTTTATGATGTAAATCCAGGCGGTCAAGCAATTCAATGTTCAACAATGCAAGTGGTTCATTTAACAAGATTGCCTATATATTCCTTCGTAATTGTTATACTTACAACTGGAGCAGGTGTTTGGATTTTCAAGAAAAAAGATTTAAAGTAAAGGAGTGAAAAATTATGCTATGGTTATGGCTTTTCAGCAGTGGCTTGATTTTCGTAATCATCTTATTACTTATCAAAATACATTTATTACAAAAATCTGCACAAGAAATAGAAGATTCCTTCTCTGAAAAGCTCATGACCGACAGCAATACTCTGATTGATATTTCAAGTCGTGATAAATATATGCGTCATTTAGCAGCTGAAATAAATATTCAGTTGCGACAGCTGCAAACGGAACGCAGAAAATTCCAAAAAGGCGATTTAGAATTGAAAAATGCGATCACCAATATTTCTCACGATTTACGCACACCGCTAACCGCAATATATGGCTATTTAGATTTACTGGAACAAGAAGAAAAAAGTGAAACAGTCAACAGGTATATCGCTGTCATAAGAAATCGTACGGAAATGCTCAAACAACTCACAGAAGAACTCTTTCGATATTCTGTGATTTTAGCTTCAGAAGAAGACCTAAACCTGGAACCTGTCGTTATTAATAATGTATTAGAAGAAAGTATCTCTTCATTCTATACAATTTTGAAAGAAAAGAAGATTTCTCCTAAGATCACCATTCCTCAGAAAAAAGTGATCCGTAACCTTGACCGTTCTGCATTATCAAGAATATTAGCCAATTTATTAAATAATGCAGTCAAGTACAGTGATGGAGATTTAGAAATTACATTATCTGAAAATGGCGAAATCCGCTTTAGAAACCATGCTTCAAATTTAACCGAAATTGAAGTCGGAAAGTTATTTGACCGATTTTATACAGTAAACAATGCCAGAAATTCAACCGGACTGGGATTATCCATTTCAAAAACTTTAACCGAAAAGATGAACGGTACAATTTCAGCCAAATATAGCCATGAAGTACTTACGATTTTCATGATGTTTGATTGATTCAAAAATTAGGGAAAAAAGAAATAGGGATGGCAAAGAGGGTGTAAAATAAAGTGTGTAAGTTGAGAAAAACCAATTTCAAAACTTACGC
>UQVC01000054.1 GCA_900544395.1 uncultured Ruminococcus sp. | reverse complement strand
TAATAGTAATCCAGAAGATGTGCCAGTACTTCGGTATCTGTCTCCGACACAAACTGATATCCTTTTTTCTCTAACTTCTGTTTGAGCTTTAAATAATTTTCAATAATCCCATTATGCACAACCACAATACTTTTATTTTTATTATAATGTGGATGTGCATTTACATCTGATGGTTCACCGTGTGTCGCCCATCTGGTATGACCGATCCCGATCGTTCCCGGCATTGTCTGTCCGTCATGTGTCAGCTCGCTGAGCACCTTTAAACGCCCCTTTGATTTTTCTGTCTGGATCTCTGCTCCATCATAGACTGCAATTCCGGCTGAATCATATCCTCTGTATTCCAGCTTTGATAAGCCATCCAGCAAAATCGGCGCTGCCTGCTTTTCTCCCACATATCCTACAATTCCACACATATTTTTTGCCTCCTTAAAGTGATTATTTATAAATAAAACAGGGGCATACCACAGACTTTCTCTGTCGTTTGCCCCAATCTTTTATAAATCAATAAAATCTACATCATAATCATTATTTGTTCCACGGGATGATTTGCGTTTTGGCTGATATTCCGGAACATCTTCCTCATCGTCATATTCCTCATCGTCATAGTCCTCATAATCGTCATCATCGTCGTAGTATTCATCGTACTCTTCTGATTCCTCATCATCTTCATAGTCTTCATAATCCTCATCTGGATCTTCATCGTAATCGTCATAATCATCGTACGAATCTTCTTCATAATCATCATAACTGTCGTCAGACTCATACTCTTCGTAATCCTCGTCGTCTTCATACTCATCTGATTCCTCTTCAAATGAATCGTCATCCTGATATCCGACAAACTGTTCTCTTGATTTTTTAGAAACAGCTGCGCGTTTTCCCCCTGGATTCTCAATGGCTTCCTGCTCTTCGTAAAACTCATCCAGTTCCTCATTTCTTCTGCGAAGTTTTACACCGAGCACAATTACGGCAATGATAAAGATCAAGATCACTGCCCAGGCAGCCGCCAGGATGATCAATGCCTGATCCTGCACAAAATTCTTCACCTTATCCAACCATGTGGATGCTGTTTTCTTTTCTTCTGATTTGTTGACAGAAACCGGATATCTTTGATACGTCTCATCTTTTGTATCATACTGATAGAACGATTCCTCTCCATCCTCATTCATTGCATACACAAGATAAAACTCTTCGCGCTCTACATTCTGCCATACCGGGAAGGATAAATTACCTACTGTCAGTTTTGTCTTTTTAAATTCAGAAGGAAGCCCTTTTCCATCCTGTGTCCCCAAAAGGAAAATGTAACTGGACTCATTTAAAGACACCATCTCTGTAATTGAAAATGAATGATCTTTCTCATTATAAAGAGCCATTACCGGATCATTTTCACCCTCTGCCAAATATAAGAAATACTTCCCTGATGCTTCCTGATAAACGGCATTGAATGTTTCTCCGTTATATTCCATTGTTGTCCTGCTGCATCCATCCGGAATCAGCGCATCGGAAAAATCATTGTAGATCCCATAGGTCACTCCATCAATCTCCACACTGCCTTCCCCTGCTGCAATCGGAGTGACTCCTTCATCATCCGCTTCCTCTTTTGAATCCGTTCCATCTCCCGCTTCGACTGTCACCGTAGAATTTCCCGTGGTCAGATTTAATGTCTCATCGGAAAAAAGATAAGAAGTATAATCTGTCACTTCCAATGTTGTCTGACCTTCTTTTAAAGGCTTAAACACCATCGTATATTCCAGATCTGATACTGTACCGTCTCCGGTTGCTTCCAATTTTACCGTCCCATCACTGCCTGATGCATTGGTTCCGCTGACAAACTCCAGTGCCTCTTTATCATAAGAAACAGTAGCAAATCCATCTCCGATCGGAGCTCCGCCTGTACTGATCTTCACTTTGACTGTAACTTCTTCTCCTACTTTTCCTGTTGGATCTGAAAACTGAAGTGTTCCTTCTGCTGCATGCACACATACTGATGGCAACAACATCATCAGGCATACTGCAAACAAAAAAGCACTGATTTTCTTCAACGATTTCATGTACATCTCCTCTTTTCTGTCTTTTGACTTTTTCTTGATATTCTATAAAAACAATTTTCTTTATTGTAGATTTTCTCCACCCATGTCTCCATTTGTGCCGCCATCCGGCATTCCCGGATCTGTCGTACCGCCTCCGGTATCTGTGCTTCCGTCTGACGGTGGTACATAGTTATCTCCGGTGCCTCCTGTATTCCCGCCGTTTCCGACATCTCCCGAACCATAATCCGGTGACTCACTGCCCCAGGAATTCTCTTCTATATAGCCATTATCATACCCATAGTAATAATCCTGTGACGTATCATAACTGTTATATTCCGTATCATAAGACTCCCCTACATTGTAGGTAGAACCTGAAATATCTGCACTGATACTTTCTACTACGGATGATGGTGTGTAATCATTCTGGCCAAACAAGAACTGATGCAGCTTCTTTACATCCGATGCAAGGTCTGTTGCAATAATCGAATCTCCTACATCTAACTGTGCAGTTGTCTTTTCATATGGGAATCCCTGAGTCTCCCCAAATTTATATTCTTTTACATCTTTTGCATAAGCGATCACTTCTGTCAGAGAGAAGTTTGTTTTTACTTTATCAAAGACTTTATCTATAATCTTGTTGATCGTAGACAGCTTTGCTTTCTGCGCTTTTATCGCAATCTGCTCCAGCACTTCCCGCTGTCTTTCTGTTCGTTTGTAATCATCACCGCCGCCATATCGAAGTCTCGCATATGCGGTCGCCTGCACACCATTTACATGCTGCGCTCCAAGCTGTGTATAAGGACCAGAATCCACCCCTGTATTTTCAATCACTTCTACCACATAGTTATTCAAATACGGGATGATATCAATTCCATTCTCAGCAGGCTCAATATTCAGGTCGATTCCGCCAAGTGCATCGATCACATCTACTAAAACTGCAAAATCTACAGACACATAATGCTCGATATTCAAATCCAAATTCTTATTCAGCATTGCGACTGCTTCCTCTTCACCACCGAACGCATAGGCTGCATTTGCCTTGTTATAATCTCCATCCGAAAGCTGAAGCAGAGTATCACGATAAACAGATACCAACTTAATCTCTTTGGTCTCCCGATTCAGACTGGCTACCATGATCGTATCACTTCGTGCCCCCATCTCTTCATCTGTGGCTCTTGTATCCAGACCAAACAATGCAACCTGCAAGTACCCGGTTCCGCTGATCTGTGCTTCTTCTGAAATATCCAGCTTATCCGGATCCAGTTCCACTCCATCTATCTTTCCCCATTTCGATGCGATCACGGCAACTGTTGCAGTAATCATCAAGATCAATACCCCCATCAAAACTGCAATTGCTTTCTTGCCTGCAGACCAGGATGCAAATCCTCTTTTCGCTCGTTTTCTGGAATTCTTTTTGTTGGGATACTTTCCATTTTGTATCTGCCTTCTCTGATTGGACGGAACCTGACCAGCTGGTCTCTTCCTTTTCGCAGCTCCGGGGCTTCTTTCTCTTGCGCTCTCCGACTGGCCGCTCCTCTGCTCCTGACGCCGATACGGCAACCCCGCCCTATGAGAACTTCTTCTATTCTTTCCCGATGCTTCCGGCCGCGGGCGTCTCCTTTTATCTGCCATAATCATATCCTTTCTCACTGCATACACTGTAAACTGTCTAAAATATGCACTTTAACATCATACAATATTTTCGTTGAAACATCAATGAAAAAACCATGAATTTCAAGTTTCCTTCCAATATCTTGGATTCATGGTACATTTCAAAACCAGCCACCGGGGCAGCTTTTTATAGTGCTTCCCTAACTGATAGCCCAGATACTTAAATCCGCTTTTCCAGATAAGGGAGAGGATCAGCCATGGCTTTTTAATTTTTATCAAATAAACCGCGGTATCTTTCACCAGCCGCATCCCTTCTCCTTCGGACGGCACTCCTTCAAAAATCTCCGGGTGGTCTGCCTGGGAAACTGCCAGATCAAAATTCCTGTGAAACTGTTGCCTGCAGTTATAATTATGGGAATGGATCACCTTTGCATCCGCTGCATAATAAATGCTCCATCCATTCTGGATCATTTTCCCCGCCAAAATCATATCTTCATTGAAAATGGTCTTTTTCACAAATCCCCCCATCTGCGCATAAACATCCCTGCGATATGCCGCGCAGACATTGGAACAAAAATAGGTCTTGATTCCTAACACCGGCAAATCTTCTGCCGATTTCAAACGGCTTGTCTTTGGATAATTAAACCCTCTTGTATAGCGCTCGATTAACTGACAGTCCTCTGCCGGCAGCTGCCTTGCATACACCGCCCCCACACGTTTCTCTTCAAATCCCTCTACCAGACGCTCGATCAAATGCTCATCTGCCGGTACTGCATCCTGAGTCATATAAACCAGGATTTCTGCATCTGACAATTCTGCTCCCAAATTTCTGGTTCCGCCATGATCAAATACATCCGGCAAGATCCGATGGATCAAAACTCTGTCGGAAATCCCATATAACTCCTCAGGGAAAATGCCAGTATCCGTATCGATCAGATAAATCCGATGAACTGCCACACTCTGCTTCAGAAGACGTCTGACAAGCTGTACGCACTTCTGATCCGGTTTATATGTGGGGATCAGCACATCCACACTCCTATTTTTTTCCATCTGTTTCTTTTCCTTTCTTCTGATACCCGACAAACCAGTACATCATCACTGTCAGAGCCAGCCAGAACCAGGTCGTTGGATTGCTGAACCAGGTCGTAAAAAATGCAAGTCCCAGATAAATCGCAATCTGTCCATAAAACATATAGGTTATAGGGTTCTTCTTTCTTTGCACCATATGGATCACTGCCGCGGAAGCCAGACCAACCACAAATGCAAAAATGGCTGTTCCCAGTACGCCAAAATCATAGTAGGCATCGTAAAACATGGTTAATGTCGTCAGTTCTGTTTTTGTCACAAAATCCGGGATTGCCACCAGCTGTGGAAATACAAATTTCAATCCAGTCAGGGCAAATACCGGGAATAACATCTGAAGCCCCCATGTATGGGCAGTCAGCTGTTCCACCATACAGTTAAAATTCTCAAAATTATTTGCCACATAAATATACGGCTGTGTAATAAAAATTGGCATATTGGGATTCTTCATCTCAAAAATCCCATTCAAATAAGTCACATCATGACGTCTTGCAACTGTCAAGAGCACATACACCGGAATCATCACCAGAAACAGTCCCACGATCATTTTCCATGTGATCTTTTTATATAACATCAAATATGTCACTGCAGCAAATCCAACTGCAAATAACAGCTGAAATCTGGAAACGCACAGGATCGGAATGGCAACAGCTGTGATATTTCCCAAAATCAGAAGGATCAGGCAAACTCCTGTGATCTTTTCTGCCACTTTTGTATACAATACCGTCAATGCCGGAATCAAAATGCAGCTGATCGTAAAATAATGTACCCCGGAAATATGAAAATGAGAATAAGCATGTGGTGCAGAATTGAACAGCGGGATATATCCTACCACTGCTGCTTCCAGTGTAAAGCAGGCGACGGATACGATCATCAGTCCAAGGATACAGATCAAAATTCTTCTCGCAGAGACCAAATCTCTCTTTACTTCCTGTATTTCCTCTGATTTTCTTTTGCCAAGCCAGAAATCATAGCCAAGCTGAAAACACAGATAGATCAGGAAAAATGTGACCCACGTCACATTGCTCCAATCGCTCTGCAGCTTACTGAGCTTCAGGCAGGCAATCCCCTCGCCGCCAATCCAGGACAGAGTAAAAAGTCCTTTTAAATCCACCAGACTTCCTGTCTTCTTAAAATTTATCACAAATAAAAACAGGGCTTCTGCGATCAATAAAATTGCCGCAGCAAAGTCCAAATGTGACTTTGCTGCCAGCACTGCGATCGCATAAACCACTGCATAGGAAATATATTCTGTTTTTCTATCCGAAACCATTTTCTGTAACATTCTTGTTCCTCTTTCGCTACTGTATATAGTCTTCTGCATAAACCCCCGTCAGATATGCAACATCTTCACTGATCTGCTGCACTTTTTCGGAAGGTACATAACCACTTTCATGAAATAGAAGCTCATGAAGCTGACGCACATTGTCGGCATGTCCGATCGCGACCGCATAAGAGCCCTCCAGACCGATCACATTTTCACTGGTCGTAATATCAAACGGGAATCCCTTTGTTTCTCCGATCTGATACCGGAACATATTCAAACCAAGTTTTACAATATCTCCGGTTGTCATATTGGTGGAAATTTTCGGCATTACGGTGTCCAAAATCCGATTCCATTTGATCGGCCCTGCTTTCTTGATCTTCTGGATCACCTTCTCCAGCACGATCCTCTGACGTTCTGCCCGTTTAAAATCATCCCCCTGGGTATAACGGATTCTGGTATAGGAAACTGCCTGTATCCCATCCAGAGTATAAACGCCAGGTGCGTTCTCATCCAGAGTATGGGTCGGACGCCCTACCACCTGGGAAGTCTCCGCTGTATATCCGTTCATCCAGAAAATTTCTTCACCGGTAAGCTCTATCTCCACCCCTCCAAGAATGTCGATGATATCTGCCAATACATTAAAATTGACGGTCGCATATTTGGTAATGTCCAGATCCAGATTGCGGTTCAGCATTGCGATTGCCTCCTGCGGGCCTCCAAAAAAGTATGCCGTATTCGCCTTTTCGTAAGTACCATCCTGCTGCTGAAGCAGCGTATCCCGGAACACAGACACAATCTGAACATCACCGGTCTTATTATTGATGCTGACGATCATCATACTGTCGCTGCGCACCCCACTGTCCAGTTCTCCTTCCCTGGAATCCAGACCAAACAAAGCGACATTGGTATATCCCTTCGGTGTCTCACGCAATTCCAACGCACTTTCATCTAATGTACGATGCCCCATATGATCCAGCTTATACATCATAAATGCCGCCATCAGCAATACCAGCAATATGAAAATCTCCAATACCAGACAAAATATCGTTCTTCTCTGACGTTTTTTATTTAATTTTCTTCGCTTCTGAAGCGACATTCCTCTGCTTCTCTGAAACATTCTGCTCCTCCGCATTAATATGCATTTTTATTGATAAACCCTTTAAAAAATGTCAGTAAAATAATCTTAAAATCCAATCCCAGGGTCCAGTTCTCAATATAATACAGATCATATTCGATCCGTTTCCGAATGGAAGTATCCCCTCGATATCCATTGACCTGTGCCCATCCAGTCAGTCCCGGACGCACCTGATGTTTGATCATATATCTCGGGATCTCTTCCTGAAATTTTTCTACAAATAAAGGCCTCTCCGGTCTTGGTCCCACCAGACTCATATCCCCTTTAAGCACATTAAACAACTGCGGAAGCTCATCAATACTGGTCTTTCGGATAAATTTTCCCACCGGTGTCACACGCGGATCATCCTTTATAGTCCAGCCTTTTTTCTCTTCACTTTCTTTCTGTACGACCATAGAACGGAACTTGTACATATAAAATGGCTTATTCTGCAGACCAATCCGCTCCTGTTTGAAAATCAAAGGTCCCGGCGCCGTCAGTTTGATCAAAATAGAAACAATCAGCATCACCGGCGAAAACAGGATGATTGCGACAACCGCTCCAAATACATCCACTGCCCGCTTCATAAATTTATTCAGCGCATTATTGAGGGGAACGTGCCGGATATTGATGACCGGAAGTCCCTGGATATCCTCTGTATATGGTTTGGTCGGAATGATATTATTATAATCCGGGATAAACTTTGTATGCACACCGGACTTCTCACACATGTTGACAATATATTCCAGTTTATGATATTCATCCAGCCCCAGTGTGATCGCAATTTCATCGATCTGATTCTGAGGCAGGATCACGAGCAGATTGTCAATGCTTCCGATTACCTTCACCCCTTTATATTCCATTCCTCGCGGCTGATGGTCATCCAGAATTCCTCTGACCGAATATCCCCATTCCGGGTTTGCAATAATCCGGTCAATATACTGTTCGGCAGCCCGGCTGTATCCTACCAGGATCATGTGCTTCTGATTGTATCCATTCCTTCTGGCTTTTCGCAGTACAAAGCGAACGATATTGCGCACCAGCACTTCCATTGTAATGTTCACAAAACAGAAAATAAATACGACCCATCTGGAATAACGGTCTGACAGTTTCGTCAGGAAAAATACCATCGTAACTCCCATCAGTCCGATCACATTCGCCTGTACCACATGCCAGGCTTCCAGCCTCCTTCCCTGTACCCGCTTCGGTGTATACAACTGAAATGCATAATATAAGATCAAATAGGAAGGAACCAGAAAAATCAGAACCTTCATGTATTCTCTAAGTGACAGATACCACGGATCCAGTTCAAAAATCCCGCTCCGGAATCTGATATACCAGGAGAGGATATACGACAGTATAATGACCACTGCATCCAAAATGATCTGGATTCGATTTAATAATTTTTGATTTTCTTTTATCATAATACGACCTTCCGTTTACTTACTGATAGAAATACCTTATCTATGTTATAATACAATAGTTTCCCTGGATGGACAAGCATAAACTTGATTTTATTTCTATTTTATTCATTTTTCCGTAATATTTTCGTAATTTTTAATAAACATATGTTTGT
>UQVC01000053.1 GCA_900544395.1 uncultured Ruminococcus sp. | reverse complement strand
CGGTCGCTTGGGTTCCTGTTTTTGATTTGAGTAGGAAAAACATGGGAAGTTAGCATTTATTGTAAATAAGATGAGGAATGAATGACCAAATCATTATGTTACAGGAGGTTATGACTTATGAAACTTATTCTTCACTATCTGAAGCGATACAAGGGACTTTTTACTTTGAATATCCTGTCTGTCTTTGGATTTGCATTAGTCGAACTGGGAATTCCCACCATTGTATCAGATATGATCGACAATGGAATCATGCATCAGGATAAACCGTATCTGCTTCGCATGGGAGCTGTCATCGTTGTGATTTCTGTGATCGGTGTGGCAGGAACTATTTTGCTTGGATATTGCTGTGCCAAGATCTCAACGTCCGTCACCCGTGATATCCGGGAGGATGTCTTCCAGAAAGTACAGACATTCTCACACAATGAGATGAATCAGTTTGGCGTTGCATCTTTGATCACACGTACGAACAATGACGCTTTTCAGATCATGATGTTTTTGAATGTGATCCTTCGCACCGCGCTTCTGACTCCGATTATGATCATTGTCAGCTTTACACTGACGATCCGCTCGTCCCTTAGTCTGTCTCTGATCATCGCATCCACCGTTCCGTTGATTATTTTGGGAGTGGTGATCGTCGGAAAAGTGTCCGGGCCTTTAAGTGACAGACAGCAGGGTTCCTTGGATCGGATCAACCGGATTTTTCGGGAAAATCTGACAGGAATCCGAGTGATCCGTTCTTTTAATAACGATTCCTACGAGTCGAAACGTTTTGATGAGGAAAACAGTTATTTTATGAGACAGTCTCAGAATTTGTTCAAGCTGATGTCTTCCACAGAACCGGTATTCTTTCTTTTGATGAACCTTGCAGCGCTTTGCATTTATTTTACCGCAGCAACTATGATCGATGCCCAGACTCTGCAGGTTGGAAAACTGGTCGCTTTTATGGAATATCTGTTTCACGCCATGTTTTCTGTGATGCTGTTTTGCATGGTATTTATGCTGTACCCAAGAGCCAGTATCTCTGCAAAACGAATCCTGGCGGTACTCAATACCGAAACCTCTGTCAAAAACCATCCAAAGACTTTGAATCCAGGTTCTGTTTCGGATGGCCACAGTGTTGTATTTGACCACGTAGATTTTGTCTACCCGGACGGAGAGGAGGCTGTTTTAAAGGATATCTCTTTTTCCGCCAGAAGTGGGGAAACCGTTGCCTTTATCGGAAGCACCGGATCTGGCAAAAGCTCCCTGATCCAGCTGATCCCCCGGTTTTATGACCGGACTTCCGGAAACATTTATATCGATGGAGAGAAGATTGAAGATCTCGATATCGATCTGCTTCGCAGTAAGATCGGATTCGTCCCACAAAAGGCGCATCTGTTTTCCGGAACCATCGAAGATAATATCCGCTTTGGAAAACCAGATGCCACTATGGATGAGATTATTCATGCTGCAAAGATCGCGCAGGCATATGACTTTATCATGGAGAAGCCGCATCAGTTCCAGGAACAGATCACAGAGGGGGCAACCAATGTCTCCGGCGGTCAAAAACAACGACTGTCCATTGCCCGTGCATTGATCCGCAAACCGCAGATCTATATTTACGATGATTCTTTTTCTGCCCTGGATTTTAAGACCGATGCCAAACTGCGTCGCGCGCTCAGACCGGAGATCCAGAATGCCATTGTATTTGTGGTGGCTCAGCGGGTTTCCACGATCCTGGATGCAGACCGAATCATTGTGCTGGATGAAGGACGGATTGCCGGTATTGGGACACATCGGGAATTACTGGAATCCTGTCCGATTTATTATGAAATCGCAGCTTCTCAGCTGAGTGAGGAGGAATTGACTTATGCATGAACAGAAACTGACATTTCGCAAATGCATCCATGAATTGCTTATATTTGTCCGTCCATATCGCCTTAAGCTGTCGATCGCATTGCTCATGGTGGTCGTGACAAATCTGACGTTTGCTCTCAATCCTATGATGGAGGGAAAGATCACAACCCAGCTTGCCAGTGACGGCGCAGATATCCTCAAAGGCGTACCGGGCGCCCATGTCCAATTTCCGATCCTGTTTCGATTTATGGGTGTTTTGCTTGTACTTTATCTCATAAAAACAGTGTCTCAGCTGATCACATCTTTCTTTCTGACCGATGCGATCCAAAAGACCATGTACGACATTCGAAATGCCCTGCAAAAGAAGATTCAGAAGCTCCCGGTAAAATATTTCGATGATCATGCCTTTGGCGATATTTTAAGCAGTGTCACAAACGATGTGGATACTTTAAGCAATGCGCTCCAACAGACACTTTCCCGTGTATTTGCAGCCATTCTTACCTTTTTGTTCGTGATCATTATGATGTTTTCCATCAATGTCTGGATGGCGCTGACAGCACTGTTGATCATCCCTCTGACCGCGTTGATCACCTTTGGATTTGTCAAACATTCTCAAAAGATGTTCGACCTGCAGCAGGAGATGGTAGGAGAGTTGAATGGAACCATTACAGAATTATACAGCGGATTTAATGAAATTCTGCTCTTTAACCGTCAGAAGGATTCCTGCAGACGGTTTTCCGATGTAAATCAGAAAATGGCAGATGCTGCATTTAAGGCGCAGTTTCTCTCTTCTTTGATCTCGCCGTTCGTTTCCCTTGTCACCTATCTGACAATCGGAAGCATTGCAGTCATGGGTAGTTTTTTCGTAATAAACGGAACCGTCACGGTCGGAAATCTGCAGGCATTTATCCGCTATATCTGGCAGATCAACGATCCCCTTTCGCAGGTATCCCAGCTTTCCTCCCAGGTACAGTCGGCATATTCTGCCATGAACCGTATTTTCACACTGCTAAAGGAAGAAGAGGAAGTACAAACGGGCAACACCGCATTCCATATGGAAAATATGAGCGGAAATGTCTCATTTGAACATGTACAATTTGGATATGAAGAAGAACTGTTGATGAAAGATGTCAGCTTCCAGGTAAAAGCCGGACAGATGGTTGCGATCGTAGGTCCTACAGGCGCCGGAAAGACTACCTTAATGAATCTGCTCCTTCGCTTCTATGATGTAAAAGGAGGCGCTGTTAAAATTGACGGCATAGATATCCGGGATATGGACCGCCATGATCTTCGTAGTCTGTTTTCTCTTGTGTTACAGGATACCTGGCTGTTTTCAGGCAGTATCTTTGAAAATATCCGATATGGTTCTTTAAACGCAAGAAAGGACGAGGTTGTAGACGCTGCAAAAATGGCCAATATCCATCACTATATTTCTACCTTGAGCCATGGCTATGATTCTTTGATCAACGAAGAATCCAACAACATTTCCCAGGGCGAAAAACAATTACTTACCATTGCAAGAGCTGTGCTGAAAAATCCACGGATCCTGATCCTGGATGAAGCCACATCTGCGGTTGATACCCGGATTGAAAAAATGCTGCAGGAAGCCATGCAGAAAGTCATGAAAGGGCGTACTTCGTTTGTGATCGCCCACCGCCTTTCTACCATCCGCAATGCAGACCTGATCCTTGTCGTGGATAACGGGGATATTATTGAACAGGGAACACATGACGAACTTCTGAAAAAACACGGAGCTTACCACAGGCTGTATCATTCCCAGTTTGCAAACCAGGAACTGGCCGGGGCAGAAGAGTAGTATTTTGAAAAGATTTTAAAAAAGCAAAAATGTCTCTCTAAAAATAGAGGAATAAGCATTGACAAACATACGTTCTGATGATATACTTCATATTGTGGTCAGAACGTATGTTCTTTTGCTTGTTTTATAGAATTAGGGGGATTTACAAATGAGGAGAAAAAAGAAGATAACCGTTGTTATTACATTCTTTCTGTTTTTTGGATGCTTTTTATTTGGCAGTTTTCTGTCTCTGGCGCAGAATACACGGACAGAAGAACCTGTCATGTTCAAATGCTACAAAAGTATTGTGATCCAGCCCGGCGATTCTCTGTGGAGTCTTGCCGAAGACTATACCGATTCCGAATCCAGATCCGAGATCAAACGCTACATCCGGGAATTAAAAGAGATCAATCAGCTGGATTCCGAAAAAATACAGACAGGAGAACATTTGATCGTTTCTTATTACACAACTGAATTTACAGAATAACTTTCAGTTATATGACCGATATCATTTACACCCCATGTAATTGATATAAATTCACTCCTAGAAAAAGCCGCGTATGGATGGGTTGCCATCTGTAATGCGGCTTTTTCTTTTATCTTCAAAAACAACAATTCTGAAATAGACATAATGAAAAATATGATGTAAATGATTTTTATTTTATGATAGAATGAAAGGTATCAAATCCAAAATAGAAAGAAGGAATACACATGTTGATAGAATGTCCGGCAAACACACGATTGCAAGAATATTTATTAAAGCAA
The DNA here is from genome assembly GCA_900544395.1 of uncultured Ruminococcus sp. Classification (GTDB taxonomy): domain Bacteria; phylum Bacillota; class Clostridia; order Lachnospirales; family Lachnospiraceae; genus Mediterraneibacter. The sequence continues at coordinate 5,036 of UQVC01000053.1, read as the reverse complement.
AAGATCTACCTCCTGACAGCCTGCGGCGGCCGTGGAAACTGCGCCAAATGTGTGGTAAAGATTGTAAAAGGAAATGCCGCGGTCAATACCATGGATCAAATCTGGTTTTCCAAAGAACAGTTAGAAGAAGGGTATCGGTTAGGATGTCATGTATATGCAAAAGAGCCACTTACTGTAGAAATACCGGATAATACGTCAGAGCCGTAAAAACAGCAGTGTTTTTACGGATTTCAATCTATACGACAAATACCGATTTTTCCAAAAGATTGATGTTTTTTCCATTTATACTTCCTCAGAGCGGCTCCTGTATGCTATAATAATCTTCATCAATACATGAAAAATAAAGAGGCATTTTATGTTATGGAATCAAATCAGACTACAGAACGAAAAACCTATCACGAACAAAATTATATTGACAATACATTGCGGCTGCGGGAAATTTTAAAAACACTTCCTCCTTTTGCGAAAGATTATTTCCGGGCGGCAGAGCCGACAACCTCTGCAAAGACAAGAATTTCTTATGCGTATGATATTCGTGTCTTCTTCCATTTTCTGATGGAAAACAATCCTGTATACAAAAACTATACCATAGACCAGTTTACACCACAGGATCTGGAGGCTCTCTCTCCTGTTGACATTGAAGAATATCAGGAATATTTAAAAGTATATCAGAATCCGGAAGAAAAACAGCTTACAAACGCTGAAAAGGGACTTGCCAGAAAAATGTCTGCGCTGCGAAGTTTTTACGGGTACTATTTCAAACATCAGATCATCGAAAAAAATCCGACCCTGTTTGTCGATATGCCCAAGATGCATGAAAAGGCCATTGTCCGGCTGGATACAGACGAAGTTGCTTCTCTGTTAGACTTTGTAGAACATGGCGGCGACGAATTGACCGGACAGAAAAAAGTTTACTACGAGAAGACCAAAAACAGGGATCTTGCAATCATTACCTTGCTTCTTGGCACCGGGATCCGTGTATCAGAATGTGTAGGGCTGGATCTCCAGGATGTGGATTTTAAAAATAATGGCATTACCGTTGTCCGAAAAGGTGGAAATCAGATGGTAATCTATTTCGGCGAAGAGGTCGAACATGCATTGAAGCAGTATCTCTACACCACGCGGGAAGCCGCCACTCCTCTTCCAGGACATGAGAATGCCTTGTTTTTATCTACACAGAGACGGCGGATGGGTGTTCAGGCAGTTGAAAATATGGTAAAAAAATATGCCAGACAAGTTACGCCAAATAAAAAAATCACGCCTCATAAACTGCGGAGTACGTATGGAACCACGCTTTATAAAGAAACCGGCGATATTTATCTGGTTGCAGATGTACTGGGGCACAAAGATGTAAATACGACCAAGAAACACTATGCGGCAATCGATGAAGACCGCCGTCGGATGGCTGCCAAAGCTGTCACATTAAGGGAACCATAAACCCAAAATTCAAGAAAGGATCATTTGATTTATGCAAAAAGAACTGACGATCGGAACATCCGGTCTTACAACACCTTATATCGGAATGGGCACCTGGGCCATCGGCGGAGGGACCTGGTGGGGAGAAAATGATGATGCACTCTCCATTCGGACAATCGAAGAAGCCATTGACCGCGGGATCCGCTGGTTTGATACTGCTCCTGTCTATGGGATCGGACACAGCGAGACTGTCGTTGGAGCCGCATTAAAGCACAGGCGCTCCCAGGTCATACTCTCCACCAAGTGCGGACTGGAATGGGATCATGAGACTCCCTGTTTTCACAAGATCATGGAAGGGCGCCCGGTTTACCGTGATCTGTCTGCCACTTCTATCCGCAAAAATCTGGAGGACAGTCTGAGACGCCTCCAGACAGACTATATCGATATCTATTATACGCACTGGCAGACTCCTGATTTTTCCCTCTATCCTCTGGAGGAGACTGTGGAAGTACTTACGCAGCTCAAAAAAGAAGGAAAGATCCGCGCCATCGGTGCTTCCAATGTCACGCCTGAAATCCTGGAGCGCTACTGCGAATTAGGACAACTGGATGTGATCCAGGAAAAATACAGTCTTTTGGATACGCAGACTGTCAGAGCGCTCCTTCCGATCTGCCAGAAGCATCAAGTTTCCATTCAGGCATACTCCCCTTTGGAACAGGGTCTTCTGACCGGGAAGGTTACCATGGATACCAGGCTTTCTCCTGGTGATGTCCGCCATAAAAACCGATTCTGGGATTTCCAGTATCGAACACTGATTTTGCATATTCTGGAACAATTGACCCCTTTTACAGACAAATATCAGTGTTCCATCAGCAACCTGATCATTGCTTTGACAGCATCCTCCGTCCCGGAACTGCATGTCCTTTGCGGAGCCCGCAGGCCGGAACAGATCTGTGACAATGTACAGGCGCTTTCACTGGATCTGGACGGCTCCGATCGAATCAAACTGCTGGAATTATTTGCATCCTTACGAACCTCTATGAAATAAATTTCAACGTCTTGGAGTGGAATGTCACCTCGCAGATCGTACGGCACAATGACACATAAGTCTCTTTCCACTCCATGGATATATATGGCAGGAACAGGCGGCAGATCCTTTCTGCCGCTTTATCTTGTGCTTTCTTCTCTCCTTCTGTTTCCGCCCAGAAATTCATAATGAACAAAAGAACTTGGATCAGATTTTCATATTCTTCCCATTCCAGATCTCTCCTCAGAACTCTCCGTTCCCACAACTGTCGGATCAGCTCCTTATAGATCGTGGAAATATTTTGATCCCAACTCCTGCTCATTTCAAAAAATGCAGGAATCTTCTTTTGCAGACAACGATAATTATCATATATCACCTTTGCATGCTGACAAAATATTCCCCATTCCCGGATAAACCAGAGCAATACAGCAACCAGTGTTCGATTCTCATATTCCCAATATGCTTTTCCTGCAATGGACTGCTGTGAAATATCCATTTGCAGCGTTTCTGTGATTTTTTCAAATTCTCTTTGAAACTCTGAAAGAAGCTCTCTCATCAGATGTTCCTTTTTTGAAAAATAGTACGTCAGATTTCCGACAGCCATTCCTATTTCCGATGCAATCTGACGCATAGAAACTTGATCATATCCATACAGTTGAAATAAACCTGCAGCACAGTCACAGATCTTCTTTTGAATCTGCTCTCTGTTTTCTTTTTTCTCTGTCATATTTTTTCTCTCCTGTCCTTCTTCTATTTTCACTATATCACATTCTCTTCTTCTCTGACAAATCCTATTTTTCGTTATAGTACACCGTACTATAATATATTTTATATATAGTATGGTGTACTAATTTGTTTTTTCATAAGTTCTAAAGATTCTTTTCATTGTAATTCTTCTTTTTGCCTTTTATAATAAATCTATATTACGTTCAATAAAGGAGTTTTTCTTATGGAATTGCAGAAACTACTAAGTTACACGCGAAAAGCGGTAGATGAATATCAATTGATTGAAGAAGGGGATCATATCGCTATTGGAATTTCCGGCGGAAAGGACAGCCTGACACTGCTCTATGCCCTGCATGGGCTAAAGCGCTTCTATCCTAAAAAATTTACACTCAGTGCGATCACGGTAGATTTGGGATTTGAACACTTCGATCTTACTCCGATCCAGGATCTCTGTCAGACACTGGACATTCCCTATCGAATCGTAACTTCAGATATTTATGAGATTCTCTTCCAGAAACGGAAAGAATCAAATCCTTGTTCCCTTTGTGCAAAAATGAGGAAAGGTGCGCTGAATCAGGCAATTAAAGAAATGGGGTGTCATAAAATTGCTTATGCACATCACAAAGATGATATCATAGAGACCATGCTTCTTTCTCTCATTTTTGAAGGACGCTTCTATTCCTTCTCTCCTAAGACCTATTTAGATCGTACCGATCTGACAGTGATCCGTCCACTAATGTTTGTGGATGAAAAAGATGTGATTGGCTTTAAAAATAAGTATGAACTTCCTGTGGTCAAAAGCACTTGTCCTGTAGATGGATATACCAAGCGTCAATATGTAAAAGAACTGCTTCGTCAATTAAATTATGAAAACCCCGGAGTCCGGGAACGCCTGTTTCATGCTATTTTGGATGGAAATATTGAAGGCTGGCCAGAACGTATCCTTCGTCCCCGAGCTTAAAAACTCCCCGGCAGCAAACTATCATTTTTGCTGCCGGGGAGTTTCATTCTCTTCCTTTTTTACAACATTTTATCCGCTCTGCTGATCTGTTCCTTCATCATTACATACTGTTCGATTGCCTGAGCTGTTCCATCAATTCCCAATTCTGAACTGGACAGGCATAATTCGTAGCTTTCGGAATCTGACCATTTTTTATTGGTGTAATAATTGTAATAACTTGCACGTTTTTTATCTGTCTTAATGATCATATCCTTTGCCTTGGCATCTGTCAGATCGTAAATCCGTGCGATCCGACGGATACGTGCATCCAAGTCTGCATGAATGAACACATTCACTACATTATCATAAGACTCCAGTGCATAATCTGCACAACGCCCTACCAGAATACACGGCCCTTCATCTGCAATCTTTTTGATCGCATCAAACTGTGCCAGAAATACCTTATGATTGATCGGCATATCGGAATAAGCGCCTCCCGAATATCCCATAGAATAAGTATCCATGACCATTGAATACAGGAAACTGTTAGTCGGTTTTTCATCGTGTGTCTCAAAAATTTCTTCACAGATTCCGCTTTCTTTTGCCGCTCTGCTGAGCATCTCTTTATCATAAAGTTTGATTCCGAAGTAATCCGCAACCTGATACCCGATTTCCCGTCCTGCACTTCCAAATTGTCTTCCTATTGTAATAATCGTGTTTGTCTTCATATTACTTCACGCTCCTTTTGCCTGTATGTTCTTGAAGTTTCTATGAACTCATTATATAACAATTTGTATGAAATAACAACAAAAATCCTGCTCTCTTTCGTGATTTGATACAATTCTATCTGCAGTTTATGGATTACAGCGACTCGGGAGTTTGACACATTGAAATCCAAAAAAGTACCGCAAAGCCTTGAAATAGGCT
>UQVC01000052.1 GCA_900544395.1 uncultured Ruminococcus sp. | reverse complement strand
GTTGGATATTATTTTCAGTTGCCAGGGTGTTGAGATCTTTTTCACCCTTAAGTAGCTCAATTACTAGGTCTGATTTAAATTTGGCACTAAAGTTTCTTCTTTGTCTGGACATAATTATGAATCCTCTCTTTCATACTGATTTTAGTATATCAGATTCATTAAAAAATGTCCGAAAAAGTGTCTTAATTTATGAGACCATTATACCTCACAGGCTCTTAATTTATTAAAACAACGTGGTTATATTATTAAAGATGATCTCACACCTGCCATGAATTAAGTGTCGTGTCTATATTTACTTTTTTTGAAACCACCCTAAGGATGGTTTGTTTGCTATGCAATTTTATTTTTCTCTAACCACTACCTCTTTGTTTCAAACTTCACCTCCTGTAGCAAAGTCAAAAGAGTTGAGTACTAAACTATTTGGACTTTGTAGTGATGAGTCTATTATCTCACATCGGATGATTTTGAACAGGTACTCGCTATTTTGCGTTTACTCTATCCTATCTATTGTTACTTGTTCTGGTTTTTCCATTCCCGCGGAGAAACACCATAAATATTTTTAAAAGCACGGGAAAAATGAAGCTGATTTTCGTATCCGACAGCAGAGCCGACATCTGCAATGGATAAGGAAGTCAGCTTTAATAATTCCGTAGCCTTTACCATGCGGTAGTTCATAAGAAATTCCTGCGGGGAGCGGCCGATCGAGTTGCGGAAGATTTTTCCGAAATAACTCCGGTTGATGCCGCATACCGCAGCGATATCTTCAATCGAAATATTATTCTGAAAATTCTGTTCAATATAATTGATCGCTTCTTTTATGTAATAATCACTCATGCGTCCGCTGGAGACCAGCTTTGTCGATTTTGCTGACTGCAGCAGATAGTCTAAAAACAGATACAGATGCCCGATGAGATGGAAGGAAGATTCCTGTGGATGATTGACAATATAAAGCATTTCATCGGCAAGTTTTTCCCGCAATTCTTTGGAGTGGGAATGATAAACGGGCGCGTCTTTGCACAAATCTGTGACACTTAAAGCCTCTTTTACACGTAATCCGTCAAATTCAATCCACATATATTTCCACGGAAGCTGTTCATCGGCAATGTAAGTGTTGATCTGGCCGGGAAAAATCATAAACCCCTGTCCGCTTTTTACAGAATAGGTCCGTGTTTCTCCTTTGGAATTGTTTGCCATGAGTGTTCCGGTTCCGGAAAGAACGTAGTGAAACAGGTAGTGGTTGCGTGTTGCAGGCCCGAATGAATGGCCGGGATCACACTGTTCATATCCAAACTGATACATGCACAGATCGATAAAATTTTCATTTGGAAAAATATTAAAAAATGTATTGCTCATAAAATACTCCTTATATATCAAAATGCGACATCAATATCTATTATAGCATAAAATATTTCATTTCGGTATAAAACTGAAAAAATGTAGATATTTAAGGATGCATAAAGGTATGTTATAATCAGATTATCAAAAAAGTAAACGGATATATTGCAAAAAAGGAGAGAGGAATATGGCAAAAAGAAATATTTTCCGCAGTGTTGCGGCGGTGCTTGCATTTGGCATGTGTATGACGGGTCTTGCTGGATGCGGAAGTGAAAAAAGGGCAGACGGGAAAACAGAAATCGAAGTGGTTTCCTACAAACCGGAAGCAGTTAAGGCATTTGAAAAGATTGAAAAGCGGTTCAATGAAACACATGATGACATCCATCTGACGATTTCATCTCCAAACGAAGCAATGACCATTTTAAAGACACGTTTTATCCGGGAGGATTATCCGGATATCATCGCAATCGGAGGAGACATCAACTATTCCAACTTTTTAGATGCAGATCTGTTTGATGATATTTCCGATCTGGATGAAGTCCAGACCGTAAAACAGGCATATCTGGATATGGATAAGGAACTGGAGTTTATTCCAAAGGATGGCACGTATGCACTTCCATATGTGGCAAACGCGGCAGGAATTTTATATAACAAAGATCTGTTTGAGGAAAATGCCTGGAAAGTTCCGACCACCTGGCAGGAATTTACCACACTGTGTGATGAAATAAAACAGAGCGGAACACTTCCGCTGTATCTGGGCTTTAAAGATACCTGGACCTGTCTGGCTCCGTGGAATGCGCTGGCAGTCGGACTTACCGATTCGGATACCTGCAATCAGGTAAATATGGGAAATACCACATTTTCCGATACGTATGGACCGGTAGCAGAAAAGATGCGTGCGCTTTTGGATTACGCCGAAAAAAATCCGTATGCATATGGTTATAACGATGCCTGTACAGCATTTGCCCGCGGGGAATCTGCCATGTATCCGATCGGAAGCTATGCGATCCCGCAGATCAAATCGGTCAATCCGGATATGAATATCGGCTCTTTTACATTTCCTGCAAATGATGAGGAATCAGACAATGTATTAAATTCAGGAATTGATTTACAGTTTTCTGTGATGAAAGCATGCAAAAACAAAGAAGCAGCATATGAAGTTTTAAAATATCTGTATGAAGATGAGACCATTCAGATTTATCTGGATGATCAGGGCGGAATTGCCTGCAAGGATGGGGATTTTGCAATTCCGGAAACACTCAAGGATATGCGTCCTTACATTGAAAATAACCGCATGGCAGATTATCAGGATCACCATTATCCGAGTGAGATGAGCGTGGATGCCATGATCCAGACGTTCCTGCTGGATACAAGCGACAATGCACAGGAAAAGTTTTTGAAAAAATTTGATTCCGACTGGAAGCGCTATAACCGGGATCTGATTCGGAAAGTACAGGATTATCAGAAAGAACAGGAGGATGCACAATGAAAAAGAAAATGTCAAACAGGGACAAAACATTCTGGGCGGTTATCATACCGGTTGTAATCTTATTTTTTGCATTCAATACACTTCCAATGATCAAAGGTGTGATTTACAGTTTTACCAATTATAAAGGATATGGAACTTACGATTATGTCGGATTCCGGAACTATGCAGATCTGTTTACGGATTCCCGAGTGGGAAAAAGCTATTTGTTTACGTTTAAATATGCACTGGCAGGAACGATACTGGTAAATGTGCTGAGTCTGATCATGGCAGTTGGATTAAACAGTGCAATCCGTTTTAAAAGTGCACTGCGCGGTATTTATTTTGTACCGAATATTTTAGGAGGACTTGTCATCGGCTATATTTTTAGTTTTATTTTTACTTACATTCTTCCAACTGTGGGAAATGTGTTCCATATTGGATTTTTACAGAACAGTATTCTTGCAAGTGAAAAATACGCATGGATTGGTGTGCTGATTGTTGGTGTATGGCAGGCAGTTGCCATGAATACCATTATTTATATTTCCGGTCTGCAGACCGTCCCGGAGGAAGTTTACGAGGCGAGTATGCTTGATGGAGCAAGTAAATGGAAACAGTTCTGGAAAGTAACATTTCCACTGGTTATGCCGTTTGTAACAATCAATCTGGTATTGAGCACAAAGAATTTTCTCATGGTATTCGACCAGATCATGTCTTTGACCAAGGGAGGTCCGGCACAGAGCACGGAATCCATTTCTTATCTGATATATAAAAACGGTATGGATGGCGGACAGTTTGGATTCCAGAGTGCAAATGCAGTTATATTCTTTATTGTGATCGTGGCGATTTCACTTTTCCAGATGACAGTTATGAATAAGAAGGAGGAGCAGTTATGACGAAAAAAAAGCAGAAAACAAACTTGGTACTTACAATTGTTCTGATTCTGGGGACATTAACTGTATTTTTCCCACTGTATATGGCAGTGATTATTGCATTTAAGAAACCGAGTGAGATGACAAACGATGTGGCGGGTGCACTTTCTTTCCCGAAACAATGGAGTTTTGAAAACTTCCATCAGGCAATGGAAGTGACCGATTTCTGGCACTCTCTTGGAAACAGTTTACTGATCACACTGGTAACGATCGTACTGGCAATCCTGATCCACTCAATTGCAGGCTACGTGATCGGACGCGGCATGGCAAGAAAAAAAAGTTTCCGATTTATCTATCTGTATATTGTCAGCGGAATGTTTGTTCCGTTTTCCATCTTAATGATGCCTCTGGTAAAGCAGACGGCGCATATGGGACTTGGAAACCGCGCGGGTGTCATCCTGCTGTATCTGGTATTTTACATGCCGATGAATGTTCTGCTTTACAGTGGATATTTAAAAAATATCCCGGAAGCACTCGAAGAAGCAGCAGATATTGACGGGGCAAGCACCTGGACGACTTACTGGAAAGTGGTGTTCCCGATGATGAAACCGATGCATGCGACGGTTGCGATCCTGACAGCCCTTGGAACCTGGAACGATGTTATGACACCACTTGTAATCATGTCCGGAACCGGACAGAATACACTGCCACTTGCACAGCTTAACTTCCAGACACAGTTTGGAACCAACTACAATCTGGCGTTTGCCTCCTATATTCTGGCACTGATCCCGATCTTGATCTTTTATGTGATCTGCCAGAAACAGATTTTAAATGGTGTGGCAAACGGTGCAGTCAAAGGATAAAGAATAAATGAGGTGACTTCTATGGCAATTATATACAATCCAAATAAAAAAATATTTACCCTGCATACGGCGCATACAACTTATCAGATGCAGGTTGATCCACTGGGATATCTGTTGCATTTGTACTACGGAGAAAAAACAAACAGTTCCATGGACTATGTCCTAACCTATGCAGACCGCGGATTTTCCGGAAATCCTTATGCAGCCGGTATGGACCGCACCTATTCGCTGGATGCGCTGCCACAGGAATATCCGTCCCTTGGCACCGGAGATTACCGCAATATTGCACTGAATATCAAAAATGAAAAAGGGGTGGAAAGTGCGGATCTGCTTTTTAAAAGCTATGAAATCCGAAACGGTAAATACCGGTTGCAGGGACTTCCGGCTGTCTGGGCAGACGAAAAGGAAGCGCAGACACTGGAAATTGTCCTCGCAGATGAAAACGCACAGGTTGAAGTACATCTGCTGTACGGTGTTTTGGAAGAAAACGATGTCATTACAAGAAGTGTCCGGATTAAAAATACAGGAACCGGGCAGATTACGATCGAAAAGGCAGCGGCAGCCTGTCTGGATTTTGTACAGGGAGAGTTTGATGTCCTGCGGTTTTATGGAAAACATGCCATGGAGCGCAATCTGGAACGCACACCGCTGGGACATGGAACCATTGCGTTTGGCAGCCGCAGGGGAACGTCCAGCCATCAGTATAATCCGGCAGTGATTTTGGCAGAAAAAGGAACAACAGAGACCGCAGGCAGCTGCTATGGAATGCTGTTTGTATACAGCGGAAATTTCTCCTGTGAGGCAGAAAAAGATCAGTTCAACCAGACGCGCCTGCTTCTCGGATTAAATGAAGAACTGTTTTCCTATCCGCTTGCGGAAGGAGAAACCTTTACGGTACCGGAAGTCATTTTGTCTTATTCGGCAAACGGATTGTCTGCACTGTCGCAGCAATATCATAACTGCATCCGCAACCATGTGTGCCGCAGCAAATATGTCCATATGCAGCGCCCGGTGCTGATCAACAGCTGGGAGGCAGCATATTTCGATTTTACGGGAGATACGATCGTGGATCTGGCAAAAGAAGCTGCTTCCCTTGGAATTGATATGGTAGTGATGGATGACGGCTGGTTTGGGAAAAGAAACGATGATAATTCTTCCCTTGGGGACTGGCAGGTCAATGAAAAGAAACTGGGGGGAAGCCTGGCAGAGCTTATTACCCGTGTGCATAATCAGGGGGTGAAATTTGGCATTTGGATTGAGCCGGAGATGGTCAATGAAGACAGCGACCTTTACCGGGCACATCCGGACTGGGCAATTCAGATTCCGGGGAAAAAGCCGGTGCGCTCGAGAAACCAGTTACTGCTTGATTTTTCCAGAAAAGAAGTGCGCGACTGTGTATTTGATCAGATTTGTGCCGTGCTGGATCAGGGAAAAATTGATTATGTCAAGTGGGATATGAACCGCAGCATGGCAGATGTTTATGCCGGAAATCTTTCCCATGATTACGTCCTTGGTGTCTATGATTTTATGGAGCGTCTGTGCAGCCGGTATCCAGATCTTCTGCTGGAGGGATGCAGCGGTGGCGGCGGCAGATTTGACGCGGGAATACTTTATTATTCCCCACAGATCTGGTGCAGTGACAATACCGATGCGATCAACCGCACAAGAATCCAGTACGGAACTTCGTTTTTCTATCCGGTTTCCGCGATGGGGGCGCACGTTTCGGCGGTGCCGAACCACCAGACCGGACGGGTGACAAGTTTCCACACCCGCGGGGTGACGGCGATGGCGGGAACCTTCGGTTACGAATTAAACCCAGCGCTTTTATCCGATGAGGAAAAGCAGCAGATCCGGGAGCAGATCAAAACGTATAAGAAGTACGAAATGCTCATTAACGAGGGAACCTACTGGCGGCTGTCTGATCCGTTTACAGATGAAATTGCGGCATGGATGTCGGTATCAGAGGAACAGGATCATGCACTGGTAAGTGTGGTGCGTCTTATGGCTGAGGCAAATCAGGCGACCGTTTATGTCCGCCTACGTGGGTTAAAACCGGATGCTGTGTATCTGGAAGAACAAAGCGGCAGACAGTATTCCGGTGCGGCACTGATGCATGCGGGAATTCCGCTTCCGCCGTTTACCGAGGAATATGAGGCGTATCAGTTTGCCTTTACCGAACTGAAAGAGGCGGGAAGATTATATGAAAAAGTGCAGAAATGGTGTGACAGAAATGCAGAAAAACGCATGGTCATCAGCATTTACGGTGGTTCCGGTTCCGGGAAAACAACACTTGCAACAGCATTGCAGCAGTACTTTTTAAATGACGGAATTGGTTGTTATCTGCTCTCGGGCGATGATTATCCACACCGGATTCCAAAACGCAACGATGAAGAACGGATGCGTGTGTATAAAGAGGCAGGGGAAGACGGACTGCGTGGATATCTCGGAACAAAGAAAGAGATTGATTTCGCCCGGATCAATGAAGTGCTTGCGGCATTTCATGAGGGAAAAGATACGATCACGTTGCGGCATTTGGGACGGGAAGATGGCGAGATTTCATCAGAAGAAACCGATTTTTCCGGAATATCTGTATTGCTTCTGGAGTGGACGCACGGAGGCAGTGACGATTTACATGGTGTGGATCTATCCGTCTTTCTGGAAAGTTACCCGGAGGAGACAAAGGAGCGGCGCATCCGCAGAAACCGCGACGAGAATGCCGCAAGCCCGTTTATCTGTCGTGTGGTGGAACTGGAACAGGAAAAACTCGAAGTGCAGCGCAAAAATGCAGGATTGATCGTGGGAAAGGACGGAAGTGTTTATGAACAGTAAACCGATGCTCAATGCATATCCAGACAGTCTTGGAAGAAATCTTGGGGATATCGTAACATTGCTGAAAACGGAGGCTTTGCAGAATGTATTTTCTTCTTTTTACATTCTGCCGAGCCTGTACCATTCCGATCTCGACCGGGGATTTTCCGTGATCGACTATGACCTGAATGAGCAGCTTGCCGACCGGGAAGGCCTTGACCAGTTAAAGAATATGGGAATCGATCTGAAACTCGATTTTATTTTAAACCATGCTTCCGCACAGTCCCCGCAGTTTCGGGATCTTGTGGAAAAAGGGGAGGCTTCTGTGTACCGCGATTTTTTCATCGATTGGAACCATTTCTGGGAAGGGCATGGAACCATGACGGAGGAAGGCTATATCCAGCCGGATGAAAGCTGCCTGAAGCAGATGTTTTTCCGCAAACCCGGGCTGCCGATCCTGATGGTGGAATTTCCGAATGGAAAAAAAGTGCCGTACTGGAATACCTTTTATCAGGAAGTGCATGGCAGACAGTATCTCGGACAGATGGATGTAAACATCCAGTCACCAAAAGTGTGGGAGTTTTATCGTGAAACTCTGGAAAAAATAGCCTCTTACGGCGCGGCGATTGTGCGGCTGGATGCCTTTGCCTATGCGCCGAAAGCACCGGGAAAGAAAAACTTTCTCAATGATCCGGAAACGTGGGAATTTTTACAGAAGATCCATGCGCTGGCAGAACCTTTGGGACTTACGCTTTTGCCGGAGATACACGCAGCGTATGATGAAAAAATATATGAGACACTTGCAGAAAAAGGCTATGCAACCTATGACTTTTTCCTGCCGGGACTGGTCATTGATGCGATCGAGAACCGGCGGGGAACGTACCTTGCGGCATGGGCGAAGGAGATTGTGGAAAAGAAGATCTCCACGGTCAACATGCTCGGCTGTCATGATGGCATCCCGCTTCTGGACTTAAAGGGGCTGCTTCCGGAAGAGGAAATCCAGTCGTTGATTGAACGGATCGTATCCCGCGGAGGCATGGTCAAAAATTTACATGGACAAAAGAATCTGTATTATCAGGTAAATGCCACATATTACAGTGCATTGGGGGCGTCGGACGAAAAAATGCTTCTGGCGCGTGCTATACAGATGTTTATGCCGGGCAAACCGCAGGTCTGGTATCTGGATTTGTTTGCCGGAAAAAATGACCATGAAGCGGTGCGGCGCGCGGGAGAATCCGGACATAAGGAAATCAACCGGACAAATCTTTCCACTGATCAGATCACGGAAGGGTTGAAAAAAGATGTGGTTCAAAAACAGCTTGCGTTAATCCGCATGCGAAATACCCATAAGGCATTTTCGGAAGGCGCAGAGGTAGCAATCTCTGGAGGGGAGAGGTCTCTGGAAATCCGCTGGGAATATAATAGTGCATTTGTAACACTATATGTAAATTTTGAATCAGGAACATATACAATAGTAGAAAGCAGATAGTTAAGTTGGGCTGTCGATTGTACATGAAACCTAAACTTTATAATGGAAATAATCATAGATGAAACAAGCCACATAGGGATAATGCTCGGTGGCTTGTTTTGAAAATGGATAATTTAAATCTTATAACTTCGGATTTCGTCTTCTCAGGAAATTTTGACGGATGTCTTCCTCAGAAAGTCGGCGTATCTGCTCCGGTTCTGAAAAGAAACGGTCCTGTGGGGACAGTCCACGGAGGGAAGAATGGGGGGATTGGTTGTATTGCTGGACAAAAGCGTACAGACTTCTCCTCAGCTCTTCCAGTGAATGGAAATCCCGCATATCAAGGGCGGGCATACTTTGCTATGGCTGCTCTCATAACGGACATCAGATTGATAAAGTTATCATTGTAGAACACATCGATTCCGGTAATGAACCGGCTGGCATCATCGATCAGGGCAATGATATAGTCCCGGTGTTTTTTCCATCCGAATCTGTAAGGCGGGGACCGGCACTGCTGTCTCCACACCAGACTTCGTTGATATGAGGGCGTTCATATCGGCGCATATCCTTGTTCGGTGTCTGCCGCAGTTCCAACTGAAAGAAGACTGGGGTTACTGTAATGGGATGCTACATGATATTGGAAAGTATTCTGTGGATTTCCTGAAAAGGATCACAGGGGAAAGTAATCAGAGGGTGGATCACTCTACGGCAGGAGCGAGGGTCTGCGTGGAGAAAGGTGGAAAGTACCGTTTTTTAGAATATTGCATCGGTGGGCATCATACCGGGCTTCCGGATTATGGCAGTAATTATGACAATGCAGGTGATCCTACGCTAATGGGGAGAAGAAAGAAAAAAATCAGTGATTATCAGGTATATCAGACAGAAATTGATATTCCGGAAATCGTAACGGATCCATTTGATTTCAAGAAGACAGTGAATCTAGTGTACTGTATTGTTGATATTTAACTAAATATTTATAGCTATTATAGCCGCTTCATGTT
>UQVC01000051.1 GCA_900544395.1 uncultured Ruminococcus sp. | reverse complement strand
CTTTTTCTCCTTTTTTGTAGCTTCCGTCTGCTGAATCAATGGTTACAGTTCCCATACTGTTGTCATTGGCTTTGATCGTTACATGGAATTTTTCCTCTTGTGGAGGTGTCACTGTTTCTTCTGTCAGTTTTGCCTGCACCAGCATCTGGGCATTTCCTTCATCTTCTCCAACATCACCTGCTGTGAAATAATATTCTAGTATAGAAGCCGGTCCTGTATAGAATACTTTTCCGCTCTCTTTGTCAAATGAAGTAATCTGACTGTTTTCTCCCATCAGAACTTCCGTTCTCTGTAGCTGTTGAGGTGTCAGTACCTCATTTAAATCTGTCCAGTACTTTTCACCGTCATATTTCCGTTTTAACTCGATCGTCTGCGGAGATAACTGTAAATCCAGAGCCTTTCCTGACTCTGTCCATGCCAGATGATTCTCTGCACAATACAATGTTTTCAGGTTTGAAACATCTCCAAACTGCAGCAGTGACAGATTGTTTCCGTTTCCATAAACACTTTCCGGCGCAGCGCTGTCCATCTTAAGACTGGTAAGCTGATTGTTGTTAAAATTTAAATATGCAACATTTTCTTCTGTCCCGGTCAGATTTGTAATCTGGTTGTTTTCCACACTGACTTGTTTTGCTGTTCCAAAACGGAACTCTCCGGATAACTGATTGTTTCCTGCAAGAACCGTTTTTAATGCAGTTGCTCCATCCACGATCAGTTCTGTCAGACTGTTATTTGCTGCGTTAAATTCCTCCAATGCTCCCAGACCTAAGAGTGAGATCTGCTGCAGGTTGTTATTCTGACAATGAAGTGTTTTTAAATTTCCAAGTCCTTCTACGAGAAGGCTTTCCATTCCATTGCTGTCTGCCTGAAGCACTTCAAGAGCCGCTGCCGGTCTTGCATCCAGTGTATGCAGCTGATTTCCATAACAGCTTAATGCACGCAGTGAAATCAGGCCTGCCAGATCCAGATCTGTAAGATGATTATTTTCAATCCGTACTTCTTCCAGACTTCCAAGCCCTGTCACATGAAGCTCTGAAAATGTACTGTTTTGAGCATACAGCTTTTTCAGACTGCTGCATCCTGTCACATCCAGCACGGAAGCCGGATTTCCGTTTACTTTCAAAATCTGCAGAGATGACAGATCTTTTACCGATGCAAAATCCCCGATCGCATTTTGGCTGACATCCACGCGCTGCAAATTCCGGAAATTCTCCACACCTTTTAAATCGGTAATTCCTGCATTCGGCATTGCCAGTTCTTCCACTTCCATGCACTCTGCTTCCGATAGGCTTCCATTTCCATCTTTGTCACAGGTTCCTGCAAATGTCAGTATCACCTGATCCGGAAACTGTTCTGCAGAAAGCTCAATTTCTCCCACCGGTGCTGCTTCCGTCACTTCTTCATTCTCTGGTTCTGTCTCCGGCTGTTCAGGAGTTTCCGGTATCTGAGATGTCTCATTTTCCGGTGTCTTATCCTCTGTTTCTTCTATTGTTTCTACAGCCTGCGCTTTGATCGTATACAAATCGCTGCTCATCGTTCCTAAAATCATTCCGGACATCAGCAGGTACGCAGTTAATTTCTTTATTTTCATCTTTTTCCTCCTACTATCTACTGTGCCATAGTGACGAATTCTACTGTTTCTGAACGGAGAGACTCAATTCCTCTCTCATTTACTGCAGTTACATAAACCTGATATGTAGTAAGCGGGGTCAGCTCCTGAATCGTCTGATTCATTTCTTTTCCTTCCCATACCATCTTACCATTTGCATACACACGGTATGTACATCCCGGTTCTTCCGCAGCCCAGCTGATATTTGCAGAAGACGAAGATTTGCTGTCAATTCTCACGTCGCTTGGAGCTTTCGGTGTTTCCCAGTTGTCCTGACTCTGCGCTCCGATCAGGTAATACCAGGAACCTGTTCCATACTCTACCCCATCTTTTCTTGCTGCTGCCCGCAGAATTGTATTTTTCTCGACTGTAATCGGTCCTTCATATTTTTTAGCAGACTCAGAAACTTCTTTATTTTTCTCAAATGGCTGACTGCCGTCCAGAGTATAATAAATCTCTGCTCCTTCACCTGCTGTCAATGTCACCTGCTGTGCAGAATCATATTGTCCGGAAGCAACATCTGCGCTTACCTGAATATCCATTGCTGTAAAGGATACTTCTGCCGCTTCAGATTCATTGTCATATCTGTCCACAGCTTTTACCTGAACAGTATACTCGCTGCCAGCCTCCAACGGATCTAAGATCAGCGCAGTCTGTGTAACTTCACGGAAACCAACCTGTTCTCCGCCTTTACTCCAGCTTACTTTGTATTTTTCGACTCCTGTATTATCTACTGACGGAAGGAATCGAATTTCTGCTTCCGATGCCTTTGGAGATACGACTCTCAGATTGCCCGGCACAGTTGGTGCTTCTTCATCTTTGATCACCACATCCCCTGTTTCGCCCATCACTTCCAGTTCTACAACGTGGTTTGTATTTCCACCTGTGCTTCCGTTCATATATACACGGATGTATCCTGCGTCAAAACGTCCGCCTTCTTCCGGCAATGGTGTTTTTGTGTTCGGATCTAACCAAGATACATCTGCACCATACACTTTCATGTTTTTTCCATCTTTTGTCTCGATGTATTCTTCTTTTTCGCCTTTTGGAAGTTTGTGTGTCTCTCCTTGTGCTCCACTTAAAGATGCCGGCCACTCTCTATCTGCATCTCTATTTCCGTTCCAAAGCACCAACGTTTTAGTAGGATCAAAGGAACTGTCCGGTGACAGAAGTACGACGGTATCATAATATTTACGATTACCATCCCAATACCGATACAAATTCACTTCCTCCACATGATGTAACCCACCAAGATCTACCTGCAGCCAGTTCGCGCCTCCAGTATTTCCGCCCGGATCTGAGTAGTTATCACGATTCGTCTTATTTCCATCTACTGCATGACTTTTTCTAGAATTATCACTTGCATCTTTTGAAAAACTCACATTTTTTCCTCTTGCCAGATTGGTTCTCTCAGATTTGATCGGCTCATCTTCTATTTTCTGTGCATTCTCATCATATACAAACTCCAGACCTGTAATGGAAAGATCTACCCAGCCGTTTGTCTGGATCGTGATAACTGCTTTTCCTGTTTCTTCGTTAAATTCTACTTTTGGTTCTGTGTACTGCGGCTGTCCGTCTGTGTCCGGCTGCTGTCCCTTTACAACCTGCACTTTTGGTTCCTTCGCCAGTTTTGTCAGTTCAAATGTAGTGGTACGCAGTTCATTATCTGCCGGAGAGAGCTTTCCTTCCGGTGCGTTTACCACATTGTAGTCATCCATATATTTATACACAGACAATTTTCCATCAATCGTTGTCTGTCCAGGTGAAAAGTCTCCTTTCCAGCTTAAGTTATATATATTATCGAAAATAATCTCATCTTTATCTACCCGGTAGTTATTCAACGTGATATCCATCGCTGTTCCGTCTCCGGATTCATTCATGATCATAAATTCGTGAGGCTCCATCTCTACTTTCAGACGTGCGCTTTCTTCTTCCCCTTCCAGAGGTAAAATTGCATGCTGCTTGTTATTTGTATTTACTTTGTTGTTGTAGAGATACCATGTGCCGTCCCATTTGTCAGCAAATGCATTTCCGACGTATTCGATTGGATACAGATCTTTGAAATACTTCTGTTTTGTCTGTCCGGACAGATTCTTGTCATCGACGCTCAGTACATTCGGAGGGGTTACGCCCAGTTTGTCTGCTTCCTGAATCAGTTTTTTTGTTACTTCGGCTCTGCTTCCCCATTCCGGAATAACCGGAATAATGCCATAGCGTCCTGTTTCATAAATCTGGAATCCTGTCGGTGTTCCCGATAAACCACTGTAAAAACTAGGGTTTACATTTCCGTAGAGGACTGCTTTGGTCTCTTCCATAATCTCTTTTTTGGACGGTGCCGGATGATTGACAATGTAACGGAACAATTCTGTCAGGACATGGGTATTTGCCGGACTGTTCGTGTTGCTTGTTCCATATACGATTTCCGGGAACTCAAAGGTATAGATCACACCGCCGCCCAGATAGGTGCTCATCATTTGCATTCCAAGCAATGCCTCCGGTTCTCCGCAAAGTCTCTGCCAGTTATTATAGTTTCCTTTTCCTTCCCAGAGTTTTGAGAACTGCTTGTCCCATGCCCAGGTATCGGAAAGCATTCCCCAGCCTCCGGTATATCCTGCCAGCCAGCTTCCCTGGAAGAAACTACTTGTTTTCAAATCATCCGGTTGATTTGAACTTGTGTTCTTATAGATCAAATAGAATGCATCTCCGTGTTTTTCCAATGCCTTTTTCATATTTGCATTGCTGACAATATTCGTCACTGTAGAACCGTGATCCTGATCTGACCATACAAAGAATCCACCGAATCGGTCAGCAATCTCCAGCATCTTAGCGCTTCCTTCGCATGGAGGATGAATACCTGCCCAGAAGTTCTCTGTATTGAACACACCCTGCATATTCGGATACATACGGTACATCAGATCCAGCCAGCCATAATCCATATCCGCTGTAATGTTGTACTGTGTTCCACCCTGTTCCGGTGTTGCAGCTGCTGTCAATCCAAGAAGCATGACCGGAGCTCCCTGTTCATAGGCAATCTGCAGCCCATGTTCATGGAACGCCTGCAGATAAGCCTGTCCGATATGATCCGGAGCAAACTGTCTGAGGTTGTTTGTATGTAACAGCAGAACATTATTCTTTTTCAGATCATCCGGAATGGCATTCCATCTTCCGTCTACTGTATTAGAGCCCTGTAATTCTGGTCCTTTTTCCTGTCCGATCTGATAGACATCGTTGGAATATGCTGTTGCGATCATCATCGGATGTTTATTGTCGATCACACGTCTCGGACCCTCCTGTGACTGTACAGCCTGCTCATTTTCATATCCATAAATCCCCAGTTCCATAAATTTTACTGCGGCGCCTTTTGGATTCTCTGTATAGACTCTGATATAACGTGCTTCTTTTGTTGTTCCAAGCTTTGTGGCTCCAAGTCCATTCTTGTTTTCATAATCCATATAGAACCACTGTCCGCCCATTGCTTCTTGGTATGGCTTGGAAACATTCTCCGGCTTCTTCACCCCATCCGGAAGTGTCGGATTTCCTTCACAATAAACGATCTGCCCATCCGATAAATCTGCTTCGTTTCCAATTACAATGGCAGTATTTTTATAAGAAATCTTGTTTCCTTTCAGACGTTTTCCCTGATTTCCCGGATTCCCATTTCCGATTGTCGCCTGTCCGTCATATACCTGTCGTTTCAGATTGATGACTTCCAACGGATAGGATGCGCCCAGATCCACCTGTACCCACACCCCGTTTTTTCCTGCTGCAGTGCTGGTGACTTCTGTCCCCTGTTCCTGATAATTCTCCCAGTTGTTTCCTTCTTTATTTCCCGTAGCATCATGCTGCAGATAATATTTGTCACCGTCAGTTAATAAATCCTCATTTTTCAGATTCATATTTTCCCCGACTGTGACTTTGACATCCTTTTCTTCTGCCAGATTGACCAAAGGCGGCGCTTTTTTTGCATCTGCCGCATCCGTACGGATTCCTGTTACCCCAAATGCCGTCAGCACAAGCGCCATGCAGGATAGTCCGAGTAATCTGGCTTTGCTCCCTTCTTTCCTGGTTTTCATTCTCTTTTCCTCCTTTTCTTCCACATAAAAGTAAAACCAGAAAATGTTTTATTTTTTCTGGTTCCTTATATATCTGGGATTTCCCCACATAAATTATGGTACTATACCATTTCTTCCTTTAATATGGATTATATTTACCAGAAATTGTACTTTCTTTACTATTACAATAAATTTTGCTCATTTATTTTGTCCATTTTTTATATTTTACGTTTTCACATCAAATTTTTACGGTAATTTTTCAATCATTTCTACCAATATTTCTTCATCGAATCCTGATTTTCTGTCCAACGTAGATCTTGTTCGGATCTGCAATTCCATTCCATGCTGCCAGTTCCAGATAAGTTGTTGCAAAACGCTTTGCAATCTCTGATAAAGTATCATTTTCCTGCACAACATAACATTCCGCCTGAACCTCATTTTGACTCAACTGCCTGTTTACTTCCCTTTGAACAGCATCCGGATCGTATCCCATATCACACAGCTTCTTTCTTCGTTCTCCGCCGTTTCCATATTTTCCTTGTATCACTTCCCCTGCAACTTCCTCAATACTTTTCGCTGGCTGTCCTGTCACACCTGCTGTATACTTGGGTCTTGCATAGCCGCGGATCTGACCCCACCCCACCGGAATTTGCCTTCTCGCCACTGCCTCATTATAATTTCCTTCCATCACTGTGATCATTTGTCCTGAAACAGACTCCACGTATCCAATGTGATCGGAATACCCGTCATTTGGCTGTACCTGGCAATCCCAGTTATACAAAATGATATCTCCGGGCAGTGGCACGATAGTTCCATCTTCGATCCAGATTCCCTTTTCTTTAAAGATTTCGATATGCTTTTCACATCCGCATTCTGTTCCGATCAAGTCCACACATCCCGCCTGGATCGCTGCTGCAGAAACTGCGGTATCACACCACTCATCGGTATACTGCACAGCATATCCCCTTGCCAGCGGCAAGTGGGAATTATACAGATCAATAATCTGTCGGAACTTCCCGTTTGCTTCACTGTAGCCAATCCACGAACGCATCACGTTCAATACATCCTGAGCGCTTCTTCCCGATGCATTTTCATCATACTTCATTAACTGATACTGCTCAATCAGTTCCATATTTTTCTGCACATAGACAGAACTAGTCGCATACCCATCTGCCCAAATGGTTTCCAGATATCGTCCGGGTTCTGTGATTCCCTTCAGATTTTGATAACGTGGAAGCTGAAGCAGTTCAAAATATCCTTTCACCCCCTCTTCCATATTGTCAAATACCCGGAAATAATCGGAAATCACCATCGCCGTTCCGGCCTCATATTCCTCCCAGGTTGCCAGATTGACAGACTTTCCCTGCCATTTTGTTCCACATTTCAATCCAAAATAATTGTGATAGTCTTTCGCCAGCCTGGATTCTCCCCAGCCGGACTCCAAAATTGCCTGTGCAATGATCGGACTGCATACTTTGATTTCATATGCAGCCGCGTATTTCTTTACATATCCTGCAATTTTCTGAATAAATTCCTCTTTCTTCATCGCTCTCCCCTGCTTTCTGTATATTTCTCTGCTTTTCCATTCAAAATATCAATTGCCTGTCTGAGTACTTCTGGAATGGGCATCCCCATCAATCCCGCGTTTTCCAGAATAGACAATGCTTCATTTGCGATAAACGCAATGCACACGGCATCCCTCAGATAATTTGTCCCCATCAAAAGGTCCAGACGGACTGCGATCAAAACAAACAACAGTGTCATTCCTTTTCGGCACAGCCCTTTCCAGCCCGCACGACTCTCCAGTCTGCCATTTTCTGACTTCGGACTTTTCTTAAAAATCACCGGCAGAAGAATCCCGCCTGTGATCCAGTCGATTCCCATAAAAAGAACCAATGTCTGCAGTGCGATATCCCATCCGCCAAATAAAAGGGCAACTGCACTCCCAAACATTCCAAACAAGCTCGTCACCATTTGCTTCATATCCTTCACCACCTTCAATTAAAAAGCAGAATAGACGGCATTCTTTTCAAAGAATGTTCTACTCTGCCACTCATTTTTCTTTTCCTTTTTTCATTCGATCCGCACTCAAGGATGCTCCCTTGTTTCTGCATAATCGTCTAACACATATCTCGCATACTTTGTTGCCTGACGCTCCATCCCGATCGGGGTTAATTCCAATGCGTTGCCCGTATTTTCTTTTTATTCTTTATGTAGGCAACAACTCTGAGGGGAAAGAAATATTCTTTTCTCAAAAATGCCGCAAACTCTTTACATGCCCTTCGTACCTCCGGATCTATCCCACTGTCAAACCGAAGCCTGAAGCCCGTCCGATGACCTTCTTCCATTAAATCAATGTTTTGTTCCCAGTTTTCTATCGTCCAAATGTGATCCATAATATTTATCCCTTTTTATTTTCCTTCATCAAATACAATTTTTTCAATGATCCTGGAACGTTTAAAATAATAGACCGTTGCGACTTTTTTCTCTGCATATTCCACCAGTTCTTTTCCCGATATTACAATTCGAAATTTCTTCGGCTTTCGTCCATATATAGACTGCAACAAAATTTTCCCATACATACAGTTTTTGTCCTTACACATTTCAACATCTTGAATTGTATGCTGATGATTCAGACCTATTTCTGTCATTTCACGTATCCACATTCTATCCTTTTCCGAACCTGTACAAAAATCTATCACAAACAGCATCACTTTGATACCATTCCATACTCCCCACATAACAAATCCTACAATTATCATGGCCGTAGTATAATCTGCTGTTGTCTGTAACTCTACTAAATTAGTGGGTAAAAATGAACCAAAGACCCCTATTAAAAACAAACAAGCAATAGTGTTCAATAGAACCGGAACCCAATATGTATTCAGCCATTTCATAATTTTTTATTGATTATATAGATCAAAATCTTCTTATAAGTCGTTGTAAGTGTTTATGGAAAATGTTGGAAAGTGCCTAAAATCAAGGCTTTTTCGCACATCTCTGTTTATTGCTTTATATCGCCGCACAAGTTGGTTTTGTAAAATTGGGCACCATTTTAGCACCACAAATAAGGCAATACACAGAAGCATAGAGCGATGTTATCACACCCACAAAGGCAATTTAGGACAACCTTGTTTCACGCCCTTATGTTACGCATTAGGGTCTCAATAAGCCTTGCAAGAAAAGGCTTTACAGGAGCTAAAACCGATGAGACAAGGTGTTTATACCCTTCCCCTCGAAAATGCCATTTAACTACGTAACATTTCAAAGAGAAATGCAACTCATTTAGAGAGTCCTCTCTCTTCCATTCCTTTGTTAAAAATTCCATAGCAAGCATAGGAAAAGGGTACCCTTTCCTAAAAATACCCCGCGTTTTTGCCTGTTGGGATAATCCCTATCCCTTACAAATTCGGAATTTGCTAATGTATATATCCTAACTTTTTCAGGAAATCAGCATAGCGAACCTTTTGAATAGGTATCATATCAGAGGAATTAACAAAGAGAATATATTCCTTTTCTGGTATCCACCTATATGCAACGGTTTCACCCTCTTGAAGAGATACTCCTGTTTTGTCGCAATCTGTAATACAAAGAAATTGATAATAGATTGTATCACTGGAAATATATCGACCTATTTCCTCTAACGAATTTGCTTCAATGCCAGTTTCTTCAAACAGTTCCTGTTTTGCACAAGTAATTTTGTCCTCACCTTTTAACGCAGAACCGCCAGCAGTTGCTTCATAATATCCTCCGAAATTTGACTTTCTGAAATCCCGTTGCATTAGCAAATAATCGCCGTCTGTATGGCGAACTAAGATTTCACATACCATGTGATATATTCCATTTGGTATTGGCTCTCCGCGAACTAAGTCTATATTTGCCAACGAACCGTCTTCCCAATATCCGTCCCATATTTCCATCTAAGCAACCTCCAAAATTCAGATTTTGTCAATTTTATATTTTACCATTAAGATGTAATTTTTCTACCACTACGATAAATAGCATAGTTATTTGTATTCGTTAATGGTCAAGATGAACGGGCCTTTTGCACTCCACATAATCTGTCAATAAAAAATAAACCTATTTTTATGGCAAAGTATATTACAAATGCAAAGACTATAAGCACTTCTTGTTTTAAGTATTCTAAATCTATTTTAATCATGCACACTAAAATAATTAAGAATAGAATCAAGAACATTACCTGCTTTAATACCACATAACGATATGTATTTGTGAATTCCATATGTCTTCTCCTTACAGCCATTCAGATATTTTCCATATTTCTTTTAATCAAACACGATTTTCTTAACAATTTTAGAGCGTTTGAAATAATAAACGG
>UQVC01000050.1 GCA_900544395.1 uncultured Ruminococcus sp. | reverse complement strand
TTCAGAACTTTAAAAAATTTCAGCCGCTTTTGGCAGAACTTGTGGCGAGAGATATTAAGATCAAGTATCGGAGATCGGTACTGGGCGTACTGTGGACACTTTTGAATCCACTGTTTATGATGATCATTTTGTCAGTGGTATTTTCCAGTATTTTTAAATTCGATATTGAGAATTTCCCACTCTATATTTTGAGCGGACAGCTGATCTTCAACTTTTTTAATGATGCTACAACAAATTCGATGAATTCGATCATTGGAAGTGCTGCGCTCATTAAAAAAGTATACGTGCCGAAGTATTTATTTGTAATTTCGAGAGTATTCTCTAGTTTTATCAATTTGATGGCTTCATTTGTAGCATTGATCCTGGTTATGGTAGCGACTCGTGCAGAATTACACTGGACGGTAATTTTCAGTGTGATCCCGTTGGCAATGATCGTATTGTTTTCCTTGGGAGTGGGAATGCTTTTAGCTGCATTAACTGTAAAATTTAGAGATATTATGCATTTATATTCGGTATTTACAACAGGATTGATGTATTTAACACCAGTGATTTACCCAATGTCTATTTTACCAGGATCGGTTCGGGTAATCGTAGAGATTAATCCTCTGACTAACATGCTGCAGATGTTCCGAGATGTAATGTTTAATAATACATTACCGTCTGTGGCATCTGTGATATTAGGAATTGTAGAAGTGATTGCTGCACTCGTATTAGGTACGTATGTATTTTACAAACATCAGGATGAGTTTATACTGAATATTTAGGAGAGATATATGGAACAGGAAACAATTATCAGTGTCGAACATGTCTCGATGAGATTCAATCTGTCATCAGAAAAGTTTGACAGTTTCAAAGAATATGTGATTAAAAGTTTAAAAAAGCAGGTTTCGTATGATGAATTCTGGGCTCTGAAAGATGTTTCTTTTGATGTGAAACGGGGCGATTCACTGGGCTTGATTGGACTGAACGGAAGCGGAAAAAGTACCATGCTCAAGACGATTGCGGGTGTTTTAAAGCCTACAAAAGGAAAAGTGACTGTGGGAGGAAATATCGCACCGTTGATCGAATTGGGGGCAGGATTTGATATGGATCTGACTGCACGGGAAAATGTATTTTTAAATGGAGCATTGCTTGGGTATAACCGTGCGCAGATGGAAGCGCAGTACGAAGATATTGTGGAATTTTCTGAGTTAAGAGACTTTATGGATGTACCGGTTAAAAATTTTTCTTCCGGAATGGTTTCTCGTCTGGCATTTGCAATCGCAACAATCGGAATTCCGGATATTTTGATCGTAGATGAGGTGCTTTCGGTCGGAGATTTCCGGTTTCAGGAAAAGTGTGAGGCCAGGATCCAAAATATGAAAGACCAGGGCACGACAATTTTATTTGTGTCTCACAGCATCGAACAGGTGAAGAAAATCTGTAATAAGGTTGTATGGTTAGATCATGGTGTATTGAAGATGTTTGGAGATGCAGAAGAAATCTGTGGCGTATATGAGAAAGCATAAAGAGGAATTGTAGAAATGAAAAAATATATAAAAACAGGAATTGGAATTTTAACCGTTGTGATTCTGGCTTTTCTGTATGCGCATATTGACAAAAATTCATATTTATATGACAGAAATGCAGATACGTCTACATTTTTGAATACAGGAATACTTCTGGATGGAGAAAAAATAAGTCAGGAATTTATAAGTGAAGAAGATATTCTGGATGGCATGAACATCAAATGTGCAGTTCAAGGAGAGACTGCAGGAGTCGAAGTGCATTATACGTTACAGGATGTAGAAACAAAAAAAGAAATTGCATCTGGGACGATGAAAGCAGAAGAAATCAAGAATAATAAATTTAATCTGTTTAAAGTAAAGCAGATGAATGGCACAGAAGGCAAGCGTTACTTGTTTGAAATTACAGAGACGGGGGCAGATGCTGCAAACGGTGTGAGTTTTTATGTAGTACCGGAAAAGGCAGATACCGCACAACAGCTGAGTATTAAAAACAATGAGACACAAGGAGCACTTGCAATAAGAACTGTCAGCCATCGGTTTGATGTGGAGACTTTTGTGGTACTTCTTGGATTTGTACTGTTTATTGTAATTTTTATGAAATTATTATACAAGTTATTCAAATAGGAGAACAGAATGAAAAACGAATTTTATGTGACAGCATGTAGATTTCATGTAAAAGACAGAAATAAACTTCTGATCCAGGGATGGTTCCAGGAGAATGATTTCGGAGATAATGCATTAGCTGTATATCTGGATCAAGCAGAATTGAAATATGAAATTCAATATTTGACAGATGTAGTAGAAGCAAAATTGTGTTTGGACGGAAAAGCGGAAGTAAAAAACAGATATTACTTATGGATTGAATTGCCTTTAAATTGGAGAGCGGGGCATGAGATCAGCTTGATAAATCAGTTGGGAGATCAGAAAAAGAAGACATTTTCGATAGCCGTGGAAGAATTGAAAAAAAGAGAAGGCAAGATTGAAAAATGTGTGGATGGAGCTTCCATTAATGAAAATGGATTTAAGATTTTTGGATGGTATGCAAGCGCTGACCCGATCGATATCCAGATTTTTACGACAAGTGGAGAAAAGATTCCATGTAAAAGTAAGTATATGAGAAGAGGGGATGTAAAACGTATTTATCCAGAGTGTACAGATGAACAGGTACAGGGATTTTGCGTAGAGTGTGAAACAGCTGCGCCTAAAAAAGCGAGGATCCAGTTAAGTAATCAGAATGATACAGTATCTGAAAAAGTAATTATCAGACCTTCGAAAATAAAAAAAGGCGTACAAAAAATTAAGAAATGCGGTTTTAAAACATATGTTTATTATCAGCAGTTTGGCTTAAAGAAAACGATCGAACGAGCTTTTGTGAAGGTTACACATCAGGATGGCATAGAATATACAAACTGGCTGAAGAAAAATCAACCGACAGAAAAAGAGTTACAGAAGCAGAAGGAAGAAAAATTTGCATACAATCCGAAGATTTCAATTGTTGTTCCTATGTATAAGACACCTAAGAAATATTTGGATGAGATGATTGATTCGATTAGACAGCAAAGTTATCAAAACTGGGAATTATGCCTTTCAGATGGTAGTGGTGAGAATTCTCCAATTATAGACATTCTGAGAAAATATGAAAAAGAAGACAGCAGGATCCGTGTCGTTTATACCAAGAAGCAGATGCATATTTCCGATAATACAAATGAAGCGTTGAAAATTGCAACAGGAGATTTTATTGCATTTGGGGATCACGATGACCTTCTTACAAGAGATGCGTTTTATGAATGTGTAAAAGTGATCAATCAATATCCGGAAGTAGAAGCAATTTATTCAGACGAAGACAAGATCACAATGGATGCCAAGCAGTGTTTTGGTCCACATTTCAAACCGGATTTTAATTTGGATTTGTTGAGAAGTGAAAATTATATTTGTCACTTATTTGTAGTAAAACGGAATTTGTTTGAACAGGTAGGCTTTTTGAGACATGAATTTGATGGAGCACAGGATTTTGATTTTGTGCTGCGTTGCGCAGAAAAAACGGATAAATTCTATCATATTCCAAAGATTTTATATCATTGGCGAGCGCATCCGGATTCAACAGCAGGAAGACCGGAAAGTAAGCTTTACGCATATGAAGCAGGAGCAAAGGCTGTTCAGGCACATTGTGACAGATTGGGACTTGATACAGAAGTTGTGAAGAGCAGATGGAATGGTTTGTATCGTACAAAATATCATTTGAAAGATACACCATTGGTTTCAATCATTATTCCGAACAAAGATCATGTGGAAGATTTGGATAAGTGTATTCGATCCATTGAGGAAAAAGCAACATATAAAAACCTTGAATATGTGATTGTAGAAAATAATAGTGAAAAACAAGAGACATTTTCATATTATGAAAAACTGCAGTCTGAAAATCCAAAAGTTACTGTTGTGACATGGGAAAAGGAATTCAATTATTCTGCCATCAATAATTATGGTGTCAGTGTAGCAAAAGGAGATTATCTGCTGTTCATGAATAATGATACAGAAATTATCAATCCGGATTGTATTGAGGAACTGCTTAGTTTTTGTATGAGAGAAGAAGTAGGTGCTGTGGGTGCAAGATTGTATTATGAAGATGATACCATCCAGCATGCAGGAGTGATCATTAAGCTGGGTGGAATTGCCGGACACGCATTTACCGGTGCAGATAAAGATAACCCGGGTTATTTTGGAAGGATTGTTGCAGCACAGGATTACAGTGCAGTGACAGCAGCTTGTATGATGACTAAACGGAAAGTATTTGAAGAAGTGAATGGATTTGAAGAATTACTGGCTGTTGCATTTAATGATGTGGATTTCTGTTTGAAAGTAAGGGAGGCAGGATATTTAGTTGTTTATAACCCATATGCAGAATTATATCATTATGAATCAAAATCCAGAGGTTTGGAAAATACAAAAGAAAAAGTTCAGCGTTTCCAGGAAGAAATTGAAATTTTCAGAAGGCGTTGGAATGACATTTTAACAAAAGGCGATCCAAACTATAATCCAAATTTAACTTTGGAAAAAAGTGATTTTAGTCTGAGAGTATAAAGAAATCCAAAGAGGAGGGCTGCTGTGAAAGCAGCGCTCCACTTTTGATATTCTATCATACAAAGCAGTGAAAATAGAGATGTGCCAAAGGAGGACAATATATGAGAGCGTTAGTAACAGGAGTCAAAGGACAGCTTGGTCATGACGTGATGAATGAACTTGCAAAAAGAGGCTATGAAGGTGTTGGAGTAGACGTTGAAGAAATGGATATTACGGATGCAGAAGCGGTAAACCGCGTGATCCGGGAAGCAAAAGTAGACAGCGTCGTACACTGTGCAGCCTGGACAGCAGTGGATGCGGCAGAAGACAATGAAGAAATGTGTCGGAAAGTCAATGCGGAAGGTACAGAAAATATTGCAAAAGTATGTAAAGAACTGGATATTCCGATGATCTATTTGAGTACAGACTATGTGTTTGACGGGGAAGGAACACGTCCATGGGAGCCGGACGATCCGGTAACCAGCAGTCCTTTGAGTGTGTATGGCAAGACCAAATATGAGGGCGAGCAGGCTGTGGAACGTCTGTTGGACAAATATTATATTGTGCGTATTGCATGGGTATTTGGCGTAAACGGAAAGAATTTCATCAAGACAATGTTGAATTTGGGCGAAACACATGATACGTTGACTGTTGTAGACGATCAGGTAGGCACGCCTACGTATACGTATGATCTGGCAAGACTGCTTGTAGACATGCTGGAAAAAGATGCATACGGAAAATATCATGTAACAAATGAAGGTGGATTTATTACTTGGTATGAATTTGCGAAAGAAATTTTCAAACAGGCAGATATGGATGTCAATGTAGTTCCGGTAACAAGCGACAAGTTTCCTGCAAAGGCAAAACGTCCGCATAACAGCAGACTGGATAAGTCCAAATTGGAGAAAAATGGATTTACCCCTCTTCCGACCTGGCAGGATGCATTGAAAAGATATTTGGCAGAAATCCGATAAGGAGGCAAGGGAGTATGAAGAAACGAAACAGGATATGGATCCTGGCGGTCTGTATGGGAGTGATGGTCAGTATGACAGCCTGCTCTGATGAAAAAGAAGCGCCTTCGGCGCCGGAAACAGAGTCAGCACCGATGAAACCGGAATCACAGTCAGAGACACCAGAAGAAGAGCAGCCGTCCGCACCGGAAACACCGGATGAAAGCGAACCGGATCAGGACGGTCAGGCAACACAGAATGAAAATGATCTGGGACCGGGAACGATTTCTATTTATATGCAGAATGCAGATGTCTCAGGATTTGACAAAAAAGAGGTATCACTGGAGAGCATTACTCCGGAGAACGTTTTGAAAAAGCTGGCAGAAAACGGAGTGGTGCCATCGGATACCAGTGTTTTGAGTTTTACGAAGAAAGAGATGGACGGGGAGCAGGTGATCGATCTGGATCTTTCGGAAAAATTCGGCACGTATATTAAAGAAATGGGATCTTCAGCAGAATATCTGGTAATCGGAAGTATCTGCAATACCTACCTGGACACCTATCACTGCGCAAAGATCCACATTACAGTAGCAGGTGGGATGCTTGCAACTGGTCATGCGGAATATCCGGGATATATGACAAGATTTTCATAAAAGATATACAAAAAAGAGACAGGATTTTTTGAAATCTTGTCTTTTTTTAATACGCGGAAATCAAAGATATGATATAATAATATGAATGAATGACGGGAGGAAATAAGGGGATGGAGAAAAATGGGATTAAAATTGAGAACGAGTCATGCAGAGCATATGTAAATATGAGGCAGGAAGGGGAGTTCTGGCGATTTGAAGAACAAGATCCACAGCTGCATGTTTATTTTAAAGAACCGATTCATGGGCTCCGATTGAAGCTGTGCCTGGAGATGGATGGGGTAGAGCATTTGATGGCAGCTTTGTACTATAAAGGCGCAGAAGAAGAGTTTGGTGAGAAAAGGGTATATTTGTTCCCATTGTACCTGAACCGCAGGATGGAACGGGAAATTTATTTTCCTTATCCGATCGATGCGATCCGGCTGGATCTGTCTGAAGAAAACGGAGTGGTACAGATTACTGAGTTAGAAATGAGACCGGTGGATTCTGAAAAGGTTCAGGATGCTTTGAAGGAAAATTTAGGCGAGCTGATCAGGGAAGAAAAAACAGTGGTGGTCACTCATGAGATGAGCCATACAGGAGCACCAATCCTGGCGTACCATATTGCCCGGGAACTGAAGCAAAATGGGCATGATGTTGTAGTATTGGCAGGAAGACATGGGGACGGATTCCTGGAAGAAAAGTTTGAAAAAGAAGAGATTCCTGTGCTTTATCTGCATGACAGTACAAAAAATGTGGTGTCAGTTGTATGGTGTGGTCCCAATGGCGAGATAAAAAATCTGGAACAGGAAGCGTATCTGGAATCCTTGATGTTGATCTTAAGAGAATCGGGATTTCAGCGTGCAATCACAAATACAGTGGTAGCGGGAGAATATGTGCATATTCTCAAGCAATATGGCTTTCAGATTGTTTCTTTGATCCATGAGATGAAAACAACAATCTCATTATATGGATTTCTGCCATTCGGAGCAGCCATTGCCCATGAATCGGACTATATCGTATTTCCAGATAAAAGTGTGCAAAGAGGGTTTGAAGAATTATTTCCTGCAATCGAGGGAACGTGTCTGATCCGTCCACAGGGAGTGTATATGAAGTCCACCAGACTGGAAGAGCAGGCAGTTTTTTTTGAAGAGTATGGATTTTCAACAGATGATACCATTGTCATGTGTTCCGGGACCGGAGAACTGAGAAAAGGAACCGATTTGTTTGTGGCAGCAGCATCGATCTTGCATAAAAGCAGGAAAGAGGTTCATTTTGTATGGACTGGAGAGTTTGGGGATCCTGTTTTGGAAGGATGGATCTTCAATCAGATCAGGCAGTCAGGCCTGGAAGGATATGTGCATTTTCTTCCGTTTATCAAAGATTCAAAGAAATATCATGGATTATTAAGTCATGTAGATGTATTCTGGCTGACATCCAGGGAAGATCCATTTCCTTCGGTTGTACTGGAAGCCATGAAATATGAAATTCCAGTTGCTGCATTTGAAAATTCCGGTGGAGCAAATACCATGCTGGCGCAGAACAGGGGAATTCTGATTCCGGATTTTGATGTCCATCAATTGGCTTGTGCAACAGAAGAACTTTTAAAAAACAAGCCTGTGCAGATGGTAAGAGAAGCAAGAGAGTGGGTTGGAACTGCGCTGAAGTTTTCCGCATATGTGGAATATCTGGAAACCCTTTTGCGAAAGGAAACACAGATACAGCCAGAAGTGGATCTATATGAAATGATCATGCCGAAACCATATAGCTATTTCCGGGGTGAACTTTCCGGTCAGGCCATACAAAACAGAATCCGAAAAATGCAGGATACAAAGCTATCCAGAAGAACAAGACTGTCAGCAGAGAATGTGGTGCTTTTGGATACGGCAAAAGGAACGGCAAGACTGACGGATCAGATGATTATGGAAGACTGCAGAGCGATTTGCAGACAGGCATTTCCCGGAAAAGCACTGATGTGTGTTCCGGTACACCAGTATTTTAAAAATACAGGAGAGCTGAAGAACAGCCGAAAGATTTTATGTGGAACCGATATCCTTTCACCGGATATGGAAACGTCCGGTCAGTTATTGGTTCCGGAATGTCTGGAGGAATATGCAGATATTTGTCTGATGGGAGTTGGAGTGAAGCAGTTTCAGGATGGAGATTCCATCAGCCAGTATACACGAAATCTGTTAGGATTTATGCTGCAGGGACGGACACTGCATGGAGTCAGAGATGAAAAGACGAGGCGCTTTCTGGAACAGATAGGAGTACGTAATGTTGTGCGGACCGGCTGTCCGTCAGTGTGGGGGTTGACAGAAGCACATTGCAGCCGGATTCCAAAAGAAAAAGGAAAGGCAGTGTTTACCGCATTGGAAAGCAGACAGGATCATCGTTCTATTGACAGGGAATTACTGAAGATGCTGAAAGAAGAGTACGAAGTTGTCTATTTGTGGGTGAGAGATAAAGAAAATCTGGAGTATCTGCAGACACTTGATTCTTTAAATGCGTATCACTTGCTTCCAGGAACAACGGCTGCTTTGTATGAACAGTTTCAGACAACGGCAGATTTAGATTATGTGGGAACCCATATCCAGGCAGGAATACAAAGTCTGAGAATGGGGAAACGAAGTCTGATCATTTCTGATACAGAGTATGCACAGGCTTTGCGGGAAGAGATGCATTTCCCGATTTTAAAGCGGACAATGGAGAAAGAAACAGAGGCATGGGTGTGTGCCGCATATGAGACCAAGATTCTTCTTCCGGAAGAAAATATCAGACATTGGAAATCACAGTTTAAACGAAAATTTCCAATCTGGTATCCCAAATGGTAAAAACAGACAGGAGAGAAGGGAAAATTCTCTCCTGTCTGTTATTTATGGAACAATTTTCGCTTGAACCAGTCCCCGGCATAGCCAAATGTATGACGGATCAAATCCCATTCAATGCGGATATAGTTGCCAAGGTGACGGAACTGAAAAGGAACTTTTCGGCATTTCGACAGACCCTGCAGTCCTTCCAGGATTCCGTTTTTGTAATCCTTTCCGAATCCGATCTTGCAGAAGAACAGATATTTTACCAGATATCCTAAAAGTAATGGAATCAGGTTCAGGATCAACTGCAAAAACGGCATGTTTTTATAATTGAGCCATACGCTGTTGCGGGCGGAAAGCTTGACTTTAAAAGTGTTGTATTTGGAACCACTGGTACCGCTTCCGACATGGTATACAAGAGCAGAAGCGCAGAAACGATTCTGATAACCATAGATCATGGCACGATAGCCGATATCGATATCCTCCAGATATGCAAAATGGCTTTCGTCGAAATATCCAATCTCATCAAATACACTGCGTCTGTAAATTGCAGCACCTGCACAGGCAGTAAATACCGTATCATCTTTGGTATAGTTTGAAACAGGACGACTGGCTCCGCGGCATACGCCCCACCCCATTAGAGTATACAGATCTCCGGCGCTGTCGATCAGATTCGGATGATACATCTGGATCATTTTGCTGCTGACAGAAAAAATACGGTCTGAAGTTTCGATGGCATGCACCATTTCTTCTACATAATGAGGGTCTGCGGTGGTATCATTGTTCAAAAGAATCACGTAGGGAGTTGTCGCGTGACGAATCCCCTCATTTACCGCCCGACTGAATCCATAATTGGAATCCAAAGCCAGGACTTCGATATCGGGATAAGTCTGTTTCATATATTCCAGACTGCCGTCTGTAGAAGCATTGTCCACTACAAGGATCTGAAAATCCTGGCAGGTCTGTTTTGTCAAAGAAGCCAGGCAAGGCTCCATAAAATGTTTTCCGTTATAATTGGGAATAATGATTGTAACTTTCATGTGCTCCTCATTTCTGCTGTTGTTAAAAGATTCGATCAATGTATTATATCAAATCAGGCAAAAATTTTCTATACAAACATATGTTTATTAAAAATTACGAAAATATTACGGAAAAATGA
>UQVC01000049.1 GCA_900544395.1 uncultured Ruminococcus sp. | reverse complement strand
GGAAGCGGCATCGGTTTAATATAGCAATTATTTATTATTCGCTGTACTAGAAATACAGGATGAAGAATATGCAAAAAAGATATTGTTTAAAACAGGATATTTCTCGTTGATCAATGGCTATAAAGAGGCATATAAGAATCCAGTAACGAACCAATTTCAAGATGGTATTACTTTTGAAGATATTTATGAATTGTATCAATTTGACAATGATTTGCGAAGTATTTTTATAAAGTATATTTTAATGGTAGAGAGGAATATCAAGTCTTCTTTATCGTATCATTTTTGTCTTACATATGGTGATATGCAGGATGATTATCTGGACATCAGTCATTATGATTATTCAGGTAAGAAAAAGATTGTGATTCAAAATATGTTGAAAATCATGAAAGGTCAGCTTAGAAACGATAGTGATTATGTGTACATCCGTCATTATATGATGAAATATAAGTATGTACCATTATGGGTACTGTTAAATGTGTTGACGATTGGACAGTTATCTAAAATATATAGTTGCCAAAAAGGTCGAGTACAGATACAGGTTTGTCAGGATTTTGGACCGACTGAACCACTATAGATTAAGATTAATGAGATGACGAAGATGCTGGCAGTTATGACAAAATTTAGAAATGTGTGCGCGCATAATGATCGTCTGTTTGACTTTCGTACAAAGGATGCCTTATGTGATATGAAGATTCACGAAAGACTTTCTCTACCAAGAGAGTCTGGGTGATATATGTATGGAAAGAATGACTTGTTCGCACAGTTGATTATATTGAAACTTTTGTTGCCGGAAGATGAGTTTAAAGCACTTTTCCATGAATTGAAAGTATGTTTCCGAAAATACCCGGTACATAAAGAAGTCCTTGAAAAAATGGGATTTCCAAAGAAACGGGAGAAAATCGCAAGAATAAAAAAATATACGAAAACTGAATTAAAATAAGAAATCAGGCAGGATATGTTTCCGTGAAAGGAATGATATGCTCCCTTTTGTATGCAAGAGAGGAAATTTTACTTTGATTTAACAAACTGGTGGTAGTCGATTTTACATGATTTTCGTACAATGGTATCACAGCAGTAAAATGTAATGTTGTGAAAAATGAAGAAAAGATAGAAGGTATGAAAAGCAAAATGAGAACAAATTATCGTTCCCCAAGGGGAAAAATACCACTAAAAGAGTACACAAAACACTCAATTATACGCCGTACAGCCCAGTGTTTACAAGGGGTTGAGGGTACCCTACTAGAAATGGTGGATGAACCAACATCTGCGCTGGATCCGATCTCGACTTCCAAGATCGAAGACCTTGCGATGGAATTAAAAAAAGATTATACTATTGTCATGGTAACCCACAATATGCAGCAGGCTGTGCGCGTATCAGACAATACTGCATTTTTCCTTCTGGGAGAAGTGATCGAATATAATGACACAGAAAAATTGTTTTCGATTCCGGCTGATAAGCGGACGGAAGATTATATTACAGGGAGGTTTGGTTGATTTATGCGCAATCGATTTGACAGACAGTTACAGATACTGGAAGAACAGCTGATTCATATGGGTGAGCTTTGTGAAAGTGCCATTGCGAATGCAACAAAAGCATTGAGTGACGGAAGCGAGGAACAGGCAAAAGCTGTGATCCTGGCAGACACTGAGATTGATGAGATGGAAAAAGACATCGAAAAACTGTGTTTGAAGCTGCTTTTGCAGCAGCAGCCGGTGGCAAAGGATCTTCGCAGAATTTCAGCTGCATTAAAGATGATCACAGATATGGAGCGGATCGGGGATCAGACCGCAGATATCGCAGAAATTGTAATTTCTGCACACACCGCAGAAAGTGTAGACATCAAAGATATTGGAAAAATGGCGGCAGAAGTCAGCAAGATGGTGCGTGACAGTGTGACCTCTTATGTACAGAAAGACCTGGAACTTGCCAGACAGGTGATGCTGGAAGATGATCATGTTGATCAGCTGTTTGATCAGATCAGGGAAGAACTGGTCAATTATATTGCCATCAATAAGGGACAGAGAGGCAGCCGGATCGTAGATCTGATCATGGTAACCAAATATCTGGAGCGTATCGGAGACCATGCGACCAATATTGCAGAGTGGGTAGAATTTTCCATTACAGGTGTACACCGCAATGGAGTCAATGTATAAGGAAGAGGAGAAATGATATGATTTATTGCGTGGAAGATGATGACAACATCCGCGAACTGGTCATTTATACTCTGGAGACAACGGGGCTTAAAGCAAAAGGATTTGCAGAGGGAACAGCATTTATGGAGGCTTTGGCGTTTGATACGCCAGAGCTTATTTTGCTTGATATCATGCTTCCGGGAGATGATGGATTGGAGTTGTTGAGAAAACTGAAAAATTCGGCGAAAACAAAAGATATTCCGGTGATCATGGTGACCGCAAAAGGGGCAGAATATGATAAAGTGATCGGCTTGGATTCGGGAGCAGATGATTATGTGACAAAACCCTTTGGCATGATGGAGCTGGTATCCAGGATCAAAGCAGTCCTAAGACGTTCCGGACGGGGTACAGATCAGGAGATGTTGTCGGTAGGGTCAGTAACAGTGGATGTGAAAAAACATGAGGTCAAAGTAGCCGGAGAAGTTGTGACACTGACATTGAAAGAATTTGAACTCCTGGAACGTCTGATGAGAAATCAGAATATCGTTCTGACCAGAGATCAGCTTCTGGAAGATATCTGGGGATATGATTTTGATGGCGAGACACGGACAGTCGATGTGCATGTCAGAACACTCCGGCAGAAACTTGGCGTGGGAGGCGACATGATTCAGACGGTACGGGGTGTCGGATATCGGGCAGGAGGCGGCAATGAAAGCTAAGATCCAAAGAAGTATGCTGCTGGTATTGTTTGTTACGATCCTGATTTTTTATGCACTGCTTACGATGATCATGTATCGGCAGAATATGAGTCTTTTGAAGACAGAGGTAGATCAGGAGGCACATTATATCCGTACGGCCATTGAGATTTCCGGTCCTGCTTATTTGAAAGAAATGGATGAAGTAGATAGAGGAACCAGGGTGACCCGGATCAGTGCAGAGGGAGAAGTGTTGTATGATTCCGGGCAGAATGGGGAGACTTTAGAAGACCACAGCAAGAGACCGGAAGTAAAGCAGGCATTGAAAAGTGGAATGGGAGAGGACGTCAGGATGTCTGGGACTGTCGGCAAAGAAATGTATTATTATGCGGTATTGATGGACGATGGTTCTGTGCTTCGGGTTGCAAAGACAATGGACAATCTGGGAGTGATGGCAAGAGCCACCCTTCCCGTGATCGGAGTTCTGGCGCTTGTGATGATGGGATTTGCGGGAATCCTCGGAAGATGGCAGACTGAGCGTCTGATCCGTCCGATCAACAGACTGGATATCGAGCATCCCCTCGATGAGGTGGTCTACGAAGAATTGAGACCTCTTTTGGAGGCGATGGACAAACGCAACCGTGAGAAAGAAGCGGTGGAAAATATCCGAAAAGAGTTCTCTGCCAATGTTTCCCATGAATTAAAAACCCCTCTTACTTCCATTTCCGGATATGCGGAAATTATGAAAAACGGGCTGGTACGACCGGAAGATATCCCTGATTTTTCGGATCGGATCTATAAAGAAGCAAGACGTCTGATCACATTGATCGAAGATATCATCAAACTTTCCAAATTAGATGAAGAATCTGTAGAAATTGAAAAAGAAGAGGTGGATCTCTATGAACTGAGCAGAGAGATCCTCAGCAGACTTTCGATGCAGGCAAATACAAAACAGGTTCATGTATCCCTTGCGGGAGAACCCGTATGTTATACAGGAATCCGTCAGATTCTGGATGAGATGATTTATAACATTTGTGAAAATGCAATCAAATATAACAGAGAAGGCGGCAGCATGTCTGTCTGGGTGGGAAACACACTGCAAGGCCCGAAAGTTCAGGTGACAGATACAGGGATCGGGATTCCAAAAGAGCATCAGGAGCGCATTTTTGAAAGGTTTTACAGGGTGGACAAAAGCCATTCAAAAGAACGAGGCGGCACCGGGTTGGGATTGTCCATTGTAAAACATGGCGCACTGCTTCACAATGCCAAAGTGACCGTAGAAAGTGAGCCGGGTATCGGAACAAAAATGGAAATCTTGTTTCAAAAAGACTGATGTTTTCCGGCGTCAGGGGGAAGGCGGAGCCAGAAGAGAACGGGGCGGCTCCTGAAATTCTGCTTTGTAGGCGCGGGAGAAGGTTGAGTAATCCTGGAATCCGCTGGAAAGGCAGGCCTGTGTGATGGGAATCCCCTTTAAAATCAGAGAGCGTGCCAGCAGGAGTCTGCGATAGGTGATATAATTGCCAATCGTATATCCGGTTTCTGCTTTGAACAGACGCATCATATAATATTTACTCAAATAGACTCTGGCGGACAGGTCGTCCATGGTCAGAGAATCCGTCAGGTGTTGATTGATATACTGGATCAGATTTACGATCTTTGGATTGTACAGGCTGGCATCCAGAAATTCTGCCTTGTTTTTCAGAGCAGCCCGATTCAAATGGATCATAAATTCCAAAAACAGGATCTGTCGGTAGAGATCACCGGCATATTCCGTATCGGAAAAGGAGCGTTCCAGCCGGTTCGTGACCTTGAAAAGAGAACTTTTTTCAAGAGCGTGGATCCGAAGCACATTGGAATGCTCTTTTTTTGCCTTTTCAAAACAATAAGAAAGGTCATAATGATCGGTTCGGTAGGCTTCCATAAATCCAGGCGAAATATAGACGATGATCCGTTCATAGGGAACGGAAGAATCGACCTGTACCCGATGGATGTCATTGCGGTTTACAAGTACGATATCATAAGGCTCCAGAGAATATGTTTTTCCTTCTATAAAGTATTGCACATTTCCGGAGATAAAAATGGTGATTTTGTGGAATTCGTGGTAATGAAATTCAAATTCTGTGGATATCTGGTCTGTGAGATGGAACATTTTAAAATCACTGTTCAAATATCCACGTTTATTATATGCGTCCATAAGAACCTCCCAAAGAAAATTGATATATTTAGTATAGAGCATTATCTGCAATATAAAAAGCAGTTTTTCTGTTCTATTTGAAGAAAATGCGGGATATAATAAAAGCAGAGTGAAAATGCAGGAAAAATATAAGGAGGAATTCAAATGGGGATCACATTAGAACGCTATCATGGACTGGGCAATGATTATCTGGTTTATGATCCAAATAAAAACGAACTGGAATTAAATGAAGAAAATGTAAAAATGCTGTGCAACCGTAATATGGGACTGGGGGCTGACGGTATTTTGGAAGGGCCGCTGATGGGAGAGCATCAGATGGCGGTGCGCATCTGGAATCCAAATGGAAGCATCGCAGAGAAAAGCGGAAACGGAGTGCGCATTTTTGCCAAATATTTAAAAGATGCAGGCTATGTGCAGAAAAAACATTACACGCTTCTGACAGATGGCGGAGAAGTAGAAATCACATATCTGAATGAAGAAGGAAGCAGACTGAAAGTCTCCATGGGAAAATTATCCTTCTGGAGTGATGAGATTCCGGTAATTGGAGAGCGCAGACAGGTGATCAATGAAGATATGGTATTTGGCCGTACTTTATACCCGGCTACTTGTGTATCCATCGGCAATCCGCACTGTGTAATCCCCATGCAGGAAATCTCGGAACCACTGGTGTGCAAGATCGGAAGGGAATCCGAGTGCGCCAGATATTTTCCGAACCATATCAACACAGAGATCATGCATGTGATCGATATGAACAATATTGCGATTGAAACCTATGAAAGGGGAGCGGGCTACACCATGGCAAACGGAACCGGAGCCTGTGCGGCAGCGGGTGTTGCCTATAAACTGGGGCTGACATCGAATAAAGTGATCGTGTATATGCCGGGTGGTGACCTGCAGGTTGAAATCGGAGAAGACTGGGAAGCTTATATGACCGGAGATGTATTTTATGTGGCAGCAGTGAAGTTGAGCAGTGAGTTTACAGAGATGCTGCGGGCAGCTTCGTAATCAAATGAAAAATGAGAAGAACGGCAGGATGCAGGGAATCTGTATGCTGCCGTTTTTAGCAGAAGCGGACAGAAAATCTCTTGCGGCAGAGAAAGGGATGTGCTACGATATCTATAACAAAAGAAGAAAAGGGTGATAGTATGCTGTTAACGGTTGATTTTAACAGTGAAGAAGCAATATATATACAGCTTCGCAACCAGATCATTATGGGAATCGCAACCTCCATGATCCGCGAAGGAGACTCACTTCCATCGGTACGTCAGCTGGCGGATACCGTGGGAGTCAATATGCATACAGTCAATAAAGCCTATACGGTTCTGAAGCAGGAGGGGTTTATCCAGCTGGACAGACGGCATGGAGCTGTGATCGCACTGGATGCAGATCGGCTGAAAGCGCTGGAAGAGATGCGCGCCCAGCTTGGGATCGTACTGGCGAAAGCACACTGTAAAGCGATTACCAGAGAAGAAGTACACGAACTGGTAGATGAGATATTTGACAACTACGAATAACAGGAGGAATCTATGCAGAATCATTATACAAGACAGGCAGAGCGTGCCATCCGATATGCATCGAAGATGGCAAAAAAACTGAAGCATCCCTATATCGGAACGGAACATCTGCTATTGGGACTGCGAAGCGAGATCACAGGAGTGGCAGGGCAGGTACTGGCAGCGCATCAGGTGGATGAAGAAAAGATCCTGCATCTGATGGATGAACTAATCGTTCCGGATGAGCAGATGCTGGTGGAAGAAGAGCCAAAAGAAAGCCCACGCTTTGAATATTTGCTGGAGAATGCAAGAAAAGAGGCAGCTCATCTGCGAACCGGGGATATTGGAACCGAACACCTGCTTCTGGCCATCGTACATGACGTGGATTGTGTGGCTGCCAGAATGTTGATCACATGGAATGTAAATCTGCAAAAGATCGTACAGGATCTTCTGCAGGCTGCCGGTGTTGATGTAAAAGAATACCAGGAAGAGATGCAGGAAGAAGGACGTGCAAGAAGAGGTGCGATCGAGCAGTTCTGTACAGATCTGACAGCAGAAGCGGCAGAGGGAAAACTGGATCCGGTGATCGGAAGATCGGATGAGATCTATCGGCTGATGCAGATCCTGAGCCGCCGCACGAAGAACAATCCCTGCCTGATCGGAGAACCGGGGGTTGGAAAGACAGCTGTGATCGAAGGACTTGCACAGCGCATTGCAGCAGAGGCAGTACCGGAAGGCATGCGCGGAAAGCGGGTGCTGACACTGGACCTTCCAGGGATGATCGCAGGCTCCAAGTACAGAGGAGAATTTGAAGAGCGCATGAAACGCCTGATCGCAGACGTGAAAGCAGATGGAAACAGTATTCTGTTTCTGGACGAGATTCATACTATGATCGGTGCAGGAGGTGCAGAAGGCGCAATCGATGCTTCCAGCATTTTAAAGCCTTCTCTTGCCAGAGGCGAGCTGCAGCTGATTGGCGCCACAACCATTGCAGAGTATCGAAAGTATATCGAGAAGGATGCGGCGCTGGAGAGACGATTCCAGCCGATCACGGTGGAAGAGCCTTCGAAAGAACAATGTCTGGAGATCTTGAAGGGTCTGCAGTCCCGATATGAAAAGCATCATCGCGTGGAGATTCAGGATCCGGCACTGGAAGCTGCGGCGACTTTATCCAAGCAGTATATTACAGACCGCAATCTTCCAGACAAAGCGATTGACGTTCTGGACGAAGCATGTTCCAAAGTCGGGCTGAAAGGATACCGGATTCCGGAAAATCTGCAGCAGACGGAGGAAGAACTGAAAGAGCTGGCTGTACAAAAAGAGGACTGTATCAGGCGTGGAGAGCTGGAGAAAGCGGCAGCATTGCATGCAAAGCAGAAAGAGACAGAAGAAAAGCTGGAAGCAATGCGGACACGATTCCGGAAACGGCAGATGTCCAGACATCCGCAAGTGACTGCCGATGATATTGCAGATGTGGTATCTGCATGGACGAAAATCCC
Organism: uncultured Ruminococcus sp.; assembly: GCA_900544395.1. Classification (GTDB taxonomy): domain Bacteria; phylum Bacillota; class Clostridia; order Lachnospirales; family Lachnospiraceae; genus Mediterraneibacter. Next base: position 3,086 of record UQVC01000049.1, on the reverse strand, counting down.
GGTTCAAAAATTAAAAGAGAGCGATGCCCACAGACTGCAGAAGTTGGAAGATACGCTGCATAAGCGGGTGATCGGCCAGGAAGAAGCTGTCAGTGCGGTGGCAAGAGCCGTCAAGAGAGGCAGGGTAGGGCTGAAGAGTCCAAATCGTCCCATTGGTTCATTCTTGTTCTTAGGGCCGACTGGTGTTGGAAAAACAGAACTTTCCAAAGCGTTGGCAGAAGCGTTGTTCGGGAGAGAAGATGCCATGATCCGGGTAGATATGTCAGAATATATGGAAAAGCATTCTGTGGCGAAAATGATTGGATCCCCTCCGGGATATGTGGGACATGACGAAGGCGGACAACTCAGTGACAAGGTGAGAACGCACCCCTATTCTGTGATTTTGTTTGATGAGATCGAAAAGGCACATCCGGATGTGTTTAATATCCTTTTGCAGGTGTTGGATGACGGCCGGATCACAGATTCCCAGGGAAGAGTGGTGGACTTCAGTAATACCGTGATCATCATGACCTCCAATGCCGGCGCAAAAGCCATTGTAGATCCGAAAAAACTGGGATTTGCGGTGAAGGAAGAAAAAGAAGATGACTATAAGCGCATGAAACAGAATGTGATGGACGAGGTGAAGATGATCTTCCGTCCGGAATTTTTAAACAGGATCGATGAGATCATTGTATTCCACGCGTTAGGAGAAGAACATCTGAAGAAAATCGTAAGCCTGATGTGCCGTGAATTTACGAAAAGAGTCAAATCTCAACTGGATATCACTCTGACGTTGCGGGATTCTGCGAAAAAGCTGATCGCAGAAAAAGGCAAAGATACCAAGTATGGAGCCCGGCCGCTCAGAAGAGCTATGCAGACAGAGCTGGAAGATAAGCTGGCAGAAGCAATTCTAAATGGAGAGGTAAAATCCGGAGAACAGATTGAAGCGGGAGTTTCCGGAAAAGAAATAAAATTTTACTTAAAGAGTGCGAATAGAGTAGAAAAAGAATAGGATCTATTATATAATACAGACAGAAGAAACGTGATTTCACAGCAGTGAAAGTGACACGCAGAAATACCTAGGAGGATAAGGAAGATGGCAATCGTAAAAGAATTATTACGCACACAAGAAGGAAAATTGAGCTTTGGAGATTACACACTTGCATCTAAGACCAAGCTGGATAATTTTGAATTCGAGGGCGATATTTATAAAGTGAAGACATTTTCAGAAATTACAAAGTTAGAGAAGAATGGAATGTTCGTCTATGAATCTGTTCCGGGAAGCGCAGTAGAAGATTTTCAATTGACAGACAGAGAAGTATCTTTTCAGATCTGTGCACCGGAAGATGTGCAGTTTACACTGGAACTTGCGCCGGAAAGTGAGTATGAAGTGCTGCTCGACGGAGTATCAGCAGGAAAGATGTCTACCAATCTGAGTGGAAAGCTGAGTGTCAGCATTGAGATCAGTGAAGGTGAGACAGTTGATGTAAAAGTGGTAAAATGCTAACAGTATTGCGTTGCTGCATTTGGAGAAATTTGAAAAGATAGAAGAGAGAGCTGGGACTGCTGGTTTGACAGTGTTCAGCTCTTTTTTTGGAGGAGAATATGGCAAAAGGAAAGAAAAGTGTTTTTTTCTGTCAGAACTGTGGACATGAAGAGTCGAAGTGGCTGGGGCAGTGTCCGGCATGCAAAGAGTGGAATACGTTTGCAGAGGAGAAAGTCAGCGCCGGGATCAGCCGTGGGGTGACTGCGGGGGCAAAATCAGTCAGAGAAGCTCAGGTTGTGTCGTTGTCACAGGTGAGCGCAGAAGATGATGCGAGGATCATAACACAGATCAAAGAGTTGGACAGAGTACTGGGAGGCGGAATTGTTCCGGGGTCCCTGGTGCTGGTAGGAGGAGATCCGGGAATCGGAAAATCGACGTTATTGCTGCAAGTATGTCAAAGACTGGCAGACTCAAAAAAGATCCTGTATATATCAGGCGAGGAATCCCAGAATCAGATCAAATTGCGTGCCAACAGAATGGGTGATTTTACAGATCAGTTATTGCTGTTATGCGAAACAAATCTGGATACGATCCGGGCGGTGATCGAACGGCAGAATCCGGATCTTGTTGTGATCGACTCAATCCAGACTATGTATAATGAAGAAGTCTCTTCTGCTCCGGGGAGTGTTTCTCAGGTTCGGGAATCTACGCATGTTTTAATGCAGCTGGCAAAGGGGCTTGGCATTCCGATCTTTATCGTAGGACATGTGACAAAAGAGGGAACAGTAGCAGGTCCGAGAGTTTTGGAGCATATGGTGGATACGGTGTTGTATTTTGAAGGAGACCGTCATGCATCCTATCGTATCTTGCGGGCGGTAAAAAACAGATTTGGTTCCACCAATGAGATCGGAGTATTCGAAATGCGGCAGCAGGGATTGATCGAGGTAGAAAATCCATCGGAATATATGCTGAGCGGAAAGCCGGAAAATGCGTCCGGCTCGGTGGTAGCATGTTCTATGGAGGGAACCAGGCCGATTTTAATTGAGATTCAGGCTTTGGTCTGTCAGAGCAATTTTGGAATGCCAAGAAGAACTGCAGCAGGAACAGATTATAATCGAGTGAACTTGTTGATGGCTGTATTGGAAAAACGACTGGGACTCCCATTATCAAATTATGATGCATATGTGAATATTGCCGGAGGGATTAAAATGAATGAACCGGCGATCGATCTGGGAATCGTGATGGCTCTGGTTTCCAGTTATAAAAACCGTGCCATTGATGAGAAGATGATCGTATTTGGTGAAGTTGGTCTCAGTGGAGAAGTACGTGCCGTGAATATGCCGGAACAGCGTGTAGCAGAGGCGAAGAAACTGGGATTCGAGACATGTGTGCTGCCGAAAGTGTGTCTGGATACAGTGAAAGGAATCAAAGGGATCCGAGTGATAGGGGTAGGAAGTATCAGTGATGCGATTGATCTGGTATAAAATCTGACTGAAAAATGAAATTGCAGCATGGAATTGTCTGAATTAAAGAAAAGATCAAAAAATTGTTGACAATTCCATCTGCCCGTGATAAGATACCACTTGTCGCTGAGGCAGACCAAAGAAAAGAACCAGCCGCA
>UQVC01000048.1 GCA_900544395.1 uncultured Ruminococcus sp. | reverse complement strand
TAGCCAAGCCGGGACGGGATAAACGCTGAAGGCATCTAAGCGTGAAGCCCCCCTCAAGATGAGATATCCCATGACGTCAAGTTAGTAAGACCCCTTGAAGACGACGAGGTAGATAGGGCAGAGGTGGAAGTGTGGTAACACATGGAGCTGACTGTTACTAATAGGTCGAGGGCATAACCAAGAGTGGTGATAGGACAATGGATGATGAAGTTTCTTTGTATGCAGTTTTGAAGGTACAGGATATATAGAGAGAAGTAAGAAGGCAGCACCGGTGGGTGTTGTTTTTTTGTTTTACAAAGAAAGACAGAAGGAGAGGCATGAGCTGGCAGGCTAATCGAAAAGTGTCTTAATTTGTCGCTAAGAATATAATGACTTGTCCTCATATGGATGATATAATTGAAGAAAACAGTGTTGGAAAAAGGAGGAAGGAAACGGATGAAAAAAGTAAGAAAAAGGATATCTTACATACTTGGTTTGATCGTTATCTGTGTTTTATTTACCGGATGCGGTAAAAAATTTGATGCGAGTGGTTATACTCAGGCAGTATTAGATGTAAGCTATAAAAATGAAATTCAAAAATATGTGGAGTTAACAAAGTCGACAGAAGAAGAGGCGAATCAGATTTTTGAAGATAATCTGCAAAGCAATCTGGAAATGATGCTGCAGGCATTTAATGGGTATGAATTGTCAGAAGAATTAATGGAGAAGTATCGGGTTTTATTTCGCGATATGATGAAGCAGGTCAAATATACGGTTGGGGAAGCAAAAGAGACCGAGGATAAGAATTTTGAAGTAGATGTTACGGTGGAGCCAATGTTAATTTTCAATGATACGTACGCCGAACTGCAAAAGCAGTCAGAGGATTATGCTACACAGGTTACAAATGAAGTGATGAATGGGGCACCATTGCCGTCTGATGAGGAGATGCTTTCTCATGTTTTTGAAATTTATTATAATATCCTCAGAAATTATGTGGATCAGGGAATGAAATATGGGGAATCTCAGACTGTGACGATTCATGTAAATAAGAATGAGAAAAATGTCTATAGTATTTCCCAGGAAGATCTTGCTCAAATAGATGGAAATGTAATGGCAATGGATGTACTTCAGTAGTAATCAGGGATGTATCTGTAAGCAGCAGGTACATCCAAAGGAAATAATTTGGGAAATAGTTTGAATTGTAGAAAAAATGTAGAAAAATTCGAAAATTTCCTTGACAAACACATATAAAGGAGGTATACTATACAAGTATTCAACAGACGCAATATAAAGGGGATTGGTCAAATGGTATGATAGGGGTCTCCAAAACCTTTGGTGGGAGTTCGATTCTCTCATCCCCTGTTTAAAAAGATTGCGAAAAGCCTTAGAAATGGAGGCTTTTCGCAATCTTATCTATTACCGGTAATTTATAGGTAATCATAAAGGTAATCAAACAAATGTTTGGTTACCTTTTTTCTATATAAAACAGTGCTGTGTTTGCTTATGGTAAGGGGATTCTTTGTAGTCCAATGAAAAGAAGTTCTTGTTTTTTTCATATGGGAAGACTACTATAGTCTTATAGAAAATTTTGAAAAGGAGAGGTTCAAGAGATGAGAAAACTGGAAGGAAAAGTTGCGATCATTACAGGAGCATCCAAAGGAATCGGGGAAGGAATCGCGAATGTTTTTGCAAAGTATGGAGCAAAGCTGGTGCTGGTGGCAAGAGGGGAAAAGGTGCAGGAGCTGGCAGAGCGTTTGCGAGAGCAGGGAACGGAAGTGATCGCAGTACAGGCAGATGTATCGAAGCGTGCAGAAATGGAACAGCTTGCAAAGACTGCTATCGATACATTTGGAACCATTGATGTGCTGGTATCCAATGCGGGGATCTGTATTTTGGAAGATTTTATAGAAGCAGAAGATGATACAGTCAGAGATATGCATTTTGATATTAATATCAAAGGAACCTGGAATGCAGTCAAGGCAGTGCTGCCGGAGATGATTCGAAAAGAATCTGGAAAGATTGTGGTGATGAGTTCTGTGACGGGAGATCTTGTTGCAGATCCGGGAGAAGCAGCATATGCGACATCCAAAGCAGCGCTGGTTGGATTTACGAAAGCGATGGCAAGGGAAGTTGCAATGCATCATATCAATGTCAATGCTATTTGTCCGGGTTATGTGCGGACACCACTTGTGGAAGGCATGGCGCAACAATCTGATCCGGAAGATCCGGAACGTGCAATTGCGGCGATCGCAGATGCAGTGCCGTTGGGAAGACTGGCGGCGCCGGAAGAGATTGGAGAACTGGCAGCATTTTTAAGTTGTGAAGAATCCAGTTATATTACCGGTACGCAGATTGTGATCGATGGGGGAAGTACCTTGCCTGAGACAAGTTCTATGGGACAGTAGCTAAAAAAGATTTTGACTTTTTTACGAACTTGTGATAACATTTATAAGGTTAAAATAAAGTGTGAATGATTCTATACATTTGCACTTTTTTTATGCCTTGAGAATCAGAATAGTAAAAGTTAGATACAAGAGAGGAGAAGAATAATTTTGCTTACGATTACAGATTATGTGAAAGCAAAGACGTTGGAAGAAGCATATGAATTGAACCAGGCAAGAAATAGCCGTATTATGGGTGGTATGATGTGGATGCGCCTTGGCAACGCAAGAGTAAAGACAGTAATCGATCTGTCAGAGCTGGGATTGGATCAGATTGAAGAGACAGATCATGTATTTAAGATCGGGGCAATGTGTACCCTGCGGCAGTTAGAGTTACATCAGGGGATTCGGGATATGTATGGGGATGGGATTGCAGAAAGCCTTCGTCATATTGTAGGAGTACAGTTCCGGAATCAGGCAACGGTTGGTGGAAGTATTTACGGAAGATTTGGATTTTCAGATGTACTGACAGCTTTATTAGCGCTGGACACCTTTGTGGAATTGTACAACGGCGGAACAATCCGGCTTTCAGAATTTGTAAATCGTAAAAAGGATAAAGATCTTCTTCTTTCTATTATAATAAGGAAGAGCAAGAGATCCTTCCGCTATGATTCTGTGCGTCAGACAAAAACAGATTTTCCGGTGATCGCATGTTCTGTTGTGACAGGAATGGTCAATGGTATCGAATCCTGGTATTTTTCAGTGGGGGCAAGACCGATGAAAGCAGCACTTGTTGAGAAACAGTGGGAAATCCCGAATGATATTTCTAAGGAGAAGATCCGGGAATATGCAAAGATCGCTGCAGCAGAATTTGAATATGGAACTAATATGAGAGGCAGTGCACAGTATCGGCAGCATTTGGCAGAAGTTCTGATCTTCCGTCAGATGTGTTCGATCATTGAGGAGGGAAGAGCATGGAAGTAAAGTTTCAATTAAATGGAAAGCCGGTATCTGCAGAAGTATCCGGAGATACGATTCTTCTGGATGTTTTAAGAAATCTTGGCTGTTACAGTGTAAAATGTGGATGTGAAACAACAAACTGCGGACTTTGTACCGTATGGATCAACGGGAAATCCAGACTTTCCTGCTCCATCCTTGCAGCAGGGATAGAAGGCAAAGAGGTGACGACGCTGGAAGGTCTGAAAGAAGAGGCAGAAGAATTCGGAGCGTTTCTGGCACAGGAAGGTGCAGAACAGTGCGGATTCTGTTCCCCGGGATTTATCATGAATGTGCTTGCAATGGTGAGAGAGCTTCAGGATCCGAGTATTGAGGAAATCAAAGAATATTTATCCGGAAATCTGTGCAGATGTACGGGATATATGGGACAGCTTCGTGCAATCCAAAAATATATGGCAGTAAAAAAACAGATGAAGACAGAAAAGGAGGTACAGGCATGGGGAACAGAGTGGTAAGCCAGGCAATTCCGAAGGTAGATTATCAGGCATTGGTCACAGGAAAAGCAGTGTATACAGACGATCTGGCAGCAAAGGACAGTCTGATCGTAAAGGTACTTAGAAGCCCTCATGCACATGCGCTGATCCAGGATATCAATCTGACAAGAGCAGAGCTGGTACCGGATATTGAATGTATTCTGACCTATAAAGACTGTCCGGACAAACGTTTTACTATGGCGGGACAGACCTATCCGGAGCCAAGTCCATATGACAGGCTGATTCTGGATCAGAGAGTCCGGTTTGTAGGAGATGCAGTTGCGATTGTGGCAGGGCGGACAAAAGAGGCAGTAGAAAAGGCGCTCAAACTGATCAAAGTAAAATATGAAGTGTTAGAGCCGGTTCTGGATTTTCATCAAGCGAAGGACAATCCGATCCTGGTGCATCCGGAAGAAAACTGGAAAAGTCTGTGTCCGGTAGGGGCAGATAATAAGCGCAATCTCTGTGCGCATGAGAGCTGTGAAGAAGGAGATATTGAAGCAGTTCTGGCAGATTGTAAGTATGTGATCGATCAGGTATATCATACAAAAGCAAATCAGCAGGCGATGATGGAGACGTTCCGCACTTATACGTATCTGGATACCTATGGAAGACTGAACGTACTATCTTCCACACAGGTTCCATTCCATGTACGACGGATACTGGCAAATGCACTGGACATCCCGAAATCCAAGATCCGCGTGATCAAACCGAGAATCGGAGGTGGGTTCGGGGCAAAACAGACCGTTGTTTCTGAAGTATATCCGGCGCTTGTAACGTGGAAAACCGGAAAGCCGGCGAAGATGATCTTTACCAGAGAAGAATCTATGATCGCGTCTTCTCCGCGGCATGAGATGGAAGTGCACGTTCGTTTGGGAGCAGATCAAGACGGAATCATTCAGGGAATTGATGTTTACACGCTTTCCAATACAGGGGCATTCGGAGAGCATGGGCCGACGACGGTCGGACTTTCCGGACATAAATCCATTCCGCTGTATGGAAAAGCAAAGGCATTCCGTTTCGCCTATGACGTGGTCTACACGAATGTGATGTCAGCAGGAGCGTACCGCGGATACGGTGCCACTCAGGGATTGTTTGCAGTAGAGTCTGCGGTGAATGAACTTGCAGAGAAGCTGCACATGGATCCGGTTGTGCTGCGTGAGAAAAACATGGTTCGCGAAGGAGAGGTTATGCCGGCATATTATGGAGAGACGGCAAACAGCTGTGCATTGGATCGTTGTATGGAGCGGGCAAAACAGATGATGAATTGGGATGAAAAATTCCCAAGCCGGGATATGGGCAATGGAAAAGTCCGGGGAGTTGGAGTGGCAATGGCAATGCAGGGATCTGGTATCTCAGGTGTGGACACTGCTTCTGCTGGGATTAAAGTCAATGACGATGGATTTTACAGTCTGCTGATCGGGGCATCTGATATGGGAACCGGATGTGATACGATCTTGTCTCAGATGGCAGCAGAGTGTCTGGACTGTGAGATGGATGAGATCATTGTACATGGGGTAGATACGGATTCTTCCCCATATGATACAGGATCTTATGCTTCCAGCACTACATATGTAACAGGAATGGCAGTGGTGCGGACCTGTGAAGTATTGAAAGATAAAATCTGTGCAAAAGGTGCACAATATCTTGGCTGTGATGTAGAAGATGTGGATTTTGACGGGCAGAATGTAGTAAACATCAAGACAGGTGATTCTATCTCAAGAGCAGAGATTGGAAATCGTGTGATGTGCAATAATGAAGAAGCACTCTATGCAAGTGAGGCATATACTTCTCCGATTTCTCCGCCGCCATTTATGGTTGGAATGGCAGAAGTAGAAATCGATAAAGAAACAGGAGAACTGGAGCTGATCGATTATGTTGCAGTTGTAGACTGTGGAACAGTTGTGAATCCAAGTCTGGCCCGAGTTCAGACAGAAGGTGGAATCGCACAGGGAATCGGAATGGCAATGTATGAAGATGTTGTATACAACACAAAAGGAAAAAATTACAGCAATTCCTTTATGCAGTATAAGATTCCAAGCCGTCTGGATGTAGGGAATATCCGGGTAGAATTCGAAAGCAGTTATGAGCCGAGCGGTCCGTTTGGAGCGAAATCCATCGGAGAAATCGTGATCAACACCCCATCTCCGGCGATTGCCAGTGCAGTCAGCCATGCAGTTGGCGTAAATGTAAGAGAACTTCCGATCACAGCGGAAAAAGTATATTGGGGTATGCAAAAAGAAAAGTAAATAGAAATCTCTGTATCCAGACTGGATATGGAGATTTTTTCTTTTCCTTTTTTATCAGCTATGCTATAATACAAAAAAGCATACTATTTCTGGTTTTCTAAGCGGAAGGATACCGCATCTGTTATTCTAATATCATTTCAGAAAATCTCTATGCTTTGATTTCAATCTAAAACAGCAGAGAGGTTTTTAGAAAAAAGATATGGTAGGAAACCTCCTGCATCAAATTCAATTAAAGGAGGTCTACTTATGAACCAGAACACACAGACACAACCCGTAAACCGATTGTACAAGTCGAAAATATTTGCCATGCTCTACAGCAGCAAGAAGGAATTGTTGGAACTGTATAATGCAGTTAGTGGACGACACTATGAAGATCCGGAACTTTTGGAGATTAACACGTTGGAAAATGCAATCTATATGTCGATGCACAACGATGTTTCCTTTTTAATCGATTCACGTTTATCACTGTATGAACATCAGTCCACCTACAGTCCCAACCTGCCATTGCGGTACTTATTCTATATTTCGGATCTGTATTCCGGGATGACGAAAGATGAGAATCTGTATGGAATAAAATGCGTGGAGCTTCCGGCACCACAGTTTATCATTTTCTATAACGGAGAGAAAGATCAGCCGGACCGGAGTATTCTGAAGTTATCCGATGCCTACAGTGTAAAAGAAGAGCATCCCGCATTGGAACTGACTGCAGTTATGTTGAATATCAATCGGGGACATAATGAGAAGTTGAAAGGGATGTGTAAATCCTTAAAAGACTATTCCGAATATACGGAAAGGGTACGAAAGTATGTCAGAACAGTTCCCATTGAAGATGCCGTGGAATGGGCAATTCAAGAATGTATTGAGGAAGACATTCTGGCGGAATTTTTAAAACAAAATCGAGCGGAGGCGAAATCAGTGAGTATTTATGAATACGATCAGGAAAAGCATATGAGACAGGAGCGGGAAACGTTCTGGGAAGATGGACGAGCTGTTGGAAGAAGTGAAGGAAGAGCAGAAGGCCGTACAGAAGGCCGGGGAGAACTTTTAAAAGAACAGATCCAAAAGAAACTTGCCAAAGGGAAATCCATTTCTGTGATCGCAGAGGAAGTGGAAGAAGAGGAAGCTGTAATAGAGAAACTTGTACAGGACATGAAATGATTACAAAAGTTTGAAAGAAAATAGGAAAATGAAAAACATCGCTGCTATCCGGCTAATGGATAGTAAGCGATGTTTTTTGATAGGCGATCCTACTGGAACCGTCATCTGTCAGGATGGTTCCGCATTTTGTAAATCCAAGTTTTGCAAGGAGATTTTGCATGACAAAATTATCCTGGTGGGTATCAATTTTTAAATTTTGACATTGAGAGAATGCCCATTGTAAACAAAAAGAAGCAGCCCCTTTGATCTGTCCGGTGGAAGCAACCCGATGAACAACGCCATAAGGTGCATCATTGAGCCAGTTTCCTTGATAAATCGTGTGATAGGTAGCATCATTTTCAACAGCGTAATAGAATACAACGACAATTTGTTCTTGTTTTTCACAAACATAGACATGTTTTGATAAAATGTCATCCGTTACCATTTCTACAGAGGGGTAGTTATTTCCCCATTGTGTCGGATTTCCGTGGGATGCCATAAAAGCACGGGCGTGAGAATAAATATCCATAATAGCAGATAAATCTTGTATAGTAGCAAGTCGAATGTTCATTAATTTTTGATATCCTTTCATGTTTGTTTATTAGAAATAATTATAAAACATCAGTAGAAAAAATGCAAATTATTAAAAATTTAGGGGGGGGGTAAAAATGTTGAAAAATGTGGAAAAAGTGTGAATAAATTGGATGGAAACTATTGACAAAGCAGGAAAAGAGGACTAACATGAAAGTACTGAATAACGGAATGATGGGTTTACCCATCCCGTGTTTACGCCAGCATGGGAGTATAAATAGAGATTCGACTAGAATAGTATTGCTTAGAATAATGGGGAGAAGACAGGACTTTCGTTATTTAAGTGAAACTTATCAATACAAGATATTTAGGAGGAAAGAACAATGTATAGGAAAAAGTTAATGCGAGCTTGCTTAACTGGAGTTATGGTTGTTACTTTAGCTACGGCTAACGTTGCACCAGTATTCGCAGCTGAAGCACCAGCAACAGAGACAGTAGAGGAACCAGGCGCAGGAGCAGTAGGAGCAGATGTAACAGTTAAATTTGTAGATGAGAGAGACAATGTAATTGACGAGAAAAAACTTAGCTTCGATGAAGGCATTTACAATTATGAGATGTTGGATCAGTATCTTCCAGCTGGATATGAAAGAAAATCAATGGGAGATTTCCATGCGTTACAGGGTGCTGTGATTGAAGTTAGAGTTATGCAGAAAGCACCTGTAGAAGAGACAAAAACTGTAAAAATCAATTATTTTGATGAGACAGCAAATGTGCAGGCAGCAGAAATTGCAATTGAAGTATCTAAAGATGCAAAATCAGTAGATAAAGCAATCTTAGCAAGACATCTTCCAGCAGGATATAACTTCAAAGGAACAGACTGCGTGATCAGAGACGGATATGTATACGTTGCAGTAGAAGCAATCGCAGCAGAGACAAAAGAAGTCAATCTGATCTATACTCTTGAAACAGGAGAAAACGTTGCAAATGTACCTGTTACAGTAGGGGCAGCGGATACAGAAGTACATGTAGAAGTTGCAAATCAGAATAAACCAGAGGGATACGAACTGGTTGTAACAGGTAACGGATATGCAATCGAAGACAATGGTCTTGTGCATATCGTTGTTAGAAAAACAGAAGCAGAGACAAAAAACGTACATCTGATCTACTTCAACGTAGAAAATGATGAAAACATCAGTGATAAAGTAATCACAGTTGGAGCAAAAGATACTCACGTACATGTAGAGAACGTGAAAAAATATGTACCAGGTGGTTGGGTACTTGCAAGAGAGAACGACTTTGCAATCGATGAAAACGGAAACGTAAAAATTCCGGTAAGAGCAGAGGTTTATACAAAAGAAGTACACCTGATCTACTTCAATGTAGAAAATGATGAGAACATCAGCGATGCAGTGATTACAGTAGGTAAAAAAGATGAGCAGGTACACGTAGAAAATGTAAGAAAACATGTACCGGCTGGTTGGGAACTTGCAAGAGAGAACGATTTCGCAATCGATGAAAACAACAATGTTAAGATTCCGGTTAAGAAAGCAACAGAGATCAGAGAAGCAGTTCTTCACATTACATTTGAAACTCCAGAAGGAGAAGTGGTAGGAACAGAGACTGTTACAGCAAAAGGAGCAGACGGACTGGATGCAACATTTAAGCTGGGAACAGACTTCAACCTTCCAGAAGGATACAAGCTGTCTAACGACAGAGATCAGGTAACAGAGATCACAATTCCATTCGGATCCACAGGCGGACATACAATGGTAGTAGAGAAAGGTGACCTTTCTTCTATCGTGAAGATTCAGTTTGTAGATGCAGAAAACAATGATGAAGTAGTAGCTGGCGGAGATTACTTTGTAGATGGAGATGGAGATGGAATCTTCAATACAAGTGAAATCACAGAGTGGGTACCGGAAGGATATGAGTTACAGGAAGTTGGAGATTTCCAGGTAGAACTGTACAAAGAAACACCATTACAGCTGAGCGTAACAAAGATCAAAGAAGATAAACCGGAAACTCCAGATCCAGAGGAGCCAAACAAACCGGAAAAACCAGAGACTCCAGATCAGGAGAAGCCAGGTAAGCCGGAAAAACCAAACAAAGAGGACAATAAGAAAGACGAGAAGAAGAACTCTCCAAAAACAGGAGATGAGACAAATGCAGCGGCAGCAGCACTTCCAGCAGGTGTGAGCCTTGCAGCAATTCTTGCAGTCTTAGTAAAAAAATTCAAATAATCTGAAAAACGCATAGACGGATTTAGGTTATAAGAAATGAAAATATTGCCAAAAATGCAGTGCGTTTTTGGCAATATTTTTCTATGATGGAGTATTTTTAATGATGAGGCGGAACACAGAAAGGCGAAAGGAACAGGAATTACTGATGAAAAAATATATCAAATTGTTGGCAGTGACCTGCATATTTGGAGTGCTGCTCAGTGGATGCGGAAAAGACAAAAAGGAAGAGAAAGAGGCAGTCCCATTGACGATTTACGAGCAGCTTGAAATTACAGAGGAACCGCTTGATGATTCTTACATGGGAGCAATACAAGAGGGAATTAATGACTGGGTAAGAGCATTTCTTGCTGTGGATAGTAGTATTTCAGATAAAAAGGCAACAGATAAGGGATTGTATCAAAGTATTTCTGATGAAAATCAGAAAAAAAAGCTGAAAGAAGAAAGAGATGCTTTTTATAAAGATAGTACAATTATAATCGGAGAGGTCACAACAGAGCTGACAGATACTAAAAAAGCAAAGTATAATGATAAAGAAGTTGGTGTGGTGGATTGTAAAACAACAATCAGGGGAACCAAAAATGAGGAAGCTTTTGAAAAGAGTTATACGATGCAGATGGTAGTAAATTATGATGCATATGTAATGTCAGTTTTTGAAGTAAAAAATATTACATGGGAATAGAAAATGCCGGTAAAGATATCTGGTTTGGGAAGATATCAGATTACCGGTATTTTTCATGACAAAAAATATAAAAAAGAGAGCAAGTTTTCATAAAAGTTTGGAAAGTATTGACAAAAATAAGAAGGAGTTATACACTGAATATGTTTAGGTGACAGATGGATACGTGTTTTCTATCAAAAAAGATCTGTTATTTAAGGGGAACTTAAAATTATAGTAGGAGGAAAGTAATATGTATAGGAAAAAGTTAATGCGTGCATGTCTTACAGGCGTTATGATCGTTTCAATCGCAACTGCAAATGTTGCGCCAGTATTCGCAGCAGAACCAGCGGATACGGTTCAAACGCAAAAGGAAACCAAGGGAGTTGACTTTATCGGGGCTGGAAAAATCAATTTTAGAGATACAGAAAATGAAAAATCCATTTTTGTAGATTTTAAAGATGAAAAAATTGTCATGGATAAAGAGCACAAATACTATGTAATGTCAAAAGAAACAGTAAAAAAATATCTCCCAAAAGGATATGAATTAGTAGAAGGAATCTATTCTGTAAGCGGTGGAGAAACACAGGGGTCTTATTATGTATATGCAGAGGTAAAGAAAATACCTGATACAAAGACTGTAAAGATCAATTATTATGATGAAGCAGCTGAAAAACAGATCGCAGAGGTAGCATTGGAAGCAGAACGAGAAGCTACGGAGATTGCTCTGCCTGTGATTCAGAAATATTTACCAACAGAATATGTTTTAGTTTCTACAGATTATCAGATTAGAGACGGATATGTATATGTATCAGTAACTCCGGCTCCTGTAGTTGAAGAAACAAAGACAGTAAAAATCAATTACTATGATGAGACAGCCGGCAGACAGGCTGCAGAAGTAGCGATTGAAGTATCCAAAGATGCTGCTGTAGTAGACAAAGCAATCCTGGCAAGACATCTTCCGGCAGGATATAACTTCAAAGGAACAGACTGCGTGATCAGAGATGGATATGTATACGTTGCAGTAGAAGCAATCGCAGCAGAGACAAAAGAAGTCAATC
>UQVC01000047.1 GCA_900544395.1 uncultured Ruminococcus sp. | reverse complement strand
GCATCATCCACTGTTTTTGCTGATACTCTGATACTACCGTCCATCGTGAATCCTTCCTTTCCCCGACTCTCTATTTCTCGCTGTCCTCTTTTTGCTCTTTCGAACTCTGACCGCTGTTGTAGCGACTTACCATATTCGCTTTGGATGCGAGACTTCCAGGTTTTGCATGACTGATATTTTCTCTTGCTTTCTGGATTTTTTCTTCTTTTTCTTTTTCAGAAATACTACTGCTTTTCTTTTCTGTAACATTTCGTGTACTCTGAGTAGCCATCCGGTTGATCTCCTGCGCAGGTGCACCCTTCTTTTCCCGCTTTTTCGCGGCTTTTTTGCGCTGCTCTTCGATCATCTCTTCTACAGACTTCTTACTCAGATATTTATTGATCGCCAACTGCTGTACACATCTTACAACTGCACTGACTGCCCAGTACAGACCAAGTCCTGCCGGAAGAGAAAATCCCATAAATACAGAGAATAACGGCATAATGTAGTTCATGGAATTCATAGATCTTGCCATCGGGTTGTCCGGATCGATCGTTGTTCCCTGTTGCTGCTGCATCAGTTTTACACTCAAGAACTGTGTCAGACCAGCCAGAACAGGAATGATCACAGCCATGATAATTCCTGCGATGGAAAAATCTTTCAATGCATCCATCAGCATTGTCATCGGCTGTTCTCCGATGTTGATTCCAAGAAATGTATTCAAATGTCCCATTGCCTCTGTAGTCTTATCTACAACAGACTCCAGAGACGGCATCTTATCTACCAGTGTATTCCATGTGGAATCCTGGAATTTGTACAATACACGTACTAAAATATTCGGATCTGTATAATCATAGGCAGATGCCGGCATATAAACCGGAGCAGCATTTCCAATCGTTTCCAGGATCTTCTGATATCCATCTGTTGCCATGATCTGATCGATCACCGGCTTATAAATGTCTTTGATACCATTTACATAACGTGGCACTTCCTGAATAACCGGATACAATGCAAACAAAATTGGAAGCTGGATCAGCATCGGAAGACATCCGCCAGTCGGAGAACTTCCGTATTTTTCATAGATCAGCTGCTGTTCCTGCTGCATTTTAAGCATTGATGCCTGATCACGCTTTCCTGCATATTTTTTCTGCAGTTTTTGAATTTCCGGCATCATTACAGACTGCATTTTTGAAAACTTCTGCTGTTTGATCGTCAGCGGGATCATCAATGTATAAATAATAATTGTAAACAGAATAATACATATTCCGATATTCTGGATTCCGAATAAATCCAGAAAATTATAGATTGCATCCATAAGTTTACCAAATACCCATGCAATCTGTCCGACAATCGGCCAGTCTGCCGCTGTCGCAGCGATTAAACCAAACTCCATCTTTTATCCTCCTTAAGGTACCGGATCATATCCGCCTTTTGCAAACGGATTGCAGCGCAGAATCCTCCAGACAGTCAGAGCTGTTCCCTTGACTGCACCGTATTTTTGGATTGCCTCTATTCCATATTGGGAACAGGTCGGCGTATAAATACAGTGATACGTTGTCTTCAAACCGGATAAATACTTCTGATAAAATCGTATCATCCCTATTAAGATCTTCTTCATCTGCGTCACTTCCTTTGAAATTATGCATATATATTATGAAGTTTTCCCAGGTGGATGAGCGCGCCTTCTATATCATGATACGTTTTCTCTTTTGCGCCTGCTCTTGCAATCACAACCAAATCAAATCCACATTGGAAATGTTCTTCTTGAAGTCGATAACTCTCTCGGATCAGTCTTGTAAGATGATGCCTTACAACACTGTTTCCCACTTTTTTACTGACTGAAATTCCCAAACGATTCCTCTTTAATCCATTTTCTCTGATATAAAGCACCAGATATCGATTCGCATAGGATTTCCCACTTTTATATACAATTTGAAAATCTTTATTTTTCTTTAAAGATTCGGAAAATTTCATCGATAACCTCTTTTTAGCAGCTCTTTCCCCTGGAAATACTGCACTTTTTTATAGAAGAAAAGGCCACATATATGCGGCCTAAGCTGATAACTGTTTTCTTCCTTTTGCTCTTCTGGCAGCTAAAACTTTTCTTCCGCCTGGTGTGCTCATTCTTGCTCTGAATCCGTGAACTTTTGCTCTGGATCTTTTCTTTGGCTGAAATGTCATTTTCATTGGTACATACACCTCCTTGTAGTTGATATACTTATCATAAAGTATTTACAATATTTGCTTCTTCTTTTTGTCTTCCTACTATATATAGTGTTCATATAACACTCCTGCAAATAAACAGGAAGACACTGCTCTTAATTATATGCAAAAAAGCCCATAAAGTCAAGCATTAGCGACGAAAATACTAAAATATAGTTTTCCACACATTTTTTTAGAAATTTTTTTTATTGCCGCAGTTTTTCACTTGTTTCATTTTTATTTTTTCAGTTATTCAGATTTTATCCACATATTTATCTACACTTCTCTTTTTCCTCTTTTCTGAACGATAGTTTTTTACTTTCTCTTGTATTTCCAAGGTTTTTTACTTTTTCATTTCCTGTTTTGAATTCGATATTTTTCTGTAATTTTCGACTTTCCACAATTTCTACATTTTTCTTTCTCACAATCCGTGGATTTATTCACAGTTATTCACATTTTGTGGATAACTTTATCCAAATTTGTGGATAATCAGGCAAAACTATGTAGAAAACCACTGGATATAGTGTAGATAGTCTGTAGAAAAAATTTTATTTCTCTTTATTTTTCTTGTTTTATAGAGGTTTAAACTGTTTAAAAAGTTTTCCACATTATCAACAAAGTTTTCCACCTACGATTTTCTTTCCTGTTATTTTTACGTTGCTTCTGTTTTCATTTTGATGTAGAATGTAGTTGAGATACTCTGCTTATCTCTCATTTTATATGAATTAGGAGTTTACCATTGATGAACATTGTAGAAGAAAACTGGGAGCAGATTTTGAATAAGATGAAACTGGAATATTGCTCGTCCAACATTTCATACAATACGTGGATCGCACCACTTACTGTATATGAAGTAACGGATGATACGGTCTATATTCTTGTAAAATTACGTGCCAGCCTGGAGCACATTGAAGAAAAATACCTGCTTCCTTTTAAAGTATGTATTGCAGAAGTTACAGGCTATGAATATGAAGTATCATTTGTCACTGACGACAATGTTGTGATCCAGGAAAAAAAAGAGACCGCTGTAAAAAAACAAAAATCAAATGCCATTTTCGAACAGGCTAATCTGAACCCGAAATATACATTTGATACTTTTGTTGTGGGAAGCAACAACAACTTTGCTCATGCAGCTTCTCTTGCCGTTGCAGATTCTCCGGGTGAGATCTATAACCCCCTTTTCCTCTATGGAGGCGTTGGACTTGGAAAAACTCATCTGATGCATTCCATTGCCCATTTTATCCTGGAAAAGGATCCAACCAAAAAAGTTCTCTATGTGACCAGTGAGACTTTTACCAATGAACTGATCGATGCTTTGAAAATAGGTAAAAACGGAAACGAACTCGCTATGACAACATTCCGTGAAAAATACAGAAATAATGATGTTCTGTTGATCGATGACATTCAGTTTATCATCGGAAAAGAAAGTACGCAGGAAGAATTTTTCCATACTTTCAACCATCTTCATGTTTCCGGCAAACAGATCATCATTTCCAGTGATAAACCTCCAAAAGATATTGAAACTCTGGAGGCCAGACTGCGCACCCGGTTTGAATGGGGACTGATTGCTGATATTTCTTCCCCAGATTATGAGACCCGAATGGCCATTCTCCGTAAAAAAGAAGAACTGGACGGACTAGAACGCTATCACATTCCGGATGAAGTTATGCAGTATATTGCCAATAACATTACATCCAACATCCGTGAACTGGAAGGTTCTTTGAACAAATTGATCGCTCTGGCAAATCTGGAAAATAAACCAATCGACATTCCACTGGCAGCTGAAGCGCTCAAGGATATGATCTCTCCCAATAATACAAGAGAGATTACACCTGAGCTTATTATCGAAGTGGTTTCCGATCACTTCAATGTACCTGCTGCCGAACTGAAAGGTAAAAAACGAAATGCTGAAATCGTTCTGCCTCGCCAGATCGTCATGTATCTCTGCCGTAAAATGACAGACACACCATTAAAGACGATTGGACTTATTCTCGGCGGCAAGGATCATGCATCTGTCAGCCATGGTGTGAAAAAAATCGAACACGATATCAAACTGGATGAAGCATTAAATAATACAGTTAATATCATTAAGAAAAAACTAAATCCGATTTAATACGGATTTTCGTAACAATATAAGACACAGCACATTTATTTTTCTGAGGGTTTTTTAACCCTCAGATTCTTTCCGTTTAAGTGTGAATAAATATGTTGAAACCCTGTGGATTTTAGTGTTAATAAAATAATTTCGTGTCATTGCATATTATGTTATACAAACATCATCCACTCGTTTTCCTTATGGTTTCTACAGACTTATCAAAGTCCAAAAGCCCTTGATTTATAATGCTTTTGAGCACTTATCAACATATTCACACCCCCTACGGCGGCTAAGACGGAAAACTTTTATATTTCTCTTTATAAGATTCGGCTACTGAAAGTTTTTCACCATAACTTACATTTCACAAATTTGAAAGGAGATTATTAACAGATGAAAATCATATGTAAGAAATCTAATCTTGTAAAAGGTGTCAGCATTGTTTCAAAAGCAGTACCTTCCAAGACAACAATGCCTATCTTAGAATGTATTTTAGTTGACGCATCTACAGATGTTATTAAATTAACAGCAAATGATATGGAGCTTGGAATTGAAACCCGAATTGACGGTGACATTTTAGATCGTGGAATCATTGCATTAAATGCGAAAATCTTTTCCGAAATCGTTCGGAAACTTCCAGACAGTGATGTTGTAATTGAAACAACCTCTGACAATCAGACTTTGATCACCTGTGAAAAAGCAAAATTTAATATTGCAGCACAATCAGGCGAAGATTTTTCATACCTTCCTGTAATAGAAAAAGAAGATTATATTACTGTCTCAGAATTTACATTGAAAGAAGTGATTCGTCAGACAATTTTCTCTATCGCAGATAATGATACAAATAAGATGATGACAGGTGAATTGTTTGAAATTGAGGGTAATATACTCAAAGTTGTCTCACTAGATGGTCATAGAATCTCAATTCGTAAGATAGAATTGAAGGAAGATTACGGACAGAAAAAGGTGATTGTTCCTGGAAAGACACTTCAGGAAATCAGTAAGATCATCGGAGGCGAGTCGGAAGCCACTGTTGATATTTCTTTCACAAAGAATCATATTGTATTTGAATTCGATAAAACAGTTGTGGTATCACGTTTGATCGAAGGGGAGTATTTTAAGATCGATCAGATGTTGTCCAGTGATTATGAAACAAAAGTGCGAATTCATAAAAAAGAACTTCTGGACTGTATTGATCGTGCCACTTTATTGATCAAAGAAGGGGATAAAAAACCGATCATTATTGATATTAAAGACGGCACTATGGAATTAAAGATCAAATCTCAGATTGGTTCTATGGATGAAACTATTTTTATTACCAAAGAAGGAAAAGACTTGCTCATCGGATTTAATCCGAAGTTTTTGATCGATGCGCTTCGTGTCATTGACGATGAAGAAGTAGACCTGTATTTTATGAATGCAAAAGCTCCATGCTTTATCAAAGATGAAAACCAGAGCTACATTTATTTGATCCTTCCGGTAAATTTTAACGCAGTTGCGTAGAAAGTAGAGTGCATATGGAAACAATTACATTAAGAGAAACAGATGAGTTTATTAAGCTTGGGCAGGCATTGAAAGCAGCAGGTCTTGTGGAATCAGGAGTGGAAGCCAAAGAGGTGATCCAGGATGGGCTGGTTACAGTGAATGGAGAAGTTGACACAAGAAGAGGCCGAAAATTATATCCGGGAGATGTTGCCGGATTTGACGGACAGGAAATAAAAATTGAAAAATAACGAAAAAACGTGTAAAATAGTTACATATTGATGGAGAAATTATGGTTATCAAATCTTTAAAGCTCAAAAATTACAGGAATTACGAATTATTGGATATGACATTTGATTCAAAGACAAATATCCTGTATGGGGATAATGCACAGGGGAAGACCAATATTCTTGAGGCGTTATATTTGTCAGGTACGACAAAATCCCACAGAGGGACAAAAGACAGAGATTTGATACAGTTCGGCAGGGATGAATCACATCTGGAGACCATCGTGGAGAAAAATGGGATGGAATTCCAGATTGATATGCATCTCAAAAAGAACAGTCCAAAAGGAATCGCGATCAATAAAATTCCAATTCGAAAAGCAAGTGAATTGTTTGGAATTGTACATTTTGTCTTCTTTTCGCCGGAGGATCTGAACATCATCAAAGATGGTCCGGCTGGAAGGAGACGCTTTATTGATCTGGAGTTATCTCAGATCGACAAAGTGTATTTAAGCAATTTATCCAATTATAATCGAATCATCAATCAGAGAAATTCTCTGTTAAAAGAACTCTGTCGCCAGGAACACCTGATGGATACGCTGGATATCTGGGATATGCAGCTCGCGCAATATGGGGAAAAAGTGATGGAGGGCAGGCAAAAATTTATTCAGCAGGTAAACCAGATCATTTCTGACATCCATTACAAGTTGACAGGGGGACGAGAGAGAATCACGCTTTCTTATGAGAGCAGTATCGGAAATCTTTCGTTAGAACAGGCATTGAAGAAAAACCGGGAGAGAGATATTCGGATGAAAAGTACGTCTGTCGGTCCACACAGAGATGATCTGTGTTTTTTGTCCGGTGATCTGGATATCCGTAAATTTGGATCCCAGGGACAGCAGAGGACAGCAGCTTTGTCTCTGAAGCTTTCCGAGATCGAGCTGGTAAAGGAAGTGATTCGGGATACACCGATTTTGTTATTGGACGATGTCTTGTCTGAACTGGACAAGCACAGGCAAAACTATTTGCTGGACAGTATTCATGATATACAGACCGTGATTACATGTACTGGATTAGATGAGTTTGTGAATCATCGATTTTCTATAAATAAAATTTTCCGTGTAGAAAGCGGAAATGTGACGAAGGAAAATTAGGAGGTTTTTAAATGGGTGCAACAAGTACTGAATTTGATGCAGAATATGGAGCAGACCAGATCCAAATATTAGAAGGGCTGGAGGCAGTAAGAAAAAGGCCGGGAATGTATATTGGGAGCACCTCTGCAAGAGGACTTCATCATCTGGTATATGAAATCGTTGACAACGCGGTAGATGAGGCATTGGCGGGATATTGTGATACGATTCAGGTAAAGATCAATCCGGATAATTCCGTGACGGTCATTGATAATGGACGTGGGATTCCGGTAGGATTAAATCATAAAGCAGGGATTCCAGCGGTTGAAGTTGTATTTACGATCCTTCATGCCGGTGGAAAATTCGGCGGCGGAGGATACAAAGTGTCCGGAGGGCTGCATGGTGTTGGTGCATCCGTTGTTAACGCACTTTCTGTATGGCTGGAAGTTGAGATTTATAACGAGGGCAAGATCTACAAACAGCGTTATGAACGCGGAAAAACCATGTATAAATTAAAAGTCGTGGGAGAGTGTGAACCAGACAAGACCGGAACAAAGGTAACATTCCTTCCAGACGGAGAGATTTTTGAAGAGACGGTATTTGAGTACGATGTATTAAAACAAAGACTCCGTGAGATGGCATTTCTGACAAAGGGGCTCAAGATTGTACTGCAGGATCTTCGAGGAGAAGAAGCTAGAGAACATACGTTCCACTATGAAGGCGGGATCAAAGAATTCGTCACATATCTGAATAAGAGTAAGACACCGTTATATGACACAATCATCTATTGTGATGGAGAGAAAGACGGGGTTGCTGTAGAAGTTGCAATGCAGCATAATGATTCTTACAGTGATAACACCTATGGATTTGTAAACAATATTACGACGCCGGAAGGTGGAACACATATTGTAGGATTTAGAAATGCGCTGACTAAGACATTTAATGAATATGCAAGAAAGAATAAACTGCTGAAAGAGAATGAACCGAATCTTTCAGGAGACGATATCCGTGAGGGTCTGACAGCAATCGTAAGTGTGAAGATTGAAGATCCTCAGTTTGAAGGACAGACAAAACAAAAGCTCGGAAACAGTGAGGCTCGTGGCGCAGTAGACAATATTGTCAGCACGCAGCTGGAAATCTTTTTAGAGCAGAATCCGGTGATTGCCAAACAAGTGGTAGAAAAATCAGTGATGGCACAGCGTGCCAGAGAGGCTGCCAGAAAAGCAAGAGATCTGACCAGAAGAAAATCTGCGCTGGAAGGAATGTCTCTGCCGGGAAAACTGGCAGATTGTTCGGACAAAAATCCGGAGAACTGTGAGATTTATATCGTTGAGGGAGATTCTGCGGGCGGTTCTGCGAAAACAGCAAGAGACCGTATCACACAGGCGATTCTTCCTCTGAGAGGGAAAATCCTGAACGTAGAAAAGGCAAGACTGGACAAGATTTATGCCAATGCAGAGATCAAAGCCATGATTACAGCATTTGGAACAGGTATCCATGAAGATTTTGATATTTCCAAGTTGAGATATCATAAGATCATCATCATGACAGATGCCGATGTAGATGGTGCGCATATCAGCACCCTACTTCTGACGTTCCTGTATCGTTTTATGCCGGATCTGATCCGGGAGGGGTATGTCTATCTGGCACAGCCGCCGCTTTATAAACTGGAAAAGAATAAAAAAGTCTGGTATGCATACAGTGATGAGGAATTAAATGAGATTCTTACAGAAGTGGGACGAGACAACAATAATAAAATTCAGCGTTATAAGGGTCTTGGAGAGATGGATGCGGATCAGCTTTGGGAGACAACCATGGATCCTGAGCACCGTGTATTGCTGAGAGTCACTATGGATGATGAGACATCTTCCGAATTGGATCTGACATTTACCACATTGATGGGAGATAAGGTAGAACCAAGACGAGAGTTCATTGAAGAAAATGCCAGATTCGTCAAAAATCTGGATATATAGCATTGTAATATACTTAAAAAACAAGGAGAAAGAACATGGAAGATAATATTTTTGATAAAGTCCATGAAGTTGACCTGAAAAAGACAATGGAGACTTCCTATATCGACTATGCAATGAGCGTAATCGCCTCCCGTGCCCTGCCGGATGTCAGAGACGGATTAAAGCCGGTACAGCGAAGGATCCTGTATTCGATGATCGAGCTGAACAACGGACCGGATAAGCCGCATCGTAAATGTGCGCGTATCGTCGGTGATACCATGGGTAAATATCATCCACATGGAGACAGTTCCATTTATGGGGCACTGGTAAATCTGGCACAAGACTGGTCTACGAGATATCCGCTGGTTGACGGACATGGCAACTTTGGATCTGTGGATGGGGACGGTGCTGCTGCCATGCGATATACTGAGGCACGTCTGAGCAAGATTTCCATGGAGATGACTGCTGACATCAATAAAAATACCGTAGACTTTGCACCGAACTTCGATGAGACAGAGAAAGAACCGACTGTTCTTCCAGCCAGATTTCCGAACTTACTTGTGAACGGAACTTCTGGTATTGCCGTTGGAATGGCAACGAATATTCCTCCGCACAATTTGAAAGAAGTCATCGGGGCGGTGGTAAAGATCATTGATGATCAGATTGATGAGAATGGAGAGACCAGTATCGAAGACATCCTTCAGATTATCAAGGGACCGGATTTCCCGACAGGAGCAGAGATTCTTGGAACAAGAGGGATTGAAGAAGCATACCGTACAGGACGCGGAAAGATCCGTGTGCGTGCGATCACCAATATTGAGCCAATGGCAAACGGCAAGAACCAGATCATCGTAACGGAGCTGCCGTATATGGTCAACAAAGCACGTCTGATCGAGAAGATTGCAGAGCTGGTACGTGATAAAAAGATAGATGGGATCACCAATCTGGCAGATCAGTCCAGCCGGGAAGGAATGCGTATCTGCATCGAACTCAGAAGAGATGTGAATCCAAATGTCATTTTAAATCAGTTGTACAAACATACACAGCTGCAGGATACCTTCGGTGTGATCATGCTGGCGCTTGTCAACAATGAGCCAAAGGTGATGAATATCCTGGATATGCTGAATTATTATCTGAAGCACCAGGAAGAGGTTGTGACAAGAAGGACTCAGTATGAACTGAATAAAGCAGAAGAACGGGCACATATCTTGCAGGGCTTGCTGATCGCCCTTGACAATATCGACGAAGTCATTCGGATCATCCGTGGTTCCAAAAACGTTCAGGCAGCCAAAGAAGAGTTGATGTCCAGATTTGATCTGACAGAAGTACAGGCAAGTGCGATTGTAGACATGCGTCTTCGTGCGCTGACCGGTTTGGAAAGAGAAAAACTGGAAGCAGAATATGCAGAACTGATGAAGCGAATCGGGGAATTAAAAGCGATTCTTGCAGATCGAAAACTGCTTCTTGCAGTGATCAAAAAGGAGATTCTTGTCATTTCCGAAAAATATGGAGATGAGAGAAGAACTTCCATCGGATTTGATGAGTTCGATATTTCCATGGAAGACTTGATCCCAAGAGAAAATGTTGTGATCACCATGACAAAAATGGGATATATCAAGAGAATGTCTATGGATACATTCAAGAGCCAGAACCGTGGTGGAAAAGGCATCAAAGGGATGCAGATCCTGGAGGATGATTACATCAAAGAGTTGTTTATCACGACAACACACCACTACATTATGTTCTTTACGAATACAGGACGGGTATACCGGCTCAAAGGATATGAGATTCCGGAAGCAAGCCGGACTGCGCGGGGTACTGCAATCATCAATCTTCTGCAGCTGATGCCGGATGAGAAGATTACAGCGATGATCCCAATCCGCGAATACGAGGATGGACAGTATCTGTTAATGGCTACAGAAAAAGGTCTGGTGAAGAAAACACCAATCAAAGATTATGCAAATGTCAGAAAGACAGGTTTGGCTGCGATCGTGCTGCGAGAAGATGACAGACTGATCGAAGTGAAGATCACGGATGATGAACAGGATGTGATCCTGGTGACAAAATACGGTATGTGTATCCGTTTCAGTGAGAAAGATGTACGTCCGACCGGCCGAGTATCTATGGGAGTGCGAGGCATGAACCTGGGCGATCATGATGAAGTGATCGGAATGCAGATTAGTAATCAGGGCAAATATTTGTTGATCGCGTCTGAGAAGGGTATGGGTAAACTTACGGATATGGATGAGTTTACAAGACAGAACCGTGGCGGAAAAGGTGTGAAATGTTATAAGATTACGGAGAAGACCGGGGATGTTGTCGGTATGAAAGCTGTGGATGAAGACAGCGAGATCATGATGATCAATACAGAGGGAATTGTGATCCGTATGAAATGTTCCGATATCTCTGTATATGGCCGAATCACATCCGGAGTAAAACTAATTAATCTGCCGGAAGATGAGAAAGTAGCAAGTATTGCAAAAGTTCGGAAAGCGTCTGCAGAAATTGATGGGGAAGAAATCGAAATTTCAGAAGATGAAGAAGAGACAGAAGTTCCGGCTGAAGAATAGAGGAAAGAACCTTCGTACAGTGTGCGAGGGTTC
Organism: uncultured Ruminococcus sp.; assembly: GCA_900544395.1. Classification (GTDB taxonomy): domain Bacteria; phylum Bacillota; class Clostridia; order Lachnospirales; family Lachnospiraceae; genus Mediterraneibacter. The sequence continues at coordinate 96 of UQVC01000047.1, read as the reverse complement.
TTTTTTAACAAAAATAGTCAGATAAATAAAAATAAATATAATGATAGAAAGAAAATATAGAAAAACAAATGGAATTATAGTATAATAAAGAAAAAA
>UQVC01000046.1 GCA_900544395.1 uncultured Ruminococcus sp. | reverse complement strand
GTAGAGCACTTGACTTTTAATCAAGTTGTCCGGGGTTCGAATCCCCGCACGCTCACTGTAGAACAAGCAGGACTGCTTGTTTTATTTTTTCTAAAATTGTATATGCGGATGTGGCGGAATTGGCAGACGCGCTGGTTTTAGGGTCCAGTGGGCATCCCGTGCAGGTTCAAGTCCTGTCATCCGCAGACTGATGAAGAAGCCTTGGTGTTCAGGGCTTTTTTATTTTGCAAAATTTGGATCAGAAAAACGGAGCCGCCATTGCAGCTCCGTTCTCTTCTTATTTTCGATATGCAAATTTGGGAACACCATTTTCAACAGGGACTTTCACTTCTCCCTGGATCAGCGGACGTGCATAACGGATGAAGTCTTCTGTTATATCCGAACCATCTTCGGAGATCCATGCAGTCGGTACACATTTTTCCTGATTACAAATGACATTCACATCTTTCAGAACATAATCAATCTGATAATCTTCTCCCTCGAGACGCTGGAAAGCGACCATATTTCCGGTTGCTCCATTTAAGGCAGCTTTTACGCCGTAGGCGCCGGAGGCAATGGCTTCTTTTTGATCGGTACCGGAGAGCATGGCGGAAGAGCAGCGTTGGCATACATTCAGCTCAACAGAGCGGACTTTCACGCCCAGACGTTCTTTCACAAGATTTTCCAGGTATTTTCCGGATCCGGTTAACATCTTATGACCGAAGGTATCTGTTCCTACGTCATTGGAATATTCACAGATAAAAGTTCCTTCTTTGTCATGGATTCCCTCAGAGATACAAACCACCAGATTTGGGGTTGTCTCCAGAGCGTTTCTGACTTTTTCGATAAAGGCATCCTGATCAAAATCTGTTTCCGGAAGATAGATCAGGACCGGGTTGTCATGTTCAAATTTTCTGGCAAGTGCGCTGGCAGCAGTCAGCCATCCTGCATGGCGTCCCATGATCTCTACGATCGTGACGGACTTTTTATTGTCATAGACAGAAGCATCGATGGCAATCTCACGGACAGTAGAGGCTACGTATTTTGCAGCACTTCCGAATCCTGGAGTATGGTCTGTTTCTACCAGGTCGTTGTCGATGGTTTTGGGAATGCCGATGATGCGGATATCGCTTCCGATACTTTCTGCATAGCGGGAGAGTTTGCTGACGGTATCCATGGAGTCATTTCCCCCGATGTAGAAGAAATAACCGATGTGATATTCTTCAAATCTGGAAAATAACTGAGGATAGACAGGATCACTTAAATCTTCCGGAAGCTTATAGCGGCAGGAGCCGAGATAAGAACCCGGAGTTGTGCGGATCAGCTCCAGTTCTCCGGAAGCTTCTAATGGTGACATATCCATGAGCTGGTTATTTAAAAATCCTTCAATCCCATTGATCATTCCATATACCGTACCGATGGCGTCTTCACGGTTTAAAGCTTCGTACACAGTGCCATAAAGGCTTGCATTGATGACGGCAGTCGGTCCTCCGGACTGTCCTACAACTGCATTTTTTTTCATAATGTTCCTCCAATTGAATCATGATTTTATAAAATTGAGTAAGCAAAAATAAGTGCTCTGCTTATTACTATAAAGGAAGAAACTGTATTTTACAATAAAATGGTTGGAAAAACAGGAAAAGTAAAGTATAATTGCTGTATTGAAGAAAAGGAGTGTAGACATGAAATATCTATCTTTTGCAATTCCGTGTTATAATTCAGAAGCTTATATGGAAAAGGCGATTCAGTCGATCCTGCCGGGAGGAGAAGATGTGGAGATTATCGTAGTCAATGATGGATCTTCGGATAAGACCAGTGAGATTGCAAAAAAATATGAAGCGATGTATCCTGGGATCGTCAAGGCAGTTGACAAAGAGAATGGCGGACACGGTGATGCAGTTAATACCGGGCTTGCACATGCCACAGGGGCTTATTTTAAAGTAGTAGACAGTGATGACTGGGTGGATGAGGAGTCCTTATTAAAATTGTTGGCAGCGATCAAAGGATTTGTGGATGGGGAATCCAAAGTGGATATGATCATTTCCAACTATGTATATGAAAAAGTTGGGATGACTCATAAAAAAGTGATTCATTATCGAAATGTTCTTCCACAGAATCAGATATTCCGATGGGATGATATCGGAAGCTTCCATCTAGATCAGTATATTCTGATGCATTCTGTGATCTATCGGACAGAGATGTTGAGGCTGTGCCAGTTGAGATTGCCGAAGCATACTTTTTATGTGGATAATATTTATGTATACTATCCGCTTCCACATGTGCGGACGCTGTACTATATGGATGTGGATTTTTATCGTTATTTTATCGGACGGGAAGATCAGTCTGTTAATGAAAAGGTGATGATCAGCCGGATCGATCAGCAGATTTACGTGACGAAATCCATGATCTCGATGTACGAACTGCGGATGGTAGAAAGTAAAAAGCTTCGTAAGTATATGATCAATTATCTTGCGATTATGATGACGGTTTCTTCGATTTTGTGTATTCGTTCGAAGGTTAATGAGAATCTGATCAAAAAGAAAGAGCTGTGGAAATACCTGAAGAAGAAAGATTACAAGACCTATATGAAGATCCGATATGGAATTTTGGGACAGACCATGAACCTTCCAGGAAAATCAGGAAGAAAAGTGTCTTCTATGGCATACAGCGTTGCAAGAAGACTGATCGGATTCAACTGATTTTAGAAAAATAAAAAAGAAAGCATATTTTGCCAGTCAGGATACATACTACTTCTTATGAAGTGAAAAGGAGAATGTATCATGACTGGTAATTTTTTTGAAAGTGAGACAAGGGAAAATTTAATGAGAGCATTTGCCGGAGAGAGTCAGGCGAGAAACCGATATACGATTGCGGCAGAAAAAGCCAGGGAGAAGGGAATGTATTCTATTGCAGATATATTTTTGTATACCGCAGAGCAGGAACGTGCCCACGCCGGGCGTTTTTATGATCTGTTAAAAGAATTTACGGGTAGTACAATACAGATTGACGGGTCATATCCGGTAGATCAGCAAGATACAATGGAGGAACTTTTACGAGCGGCAGAACACAATGAAAGAGAAGAATTTGAGGATGTGTATCCTTCGTTTGGAAATATGGCGAAAGAAGAAGGGTTTTTAGAGGCGGCATCTGCATTTTTCCAGATTGCGGAAATTGAGCATACGCATCAGGAACGGTTTGGAGAAATTGCGAAAATGCTGGAAGACGGCACTTATTATATGCGAGGAGAGCAGGGAAGATGGATCTGTACAAATTGTGGATATATTCATGACGGAAAACAGGCGCCGTCAGTATGTCCGGTATGCAGGCATGAAAAAGGATATTTTCTTCCTTATGAGTATGCGCCGTATAAAGGAGCGGAAAATCGATGAGTCAAAAAATAGAAAATCTGTTGAATCTGGCGTTGGATGCAACGGCACAAGAGCGGGAAAAATCTCTGGAGCTGGAAGTCGGTTATCAGCCGTTAGAGAGAGAATGGGATTTGATCATCAAATATTCGGGAGATTTGGAGGCGGTTCGTGGAATCGCCTCTTCTGTTACGGAATTGCTAAATGAGTATGCGATTCTGACAATGCCGGAATCTAAAATGGAACAGTTGACCCGTATTCCACAGGTGGAGTATATCGAGAAACCAAAGCGTTTGTTTTTTGAGGCGGCAAATGGAAAACGGGCGTCCTGTATCCCACAAGTACAGACCAATCCTTTGAACTTATCTGGGCGAGGTGTTTTGGTAGCCGTGATCGACAGTGGGATTGATTATGCCAATCCGGATTTCAGAAATGAGGATGGAACGACCAGGATTCGTGCGCTATGGGATCAGAGTATTTCCGGAAATCCGCCGGAAGGATATTCTCTGGGAACAGAATATACCCGTGAGCAGATCAATACAGCGCTATTAGAGCCGGAAAGAGCCAGGCAGGAGCAGATCGTGCCTAGCAGGGACGTATCAGGACATGGAACTTCAGTGGCAGCAATCGCAGCAGGAAATGGCAGGGGGAGTGTTGGAAGGATCTATGCAGGAGTGGCGCCTGAGAGTGAGCTTTTGATCGTGAAACTGGGACATCCAAGAAGAGAGGGATTTCCAAGGACGACCGAACTGATGCAGGGGGTGGATTATGTATTGAGAAAGGCATTGGAATATCGGATGCCGGTGGCTATCAACATCAGTTTTGGAAATACATATGGTTCTCATGAAGGAACTTCCCTGCTGGAACGCTATCTGGATGATATGTCGAATTACTGGAAGAGCGTGATCTGTGTGGGAAGCGGAAACGAGGGAACGTCTGCGGGGCATACTTCTGGGATTTTAAGAGAGAGGGAAGAACAAAGAGTAGAATTGGGAGTACAGCAGAGAGAGCCGGCATTGAATGTACAGATCTGGAAATCTTATGTGGATGAGGTGGAGATTTCTCTGATCAATCCATCCGGAATCCGGGTAGGTCCTGTTTCGGAGCGGCTCGGTACGCAGAGATTTCAAATCGGCGGTACGGAAATTCTTCTTTATTATGGAAAACCAAGCCCATACCAGACGAATCAGGAAATTTATTTTGATTTTATCCCGACAGGTTCTTATATCGACAGCGGAGTCTGGCAATTTGTGTTTATCCCACGAAAAATCGTGACCGGAGTTTATCAGATGTGGCTTCCCAGTCAGGGAGTGTTAAATCAGGGAACCGCTTTTTTGAATCCGGTGAGCAGCACGACGTTGACCATTCCTTCTACTGCCGCCAGAGTCGTGACCGTGGGGGCATACGATGCGCGAACCTTTTCTTATGCAGATTTTTCCGGCCGTGGCGCAGTGGAGAAAAATGCAGAAATGTGGATCCAGAAGCCCGACCTTGCGGCGCCGGGAGTCCGGGTGACAACAGCAAAAGCCGGGGGCGGTTACGCAGAATATACTGGAACTTCCTTTGCGGTGCCTTTTGTAACAGGAAGCGCAGCATTGTTGATGGAATGGGGGATTGTAAAGGGAAATGATCCGTATCTGTATGGGGAGAAAGTGAAGGCGTATTTCAGGAGAGGGGCGAGACATCTGCCGGGATATGAAAGGTGGCCGAATAATCAGTTGGGGTATGGGGTGCTGTGTACAGCACAAAGTATCCCTAAAATATGAAAAATGTAAAATTTTTGCAACTACTAACAGAGGGAACTGATATAATAAGTGTAGTGAATTCAGGTGATGATATAGAAGGAGGAAGCATGGAGAAATTAGTGGATAATAGTGTGAAAGAAAGTAGAGATCAGCTAATAAATGGCGCATTTAACTAAGCTGCCTAAAACAGCCAACTTTTTGAAGTGATATAGATTTGAAAATAAAATCAAGAAGCTATCGGTTCATCCAACGAGATTATTCCTTCTTGTTGCAATAGTTTTTTGGCTTGTTTGATAGCCTTGGCTTTTTGTTTGTCAACAAGAACCTGTGGCATATCGATTTTGTATAAATCGCTCGGATTCCATGTTTCACCAGTAGACAGCATCTGGTAGATTGCAGTGAGAATCATACGGGCAATTGCGATAATGGCTCTTTTTTTACCACGGCGTTTTACAAGGGATTCATATTTCTTTTTGTAGTAAGGAGACTTGTCAGATTTCACGGCTGCATGGGCACATTGTACCAATGCAGGTTTGAGGTAGACACCGGCACGTGTAATCCGAACAGATTTCTTCTTACCACCAGATTCATTGCTGCCAGGAGTAAGACCTGCCCAACAGCATAAACGCTTGGAACTGCAAAATTGAGACATATCAATACCTATTTCGGAGATGATGGTGATGGCACTATCATGTTTGACACCCGGAATAGTACAGAGTAACTGAACAGCATTTTCATAATCAGGATCAGAAGAAATCATATTTTCTATCATAGAATCAACATCATTGATTTCAGCTGTGATATAATCCATATGTGCGCGAATGAGGCGCATACGATATTTTTGGGAATCAGTCATCTGGTAGCCCTCAATGGATTCAATCACTGCATCTTCTTTAGACTTGAGGCGTTTAAGAAGTTTAGAAGCGATTTCTTCATGGTTGATGGACGTACCCGATTGTTCAAGCAGGTAGTCAATGATGGATGTGGATGACTTCCCAAAGATATCAGAAACAACAGAATCTAATGCAACATTGCAGACAGTGAGAGCATTCTGATATCGATTCTTTTCACTGGAACGGCAGGAAACGAGTTTATAACGATACCTTGTGTATTCTCTGAGAATACGAATCTTTTTACAAGGAATATAACTGCCGCGAACAAGTCCAAGACGGAACAAATCCCCAATTCACTTAGAATCTTTCGTATCGTCTTTATTACCTTTGACGGCTTTTACCCATTTAGGGTTGGCGATTGTAACATTGATGTCGTCTTCCAGAAGATTAAAGACAGGGATCCAGTATTTACCGGTAGATTCCATGCAGACGTCATAACAGTTGTTTTTAAGAAGCCAGTTCTTGAATTGTAAAATAGAGTTGTTGAAGGTAGAGAAACGTTTCTTTTGATAAGAAGGTTCAAAACCATTGGTAGTTTTAATAATTGTGGCGACGAGAAAAGATTTATGGACATCAACACCACAACAGGTTGGATAAGTAACGTTCATAAGTCGGACTCCTTTCGTAAAAGATAAGAAGCCATTGACTGAACTGCCACACAATTAAACGAAGGCGCTTAAACAATTCTTAGTGTACGGACTCGTAGTACCACTTATTTGTGCTTGAAAAGGCAGAACTTACACTGATTAAGATGCTGTCTAAAACGAGAAAGAATTTACAACTCCTCCTCCCGTGCTTTGTAGTATAGCTTCTTAAAACTATTTTACAGCACAGTGTAGAGAGTTGGAACACTTTCATTACTATTTGTGCCGCCAGCCGAAGGCGGCGGAATGGAGATTAAGATGATAAATAAAATTGAAAAATTACTTCAAGAGGCAAGAACACATGTTACAGTCGAAGTGAATAATACTCTTCTAAGAACATATATGGAAATTGGGAAACTGCTAGTTGAAGATATTAATTTGCATGAAAATGAAGAAAATTATCAAAATAAAACAATTTCTATGCTCTCAAAAGAACTTACCAGGAAATTTGGTAAAGGTTTTTCACGCGCTAATATTTGGAATATGATTACATTCTATAAAGAGTATGGTAGCGTTCAGACACTGTCTGAACGGTTAAGCTGGTCGCATTATTGTGAACTTTTGTTAATTTCCGACAAAGATAAACGTCACTTCTATGAAGTTGAATGTGCAAATTCTAGCTGGAGTGTCAGAGAATTAAGAAGGCAAATTGCGTCATCACTTTTTGAAAGACTTTTATTATCAGATGGTGAGGCAAATAAGCAGAAAGTATTAGAATTGGCATTAAAAGGTAATGAAATTGTAAAACCCCAGGATATTGTGAAAGATCCGTATGTATTTGAATTTTTAGGGATACCAGAAGATAAGCCGATGATGGAATCTGATTTGGAGGAAGCACTTGTCAGACAAATAGAAAAATTTTTATTAGAATTGGGAAAAGGTTTTATGTTTGTTGGAACTCAACAAAGAGTAACATTTGGAAATGTTCATTATTATGTTGATATGGTGTTTTACAATAAGATATTAAAATCATATATTTTGATTGAACTGAAAACGATTAAATTAATGCCAGAAGCAGTAGGACAGTTGAATATGTATCTCAATTACTATGCAGCAGAAGTTAATGATGAAGAGGATAACACGCCAATAGGATTAATTTTATGTACAGATAAGGGAAATGTAGATATGCAGTATGCACTTGGCGGTCTGAGTAATAATATTTTTGCATCAAAATATGTAACGTATATGCCAGATAAGGAACAACTGATTGCACAGGTAGAGGCGGTTTTATCTCTAAAAGATAAAGAGAAGAAAGTGAACAATATATGAAAAACTGGAAAAGCGAAATGTTTTTCTTGAGAGGAGAAGATGATGAACCTGAAATTGGATGAGCTGGCAAAAGAAGAGTTACAGGAAATTATAAAAAAGATAGCGAAGCGGCTGTCGAAAGAGCAGTATGAATATCTGCAGCATCTGATTACAGAATGCACAGAGAAAGAGAATACAGTCGATATCTCTCCTCAGAGTCTGATGTCCAAAACATTTGTTGATGAAAAAATGTTGCAGATTGAAGAATGGAAGCAGCAGATCGAGGACGGTAAATTATATCTGGATACAGAAGAATATGAGGACTACGGGGAAGATTACTGGGATAGAGAATGGATCATAGAGTATTATGATAATCAGCAGATCGGAGATAAGATTATGTTTATGATCAGATTTGCAAATGACTGTCTCAATGACAGGTACTATCAGGAAGCAAATGGTATTTACGAGTGGCTGTGGGAAATGGAAGTGAGTACGGATTATGAAGATGGGGAATTTGTGGATCTGGACACACTGGCGGAGAATGGGATTATTGCCACAGATATGAAACAACTGGCCTTACATACTTTATATGCGAATTATCAGGTATTGAAAAAAGAAAAAAGGGCAGAGATGCTTTATCTGTATTTCAATCATTATGCATTTAAAAATCTGCATATGGAAGAGGTATTTCATGTTGGAAGGGAAGTGCTGAAGGATCAGGAACAGTTCTGGGAGGATTGGATTGCTCTGCTGAAAGAGAAGCAGGGGGATATCGCAGGGCGGCTTTTAAAAGAGGCAGTCTTGTATTCTCAGGGAGTAGAAGGACTTGTCCATATCGCAGATGAAAGTGCGGCAGTACACCCTTCGTTGTATCTGGCAGCCATGGATGCGTATGGTAAAGCACAGGATTATGAAAAGATAGAAAAAACAGGAGAAAAAGTTCTTGAGAGGGTTAACGGACAATTAAAAATCAGAGCAGAGATATGTCTGAAAGCGGCATATGCTTCATTCCGTCTGGGGCATGAAGAAAAAATGATGAAGTTTTGCTGGGAGTGTTTCTGCTCAGATTCAACAGAGAAAAATTTTCTGCGTCTGTTTGGTACAAAGGAAATGGCAGCGCGATATGGGATGCGAGGAAAAGAGGTACTTAAAAACAGAATCAGAGAAAATGGGGGAAATGGTATAAGAAATACAGAACTGCGCCGGAATATCATAGATGGTTATAGCTATTATTTTCTTAGTTTTTATATGGGGGATTTTATATCTGTAAAATCAGCCTCTAAAAATCCGGCGGGTTCTCTGGGATGGAGTTCATCTTTTATTCGATACGGAATCCGGTTGTTTTTACTTTATCTATATAGCAAGTCTTTGCCATCTAAGGCAGCGGAGCGTATTGCTGATTATATTGGATTCCAGGAAATGCAAGATGCTGATTGTGTAATGGGATTTGAACAGGAAATAATAGAAGAGAGCCAGCTGCATAAGGTAAGTGTATTCTGGAATTATTTTCAGAGATGGAAGGCGTACTACCCGATGGAACAGGCAGAAAAGAAGCGTATTTTGTCTTGGGCGGAAAAAACGGTATATAGCAGAGCGGATGCAATCGTGTCAGGAAAGCATCGAAATCAATACGCAGAAGTTGCGGTTTTGCTGGCAATGGTAGGAGAAATCAAGGAAGATATGGGAACGGCGAGAGCAAAAGAAGAGATTTTTGCGGAGTATAAAAGAAAATATCCAAGACATTCTTCGTTTCAGAAAGAGATGAAATACTATTTTGATGTAAAGTGAAGATGTCGGGGAGTTTGTCTGGAAAGATATTTCATGAATTAAAAATGGAGAATAGAGTAAAATGGGAATGATTCAAAAAAAAGAAAACAAGGGACTGACATATTATGAGGTAATGCATGGAAACAGGAAAATAGCGGAGATTAACACAAGAGGAGAAGCTGTGATTCTGGCTCTTCAATTTTTTCCTTATGATCTTTATTTGGAGGAAGAAAGGGATTTTGACACATTGATCAATAATATGAATAACTTCTATTATTGGTGTGCTTCACGCGTGTTGTCTTTGGATCGTAAATATGCAAAAGAGATTTTAAACAGTATCGGAATGGCACAGGCAACGACGGATCGTGATCGTGCAAAAATTTCTTTATCATATCATTGCGTGTCATTAACGGATGTGTATTGGGTAAAAGAAAAAGGGGAAGATATCTCCTATGAGCAGTTGAACCTCTATGATAATTCATTGAATGAAGCAATTGTAGAATTATCATTGCGGGGAAAACCCATGACAGTTACCAATCAGGAGTTAGCGCCGGATTTGTCCACAAAAGGCTATTTTCCGAAAGCCTGGATCAGGAGAAAAAATGAGTTTATCCTTTTGAAAGACGGTGGAGATAATGCAGTAAAGAAAGAATTGGTTGCGAGCAGAGTGTGCCAGTGCTTTGATTTTAAACAGGTAGTGTACCGCGAAGGTTTTTATTGTGGGCAAAGAGTAACAGAGAGCAGTATCATAACCTCAAAGCGTTATTCCATTATTTCTAAAATGGCATTTGAAATATATGCACAAAATCATGATCTCGATGTATTAGAAGAGTGTATCAAAAAGGATCCAAAAACTTATTACGGAATGAATATTCTTGATTATCTGGTTGGCAATATAGATCGACATCCGGAGAATTGGGGATTTTTGGTGGACAATGAGACAAATGATTACATTTCCTTGTATCCGATCATGGATTTTAACCAGAGTTTTGGATGTTATGATACCTTAGAGGGGGCAAACTGTCAGACTGTTTATCCGGAAAGAAAAACCCAGCGTGAGGCTGCAATTGAAGCAGTTGGGCATATCGGGCTTCCTCAGATCAAAGAAATCGATCCTGATATTTTTGAGGATGAGACACAGTGGAAGGAAATGTTTTTTAGAAGACTGGAAGAGTTGAAGCGGTATCAGACAGGAAGAAAGCGGGGAGAGAAAATATATGGTTGACTGGAAAAAAATTCCCAAAATAGATGCGCATATTCATCTAACGCCTAAAGATGTCATAGCAGCCAACATTGATTATGATGGAAGATTTATTGTAAATGGCTCTATAGATGATTATGAAAGTATGATGAAAAAATATAATATTGAATGCGCGGTTATTATGCCCTTTAATGATCCATATATGCTTTCTATGGAATTTACGGCAGAAGCAGTGAATAAGAATATGAAAAATATGATATGCGATAAGGAAGGCGGATTTTATTGCTTTGCCGATCTTGATATCAAGAAAGATATAGAGGATATGTTGTCGGAATTAGAGCAAGTACTGATGCAAAAAGAATTTATTGGTATTAAACTGCATCCAAGTAATACGGGATATCCGATTGATGGAGATTATTACGAACAAATTATAAAATATGCGAATGACCATAAAATTCTGATAGAAATCCATTCCTATCCAAGAGAGAACTTATGGGACGATGTATGTTCCCCTGCAAGAATCAGGAAAGCAGTGGAGAAATATCCAGATCTTAGATTGTCGATTGCTCATTTGGGTGGATTTCAATATGAAGAATTATACGGATTAAATGCATATTTTAATTTATCAGCCGTGCTGCCAGATTTAGCAGACAGGATGGGAATAAAAAATACAAATAAAATGTTACGTTCTCTTGGTGTTGAAAACTTAGTTTTTGCGACAGATTATCCTGACAGCAGGAGTATACAGGCAACCGAAATTTACGATACATATTGTGATATTTTAGAACAAATGGATTTTACACAAGAGGAGGCAGAAAATATTTGTAAATATAATGCCTTACGAATGTTTGGATGGCAAAGCATTTGAAGCTGTAGGGGAAGAAGCCGGAAGTCAGAAATGAGTTCCGGTTTCTTTTCATCCCATCTCTGATGCTAAAAGCACTCTGTCAATATTGTTTCGATTTCTTTTGTATTTGGCGCATGGTACCCTCCTGGAAGTACAAGGGTTGCTTTTACAAGTTCTGGCAGCATTTCTTTTGTTGCTCCTAGTGTACTGTATTGTTGATATTTAACTAAATATTTATAGCTATTATAGCCGCTTCATGTT
>UQVC01000045.1 GCA_900544395.1 uncultured Ruminococcus sp. | reverse complement strand
TCACGGAATTTTAGGCACAATTGCGCAAGAGTAGGATTTTTATGGGAAGTTAGCAGTAACAAATCCTCACCTGTTTGACATAAAAAACTCAATAATATCTCCTCATATTCGTTTGTTTTTTATATAATTTTCTTATTCTTCCAAGAGCTTCTTTCTTATTTTTTTGTATATATTTTCAAAAAAAAGTGGAAGAAATCTCTTTCCTCCACTTTCCATTTAAATATTAAAGTCTTTTTCTGTCAAAATAATGCGGTCTGCATCGTCTGTATTCTTTCCAAGTACCCGTTTTACAAGTTTCTTTGCCGATACCTTCTGTGAATGCGCCATCGCTTCATCCATGATATCTTTTACTTCTGCAACTGTCACTGCATGATCTTCTCTCTGCAGTGCATCGATCCGGCTGTACAGTGCCAGGATTCCCATCTCATCGATCCGGTATCCATTTTCCTGTGCATAAGTCTGACCAAATGTCACCAGCTCATCGTTTACAAAGATTGGAACTTCCAATCGGCTTGTAAATTTCTTCCGGAACTCTCTGTTCGAAGATAACAGTCGATCCAACGGTTTTCTCTGCTCTTCCAGTACAATGAGCATCTCTCCGGTATCTTTTTCCATCGCTTTATTTAACTTGGCAACCGTACGTTCACTCAATTTTCCGGCTTTTTCAATAATCAGAGCTCCTCCGTACAATTTTGCTATGATATCACTGATCTTCTTTTTGTTCAAAGCCTCTCCTGTGATGATCGCAACCCGTCCCTGACGGATCTTTCTCTGTTTCTGGATTGCCTTTACAACATCAACTGCCAAAACAGTCTTTCCATTTCCCTTGTTTCCAATAATCAGCAGGTTTCCGGTATTGGAAGTTCCCTGTCTGTTCGTGCAGTTGCGATCCTGTTCCAGAACATCCACCAGCTGCTCACTCATACCGCGAACCGGTACAAAATAAGAGAACAACTTCTTCTGCTCTTCTGTCAATCCTGCTTTTTTCGCACCCTGTCCAGACAAGTCATAACGGCTGTGCACCAAAAATCCTGTATCTGAAATCGATAATGCATCTGCAATCTCATCCATCGGAAGCGGCGCCGTCTTTCCAGTCGCGATCAGCTTCGCTGTCTCTTTCCTACTCAGCGGTGCTGTAGATGATAACAGATCAGAGGACTCTTCCTCTTCATCCGGAATCTCCCGGTCATCCGGCTCACTGCTCAGTGTTGGTTTAAACTCTTCCTTCAATTCTGCAGCAACTGATTCATAATCATCATATTCTCGTTCATCTTCCAGTTCTTCTTCAAATTCCTCTTCCAGTTCTTCCGCTTCTTCTTCGCTCAGGAACTCTTCATAATCTTCGGCACTGTCTACATCCAGTGTCAGTTCTTCCTCTTCCTCTTCTTCTGGAATCACACCTTCAATTTCATCGATCATCCTCTGGATATCCGGCGATAAGATCGGACTTTTTGGCTTTCGCTCAATCTGCTCTACATCTTCCTCATCCACTTCCGGTTCTGCTTCTGGCTCCACTCCACCATCTGCCGCATCCCATTCTGCAAGAATATCATCAATACTAAACAGATCGTCCATTTCTTCTTCCTCTCTGATTTCTGGTTCTTCTAATTTCATAGATTCTTTTTCCATATTTTCCATCTCAGCCTCTTCTGCTATTTCTGGTTCCTCTATTACTTCCGCTTCCTCTATGCTCTCCGGTTCCTCTATTACTTCAGCTTCTTCTACACTCTCCGGCTCCTCTATGATCTCAAAGTCTTCCGGATGAACCTCTTTCACTTTGGTCTCTATCGTCTCTTCTACAATGATTTCTGTCGGTTCTTCTGTCTCCTCAGATTGTATTTCCTCGTTGATCTCATCCAGCAGTGCCAGATCGGAAAGTTCTTCAATCTCTTTCATCGCTTCTTCCAGATCCGCATATTCGTCTTCTGCGTCTTCCGAAGCTTCTTCTGGATCATCGGTATCCTCTATCAGTTCTTCTTCATATTCTTCTGCCTCATCTTCCGACAATTCCAGCTCTTCGATCTCTTCTTCCTCTGCTGACTGCTCTGCCTGAAACAAACTCTGCAGCGCTTCTCCAAGCTTCATGGTATCACCCAGCTTTTTCTTCTTGGTGGGTTCTGCCTGTCGGATCTGTTCTGTGGCCTCTTCTTCCGACAACTCAATCTGACGGATCTCCGGTACGGATTCCAGACGTTCCACAGCATCCTCTGTAGTACGAACAGCTTCTTCCTCTTCACGACGCCGTTTTTCTTCAGACTCTGCTTTTATCTTGCCCAGATCGATCAATTTTTCTTCTGGATTTTCTGAGTTTTTTTCTGTTTCAAACTGCTTCTCATATTTTTCCTGCTGCAATGGAGTCAAAGGCTTATATTTCATCTTCAGATCCATCGCTTTGTATACATACTTTCCTTCACTGAACCAGAGAATCAAATCATCACACTCTTCCAGACACTCCGCGATCAGTCCTGCCTCCTCATATCGCTTCGCCAGCTCAAATGCCCACTCTTCTACATACTCTGCTTTTTTGAACTGCTCCAATGCATGAATCTGCTGCTCGATCGGCGCCCGCTTCGCTCTCAGCAAACGATATCTTAAAATATATTGATTCGGATCTTTGGGCGCTGCCTGCATGAATTCATCATAGTAGTCAATTGCTTCATCCATGTTGCCCGTTTTTATTGCAAGAGTACACAAGCGGTATAATAGCTTTCTGCTCCCCTCCGTCCTCTGATAGGCAGCTCTCAGAACTCCAAAACTCTTCCGGTAGTCCCTGATCTTCTCATATAAACTGCTGACATTTACCAGCATATTTGTATTTCTAACACGTTTCCAATCGATACTGTCAGCAATTTCAGCGGCTCTGTTGTATGCACCGTTTTCCATAAGTTTTAACATCTGTTCTGTCTTCAACTTATATTCATACTTGTCCACTCTGCTCACCTCATTATACTTAATCTATATCCAACGGATACTTCTCGTTTCATTGCCTAGTTTGTTCTAGTTTACCATATGACTCCCGTAATGTCAAAAAAATGCATCCTCAATTGACATTGAAGATGCATTTTATACTTTATTTAAATTTTTCATATTTATCTTATAAATCGAAGGAACTTCTCGATTCCGTTCCTGTAAGACCTTTGCCATTGTTAATTGATATAGCAGTCTGCTCACTAAGACTGGCTTATGAAACCTCCTGTTCTTCAATCTAACAATTTTATAACCTAAATCCGATTCGGTATCGGTATCATCCTATCATGAAAGTCCTCTCTTCAGTTATTCATTCTATAATCGTTCAGCTGCTACAGTATCTTTTCCGGATATTCTAACAACTTACTTGATTATTCTTTCTATAACTGGCGGTGCTTCATATAAACTGACATTCCTCTTTCATGTTTCTTTACACATGTTCGGGAACTTTGGCTACGTGTGGTATCTATATTCAATACGTCTGTAGATGTAGAATCTTTTTATTTGTATCCAGTTTCTAATCTCTTCGATTTTATCTTTTCATTCAATTTTACTGGATCTTTATTTTTTGTGGTAAAGGTCTCTTTTACAGGAACCTGCATCTACCGTACCACTGACATATTGAGATGTAACTGATGATATACTGTCCATTGGACCTCTGCCTCCTTAACTCATTTATTTTTAATCTAATAGAATGATATTCCGAATAATAGGGGAATCATTCTTTAGTTAAATATCCTTTGAGATGTTCGATTATTGTATCTCTTTTGGATTGACTTTATAATAACACTCACGCTTTTATTTGTCAATCTATTTTTAATATTTTTTCAAAATATTTTTTAATTGTTCTATTTTTATATTGTTTTCTGAATATTTATTTTGTATAATCTGTACATTGCTATTTTAATCAAAGCACGCTATAATCAATTTACTTTTTAACTGCCGTCTGTGCAGTATCAGCTTCTGTCTTATAGAAGCAGTCTTATTTTCCGGCATTTCGCCAGATTTTCAGTTATTTTTACCGTACCTTCACGGGTTCATATTGCATCTGCAGAATATATTTTTTATAATGGAGGAAAACATATGAGAAAAAAGAAAAAACGAATACACCAGCAACACCCAATTCCAAATCAGAAATTTAAAGATCGGCTTTTTCGTCTGGTTTTCAATAACAAAAGAGATCTGTTAGATCTGTACAATGCCTTGAATAATACCAACTATGAAAACCTGAATGATCTGGAGGTCAATACCCTGGAAGATGCTGTCTATCTCTCCATGAAAAATGACATTTCTTTTCTGATTGGCGGAACATTGAATCTCTATGAACATCAGAGTACCTATAATCCAAATATGCCATTGCGAGGGCTGCTCTATCTGGCCAGGCTGTATGATGGATATATTGAAACAGAAAATATCAATTTATACAGCAGCACTTTGAAAAAGCTGCCGATTCCTCAATACTTTGTGTTCTACAATGGCACACAAGAACAGCCAGACGAGACAGTTCTCCAGCTGACAGATGCATTTGAACCTGTATCGAACCGCCAGCCTTGTCTGCAATGTACCGCTGTGATGCTGAATATCAACTATGGACATAATCTGGCACTGATGGAAAAATGTCAGCGGCTGAAAGAGTATTCCATTTTTGTAGATACTGTAAAAAGCTATTGTAAAGGAACAAATGATTTAAGATACGCCGTCACGAAAGCAGTGGATTTCTGCATCGAAAATGGAATTCTTCGGGATGTACTGGTGAAGCATAAAGCGGAGGTAATCAGTATGGTTCTTACATCTTTTAATCAAAAAGCTTATGAAAAAGATTTATATGAAGAGGGACGCCTTACCATGGCACAGGAAATTTCTCTGCGCTTATTCAACTCCGGAAATTCCCCGGAACAGATTTCCGAATTGACCGGGATTGATATGGAAACTATAAAGCAATGGATTAATCTTTAATTTTCAGCTGCCGTCTGTGCAGCATCAGCTTCTCCTTATAGAAGCAATCTTACGTTCCGGCATTTCGCCAGATTTTCTTTTCTATCGTCAATATTTCCAAGTTGAAAAACACACTCATCCTACTTATAATGAAGAAAGAAGGTATTCCATGTATGAAGATATTCATTTAACAACAATCCAAAAAAAGGAATTACTGTTAGAAAAAACAAAAACCATGAATTTATTAAGTGATACTTTTATGTCCGTTGCATTAAATGATACTAACGCATGTCAGCATGTTCTTAGAATATTAACCGGAATCCAAGATTTGATTGTAAAAGAAGTTCGTACACAACACAAAATATCTAAACTCGCTTCACATAATGCAATTTTAGATGTTTTGGCCGAAGATTCTCTTGGCCGCTTATATAATATCGAAATCCAACGAGCCGATACCCTTGACCATGCCAGAAGAACTCGTTTTTACGGTTCTATGATCGATAGTGAATATTTAATGAAAGGGGCAAACTATTCTGACTTGCCAGATGTATATATTATTTATGTCAGTGAAACTGATTTATGGAAATCTGGACATACCTCATATCCTGTGGAAAAATATTTTCAAAGTACAAATATGCCTTATAACGATGGTCTGCATATTATATATATCAATGCTGCTGTGAATGACGGTACAAAAATAGCGGAATTGATGCAGTATTTCAAATCTTCCGATCCAAATGATATGAGCCAGGGAGATTTGTCAAAGCGTGTTCATTTTTTAAAATGTGATGAAGGAGGTCAAAATATTATGTGTAAAGTTTCAGAAGAAATCTATAATCTTGGACAAAAAGAAATTGTTCTCCATATGTTCAACTCCGGAAATTCCCCGGAACAGATTTCCGAATTGACCGGGATTGCGATTGAAAAAGTAACCCAATGGATTCAGGAGTCAAAATAATTTTTAGCAAAATATAATGTCCCCGGATTGGGCCTTCGCCTCTCATCCAGGGGACAATTTTTACATGCTTCTATATTTTTCTTTTTCTATGCTTTTCTTAGCAGATCTCTGCTCCTGCCGGCATTGTTTTCTCCGGTGTCATCAATGCGAGATTTCCTTCTGCATCTTCTGCACATAACAACATTCCTTCGGATAATACTCCGGCCAGTTTTGCCGGTTTCAGGTTTACAAGAACCATCACTTTCTTTCCGACCATTTCTTCTGCTGTATAGTGTCCTTTGATTCCGGATACGATCTGTTTTACCTGACTTCCGATCTTTACTTGCGAGCAGAGAAGTTTTCTGGATTTTTTCACTTCTTCGCAGGCAATGATTTCTCCGACCTGGAACTGCATTTTTCCAAAATCGTCAAATGTGATCTCTGGTTTTGCTTCGATATCGATCACATCTTCCTCTTCTTTTTCTTCTTCAACCGGTGGATGCAGCTCTTCTACTTTTTTCATTACTTCTTCCAGATCCAATCTTGCAAATAAGATTTCCGGCTTTTCTGTAACATGACCATTTCCAAGCTGTTCCAGGATCTTCTTGCTTGTAGATGGCATGAAAGATTCCAGAAGTTCTGCGCCACGGGAAATGCTCTGGATCAGATTCCACAGCACTGTCTCCAGACGGTCTTTTTTCTCTTCGTCTTTTGCCAGTACCCAAGGCATTGTCTCATCAATGTATTTATTGCAGCGTTTGAAAAGATTGAAGATTTCTGTCATTGCATCTGCTACACGCAGTTCTTCCATTTTATCTTCCACTGCTTTTGGTGTGCTTTCTGTCACTGCTTTCAAATCAGCGTCTACTTCTTCTGCCACACCTTTATCTGTTACTGTTCCGCCAAAATATTTGTTTGTCATGGAAACGGTTCTGTTGACCAGATTACCCAGTGTATTTGCAAGATCGGAGTTCATGCGTTCTACCATCAGTTCCCATGTGATCACTCCATCATTTTCGAATGGCATCTCGTGAAGAACAAAGTAACGGACTGCATCTACTCCAAAGAAATCTACCAGTTCATCTGCATAAAGAACGTTTCCTTTGGATTTACTCATTTTTCCGTCACCCTGGAGCAGCCACGGATGTCCAAATACCTGTTTCGGAAGCGGAAGATCCAATGCCATCAAAAAGATTGGCCAGTAAATCGTATGGAAACGGATGATATCTTTTCCGATCAGATGTAAATCTGCAGGCCACAATTTTTCAAACTGTTCTGTGCTGTTTCCGTCACAGTCGTATCCGATTCCTGTGATGTAGTTAGTCAGAGCATCCAGCCATACGTAAGTTACATGTTTTGGATCAAAGTCTACCGGAATTCCCCATTTGAAAGATGTTCTGGATACACACAGATCCTGCAGTCCCGGAAGCAGGAAGTTGTTCATCATCTCATTTTTACGGGATACCGGCTGAATGAATTCCGGATGTGTGTTGATGTGCTTGATCAGTCTGTCTGCATATTTGCTCATTTTAAAGAAGTATGCTTCCTCTTTTGCCGGCTGTACTTCACGTCCGCAGTCCGGACATTTGCCGTCTACAAGCTGTGATTCTGTGAAGAAAGATTCACATGGAGTACAGTACATTCCTTCATAGTGACCTTTGTAAATATCTCCCTGATCGTACAGTTTTTTAAAGATCTTCTGTACCTGTTTTTCATGATCTTCGTCTGTTGTACGGATAAATTTGTCATAAGAAGTATCCATCAAATCCCAGATTTTCTTGATTTCTCCGGAAACATTGTCTACAAATTCTTTTGGTGTTACTCCCGCCTCTTCTGCTTTGAGCTCGATCTTCTGACCATGCTCATCAGTTCCTGTCTGGAAAAATACATCGTATCCCTGACTTCTCTTGTATCTTGCGATCGCGTCAGCCAGAATAATCTCATAAGTGTTTCCAATATGCGGTTTGCCTGATGTGTAGGCAATCGCTGTTGTGATATAATATGGTTTCTTGTCTGCCATCTCTCTTCTCTCCTTCATAAAAAATCCCGTCTTCCTGCTGCCAAGAAGACGGGTGAATACCGTGTTACCACTTCTGATTTATCTCAGCCTCACGGCTGAAACCTCTGTGAGTGCTTTTCACACTCGCTCGCTGTAAAGGGCGAACCCATCGCAGTTCACATCATGCTTGCTGCGCCGCTCGGGAGCCATGTTCGATCATCTTCCGTTCATCCCTCTCAGCATCGGATCCTTTCTCGGATCTTCCGGGAATTCTCTGTAAAATTTCGGATAACCTACTCTCTCCGTCTTTGCATTTTCCGTATGATTTTTCTACCAGATATGTGTATAAAATACACACTTTCTCGTTGAAAATCGTATCACAGCCGGAATGATAAGTCAAGATTGCACCTTTTAAAAATTTGTCTTATTACGATCCAGCGGCCACTTCGACCAGAAATTTTTTCTGCCGTAATGCCTCTTCGATCAGATCCAGTGTCTCTTCGGAATCTGCCTCGATCAGATGATAGTGATAATTGGAGGTAATATTTTTCAGAGGACTTGATTTTCCCCGCTTAATATCCTCTACAAATTCCATCACTTTTCGTCTGGATGTGATGTTAATCTCTGCCTCCATGTGACCGTACACCCTGTGATTGACCATCACGTTCACCACTTTTCCGCCCAGATCCACTACCGTACACAACTCGTCTTCCAACTCTTCATCCGTGTGATTCACTTTGAAGATCCGGTTCACGGAATGTGGAGTATTCAGAAGATATCCCCTGTTTGTGGATATGATCTCATGTCCCGCTGCCCGGATCAGTGCGATATCCTGCACGATCACCTGCCGGCTGACATCAAATTCTTTTGCAAGCTGCGCCCCAGATACCGGAATACTGCTTTTTTTAATCTGATTTATGATTTGATCTCTGCGTTCAGAACCTGTCATAAATACTGTTCCTCTCTTTCTTTTTCTGCATCTTTATTCCACTGCATGCAGATTCTTTAAAGAAATATCCAGGATCGGAGCGGAGTGTGTCAACGCACCGCTGGAAATATAGTCAACTCCGATCTCTGTCAGACGCGCGATATTTTCTTTTGTCACATTTCCGGAGCACTCTGTCTGGGCTCTTCCGTCGATCAGCTCCACTGCTTTTTTCATATCCTCCGGTGACATATTATCAAGCATGATGATATCTGCGCCGGCTTCCACCGCTTCTTTTACCATATCCAGATTTTCTACTTCTACTTCAATTTTTCTGACAAACGGTGCATACTCTTTTGCCATCTGCACCGCTTTTGTCACGCTTCCCGCTGCTCCGATGTGATTGTCTTTTAACAGAACTCCGTCTGAAAGATTGTAGCGATGATTGTATCCGCCGCCTGCACGCACTGCATATTTCTCAAAAATACGCATATTCGGTGTTGTTTTTCTGGTGTCCAGAAGTTTGATCTTGCTTCCTTCCAGAAGTTTTGCTACAGAATTGGTATAAGTAGCGATCCCACTCATTCTCTGCAGATAATTCAGCGCTACTCTTTCTCCGGAAAGCAGCACGCGGATATCTCCTGTGACCTTTCCCATCAGCTGTCCGTTTTTCACTTCTTCTCCATCCTTGCAGTACAATTCCACCTTTGTATTTGGATCCAGGAGATAGAATACTCTCTCAAATACTTCCAATCCTGCAATAATTCCGTCCTGTTTACAGATCAGGTCTACCTCCCCCTGCACCGCTTCTTTCATAACCGAATTTGTTGTCACGTCTTCACTGGAAATATCTTCTTTTAATGCTTCTAAAATCAGGTGATCTGCCTGAAGTTTCATTGTAATATCGTTCATTTTCGTTCTCCTTCTCATTCTTTCTTAACGGTATCTTTTATACTGCCTGCTCTTTTTCCAGACAGCTTTCTTCCTTGATCAGATTTGCTGCTCTTTTTGCAAACACAAGGCTTTCCAGCAGAGAATTACTTGCCAGACGGTTTGCCCCATGTACACCGTTGCAGCTTGTCTCTCCCACTGCAAACAACTGCGGCATGGATGTATGACTGTTTTTATCTACCCAGATTCCGCCCATAAAATAATGCTGCGCCGGAACAACCGGGATGCATTCTTTTGTAACATCATAGCCTTCCTCCAGGCAATGCTCGTAAATATTCGGAAAATGACTCAATATCGTCTCTTTCTCGATCGGCGCCATGGACAGCCACACAAAATTCGTTCCATCCTTTTCCATCTGTTCCCGGATTGCCCTGGTCACCACATCTCGCGGAAGCAGTTCATCTACGAAACGCTCCATGTTTTTATTATAGAGAAGTGCGCCTTCCCCACGGACGGATTCGGAGATCAGGAATCGTCTGCCCGGCTTTTCCGAATACAATGTAGTCGGATGGATCTGTACATAATCCAGATGCTCCAGACGGATGTGATGTTTTTTCGCTACTTCCAGTGCATCTCCTGTCAGATGCGGAAAATTTGTGGAATGCTGGTACAACCCGCCGATTCCTCCACTTGCCAGAATGGTATAATCTGCATAAATAGAGGACTCTTCACCACTTTGCGTCTTCACGGTGATTCCCGCACATTTTCCGTTTTCCTCAAGAATATCTGTCATGGTCGTATATTCGTAAATTGTTACGTTATTCTTTTCCCTTACCCGCGCCAACAGCTTACTGGTGATCTCTTTTCCTGTCACATCTGCATGAAACAGAATTCTCGGTCTGGAGTGTGCCCCCTCTCTTGTGTAGGCAAACGCTTCTCCGTCCTTTTCAAATTCTACTCCATATCCTACCAGATCTTCAATGATTTTTCCAGAACTGCGGATCATAATATCGACAGATTCTTTCCTGTTTTCATAATGACCGGCTCTCATCGTATCTTCAAAATAGCTGTCATAATCCTGTTCATCCCGGAGTACACAGATTCCGCCCTGTGCCAGAAATGAATCACTGCTCTCGGCATCTGATTTCGTGATCATGATGATTTCTTTGTCATCCGGAAGATTCAACGCCGAAAACAATCCCGCTACACCGGTTCCAACGATAACAACATCTGCTTTTTTCTTCATAATACTCTCTTTCCTTTCGGCAAGTCTCTTTTTTCAAAAAGACACTCTATTTTGCCAGCTCCAGCATTTTTTCCAATGGTTTTCTGGAGTCCGTTCTCAATGCTTCACTCAAATGCACTTCATTCTCTCCTGTTTTTAAGACGTGAAGAACTTTTTCTAATGTGATCAGCTTCATATCTGTGCAGACAGGCTCTGTCTCTGTAAAATAAAACTTCTTGCCCGGGTTGTCCTTTTCCAGTTTGTAGCGAACTCCATTTTCCGTACAGATAATAAATTCTTCGTTTTCGCTTTTTGCTGCATAATCAATGATCCCGGATGTACTTCCCACATAATCGGAAATCTCCAGCACTGCTTTCGGACATTCCGGATGGGACAATACTTCTGCATTCGGATGCTGTGCCTTTGCTTTTTTGATCTCTTCCACCTGCATCTTCTCATGGATCGGGCAATAGCCTTCGTTGTATACAAAGTTCTTCTCCGGTACCTGCTCTGCAATAAAATGTGCCAGGTTCTTGTCCGGAATAAAGAAAATATTCTTGTTCGGAAGTGCTTTTACGATCTTCACTGCATTTGCTGATGTAACACACACATCAGAATGTGTCTTCAATTCTGCAGTAGAATTGATGTAACACACCACTGCCAGATCTTCATATGTATCACGCATCTTCTGGATCGTATCTGCATCTGCCATATGTGCCATTGCACAGTCTGCATGCATATCCGGCATCAATACGGTTTTCTCCGGGTTCAGTACCTTCGCACTCTCTCCCATAAAAGAAACGCCACAGAATACGATGGTCTGCTCTTTCAATCCGACTGCAACCTTACTCAGATAAAAAGAATCTCCGATGTAGTCGGCAATGTCCTGAATCTCCGGCCTTACATAATAATGTGCCAGAATGACTGCATTTTTTTCTTGCTTCAATTTCTGGATTTCTTCCACAATTGTCATCTTCTATTCCCTCACTTATCCTGAATTGTTAAATTTTTATCGTTAATTGCTGACCATTATAGCACAAGACTTTACATATGACAAGACAGTTGTAAAATTAAAAAAGAAGATACAATCCGATTTAACAGACTGTACCTTCCATATTTTATACACTTAATTTCTTTTCTGCCAGCACGCTGGATATGGCAAACAATCCAACACATACCACAATATAGAATCCGTATTCTGCGATTCCGATATAAAGTCCTTTGTGAATTCCCAGAACCTCGTATCTTGCAAACAGGTTATAACCATACTCCACAATTCCGTTGATCACGAAGAACAGGATCAAAGAAACAATCCCTGCAAATCTGGAATTGATCAATACCGTTCTGGATACAATAATTGCCAGAAATCCGGTTGCGATCACAGATGTCCATGCCAGGAAGAAAAACAGCAAGATTGCCAGAACGGTTATCCAGTCCAGGTTGCCCTGAAGCAGCCACTCAAATCCCATGCGGATTGCCTGCATAAGTTCTTTCCATGCTCCCTCTTTTGCGATCATCGTCATAACGCATGCGGTACCAGCCAGCACATATGCTGCTGAAATACAGAAAATCTGCAACGCTGCTGCGATATATTTTGCACCAAGGATCTTCCAGCTTGGCATCGGCACCATCCAGAGCATATGACTCTGCTTTGTTTTCAGGTCACGATTCAATATCAACAGACTTTCAATTCCCATATAGAAGAAGACAAACATTCCAACAAAAATCTCCAGTCCCATACTGATTCCTACCATATTCCCATTGTCTGAAAAAATTCCTGCCGCAAATGCCAGTAAAAATACCAGAAGCAGCGCCAGTATGATGTTTCTGGATGTCTGCTGTTTTTTCAGCTCATATTTAATCAAACGTCCCATTTTGTTTCCTCTCTTTCTCTTTTCTCATTCTGCCTTTGTTCTTCCTACATGATCTCCAGATAAATATCTGCCACGGATTTTCCACTTTGCATCCGTTCTTCTTCCACTGACATCCGGCGCACAACTTCTCCGTCTTTGATAAAGATTGCCTCATCGATAAAACTCTCGATCTCATCGATCATATGTGTGGAAATTACAAAGGTATTTTTTTCATTTGCTGACTCCAGGATCATCCCGAGAATCTCTTCTTTTGCTTTGTAATCAATTCCATTGAACGGCTCATCCAGAAGATACAGCTCTGCTTTGCGGCTCAGTGTTGCGATCACCTTCAGCTTTGCTGTCATACCGGTGGACAGTTCTTTGACCTTCATCTTACCTTCCAGGGACATCCTTCTTACCATCTCGTGAAATTTCTTCTCATCAAAATCCGGGAAGAAATCTTTATAGTACTGTCCGACTCCGTTCACATCCAGAAAACTGTAGAAAAACGGCTCTGTAGACATGTAGGCGATCTCTGCCTTATCTCCATAGAACCACGGATGCTCCTTGAACAAAACCTCTCCGGATGTAGGCTTTGTCAGACCGGAGATGATCTTCATCCATGTGGTCTTCCCACTTCCGTTCTCCCCGAGCAGACCATAGATCTTTCCGCCTTCCAGTTTCAGCGAAACTTCATTCAGCGCCTTTTTTGTGTAAAATGATTTGCTTAAATCACGACATTCTAAAATCATCTTCTCTCCTCCTTGTAGTCTGCAATTTTTGAGATAATATCATCTTTTTCAAATCCAAGATCCTGCATCTCATGTATAAAGCTGCTCAACAATTCTTCTGCCATTTCTTTTTTTATCGTCTCGAACATCGTCTCTTCCTCCATCACAAATGTTCCAATCCCCCGCTTTGTATAACAATATCCATGTGTCTCCATCTCTCTGTAAATTCTTGCCGCAGTGTTCTGATTGATCTTATAAAGAACCGCCAGCTCTCTGTTGGATGGAAGCTTCTCTCCGGGAAGTATCTTTCCCTGGATCATCTTTTTCTTCAAGTCATGAATGACCTGCAGATAAATCGGCATCTCTGCATTGTAATTCATCTTCTTCCTCCTTCCTCCTCGTGTATCAGTGCTATAGTTAGATAGTACACTATGTTTTTAGTTTTGTCAACCTTGTTTTTTCATAAGATGAAAAAAACAGCCGTATGACCTCTGCAAATCATACGACTGTCTCTTTCCTTTATTTTCTTAATACTGCCCATTTCTGTTCCCCGTCATCTTCCAGTTCTACTCCGGGGAAACTTTTCACATATTGCTGAAACTGCGAATATCCATAATCTCTTACTTTAAAATTCCCGAACTTATTTCGGATCTTATTTCCGAGAGTTCCCAGAGATACTCCCTGGAATCCTGCCTGCTTTAACTGATACAAAATGTATTCCTCAATGCGCTCCTGCTGACTTTTATCTTCATACAATGTCACGGATACTTTCGTTCCATCCTGTAACAGCTTCAGTTTTGGAAATGTTTCCAGAAACTTGGACAACA
>UQVC01000044.1 GCA_900544395.1 uncultured Ruminococcus sp. | reverse complement strand
CCTGCGACCTCCTGGTCCCAAACCAGGCGCTCTAGCCAAGCTGAGCCACACCCCGTTATTCACTTCTGTGTCGTTTTCTCCGTGACACAATAGCTATTATACATAGGACTACCCTAATTGTCAATAACAAATTTAAAAATTTTTCAAAAAATTTTTCAACCGAGGATTCACCTATGCGAAAGCCCGTAAATACGGTATAATATCTCTATTCTAAAAGAAAGCAGAGGTACTTATTTATGTGGGCTTACAACGAAACATTTTACCAAATCTATCCCATCGGATTTTGTGGTGCCCCGACACACAACGACGGTATCTGCGTTCCGCGTATTCTAAAATTAAAAGACTGGAGCGACTATTTGGAACAGCTGCAGATCGGGTCTGTCATTTTAAATCCAATCTTTGAATCCGACAATCACGGTTATGACACCCGGGATTTCAAAAAAATAGACTGCCGCCTGGGAACCAACGAAGATTTTCAGGATGTCTGTAACACATTGCACAAGCATCACATCAAGATTATCCTGGATGGGGTATTTAACCACGTTGGACGGGGATTCTGGGCATTCCGCGATGTGCAGGAGAAAAAGTGGGACTCTCCATACAAAGACTGGTTCTATCTGAATTTCGACGGTGACAGCTGCTATCAGGATGGTTTCTGGTATGAAGGATGGGAAGGACATTTTGAACTGGTCAAACTGAATCTGCAAAATCCGGCAGTTACCGATTATCTGCTGGAATGTGTACAGTTCTGGATCCATACATTTGATATCGACGGTCTCCGTCTGGATGTAGCATACAGCCTGGATCACAACTTTATGAAAAGGCTTCGTACATTCTGCGAAGAACAAAAGCCTGGTTTTGCACTGATCGGAGAAGTTTTATTCGGAGATTATAATCTGATCGTCAATGAAGAAATGCTGCACAGCTGCACCAACTACGAATGTTATAAAGGGATTTATTCCAGCCTCAACAGCATGAATCTGTTCGAGATCGCACATTCTCTGAACCGCCAGTATGGTCCGGAACAATGGTGCATCTATCGCGGCAAACATCTTATGAATTTCGTTGACAATCATGACGTAACCAGAATTGCCAGTATTCTGGCCAATCCGGCACATGTACCACTTGCATATGGCATTTTATTCGGCATGCCGGGAATTCCATGTATTTATTATGGAAGTGAATGGGGCGAAAAAGGCGTCAAGGCTCCGGATAACGACTATGCGCTGCGTCCGTGTTTTGAAAAGCCCACGCCAAATGAGCTGACTGAATTTATTTCCCGGCTGATCACTCTTCGAAGAGACAGCGATGCTCTTTGCAATGGAAGCTATCAGAATCTTTCAATCACCAATCATCAGCTGATATTTGAGCGCCGTACCGAACAGGAACGCATTCTCGTTGCTGTCAACGCCTCAGACAGCGATTTTACGATGTATCACGGAGAACTTCAGGGAACATTTACTGATCTTCTAAAAAGCGACTCTGCCAGCTCTGTACAGACACTAAATGGTTCTTTAGAGCTTCCGGCATATTGCGTACAATATTTGAAAGAAACCCGATAAATCAATCAGGGGATTTCCAACGCCGGAAATCCCCTGTCTTTTTATTTTACAACAACCTTCCTGAAGTTTTTCTTTCCTTTTTTGAGAACGATACCGTCCCCTGACAGCGCATCTTTTGTAAAGACTGCATGAATATCAGCTACTTTCTCACCGTCTGCTGCAACACCGCCCTGCTGTACTGCACGTCTTGCCTCAGATTTGGATGGAACCAGACCACTCTTTAAGAGCAGAGTTAAAATATCAATCTCTCCATTTTCAAAGTCTTCTTCTGTCAGTTCTGCTGTCGGCATCTGCGCCGCATTTCCCTGGCTGAACAGCGCTCTCGCACT
This sequence comes from uncultured Ruminococcus sp., assembly GCA_900544395.1. GTDB lineage: Bacteria > Bacillota > Clostridia > Lachnospirales > Lachnospiraceae > Mediterraneibacter. Next base: position 12,955 of record UQVC01000044.1, on the reverse strand, counting down.
TTCCTGTGCCTTCTGAGCCTCTTCCTCTCCATGCACCAGTTTTGTCAGTTCAAATGCAAGGATTTCCTTGGCTGTATTGAGCTGTGCCCCTTCCCAGGAATCCATCTTGTCGATTTCTTCTAATGGAAGGAATGTCAGCATACGGATGCATTTCAGAACATCTGCGTCTGCCACGTTTCTCCAGTACTGATAGAAATCAAACGGAGACGTCTTATTTGGATCCAGCCACACCGCACCTGACTGTGTTTTTCCCATTTTCTTTCCTTCGGAATTGAGAAGCAATGTGATGGTCATAGCACTTGCATCTTCTCCCAGTTTTCGGCGGATCAGCTCGGTTCCTGCCAGCATGTTGCTCCACTGGTCATCCCCGCCGAACTGCAGATTACATCCGTATTTCTGGTACAGCGCATAGAAATCATATGCCTGCATGATCATATAGTTAAACTCCAGGAAACTTAACCCTTTCTCCATTCTCTGTTTGTAGCACTCTGCAGTCAGCATGCGATTCACACTGAAGTGTGCCCCTACTTCACGAAGCAATTCTACATAATTCAGATCCAGCAGCCAGTCTGCATTGTTTACCATCAGCGCTTTTCCTTCTGAGAAATCAATAAATTTACTCATCTGCTCTTTGAAACAGTCACAGTTGTGCTGAATCTGCTCTGGTGTCATCATGGAACGCATATCCGTTCTTCCAGAAGGATCTCCGATGTATCCTGTTCCTCCTCCGATCAATGCGATCGGTTTATTCCCTGCCATCTGCAGACGTTTCATCAGGCAGAGCGCCATAAAATGCCCTACATGGAGGCTGTCCGCAGTCGGGTCAAATCCAATATAAAAGGTTGCTTTCCCTTCATTGACAAGTTTTGAAATTCTCTCCTCGTCTGTCACCTGCGCGATCAGACCTCTTGCTTTCAGTTCGTCATAAATTTTCATGTTTTACATTTCCTCACTTTCTTCATTTACAAAAAAAGAGCCTTCATCCGAAAGGACGAGGGCTCATAAGCTCGTGGTACCACCTTTTTTCACAGACAATTCGCATCGTCTGCCTCCGTGAGTTGATCTCGCACCTTTCGATGCTCAATCACTCAGTGCGGTAACGTGCACCAATCCGTCACAGCCTACTTTCCGGTAAGAGTTCGGTGTGAAGCTCTGAGATGTATTCATACAAACTGTCCTCATGCGCCTCTCATCACCCGGCTGCTTTCTGTCTTCGTCCAATCCTGTACTACTTGTTCTCTTCTTTGCCTGTTTCATATCTATCGCAATCTTATCCCATTCTTTTGGATTTGTCAAGGTTGTTCTTTGATTTTCCACAGCTGTCTTAAGATGCTTTGAGATGCATCTACAGTTCCTGCAGCACCTGTGCTGCTTTACGGATATTTTCTGCGGAGGTCTGCCAGATCTCGAACTCACTGAATCCCGGAATCCCCATCGGCACGCCTTCTCTTCGAAATTCCATACGGCTGTCGATCACAACTTTCCCGGACATATGATATGCCTTTCCTTTTGTGTAAGGCGCCAGCTTTGCGATACTTTCCGGACTGATTCCCGCCCCTGCCAGGATTTCAATCCTTCCCTCACTTTTTTTCACCAGATCTGCCAGCAGTTCCCTGCCTTCCCATGCGGAACTTTTCTGACCGCTGGTCAGGATCGTGTCGATCCCCAGATCAATACACTGCTCCATAGTCTCGTATGGATCACGACATACGTCAAAGGCACGATGCAGTGTGATTCCCATATCTCCTGCCTCTTCTGTCAGGATCTTCATCTGCTCCATATTCAAGGTCCCATCTGGATTCAAAATTCCGATCACAACTCCGTCAGCCCCCAGTCTGCGGAACATTCTGACTTCATCCAGGATCATCTGGAACTCATACCGGTCATAACAAAAATCCCCAAATCTCGGACGCAGCAGGGTACGCACCTTTAACCCAGTGTTCTCTCTCACCTGCCGGAACAAAGATTCGCTCGGAGAAGTTCCTCCGATCACCAGATTCGAACACAGCTCGATTCTGTTTGCCCCGCCTTTTTCTGCCTCGATCGCAGACTGTACACTGTCTGCGCATGTCTCTAAAATATAATTCATGCTCGTCTACCTCTCTTTCCGGACAAATCCCCAAAATACTTGCTTCTGTCCGGGATATTTTTCGTTTAAGAGTCTATCATAATTTCCCCATGATTTCAACAATCCGCATGATCCCTTCAGATTTCCCACTCAAAAAGGCCGCTAAAAAGCGGCCTCTCATGAGTAAAGGGATTTGATTTTAATTTTTATTTACACAGTTTTTTGAACTCATCAGCTACGAACTGAACTTTTGTTCCGATGATTACCTGTACAGATGTTTTTCCAGGACGGATCACGCCTGCAACACCTGCAGATTTGATTTTCTTCTCATCTACTTTTGTGTAATCTTTGATTTCAAGACGAAGTCTTGTGATGCAGTTGTCGATGGATGTTACGTTTTCTTTTCCGCCGACACCTTCCAGAATAATCTTAGCAACTTCTGTGAAGTCATTGTTTGCAAGTTTTACTGTTGTCTCATCCACATCATCATCTTCACGTCCTGGAGTCTTTAAGTCAAACTTCACGATCGCGAAACGGAATACGACATAGAATACGATGAATGCTGCAATTCCAAGAGGAATGATCATCCATGTCTTCTGTGCTGCCGGTAAGGAAGCAGAGAAGATCAAGTCAGTTGCACCCGCCGAGAAACTGAATCCTGCACGGAATCCAACCAGTGTTGTAACTGCTACGAAAATACCATACAGTAAAGCGTAGATTACATACAGTACTGGAGCAAGGAACATGAATCCGAACTCGAATGGTTCTGTAACACCACAGACAAATGCTGCGATAGCTGCAGATGTAACGAGACCGATTGCAACTTTCTTTTTACCAGGTTTTGCTGTATGTACCATAGCCAGAGCTGCTCCAGGAACACCGAACATCATACATGGGAAGAATCCTGACATGTACATTCCAAGGCTCCATGATACGTCTGCTGATGTTTCTCCTGCCCAGAAGTGTGTCAGATCTCCAAGTCCGATTGTTTCAAACCAGAATACGTTGTTCAGAGCATGGTGCAGACCGAATGGAATGAGCAGTCTGTTGAAGAATGCATAGATACCAGCTCCAATTGCATCCAGGCTTACGATACCTTTTCCAAGTGCAACCAGTGCTCCAAAGATTACCGGCCATACAAACAGTAATACAACAGATGCAATAATAGAAACAACACCAGCTACGATTGCAACACAACGTTTTCCACTGAAGAATGACAGCCAGTCAGGAAGCTGTGTGTTTTTAAATCTGTTGTAGCACATAGCACCGATGAGACCAGCAATGATACCGATGAATGGGTTTGCGATCTTATTGAATGCAAGGGTTGTTGTCTCACTTAATGTTCTGATAACAGATACGTTTGCAGTAGAAAGCAGGTTTGTGATCATCAGCCAGGAAGCCAATGCAGCAAGACCAGCTGTACCATCGTTATCGTCAGACATACCAACACCGATACCGATTGCAAACAGGATTGCCATGTTATCGATCAGAGCTCCACCTGCTTTTACCAGATAAAAACCGATCTGCTGAACGATACCATTGATTTCTCCGCCCTGCATTGTTGCCGGACAAAGAGCGTATCCGATTCCCATTAAAATACCGCAAATAGGCAGACATGCTACTGGCAGCATCAGGGATTTACCTAATTTTTGTAAAAATTTCATTTGTTTTCCTCCTTCTCAAAATCCTTTTCCTAATTTGGAATAATCCCTTTATTTATTTTAATTCAGCGATACCGCTGATTTAAAACCGTAGTTTTATTTTTCTTCGATTGTCAGCACATCGTCTCCGGCGTTGACTTCTTTTCCAAATTCCGGTGTGACAGCTGCATAATCGGCTGTATTACAGATCAACATTGGTGTGATGATATCATAGCCCGCTGCTTTTACTTTTTCCAAATCCACTGTCAGAAGCAGATCTCCCTTTTTCACCGTATCTCCGGCTTTGACATGTCCTTCAAAACCTTCTCCTTTTAACTGTACCGTATCCAGCCCTACATGGATTAGGACTTCTGCCCCGAACTCTGTTGTGAGGCTGATGGCATGAAGAGTATCAAATACCATACCGATGGTACCGTCTGCCGGTGCATAAATCTTACCTTCCGATGGGATCACTGCAACTCCATCTCCCAGAATCCCTTCACTAAATGTAGGATCGTTCACCTCTTTGATGGAAACAGCCTTTCCCTTTGCCGGTGCTCCCAGCACATGTGCCTTGTCTTTTTTCTTCTTAAAAAGTCCAAACATCTTTCTTCCTCCTATTCTTCTGCCGCAGTCACTCTGCGGATATGAATCGCGAGATACATGATCTCTTCTCCCGACAGACTGCATTCTGTCTCTTTTTCTATATATGATGCCACCTGTTTGCTGCAGGCATACTCTTTTTGGTACTTCTTCTGCATCAATTCTGCCAGTTCAGACTCCTCATCCGGAAGAAGTTCTTTTCTGTAAACACGCTGCAGCAAAAACTTGATATGGGTTACAAATCTCTCGTAATGAAGAGATGATTCATCCAATTTGATCTGAAGTTCTTCTTCTACGATCTCCAGAATCTTCCTGACCAGATTCGGAAACTTTACTGCATCCCGTATGTCTGTTCCATACTCTGCATTTAAAAAATGAAGTGCGATAAATCCCGCCTCGTCCTCTGGAAGTCGGATTTGAAGTTTCTCCTCGATCGTCTTGATCGCATACATCCCCAGCTCATATTCTCTGGAGTAAAACCTTTTGATCTCCCATAACAATGCGTTCTGCGGTTTGATCCCCTGCTGATATCTTGTGATTGCAAAATTAATATGATCTGTCAGAGTTACATAAATGCTCTGATTTAATTTTAGCTTCAAATTTTCTTTTGCATAAGCAATGATATCACTGGATACCTTCACATGCTCCAGAGGCATATCTTCCAGAAGGTCTTTAAACTGCTCTGCAATCGTCTGGCTTTTGATGCGGAATATCTTTTCAATCTTAGATTCCGCAATGGATTTTCCAGGCTTCATTCCAAATCCAAGTCCCCGTCCCATGACAACAACTTCTCTTCCTTCGCCATCCACAGCAGATACAATGTTATTATTTATAATTTTCTGAATTACCATTTTTATGCGAATCCTCTTTTCATTCCATCAGGCATTAAAATTCTCTGTTTTAAAAATAAAAAACCAGTATTTACAAGAGAATAGACCTGTGGTATTACTCTCTTATAAAACTGGTTTTGCCTGCCTGACAGTAACAATCCAATCTGATTCAATTCGTTATATCAACTATAACAGAGGCGGTATCTCAAGTCAACCGCCCGGAAGCCTCAAATTTAGATTTTGGTAATATTGTTTATATTTTCTTTATATTTTCGTACAAATGTACCAATACTATTTTTATCTAGGAATTTTAGACAATGCTGCTTCATCTGCTACCAGTGTCACATCACTGTGCATCTGAAGGATAGATGCTGGTACCTGTGGTGTCACTGGTCCGAAAAATGCATCTCTTACGATATCTGCTTTGTCTTCTCCGCTGACAATGATCAAGATCTTCTTTGCCTGCATGATCGTTCCGATTCCCATCGTATAAGCTTGTCTCGGAACATCCTCTGCGGATGCGAAGAAACGCTTGTTTGCTTCGATCGTGCTTTCTGTCAGATCTACGCAGTGTGTCGTCTTGTCAAATGCTTCTGCCGGTTCGTTGAATCCGATATGTCCATTGTGTCCCAGTCCAAGAAGCTGAAGATCTACGCCGCCAAGAGAACGGATCAGCTCCTCGTATCTTGCACACTCTTTGTCTGCATCTGGTTCCATACCATTTGGCACGTTTGTATTTTCTTCTTTGATATTTACATGGTTAAACAAATGCTCATGCATAAAGTAATAATAACTCTGGTCATTCGCACGATCCAGTCCTTTGTACTCGTCCAGATTTACGGAAGTTACCTTGGAGAAATCCAGATCTCCCTTTTCATACCACTCTACCAGTTTCTCATAAGTACCGATCGGTGTAGAACCTGTTGCAAGCCCCAATACACAATCTGGTTTCATGATTACCTGTGCAGACAAAATATTCGCTGCTTTTCTGCTCATATCTTTGTAGTCTTTTGCTTCAATAATTTTCATGTTGATTCCTCCTCAATTCCATGTAAGCCCGCGAACTCCAAAATGCGGCTCTTTTCTTTTTATCCTGTATGGATAGAACATATTTCATTATATACTTGTTTTAGAATTTGTACAATGAAAAAGTTTACTTTTCATACTCGATCCCCACCAGAAACAACCCCTGCGGCGGCGCTGTCACTCCAGCTGCTTTTCGATTTCTCGCTTCCAGGATTTCTCTTACCTGATCCGGGCTATAGAAACCTCTTCCGACACGCACCAGAGTTCCCACGATGATCCGTACCATATTGTACAAAAATCCGTTCCCCCGGATCCGGATCGTGATCTCATCTCCTTTTGGCAGGATTTCCAGACTGTAGATTGTCCGTACTGTATCCTCCACATCCGTCCTCACATTGCAAAAACTTACAAAATCATGAGTCCCCACCAGATACTGTGCAGCTTCTTTCATTTTCTCAATGTCCAGATCAAAGGAGACAAAATAGCGGGTCAGGCGCCTCGTTGGATCCGGTATCTTTGCATTCAGAATATGATATTCATATGTTTTTGTAGAATTACAATATCTCGGATGCCAGTCCACTGGCACCTCTTCAGATCGGATCACAACGATATCTTCCGGAAGTCTCTGGTTCAGTGCATAGGAGATCCGTTCCGGTGGAATGGAGGTCTCCGAGTCAAATACTGCCACATTTCCAAGCGCATGGACACCCGAATCGGTACGGCTTGCACCGATCACTGCAACCTCTTCTCCTGTCAGCTTTTGAATGGCACGATTGAGTACTTCTTCTACAGTAATCCCATTCGGCTGGATCTGCCAGCCACAATAATTCGTCCCGTCATATGCAACGGTCAGTTTGATTCTCTTCATAAACGTTCTTCGTTCCTTTATTTTAGAATATCCAGATGTGAAACGGCACCATTCTGCCAAGCACAAGGATCGCAGCCAGATAACATATCAGAACTCCATATGCCATCCGATCTCGATTGTGATATACCAGCGGCTTCATCTTCGTCCTGCCGTCGCCGCCCCGATAACAGCGTGCCTCCATTGCCATGGCAAGATCGTTAGCCCGCCGGAATGCTGAAACAAATAGTGGAACCAAAATCGGAATCATTGCTTTTGCTCTCTGGATGATATTTCCGCTTTCCAGATCCGCTCCTCTCGCAATCTGAGCTTTCATGATCTTGTCCGTCTCCTCCAGAAGAATCGGGATAAACCGAAGTGCGATAGACATCATCATTGCCACCTCATGTACCGGAACTTTCACCTTATTAAGAGGACGCAGTAATTTCTCAATTCCATCTGTAAGCGCATTTGGCGTAGTTGTAAAGGTCATAAGAGAAGATCCTGCGATCAGATAAATCAGACGAATCGCCATATATACGGAAATTTCCACACCTGCCTCGGTAATCTTAAAAATCCAAAAATGTACCAGTACTTTTCCTCCAGTATTTAGGAACAGATTGAATCCCACAGTGATCAACAGCAGGATCATGATCGGCTTTAATCCTTTCATAATAAACTGAAACGGCACTTTACTCAGATGAATGACACCTGCCAGAAACACCGTTGCCACCAGATAACCCAGCACACTTTTCTGCACAAACAACGAGATCAGAAACAGCAATGTGCCCACGATCTTAACTCTGGGATCCAGGCGGTGAAGTACACTGTTTGCCGGATAGTACTGCCCGATTGTAATATCTCGAATCATAATTTTATTTCCTCCGGATGTTTTTCTGCAAAATAACGCATGATCTCATCTGCCGCTTCCTGTACTGTCGTAACGTCCTTCCCTACATCCAGCCCGTTCTGGCGCAGTTCATGCATGATATAAGTCACCTGCGGCGCTGCAAGTCCTACTTTTTCCAACTCCTGATAATGAGAAAATACCTCTCGCGGAGTTCCATCCAGGAACTTCTCTCCCCGGTTCATCACGACAATGCGCTCCACATACCTGGCAATATCTTCCATGCTATGGGAAACCAGCACAACTGTGATTCCTGTCTTTTTGTGCAATTCTTCAATCTGATCCAGAATCTCATCCCTTCCCCTTGGATCCAGTCCCGCTGTTGGTTCATCCAATACCAGTATCTTGGGACGCATTGCCAGAACCCCTGCGATCGCAGCTCTTCTCTTCTGTCCGCCGGACAGTTCAAAGGGAGACTGCAAATAAGACTCTTCCGGAAACCCCACCAGCTCCAGTGCCTCTCTTGCCCGTTTCTCGCATTCTTCTTTGGAAAGTCCCTGATTTTTCGGCCCAAAACAGACGTCGGTCAGGACATCCACCTCGAACAACTGATGCTCCGGATACTGAAAGACCAGTCCCACCTGACTTCGCAGTTCTTTCATATCATATCCTTCTGCGTATACATCGTTTCCTTCATAATACATCTCACCGGATGTGGCCTTCATCAGTCCGTTGAAATGCTGGATCAAGGTCGATTTCCCGGATCCTGTATGTCCGATGATCCCCAGAAACTGCCCTTGGGGGATTTCTAAACTTACATCTTTCAATGCTTCTTTTTCATATGCGGTCCCCTGACCGTAAACATAATGAATGTGTTTTAATTCAATTGACATAATGCCTCCACCAGTTCTTCTCTTCTCAGGATTCCCCTTGGGATATCCAGCCCTCTTTTTCTCAGTTCATCTGCCAGCATGGTCACCTGCGGTACATCCAGCCGATACTGTTTTAATTTGTCCTCCTGGGAGAACACTTCCTTTGGTGTACCATGCATGACCACATGCCCCTGATCCATCACAAACACCTGATCCGCATCAATGACTTCTTCCATATAATGTGTGATCAGGATCACCGTCACTTTCTTTGTCTTCTGCAGTCTTCGGACGGTCTTGATCACTTCTTTTCTTCCGTTCGGATCCAGCATGGCAGTCGGTTCATCCAGCACAATACACTTTGGTTCCATGGCAATCACTCCCGCAATGGCAACCCTCTGCTTCTGCCCACCGGAAAGTTTGTTCGGAGAAGACTTCCGGTATTCCAGCATTCCTACATCTTTTAAGCTTTCTTCCACCCGTTTCCATATATCATCGGACGGCACTCCCAGATTCTCCGGCCCAAATCCTACATCTTCTTCCACCACGGTTCCGATGATCTGGTTGTCCGGATTCTGAAACACCATTCCCGCAGACTGTCTTACATCCCACAGATTTTCCGGCTCTTTGGTATCTCTTCCATTCACCCACATGGTTCCTCCTGACGGCACCAGGATCGCATTCATATGCTTTGCCAGCGTGGACTTGCCGGAACCATTGTGTCCCAGAATTGCCACAAAGGAACCTTCCTTTATCTCAATATCGACTCCGTCAATGGCACGTTTCATCCCGACTACATTGCCTTCTTCGTCTCTTTTTTCATATTCATAGATCAGCTTTTCCGTCTGTATCATCGTTCGACTCCTTCTCTATCTGAGATTCCCTTCCTTTTACCGATTCCTTAGTATAGCACACTTTTATAGAAGAAAAAAGTAGAGCTGATGGATTCTTTTCAAAAGAAAAAGCAGCCAAATGACTGCTTTTTCTCCCTCTTTTTATGCCAGCTCCGGCTCGCCGTATTCTTCTCCGAATGTCTCGACTGTTACCTTTTTCATCACCTGTGGCTCCAGCGGCTTGTCACTGTAATCTGTAGCTGTCTCTGCAATTTTATTGACAACGTCCATTCCCTCTGTGATCTTTCCAAATGCAGCGTAGGCTCCGTCCAGGTGAGGCGCTTTTTTATGCATGATAAAGAACTGGCTTCCTGCAGAATCTGGATGCATTGCACGTGCCATCGACAGTACGCCTGCATCGTGCGCCAGATGATTGGTCACACCGTTCTGAAGGAACTCTCCTTTGATCGTATATCCCGGGCCGCCCATACCGGTTCCGTCCGGGCATCCTCCCTGGATCATGAATCCACTGATCACGCGGTGGAATGTCAGTCCGTCATAAAATCCTTTTTTTACCAGAGACACAAAATTCTTTACTGTGTTCGGTGCAATTTCCGGATATAACTCTGCTTTCATAATATCGCCGTTTTCCATTTCAAATGTAACAACTGGATTTGCCATATCATTTCTCCTCTTTTCTATCAGACTTCGGCTTTTGTAAAGCCGTACATGAGGTTATTGTAGCGGATTTGCACGATTTCGTCAACATATTGTGTTTTTCTGGAATTTTCTGAAAACTTTTTCAAAACCTCTTGAATTTTCCCTGTAATCGCAGTATTTTTAAATCGTAAGTAGTAAGTAATAAGTAATCACTAATTTTCTCATCTAAGAGGAGGGACTTCTTATGACGAATTTATCATTACAAGACCGATTTGCACTGATCGCATTGAATGCATTAAACAGCACCCGAAATTCCACTGCCAAAAAAGCGGCTATACGCTGTATTTCAGCTGCTGATATACTGGACCGGTTTTTAAATGAAACGGAAGAAAAGGCCGTGGATTCTACGGAATATCTTTCTCTTCTTCAGGAATTGCCAGCTTCTTTAAAAGAAGCTGCTCACCTGTCTTCCACTGCTTCAAAGGAACTGGAACATACCGTTTACACGCGTCTTCACGATCTGGGGCTGATGACACAGGCTTCCGCTTTGGTTAGCTGTGACCTGGAATTTGCTTCTGCCGGCAACCAGATTCTGGAATACCGGACAGATCTTAAAGAATATTCTCGCCAGACAGAAAGTATCCGGGCAGAATTGATGGAAGAAGGCAATGTAACGGATGAAACCGTTTGCCTGCTCTGGCTGCTGCGTGAGAGCAGCTGCTTTTATGATTTATTCTCCAAAGAAGAACGTCAGTATCTTTCTACCCGCATCAATGAACTGTACTTAAATTCCCTGCTGGCCAAAACATTGCTTCCACTTTCCATTCACAGTGCTCTCGACAGTGCCGCGCTTGGACTGTTTTCCAAGAAGAAATCCTTCTTCTCTACCCAGCTTGGCACCGGGGTTTTATTTCAGGTTCCCTTTATGGAGCGGTCCAGCGCTGTTTTTATCGAATCGGAAGAATTGTACTGTAACGCTGAAAAACGTCTGGAAAATGTCGTTGCCAGACTGGAAGCAAACGGAAATGAGGTCCATATCATCCGAGCGGGCAGCGTACCGCTTTTGCAGATCGACAATCTTTATTATGAATGTATCCCCACACAGCGCCAGTATTACCGGGCTCCGGTCTTCGGGGTTCAGCTGAGAAGATATGTAATGTAAAATAAAAATAAAGGAGTATTCTTATGTCCAGACAACGTTCTATGGAGAAAATACTGGCTTCGGAGTATGTTTCAATCGGTGAACTGGTTCGTATCACCGGCTGCCGATACAGCACTTTAAAATTCTATACAGAAGAAGGGATGCTGCCATTTGAACAAGCAGAAGAAAATCTGACCCGCCGTTTTCCACGGGAAGCGGCGGTCGAAAGAATTGAACAGATACGCACCCTCCGGCAGAACGGACTTTCCATTCCTGAGATTAAAAAACTCCTATAGTCACTTTGTACACCATTATCTGTTTTTTTTAGTCACTCGTAACATTGTCCATTTGAACCTCTGACGGTATACTTAATTACAGAAAACAACGAAACAATGATTTTAAGGAGGCTATTTCAAATGGCAAGTTTATCATTAAAAGGAATTCAGAAAATTTATCCAAATGGATTTCACGCAGTAAAAGATTTCAATCTGGACATCGAAGATAAAGAGTTCATCATCTTCGTAGGACCTTCTGGATGTGGAAAATCTACAACACTTCGTATGATCGCAGGTCTGGAAGATATTTCAGGCGGTACACTGGAGATCGACGGAAAAGTTATGAACGATGTAGAGCCAAAAGACAGAGATATCGCGATGGTATTCCAGAACTACGCTCTGTATCCACATATGACAGTATATGACAACATGGCATTCGGACTGAAACTTCGTAAAGTTCCAAAAGATGAGATTGATAAAAAAGTAAAAGAAGCAGCCAGAATCCTTGATCTGGAAAAACTGCTTGACCGTAAACCAAAAGCTCTTTCCGGTGGACAGAGACAGCGTGTTGCTATGGGACGTGCCATCGTTCGTAATCCAAAGGTATTCCTGATGGATGAGCCACTTTCCAACCTGGATGCAAAACTGAGAGTTCAGATGCGTATCGAGATTTCCAAACTTCATGAAAATCTGGGCGCTACGATCATCTACGTAACACATGACCAGACAGAGGCTATGACTCTTGGTACAAGAATCGTTGTTATGAAAGACGGAGTTGTTCAGCAGGTAGATACACCTCAGAACCTTTACAACACACCTTGCAACCTGTTCGTAGCAGGATTCATCGGATCTCCTCAGATGAACTTCATGGATGCAGTTGTAAATGTAAAAGGAAATGATGTAACACTTACAGTTGGAGAGCACGTACTGAAAGTTCCTGCTTCTAAGAGACAGGCACTGATTGACGGAGGATATGATGGAAAAACAGTTGTTCTTGGTATCCGTCCGGAAGACGTACATGACTCACAGGCATTTATCAGCAATTCACCTGACAGTGTTATCGAATCTACAATTAAAGTTTACGAGCTGCTCGGAGCAGAAGTATATCTGTACTTCGATGTAGAAGGTACACAGATGACAGCCCGCGTAAATCCTCGCACAACACTGAGAACTGGAGATCATGCTGTATTTGCTCTTGATATGGAAAAAATCCATCTCTTTGATAAAGAAACAGAGTTGACGATTACAAACTAATGTTTTAAAATCTCATCTTTGACAGTTGATTAGTTAAAAAAGTGCCATAATCCCTGTAAATACAA
>UQVC01000043.1 GCA_900544395.1 uncultured Ruminococcus sp. | reverse complement strand
AGCCGCAGTCATATGTATTAGGTGGGAGAAACCACCCTTTACATATTAACTCTTGGTAAAAGATTTTTGTATTTTGAAGCTGCAGAAGAATGTATTGCTGGTTTTGATGGCTATGTGTGTGGTGTTTACTGTTTTTATGGAAAGTCCGACTTATATTGTAAGTTTGATGCCCATGTACAGCTGTATCGTTGTCCTGGGTACATTGAGTTATGATGAATTTGACAGAGGATATTCCTTTCTATTTACACTTCCGGTATCGAAAAAAGGGTATGTAAAAGAAAAGTATGCGTTTGGTCTGCTTCTTTGTGGCGGAAGTTGGATTCTTGCTATGTTATGCAGTCTGCTGTATGTGGTTGTAAACGGAGAGACACCAGTCGATATGTCCCTGATGTTGTCCTATGTGACCCCATTTGTTCTGGTATTACTACTTTTAGGAGTTGCACTTCCGGTACAGCTGAAGTGTGGGAACGAAAAGGGCAGACTGGCAGTGGTAGCAGTAGGGCTTGGAGCGTTTCTGTTGATCGCAGGCGGTGTCCAGCTGATCAAAGGGCTCTCTATCGATGTAACTGCTGTCTTAGAAAAAGTGTCAGAGATTGGTGCGGGTACACTTGGAATCATTGGTTTGGTTGTGCTTGTTGTTTTTATGGGGATTTCGTATCAGATCAGTGTGCATGTGATGGAGAAAAAGGAATTTTAGATAGTATTGCAAGATGGAGTGGTTTTTTGACCACTCTATTTTTATGAGAAATATTTGGGAAAAAGAAAGACATTTTCCTCATTCAATGATAAAATGGGATTGTCTGATAAAAATAATGGAATGATAACAGGAAAGGCGGATTGGTATGGAGAATTTTAATTTTTGTGTTGGAACCAGAATTTTATTTGGAAAAGGACAGGAAGAACAACTGCCGGGACTTTTACAGCCATATGGGAAAAAAGTGCTGCTGACTTACGGCGGAGGAAGTATCAAACGCACGGGACTTTATGACAAGCTGAAAGAACTGCTGTCCGGGTTTGAAGTGTTTGAACTTGGAGGGATCGAGCCGAATCCGAGAATCGAGAGTGTGTATGCCGGGGCGGAAATCTGCCGAGAAGAAGACATTGATGTGATCCTTGCAGTAGGCGGAGGAAGTACGCTTGACTGTTCCAAAGCCATTGCCGCAGCGGCTTATTATGAAGGAGATGCCTGGGATCTGATCTTGCATCCCGATAAGATTGAAAAGGCGCTTCCACTTGTTACGGTGCTGACACTTTCGGCAACAGGAAGTGAGATGGACAATGGCGGTGTGATCACCAATTTAAAGACCAAAGAAAAGCTGGGATTTGGAAATCCGCTGCTGCTTCCGAAAGCATCCATACTAAATCCGGAAAATACATTTACCGTACCTGCAAGCCAGACGGCAGCAGGAAGTGCGGATATCATGTCCCACATTCTGGAAGTGTATTTTGACACAAGAAAAGCGGCAGTTCCGGATCGGATCAGCGAGGGGCTGTTAAAGACGGTGATTCAGTATGCGCCGATCGCAGTGCGTGAACCAGAGAATTATGAAGCAAGGGCAGAACTGATGTGGACTTCATCCCTGGCGATCAACGGAATCTGTTCCACCGGAAAGGACTGCGCATGGAGCTGTCATCCGATGGAGCATGAGCTGAGCGCTTATTATGACATTACCCATGGGGTGGGACTTGCGATTCTGACACCGCGCTGGATGCGTTATATCCTGAATGAAGATACCGTCGGGAAATTTGCAGATTATGCAAAAAATGTATGGGGGATTGCAGAATCTGAAGATGTATTTGAGACGGCAAATGCAGGAATTGATGCGACAGAAGCATTTTTGAAAAATCTGGGAATTCCGATGACGCTGACAGAGCTGGGGATCACAGAGGAGCATTTTGAGGCGATGGCGGAGCATGCCGTGATTTTTGGAGGTCTTTTGGAGGCGTATGTTCCGCTGGATGCAGAAGATGTGGCAGCTATTTATAAGATGTGCCTGTAATCGTTCCGAAAGAAGGAGGAGATGACAATGGAGACATTACAATTGAGAGATGATTTTTACTGGACAGGGATCGTGGACGATCAGCTGCGTGTATTTGATATCATCATGTATACAGAATTTGGGACAACCTACAATTCTTACATTTTAAAGGCCGGGGATAAGACCATTCTGTTTGAGACCGCAAAGGCCAAATTTTTTGATGAATATCTGGAAAAATTAAGTGAGATCACAGATATCCGGAAGATTGACTATTTGGTAGTCAACCACACAGAGCCGGATCATGCGGGAAGTGTGGAACGGCTGCTGGAGCTGAACCCGGGACTTAAGATCGTGGCCACAGGATGCGCCATCGGATTTTTAAAAGAGATTGTAAATGGAGAATTTACGGCGATTCCGGTGAAAGATAATGAGACGATGAGAATCGGAAATAAAACCCTTCGTTTTCTGATCGTGCCAAACTTGCACTGGCCGGATACCATGTATACGTATATTGAAGAAGAACAGATCCTGGTGACTTGTGATTCTTTTGGTTCCCATTATGGATTCCACGATATTTTATTGAGCAAGGTAACCGAGTGGGAAGATTATGTACGGGCTACGAAATATTACTTTGACAACATCATCGGACCATTTAAGCCATTTATGGCAAAAGCTCTGAAAAGAGTGAGGGAGTTAGATCTGAGTATGATCTGTACCGGACACGGACCGGTGATTGATGACAAGATTTCCTGGATGCTGGACACTTATGAAGAATGGTGTACTGTGGTGAACCCAAATCCAAAGAAAACGGTGATCATTCCGTATGTGAGCGCTTATGGATATACTGCACAGCTTGCCGGAAAGATCGCGGAAGGAATCCAGGCAAGCGGTGATGTGGATGTACGCTGCTATGACATGGTGGAGGCAGATCAGGCGAAAGTTCTGGAAGAGCTTGGATTTGCAGATGGAATCCTGTTTGGAACGCCGACGATCGTGGGGGAAGCATTGAAGCCGATCTGGGATCTGACGACTTCTATTTTTGCAGGTACCCATGGCGGAAAACTGGCCAGCGCATTTGGAAGTTATGGATGGAGCGGAGAAGGGGTACCACATATTATCGAGCGTCTGAAGCAGCTGCGCATGAATGTGGTGGACGGATTCCGTGTCCGGTTTAAACCGGGAGACGACAATCTGATCGATGCCTTTGATTATGGATACAATTTCGGATGTATCCTGCAGAATAAGGAAAATAAAAAGACCGAAAAGAGCGGAGCACGTCAGCTGGTCAAATGTCTGGTCTGCGGAGAAATCTTTGATTCTTCCCTGGAAGTGTGTCCGGTCTGCGGTGTAGGCAAAGAAAATTTTGTTCCGGTAGATGCACAGGAAAGTGAGTTTGCCAATGATACCAAAGATTTTTATGTGATCCTCGGAAATGGAACGGCCGGATGGAATGCGGCGGCAGAGATCCGAAAGAGAAACAAAACAGCATCTGTGCTGATGATCTCCAATGAACCATACCGCACGTATAACCGTCCGATGCTGACAAAATCGATTATGGCAGATCTGGATGAGGAACAGATTGCCGTGCAGAATGCATCGTGGTATGAAGAACAGAATATCCAGCAGGTGTTGGATATGGAAGTGGTTGCCATCCATCCGGAAACCAAAGAAATCGAACTGGAAGGCGGTCTTAAATTCGTTTATACAAAACTGATCTATGCGCTGGGAGCAGAGTGCTTTATTCCTCCGATCCCTGGTGCAGATAAAGAAGGCGTGATTGCGATCCGCCGTCTGGAGGATACAAAAAAAGTTGCGGCAATGCTGCCGGATGTGGAGCATGCAGTTGTGATCGGCGGTGGAGTGCTCGGATTGGAAGCTGCCTGGGAACTGAAAAAATCAGGCTGTGAGGTGACTGTTCTGGAAGCTGCGCCACAGCTTATGGGACGTCAGCTGGATGAAGCGGCAGGAGAGATGCTGCAGCACATCAGTGAACAGCAGGGAGTTGCAATCCACACAGGAGTGAGTATTGCATCCGTAGATGGGGAAGAGTCTGTGACAGGCGTGACACTTTCCGATGGAAGAACCTTTGCGGCAGAATTGGTGATCGTTTCTGCAGGAGTGCGCGCTAATACAGCGCTGGCAAAAGCAGCAGGAGTGGAAGTAGACCGTGCTGTGATCGTCAATTCTAAAATGGAGACAAATGTACCAGATATTTATGCATGTGGAGACTGCGTACAGTATGAGGGACTCAATTACGCAATCTGGCCGGAGGCATCAGCGCAGGGAAAAACAGCAGGAGCCAATGCAGCGGGAGAGGAAACAGAATATCAGACCGTGCCGGCAGCGCTGAGTTTCCACGGAATGCGCACGGCGTTGTTTGCAGCAGGAGACAATGGAAAGAATCCAAATCTGGTATACAAAACAATCGAGTTCAAAGATATGGGGAAAAAACAGTATCAGAAATATTATTTCCTTAATAATCGACTCTGTGGCGTGATCCTGATCGGGGATGTGAGCCGGATGGCAGAGATGACACAGGCATTGGAAGCGCATGTGCAGTATCAGGAGTTGAAGTTGTAAAGACAATAAAAAAACGTACCGAAGCAGATGTACTGTTCCGGTACGATTTTTTTATCTGTTATTTTCGCTTGGGCATTTCCCACGCAGTATGATCGGTATGTAAAAGCATATGCGCCTTATGTGAAAGCGGGGCATCCATAAAATCATGATATAATTTCTGGATATCCGGATTTTCATGGCAGAATCGCAGCTTGTTGGCTGCATCCAGGAAGTAAAGGTTCCGGCTTCGGGTCAGAGCCAGTTCTTCGCTGTCGTGGATCGGCTGTCCGCCGCCGCCGACACATCCGCCGGGACAGGCCATGACTTCTACAAAATCATAATGAACTTCTTCACGTTCAATGCGTTCGATGAGACGTCTGGCATTGCCAAGACCGCTGACGATGGCTGTTTTGACAACAAGATCACCAATCGGAATCTCGGCAGTCATGGTAAATTCATCTTCCTGGGTCCGTCTGACAGTATGGAAAGCATCGGCGTCCGGATTGTGGCCAGTGATCAAAAAGTAGGAAGTTCTCAGTGCGGCTTCCATTACACCGCCGGTGGCTCCAAAGATCATGCCGGCTCCAGACGCATCCCGCATGATGTCATCACATGGAATATCCTCCAAAGTGGAAGGCTCAATATGGGCAGCGCGGATCATACGATCCAGTTCCCTGGTTGTCAGGACAATGTCAATGTCATGTCCTGCGTACTCTTCATAGAAAAGCTCCATGTTCTGCTCTCCCTTTTTCGCAAGGCAAGGCATGATAGAAACTGTGCAGATGTCATTCGGATCTGCATCGATGGAGTTTGCAAAATAAGTCTTCATAACAGCGCCGAACATCTGCTGCGGTGATTTCGCACTGGAGAGCTGTTTCACCAGATGCGGATACTGGGATTTGAGAAAACGAACCCAGCCCGGACAGCAGGAAGTGAACATCGGGCGTTCTTTGCATTCTCCGGCTGTAAAACGCTGAATAAACTCATGGGCTTCTTCCATGATCGTCAGGTCTGCGGAAAAGGAGGTGTCAAAGACATAATCAAAGCCCAGACGTTTTAACGCATCTGTGATCTTTCCGATGGTGGCTTCTTCTCTGGAGAGACCAAGGGACTCGCCCCATGCGGTGCGTACGGCAGGAGCTACCTGGACAACGGTGATCTTCTTTGGATTGTCAATGGCTCTCCAGGCTTTTGCAGTATCATCCCGCTCTCTGAGCGCTCCGGTCGGGCAATGTGTAATGCACTGTCCGCAAAGGGAACAGTCCGCTTCCTCGATCTTCCGGTTTTTGGATACATGGACAGTGGTGCGTGAACCGGTACTTTCCACATCCCAGACATTCAGACTTTGGATTTTGTCGCAGATCTGGATGCAGCGCATACATTTGATGCACTTTGCAGAGTCACGGATCAATGGAAAATCCTGGTTCCATGGGATGCGCTCAATTTCCTGATGGAACGGGGTGTCGATCACATTCAGGTCATTGGCGATCTTTTGTAGAGAACAGTTGCCGCTTCGGACACAGGAGGCACAGCGGCAATCGTGCTGGGATAAGATCAGCTCGATCATGTTGCGCCGGTTTCTGCGGGCTTTTGGACTGTTGGTGTAGATCACCATGCCTTCTTCCACCAGATTATTGCAGGAAGTGATCAGTTTTTCTTTGCCTTCGACTTCCACGGCACAGATACGGCATGCGCCGATTTCATTGATTTCTTTTAAATAGCAAAGTCTTGGAATTGGGATTCCGTTTTGCTCGGCTGCTTCCAGAATGGTGGTTCCTTCCGCGGCCTGGATGGTTTTCTGATCGATCGTAAGAGTTACCATATTGTATTGCGACCTCCTTTAAAGACTCCGAATCCGAAATGATCACAGCGCAGACAGCGGTCTGCTTCCTGTTTGGCTTCCTGTTCGGTCATACAGTTTTCCACACCTTCAAAATCGTGGATCCGTTCACAGACTTCCCGTTCTGTCATATTGACTCTTCCGCAAGGGGTGCGGTCATCCAGACGAGGTTTTGGAATTTCCACACCAGAGGTGATCTCATGATGATATCCCAGATATTCGTCAATGTTGGCCGCAATGACTTTGGCGGCTGCAATGGCACGGATCACAGAAGAAGGTCCGGTAGCACAGTCACCGCCGGTAAACACGCCGGGAATGTTTTCAAAACCGGCATTTTTTTCAGACATCAGACGTCCCCGCATGACGGAAAAACCAGCCTGTTCGAAATGTCTGGATTCAATATCCTGTCCGATGGCAACGATCAGAGTCGTGCAGGGGATGAAAAGATCGTCTTCTCCGGTTGGCCGGATGCTGGCACGACCGTCTTTGATCTTGCTGACCATCTGCGGGGTGACATACAGTCCCTGAAGATGACCGCTTGCATCTGTCTCGATCCGGGAAGGCGCTTTTAAGACCTGGACTTCCACACCTTCTGCAATGGCTCCTTCGATTTCTTCGGGAAGGGCAGTCATGTCGGCGATCCGGCGCCGGTATACGATGCTGACCTTTTTAGCCCCAAGACGAATCGCTGTGCGGACTGCATCCATGGAAACATTTCCGCCTCCGATCACGGCCACTTCCTGTCCGGTTAAGTCCGGCCTGTTTCCAAGTCCGACTTCCCGCAGAAAATGTACGGCAGAAACGACACCTTCTGCCTGTTCGCCTTCGATTCCCATTTTCTTATCGGTACTTGCACCAATGGAGATCAGAACGGCATCGTATTCGTCCCGGAGCTGCTGGATGGTGATCTGATCGCCGATCCGTTCGTTGTACCGGACTTCCACACCAGTATCCAGAATCGCCTGGATATCGTGATCCAGTTCTTCCTTTGGCAGCCGGTAATTCGGAATACCATAACGGAGCATGCCGCCAAGCTGAGGGAGCATCTCATAAACCGTGGTCTGATGTCCCATAAGCTGCAGATAGTAGGCGCTGCTCAGACCGCAGGGACCGCCTCCTACGATGGCTACCCGTTTTCCGGTAGATTTTGCACATGGCGGAGGCGGAACTTTTCCTGCAAAATCGGAAGCCACCCGTTTTAATCCCCGGATGTTGATCTTATCATCTACCATATTGCGGCGGCATCTGGCTTCACATGGATGCTCGCAGATAAAACCGCAGGAAGTCGGAAATGGGTTGTCTTTGCGGATCAGGCGAATCGCATCTGCATACCGTCCTTCTCCGACCAGTGCGATATATCCCGGAATATCCACCTCGGCAGGACAGAGTGATACACAGGGGACCGGCTGATGATAGGTGCAGGTACAGCGTCCCTGGCGGATATGTTCTTCGTAATCTTCCCGATAGCCGATCAGTCCTTTGTAGACCATGTGTGCGGCTTCGTATCCGATGGCACAGTCTGCGGAGTCCATGATCGAACGTGCCAGTTCTTCCATGACATCCAGAGTTTCCAGTGTCGCATGTCCGTCCAGGACATCGGTGATAAAATGGCTCAGCTGTCCAAGTCCGATCCGGCATGGTACACATTTTCCGCAGGTCTGCGCATGACACAGATCCAGAAATGCGCGGGATAAGTCAACCGGGCACAGGCCGGGCGGGCTGGATTCGATACGACGTTCCAGATCTTTGTATAATCCCTCGACGACAAGCTGTGCCTTTGTTGGAGTGGATAGTTCCAGTCTGCTCATAATTGTTCATCTCTCCTTTACATGAAAAATACATTGGAAGTCTCCGGAAAGGAGACAAAATCATAGCTAAATTGTAACAGAAAAATCAGAAATAGAAAAGGATTTTTGAACAAGAGGATGAGCGCTTTTGCACCCTGTTTTCTAATATGTTTTTAAATACCATTTTTCAATCAGATTGATCAGGGCATACAGTCCCATTGCCATGATACACAACAGGACAATGGACATCAGAAGCCAATCCATCTTAAAGACCTGGCTGGAATAGATGATCAGATATCCAAGTCCGCTTCTGGCAGCTAAAAATTCACCGATGATGACGCCCACCAGACACAATCCGATATTGACTTTCATGTTGCTGATGATCGCAGGCACGCTTCCCGGAAGGACGACTTTGGTCAGGGCATGATATCTGGTTCCGTGCAGCGTATAGATCAGTTTGATCTTTTCCGGGTCTACACTGGTGAAACTGGTATATAGATTTAGGATGCTTCCAAAAATCGCAACGGAGATCCCGGCAATGATGATCGTAGTCTGATTGGCTCCCAGCCAGACAATGAGCAGAGGCGCCAGAGCAGATTTTGGAAGACTGTTTAATACGACCAGATAAGGCTCCAGGATTTTTGAGAGTTTTTTGCTGTACCACAGAAGAAGGGCAGACAAAATACTGATACCTGTAACGAACAGAAAGCTGAGAAGTGTTTCATACAGTGTGATCCCCAGATGGAAAAAGATTGTTTTATCCAACACCATGCTCCAGAAACAGCGCGCGATTCTGGAAGGGCTGCCAAACACAAAGGAATCAATGATCCCGCTTCGGGAAGTCCATTCCCAGAGTATGAGAAAGATAACAAGGATCAGGAGTCGAAAAAAATGGATCAGAAAATGATGGTGTTTCTGCTGGTTCAGATATTGCTGCTGTCTGTCAGAACATGTTGTCATTTGGGTTCAGCTCCTTCCATAAAAGATTGAAATACGTTTTAAATTCCGGGGTATTTCTGCGGTTAAGAGCGGTGTCTGAGGATAAAGAAAAATGAACCGGGACGATACGGGCAATGCTGGCCGGGCGCTTGCTCAGAACCAGGATCGTATCTGCAAGACTGATGGCTTCGGAAAGGTCATGAGTGACCAGGATGGCAGTCCGTCCGGAATCACGGATGATCTGTCCGATGTCGTTTCCTACCGAAAGACGGGTCTGATAATCCAGTGCAGAAAAAGGTTCATCCAAAAGCAAAAGATCCGGTTCCAGGATCAGAGTGCGGATCAGAGCCGCCCTCTGCCGCATTCCGCCGGAAAGTTCAGATGGGTGGGCATTTGCAAATGCTTCCAGTCCATAGGCTTTTAAAAGTTCTTTTGCACGGAGTCTGGCAGAAGCGGACAAGGTGTGCTGGATCTCAAGACCAAGCAGGATGTTGTGATAGATCGTGCGCCACTCAAACAGGTGATCGTGCTGCAGCATATAACCAATGTTGGCGGCGCTTTCTTTTAAAGGTTTTTGGTTGAGCAGGATTTCGCCATCTTCCGGTGCAAGCAGTCCGGCGATCAGAGAAAGCAGCGTGGACTTGCCGCATCCGGATGGACCGACAATGGCTGTAAATTCTCCCGGTTTCACGGAAAAGGAAATATCTGTCAGTGCTTTTGTTTCGCCTTCCAGAGTATGATAGGCATAGCTGACGTGACTGAGTTTTAAAATAGTTTCCATACAGACACTCCATTCGACAAGTATATAATCAGTTTATGAAAAAGAAAAAAATGCGTGATTTTTCACGCAGGGTATTTTCCTCGTTCTTTACAGACCGCAGGGAAAGACGTATACTGTAAGAGATTGTGAGAAAACAACCAAAGAGGAGCAGAGAATATGAATGTGATCAATTATCAGAAGGAACTGGATAAAACCATTGAACATCTGCAGAAAGAAGGACGGGTACCACGACTTTTGCTTCACAGCTGCTGTGCGCCATGCAGCAGTTATGTACTGGAATATCTGTCAAAATATTTTGAGATTACCGTATTTTATTATAATCCGAATATTTATCCGGAAAGTGAATATACAAAAAGAATTTTGGAACAACAGGAGCTGATCTCTAAAATGTCCTGTCGCTATCCGGTCAGTTTTCTGGCAGGAAATTATGATAAGGAGCGTTTCTATCAAATGGCAGAAGGACTGGAAGATGTAAAAGAAGGAGGTTCCCGGTGTTTTCGCTGCTATGCGCTGCGGCTGCGGGAAACCGCTCAGATGGCAAAAAAGGGCGGATACGACTATTTTACAACGACGCTTTCCATCAGTCCTATGAAAAATGCGGCAAAGTTAAATGAGATCGGTCTGGCGGCAGAGGAAGCGTTTGGGGTGAAGTATCTGCAGTCTGATTTTAAAAAGAAAAACGGATACAAACGTTCCATCGAACTTTCCAAAGAATTCGGATTGTATCGTCAGGATTACTGTGGTTGTGAGTTTTCACAAAGAAGCAGTACACAATAGGAAGGAAACTGTCACAGTTTTCTATGGACATATAACACGTTAATGTGTTAAACTAGTTCCAACCTAAAAAGATAGTATTGGAGAAAAGGAGACAGGGGAATGGCACAGTTATGGGGCGGACGTTTCACAAAAGAAACGGATAAGCTGGTATATAATTTTAATGCATCGATCTCTTTTGATCAAAAATTTTATGCGCAGGACATCCGCGGAAGTATTGCGCATGTGACGATGCTTCAGAAGCAGGGGATTTTGACAAAAGAGGAAAAAGAACGCATCATCGAAGGTCTGAACGGGATTTTAAGAGATGTGGAAAACGGAACTCTCCAGATCACAGATGAATACGAAGATATCCACAGTTTTGTAGAGGCGAATCTGATTGATCGGATCGGGGATGCAGGAAAGAAACTGCACACCGGAAGAAGCAGAAATGATCAGGTGGCGCTGGATATGAGACTGTACACCAGAGATGAGATCGGAGAGATCGACGCATTGTTAAAAGAGCTGCTGGAAGTGCTGCTGGATTTGATGAAAGAGCATACGGAGACTTATATGCCGGGCTTTACGCATCTTCAGAAGGCACAGCCGGTAACGCTGGCACATCACCTGGGAGCATATTTTGAGATGTTCAAGCGGGATCGTCTCAGAATGAAAGATATCAGAAAAAGGATGAATTACTGTCCACTCGGTGCAGGAGCACTTGCAGGGACGACCTATCCTCTGGATCGGGAGTACACGGCAGAACTGCTGGGATTTGACGGACCCACATTAAACAGTATGGATTCGGTATCTGACAGAGATTATCTGATTGAACTGCTGTCTGCGATGTCTACGGTGATGATGCATCTGAGCCGGTTCTGTGAGGAAGTGATCCTCTGGAATTCCAATGAGTATCAGTTTGTGGAGATCGACGATGCCTATAGTACAGGAAGCAGCATCATGCCGCAGAAGAAGAATCCGGATATTGCAGAGCTTGTCAGAGGAAAGACAGGAAGGGTATACGGAGCGCTGATGTCACTTCTGACGACGATGAAAGGGATTCCGCTTGCATACAATAAAGATATGCAGGAGGATAAAGAACTGGTATTTGACGCCGTTGATACCACCAAAGGCTGTCTTGCCTTGTTTACCGGCATGCTGCGAACCATGCGGTTTCAAAAGCAGAGGATGGAGGACAGTGCAAAGAACGGATTTACCAATGCCACGGATGCGGCAGATTATCTGGTCAATCATGGCGTGCCGTTCCGGGATGCGCATGGAATCGTAGGACAGCTCGTTTTGTACTGTATCGAGAGAAATATTGCCCTTGATGATATGAGTCTGGAGGAATTTCAGGCAATCTCACCTGTATTTGAAGACGATATTTATGAGGCGATCAGCATGAAGACATGTGTGGAAATGCGAAATACCATCGGAGCGCCGGGAAAGAGCGCGATGGAAGCTGCAATCGCACAGGAAGAGGCTTATTTAAAAGAAGAATAGTGTAAGATGCTATGTTGTAATATATGGAAAGGAAGGATAGAAAGAAGATGGAACAGAAATTAAGAGTTGGAATTTTAGGAGCAACGGGAATGGTAGGACAGAGATTCATCTCTCTGCTTGAGAACCATCCATGGTTTGAAGTGGTGACAGTGGCAGCCAGCCCTCGTTCAGCAGGAAAGACCTATGCAGAGGCAGTGGGGGACAGATGGAAGATGACGACTCCGATGCCGGAAGCAGTGAAAGATCTGGTTGTGATGAATGTCAACGATGTGGAGCATGTGGCATCTACGGTAGATTTTGTCTTCAGCGCAGTGGATATGACAAAAGAAGAGATCAAAGCCATTGAAGAAGAATATGCCAAAACGGAGACACCAGTTGTATCCAACAACAGTGCACACCGCTGGACGCCGGATGTGCCGATGGTGGTGCCGGAGATCAACTCCGATCATTTTGACGTGATCAAGGATCAGAAAAAACGTCTTGGAACAACCCGCGGATTCATCGCAGTGAAACCAAACTGCTCCATCCAGAGCTATGCGCCATGTCTGGCTGCATGGAAAGAGTTCGGACCAAAAGAAGTGGTGGCAACGACTTACCAGGCGATTTCCGGAGCCGGAAAGACATTCAAAGACTGGCCGGAGATGGTGGAGAACATCATTCCGTATATTGGCGGAGAGGAAGAAAAGAGCGAGCAGGAGCCGCTTCGTGTCCTTGGAAAAGTGGAAAACGGTGAGATCGTCAAAGCACAGCTTCCAAAGATCACCTGTCAGTGCCTGAGAGTGCCGGTATTAAACGGACATACGGCAGCAGTATTTATCAACTTCGAGAAAAAGCCGACCAAAGAGCAGCTTATCGAAAAATTGGTGAATTTCAAAGGATTCCCACAGGAGGCAGGACTTCCAAGCGCGCCAAAACAGTTTATCCAGTATCTGGAAGAAGACAACCGTCCACAGGTAAATCTGGACGTGGACTATGAGAATGGAATGGGAGTTTCCATCGGACGCCTGAGAGAAGACTCCATGTTTGACTTCAAATTTGTGGGACTTTCTCATAATACAGTCAGAGGAGCAGCAGGCGGAGCCGTATTGTGTGCAGAAGCGCTGACAGCAAAGGGATTTATTCAGGCAAAATAAAGGCATTCTATGTATAGAAGACATACAGAAAGGGGGGCATTCCTATGGGGATGACAATGACGCAGAAGATTCTGGCCGCACATGCAGGACTGGAATCTGTGACGGCAGGACAGTTGATCGAGGCGAAACTGGATGTGGTGATGGCAAATGATATCACAGGTCCTATGGCTCTTCCGATTCTGAAGCAAATGGCGGATCAGGTGTTTGACAAAGATAAAGTGGTATTTGTACCGGATCATTTTACCCCGAACAAAGATATCAAATCTGCGGAGAACTCCAAGGCAATCCGTGAATTTGCAAAAGAGCAGGGACTGAAATGGTATTTTGAACAGGGAAAATCCGGTGTGGAGCATGCGATCCTTCCGGAAGCCGGAGTGGTGACAGCGGGAGAGTGTATCATTGGCGCGGATTCTCATACCTGCACGTATGGAGCGCTGGGAGCCTTTTCCACAGGAATGGGAACCACAGACGTTGCCACAGGAATGGCAACCGGTGAGATCTGGTTTAAAGTGCCTTCGGCGATCCAGTTTGTCCTGACCGGAAAGCCGGGCAGATATGTCAGCGGAAAAGATATCATGATCCATATCATCGGTCAGATCGGTGTGGATGGAGCTCTTTATCAGTCTATGGAGTTTACAGGAGACGGAATTGCTCATTTATCGATGGATGATCGGTTTACCATGGCAAATATGGCGATCGAAGCCGGAGCAAAAAATGGAATTTTCCCGGTGGATGATACCACAAAAGCATATTTAAAAGAACACTGCACCAAAGAATATCAGATTTTTGAGGCAGATACGGATGCAGAATATGAGCAGACAGTGACCATCGATCTTTCCAAAGTGCGTCCGACAGTTGCATTTCCACATCTTCCGGGCAATGCAAAGACCATTGATGAGATCGAGGCGATGGAACCAATCAAGATCGATCAGGTAGTGATCGGTTCCTGCACCAATGGAAGAATGGAAGACATGCGAAGAGCGGCGGCAATCCTGAAAGGACATACGGTACATCCGGATGTGAGGGTGATGGTGATCCCGGCAACCCAGAAGATTTATAAACAGTGTATCCAAGAAGGACTTCTGGATATTTTTGTTGATGCAGGATGCGCCGTCAACACTCCAAGCTGCGGGCCGTGTATGGGCGGTCATATGGGAGTGATGGCAGCGGGAGAGCGCTGTGTATCCACGACAAACCGGAATTTTGTAGGAAGAATGGGACATGTGGATTCTCTCATTTATCTTGCATCCCCGGAAGTGGCAGCTGCCAGCGCCATTGCAGGGTATATTGCGAATCCGGAGAAAGCAGGTGAAGAGGCATGAGAGCAAAAGGGCATGTATTTAAGTATGGAGACAATGTAGATACAGACGTAATCATTCCGGCAAGATATCTGAATTCTTTTGATGCAAAAGAGCTGGCATCACATGCGATGGCAGACATTGATCCGGAGTTTGCAGGAAAAGTGCAGCAGGGTGATCTGATCGTGGCAAGGAAAAATTTTGGGTGCGGTTCCTCCAGGGAACATGCGCCGCTTTGTCTGAAGACAGCAGGAGTCAGCTGTGTGATTGCAGAGACTTTTGCAAGAATCTTTTACCGGAATGCGATCAACATCGGACTTCCGATCATTGAATGTCCGCAGGCGGCACAGGAGATTGAAGCCGGAGACGAAGT
>UQVC01000042.1 GCA_900544395.1 uncultured Ruminococcus sp. | reverse complement strand
ATATAGACTCGAAAACCTTTATATCTGTAGTGCTTATACTTAGAAGAAAAGACAAGGCTCCTGAAATTTACAAAGGGAGCTTGGCATTATATAAAGAAGCATAGCAAGCGCAAGAAAGAATGTAGGTTGACGTACGTTTTTCTGCGCTTTTTTTGTACCATGAACATTCAGAAGTAAAGGGAATTGACAAAAAAGGGCGAGGTGAAAGTAGAATGAAAAATTTATCACAGGAGAATGCTCCGATTTATGAAGCATTGGAGAGGTTTCGGAGAATGCGGATCGTACCGTTTGACGTGCCGGGACACAAACACGGAAGAGGAAATAAAGAACTGGTAGAGTTGCTGGGAGAAAGATGTGTCAGTATTGATGTCAATTCCATGAAGCCGCTGGACAATCTCTGCCATCCGGTTTCTGTGATCAAAGATGCAGAGCAGCTGGCAGCAGAGGCATTCCATGCAAGCCATGCATTTTTGATGGTAGGGGGAACGACATCGTCCGTTCAGGCGATGGTGCTTTCCTGTTGTAAGAAGGGAGACAAGATCATATTGCCGCGAAACGTACATCGAAGCGTGATCAATGCGCTGGTATTGTGCGGTGCCATTCCGATTTATGTCAATCCGGATGTGGATCATAACCTGGGAATTTCTCTGGGCATGAAAGTATCGCAGGTAGAACTGGCGATCCAGAAACATCCGGATGCTGTGGCTGTATTTGTGAACAATCCGACGTATTATGGAATCTGTTCGGATCTGCGTTCCATCGTCAAAAAAGCACATGCACATGGAATGAAAGTGTTGGTGGATGAAGCGCACGGAACCCATTTTTATTTTGGAGAGAACCTGCCGGTTTCTGCGATGGAAGCAGGCGCAGATATGGCGTCTGTCAGTATGCATAAATCGGGCGGAAGTCTGACGCAAAGTTCGTTCCTGCTGGTAGGACCATCCATGCACGCAGGATATGTGCGGCAGATCATCAACCTGACACAGACAACCAGCGGATCCTATCTTCTTTTATCCAGTCTGGATATTTCCAGAAGAAATCTGGTGATGCGGGGAAAAGAGTCTTTTGCGAAAGTGACAGCACTGGCAAACTATGCAAGAGAAGAGATCAACCGCATCGGCGGATATTACGCATTCTCCAAAGAACTGATCAACGGGGACAGTATTTATGATTTTGATACGACAAAATTGTCGATCCACACTCTGGAGATTGGGCTTGCGGGAATTGAAGTATATGACATTTTAAGAGACGAGTATGATATCCAGATTGAATTTGGTGATATTGGAAATATCCTGGCATACCTGTCCATTGGGGATCGGATCCAGGAGATTGAACGTCTGGTAAGCGCCCTTGCAGAAGTGAAGAGAAGGTATCAGAAGGACAAGACCGGCATGCTCAGTCAGGAATACATTGAACCGGAAGTGATCATGAGTCCGCAGGATTCCTTCTATGCGGAGAAAGAAGCAGTTCCGATCCGGGAGTCTGAAGGCAGAATCTGCAGTGAGTTTGTGATGTGCTACCCACCGGGGATTCCAATTCTGGCGCCGGGAGAAAAGATCACAAAAGATGTGATCGAATATATTCTCTATGCAAAAGAGAAAGGATGTTCTATGACCGGACCGGAGGATGCTGCGATCGAATATTTGAATGTTCTGGTATAAGGGGGAAAAGACAATGGAAATGTGGTTTTCAGATGAACATACAGACAATGTGAAATTATCAATCCGTGTGGATAAGCAGTTGTTTAGTGCGCAGAGTGAGTTTCAGAGGATCGATGTACTGGAATCCAAGGAGTTTGGAAAGATCCTGGTAACAGACGGCGATCTGATGCTGACAGAAAAGGATGAATTTATCTATCATGAGATGATGGCGCACGTTCCCATGGCAGTTCATCCCAAAGTGGAAAATGTGCTGGTCATTGGTGGTGGTGACGGCGGATGTGTGCGGGAGCTTGCAAAATATAATACCATTCAGAAGATTGATGTCGTAGAGGTAGACCCTCTTCTGGTGGAAGTCTGTCGGAAGTATTTTCCCCAGATCGCCAGCAGTCTGGACGATGCGCGTGTGACGATTTATAATGAAGACGGACTTCGTTTTGTGCGTTCCAGATCCGATGTGTATGATCTGATCCTGATTGATTCCCCTAATCCGTTTGGGCCGGCAGAGGGATTGTTTACAAAGGAATTTTACGGAAACTGTTATAATGCGCTTCATGAGGACGGGATCATGATCAATCAGCATGAAAGTCCGTTTTATACCGAAGAGGCATTCCAATGTCAGAGAATGCACAAAAGAATTATAGAATCCTTCCCGATCAGTAAGATTTATCAGGCGCATATCCCATCCTATCCGTCCGGACACTGGCTGTTTGGATTTGCATCTAAAAAATACCATCCGCTCAATGACCTGGATGGAGTTTCCTGGAATCTGCGGGGAATACATACAAAATATTATCTGCCGAGAGTGCATCATGGAGTGTTTGCACTGCCGGCATATGTGGAGGAACTTGTAAAAGATGTTGAATAAAAATGTGATGACGTTTATCGGATGTGATGCGGAGTATAATGAATCAGAGATCGTGTTGTTTGGTGCGCCGTTTGATTCTACTACCTCGTACCGTCCGGGAGCAAGATTTGGAAGTCAGGCGATTCGGAATGAGTCTTATGGATTGGAGACCTACAGTCCATATCAGGGAAAAGATCTGACAGATTATAAGATTTTTGACAGCGGAGATTTGGAGCTTCCTATCGGAGATACAGAAAAAGTGCTGGCTGAGATTCAGGACTGTACGGAAATCATCTTAAGCAGCGGAAAGATTCCGTTTATGATCGGAGGAGAGCATCTGGTCACGTTGGGAAGTGTCCGCGCAGTGGCAGAAAAATATCCAGATCTGCATATTATTCACTTTGATGCACATGCAGACTTGAGGGAAGATTATCTGGGAGTACAGTATTCTCATGCATGTGTACTGAGAAGATGCTGGGAGCTTTTGGGAGATGACAGAATCTATCAGTTTGGAATCCGTTCTGGTGACAGAGAGGAATTTCGCTGGGCGCGAGAAGGACATGTGAAGATGCATAAGTTCAATCTCGACGGACTGTCAGAAGTAATTGAGAAACTGCAGGGAAAACCGGTGTATATCACACTGGATCTGGATGTGCTGGATCCGTCTGTATTTCCGGGGACAGGAACACCGGAAGCAGGCGGTGTCACATTTGTGGAACTGTTAAATGCAGTGATCGAAGCGGCACAGGGTGTGAATGTAGTTGGATGTGATGTGAATGAATTAAGTCCGACTTATGATCCAAGTGGAGTTTCTACTGCGGTAGCTGGAAAGATTATCAGAGAATTTTTACTTGCACTGCAAGTTTAATAGAACAAATGAAAAGAAAAGGAGACAAAAAATGGGAAAAGTATTGATTGTTGGATGTGGTGGAGTTGCAAGTGTAGCAGTACACAAATGTTGTCAGAACAGCAAAGTATTTGATGCAATCTGTATTGCCAGCCGTACAGTATCAAAATGCGAGGCGCTGAAAGAAAAACTGCAGGATTCTTATAATGGAACAATTACAACAGCACAGGTGGATGCTGATAACACAGAAGAGCTGATCGCTCTGATCGAAAAAGAAAAACCAGATGTGGTACTGAATCTGGCGCTTCCATATCAGGATCTTACCATTATGGATGCCTGCCTTGCGACAGGTGTGGATTACGTAGACACTGCAAATTACGAACCGGAAGATACGGCAAAATTTGAGTACAAATGGCAGTGGGCATACCGTGAAAAATACGAAAAAGCAGGAATTACTGCACTTCTTGGAAGTGGATTTGATCCGGGAGTGACAGGAGTATTCTCTGCATATGCGCTGAAACACTATTTTGATGAGATCAACTATATTGACATTCTGGACTGCAATGGCGGAGATCATGGATATCCGTTTGCAACAAACTTCAATCCGGAGATCAATATCCGTGAAGTTTCTGCAAAAGGTTCTTACTGGGAAGACGGACACTGGGTAGAGACAGAACCGATGGAGATCAAAAGAGAATATGATTTCCCGGAAGTGGGAATGAAAGATATGTATCTGCTTCACCACGAAGAAATCGAATCTTTGGCATTGAATATTCCGGGGATCAAGAGAATCCGTTTCTTTATGACATTTGGACAGAGCTATCTGACACATCTGAAATGTCTGGAAAATGTAGGAATGACATCCATTGAGCCGATCATGTACGAAGGCAAAGAAATTGTACCGCTTCAGTTTTTGAAAGCAGTGCTTCCGGATCCGGCATCCCTTGGCCCGAGAACAAAAGGAAAGACCAATATCGGATGTATCTTCACAGGAAAGAAAGACGGAAAAGAAAAGACAATCTATATCTACAATGTATGTGATCATGAAGAGTGTTACAAAGAAGTGGGATCACAGGCGGTTGCCTATACAACAGGTGTTCCGGCGATGATCGGAGCCATGATGGTGATGACAAAGACCTGGGATAAAGCCGGCGTTTATAACATCGAAGAATTTAATCCGGATCCGTTCATGGATGCGCTGAATGAATTTGGGCTTCCATGGAAAGTGGTAGAAAACCCACAGATGGTAGATTAAGAAACGGATACTGAAAATGAAAAGAGAAGAATTGAGGACTCCATGTTATGTCATCATGGAGTCAGAAATGAAAAAGAATCTGCAGATTTTAAAAGAAATCCGGCAGCAGACAGGCTGTAAGATTCTGTTGGCGCAGAAAGCATTTTCGATGTATTCCTGTTATCCTCTCATCGGAGAATATCTGGATGGAACAACAGCCAGCGGATTATATGAAGCAAAACTCGGAAAAGAATGTATGGGGAAAGAAAATCATATTTTTTCCCCGGCATATCGGGAAGATGAATTTGAAGAAGTGCTGGACAACTGCGAGCATTTGGTATTCAATTCTTTTTCTCAGCTTGAAAAGTTTGGAGAACGCGCTGCGAAAGCCGGAAAAAGCATAGGAATCCGTGTAAATCCAGAGTGCTCCACTCAGGAAGAACATGCCATTTATGATCCATGTGCACCGGGATCCAGACTTGGAATCCTGGCATCTGAGTTTCCGGAAACACTGCCATCTTATGTAGAGGGACTGCATTTTCATACACTCTGCGAGCAGAATGCAGATGCGCTGGAGATCACATTGAAAGCAGTGGAAGAAAAATTCGGCAAGTGGATGAAACAGTTAAAATGGGTGAATTTTGGCGGTGGTCACCATATTACAAGAGCGGATTATGACAGGGAACTGCTGATCTCTTGTATCCGCCATATTCAGGATACCTATCAGGTTCAGGTTTATCTGGAGCCGGGGGAAGCGGTGGCGTTAAATGCGGGACATCTGATCACAACAGTAGAGGACATTGTGCATGATCAGATTGCAGTGCTGGATACTTCGGCAGCCTGTCATATGCCGGATGTGATCGAGATGCCATATCGGCCGCCTCTTCTGGATTCCGGAGAAGCACAGGAAAAACCATATACTTATTTGTTGGGCGGTCCTACTTGTCTGGCAGGAGATATGATCGGTGAGTATTCCTTTGATCAGCCGCTGAAAGTGGGAGACAGACTTACATTTGGAGATATGGCGATTTATACGACTGTAAAAAATAATACATTCAATGGAATGCGTCTTCCGGATATTGTGTGGGAGAAGGAGAACGGAGAATGTGAGATTGTGAAGTCGTTCGGATACGAAGACTTTAAGTGCAGATTGTAAAAATAACAAGAGGGGAGATATCAATGGATACCCCCCTCTTCTTTTATAGGTATAGTATAGATGGAATCCTGTTATTAAATTAAGAAAATAGAAAGCAGGTATAAAATGGCAATGATTGTAATTCCCATTACTGCAGTCATGCCGGTCTGACATTTATAAGCCTGTTCGGTTGACATATCAGAGAATTGTGATACAACCCAAAAGTACGAGTCGTTTGCATGGGAAGCGACCATAGAGCCTGCGCCAATTGCTAAAACAACGAGTACTCTCGCAATTGGAGAGACGTATCCCATGGTTTCCATGAGTGGAGCCATCATGCCGGCAGTGGTAATCATAGCTACCGTAGATGCTCCCATTGCTAATTTTAGAATCATAGCAATTATAAATGGAATTAGTACTCCTAATCCGGATTGAAGTAAGCCTGTTGTTGCATCGGCAATTGGAAGGAGCTTCAAAATAGCGCCGAAAGCGCCGCCAGCGCCTGTAATCGCAAGAATACCAGCAGAATCTGTGACACCTTTTGTTACCCATTCAAGAGTGTTTTTCTTTTCGGATGCCGGGATGAGAGTCATAGCAAGGAATACTCCAAGTACTAAAGCGACAACCGGATTTCCGATAAATACAATTGCTTTATAAACAGTGCCCTGACCAAATGGATGACTTGGGAATGCTGCAATAGAAGCAATTGCAATTAAAATAATAGGTAGCAGGATGGGAGAAATGCTGTGTACAATTCCTGGCAATTTACCATATTTTTCCTGGAGTTCTTCTAATGTATACTCTGAATTTGCTGGAATTTGTACTTTGCTGGAAATCTTTAATGCATACAGAATCGATACAATTACAGCTGGAATAGACACAAGCAGACCAACTAAAATCGTAAGACCTAAGTCTGCACTTAAGGTACCAGCCATAGCAATTGGACCTGGAGTAGGTGGCACCAGACAATGAGTGGCATAAAGTCCGCCAGAAAGCGCAGTTCCCATTACAGCTAAAGAAATATGGCTTTGTTCTGCCAATGCGCGACTGATTGGAGAAAGTACAACGAAACCAGAATCGCAAAATACAGGAATTCCAGTTACATAGCCCATGGCACCCATGGCAAGCACACTGTTTTTCTTTCCTACGATTTTCAAAATAAAATTTGCCATAGTGAGTGCAGCTCCGGTTTTTTCCAGAATTGTACCGATAATTGTACCACACAGGATAACAATGCCGATACTGGTCATAATGCTTCCGAAACCAGACTTTACAGTGTTAACGACTTCTTCTGGGTCAATTCCCCAGATGAGACCAACTGCCATAGCAATGACCGTCAGAACAATGAACGGATGCAGATGGAATTTGGAGATTGCAATTACCATTACAATAACAGATAAGATGATAAGTGCAAAAAGAAAAAATGTTTGCATAATGTGTTGCCTCCTTTTTTGTTTATTAATGATTCAGTTGGATTCTCTGAATCAATAGTTTCATTAAATATTCTTGATAAAATGGTGGCTTATGTTCGATACCTATGGCTTCTAGAACTTTTTTTACACGATATTGAAGCGTGTTTTTGTGTATGTATAATTCTTCCGCAGCTTTGGTTACACTTTTTTGATTACGATAATAACTTTCGATGCTCTCCAAAAATAATGTTAACTCATCACCTTTAAAATTTTTATGCAATTGTTTGATAAAAATATCTAAAAATTTGCCATAGTGCATTGCGGATTCTGCCAGGATATAATCAAGTCTTGTACAATCATTGGACAAATCTTGAAAAATATTTTTCATGTATTTTTGCATCCAAAGAGTTTCGGTATAGGAAATTGTTAAATCTTTCCAATTTTCAACAGGCGTAGAAATGGATGTTTTAACAGGAAAATTAAGTTCAGAAAGTAAATGCGAAAGTCTTTCTGTATAATCCGAGAGATTTTCTGTTCCGATATTTTTTAAAAGAATGAAAATATTTTCTTCGAATCCCCAGATATCCTGTTTTGCTAGTATCATATTATGTTTTAACAGATGCTCTTCCAACAATTCTAAAATCCAAACATCGCTATTGCGTGTTAGTGATTGATTTGGCTTAGAAAAGCAGAGAATCACAATGGGAAAGTGAATTTTAACTTTTAAATCTTCAATTAAGAAACAGATTTTTTGTTCTTGTTCCACACTATAATTTTCGGAAAGCAATTGAAACAGTGAATGTTTCAATGTGGTATTCTGAAATGCTTGTTGCATATTTATTTCCATTTCAAAATATTTAGCAGCATAGACTTTTAAAAGTTTGGCTAAATCTTGTACAGCAGAAGGAACTCCATAAATTCCAATTACACCAATGACTTCGTCATTGCAAGTAAGAGGCATATTATAACCTTCTTTTGCGCCTGGATAACAGGAAACGTTTTCTTGTGTAATGGCAAGTTCCTGACCAGATTTGATAACATAAAGCGCGCCTGCATGAAAACTTCCAATACGAGATTTTTCAGAGGACGCGATGATAATCCCATCCATATCCATAATGTTTATGGTCCGATTTCCTAAAAGTGAAGAGGAAGCACAGACGAGTTCTTGAGCTAGAGCGGTAAAATTAGAATATTTATTCAATATATATTTCATCTCCTACTGCAAGATGACAGCCTGTCAGTGTTGGGGTTTGCTTAATACATTCTTCCGTCTGTTTTCCAGAACAGTGGCAAAGTCCAAATACTGTCACCCCATGTTCTTTCATGATTTGAAGAGAATTTTGGATTCGATGGATATCAGCTTCTATTAAATGGGTTCCTCCGAAAATTGCATAAATTTTTTGGCGAAATTTTTGTGAAATCGAAGAAATAATATTTAAAATACCGGGATGTGAACATCCTACAATTAAAACTAATCCTTTTTTAGTTTCCAAAACAAGGCATATTTCATCATGAAAATCATCAAGAAGCATTCCATGATTCGTTTTTCGAACAAATCGCTTGGGAATCGTCTCAGATTCATAAGTGGGCGAAAAATCTCCAACAATCCATGCACTCTCGGCAATTTGTATACAATTATTACAATACTCTACAGAAATTTTATGGTCAGTTATAAAATCCTCATTTAAACCACTGCTCAAATTTGTAAAATGAATATTATCCAAGGAAGCTAGTTTGGGGTCAAAAAAATCCTGTCCTAGGTACAATTTTTTGCATGGAAATCCATGCTCGATAAAATCGCGAAAACCAGATGCGTGGTCGTAGTGATTGTGGCTTAAAATTACACCATCAAGATTGTTAAGAGAAATTCCAAGGCGATGTGCGTTTGACAAAAAGCTTTTATCAGAACCACAGTCAAATAGAAAACGATGCCCATTGTATTCAATTAAAAAGCTTAATCCATGTTTGTTGAGTAATGCTTTGTTCTCTGATGGCATATTTTCCATTAAAGTTATAATATTTAGCATAGGATTTCTTGCCCTCCTTGTGTTGGAATAGTAAAATATATCATCTTTTCCTATATTATACTTATAAAATTGTGCAAATTCAACATATATTTATTGGTATGGGTCATGAATTATGCATCAATATTTGAATAAAACATGTGTTTCAAACCATTTTTTTTGAAAAAACTTCTATTTTTGTAGATTTTCTGTTATTTTTAAGTAAAATGTAAATGGTGTTTGAAGGGATTGCCTGGGGAAAATGAATAGGCAGAACTATATGAAGAATTTAAGAAAGGGGAAACACAGATATGACATTAAGAGAAGATGCAGATAATATTATGAAAGCGGCACTTTTTTCAGCGCTTCCAGATACGGCAGTAAAAGAAGCATTAAAAGAAATGGATCCAGTGAAAGGAAAATTGATTTTGATTGCAGTTGGAAAGGCCGCATGGCAGATGTCTAAGGCGGCTGTAGATGAATTGGGAGATTCTGTTACGCAGGGGGTTGTAATCACAAAATATAATCACATTAAGGGAGAATTGCCAAATATAAAGTGTTATGAAGCGGGACATCCGATTCCAGATGCGAATTCTTATCTTGCCACGCAGGAAGCATTAAAACTGGTTTCTGATTTGACACAAGATGATGAGGTGCTTTTTTTAATTTCAGGTGGAGGTAGCGCACTATTTGAATCCCCTTTGATTTCAGAAGAGGAGTTACAAAGTATTACGGAAAAACTACTGGCATCAGGGGCAGATATTGTTGAAATGAATACGATCCGAAAACGTCTTTCCGCTGTCAAGGGAGGAAGGTTTGCGTTAGCATGTGCTCCGGCTAAAGTGTTCTCTGTAGTATTGTCAGATATTATAGGGGATCCATTGGATATGATTGCTTCAGGACCAGCTTATCCAGACAGTTCTACGTGTGAGCAAGCATTTGAAATCATAGAGAACTATAAAATTCCATTGTCCATGGAAGCAAAAGTCTTTTTAAAAAAGGAAACACCAAAAGTATTAAAAAACGTAGAAACGCATATTACAGGAAGTGTCAAACAGCTTTGCGAATCTGCACAAAAAGAAGCATTAAAATTAGGGTATAAAGCCATGTATCTTTCGGCATCACTTTGTTGTCAGGCAAAAGAAGCAGGGAGTTTTTTGGCATCGATCGCAAGAGATCATCAAGATACAAATGATTCATTGGCCTTTATTTGTGGAGGAGAAACGATCGTGCAATTGACCGGTCATGGAAAAGGCGGGAGAAATCAAGAACTTGCACTAAGTGCAGCACAAGGAATTTCTGGACTGGAACAGACAGCGGTTTTTAGTGTGGGAAGTGATGGAACTGATGGACCTACAGATGCAGCTGGCGGATATGTAGATGGAGATACTTGCTCAAAACTATTAGAAAAAGGAATTCTGATCTCTCGTGTGTTGCAACAAAATGATGCTTATCATGCATTGGCTCAATGTGAGGGGTTGGTGATTACAGGACCGACTGGAACAAATGTCAATGATTTGTCGGTGGTGTTGATAAAAAGATAATTTTTCCTGAATTATTCATGGATCAGTATTCGACCAAATAACTGTACCATGAGTTCAAAAATTGATTCTGGCAGTAGTAACTACTCTGAAATTATCTGCCAAAAGGGCATAAAATCCCTGTGGCAATTTTTAGAGGAGTTATTCAGCTGCCAAGGTTCGTTAATAGTTGCTATTCCAGCTGTACATACAGTCTGCTGATATTTGCCAGCGTTTCATAAAACTCATTTTTGTAGGGGCAGCTGCTACACAGCTTGAATGTGATATATCTTGCTGAGTGGATTACTTTTGCAGCAATCTTCAGCAGTTTTAAACGGACGGTATCAATACGCTGTTTAAGCATATTTGCAGATAGCGCCAATCGTCTAAACCAATTAAATATGTTATAAGCAAGTGCATGTACCTGGAGTCTGTTAGCATTTACAATTCTTGAATGACTGCTTACGGAAGTAAAATCAAAGCCGGATTTGCTCTCTTTGATAAAGTTTTCCATCAGACCTCTTTTACAGTAAAATTTAACAAGGTACTCTGGTGATGAATCCATATTTGTAACAATGAAGGTATACATGTAAACCATCTGATTCTCAGGCTTTTCAACTTTGCAGACAACACGTCTTTCATAAGGCCATGGACCTGCCTGATACATGAATTCACCATAGACAACAGCATAATCAACTTTGTTCTCTTTCGTGATTTCATCAAGCTCATCGACAAGAAAAGATGCTTTGTCACGAAGAATTCTATTTTCTTTCAGTCGGATTACATAACTGGTGCCATTTTCTTCACATTGCTTATATAGTTCAGGTGTTGCAAAGCCACTGTCACCACAGAGCAGGAGTGTTACTTCTGGATAATCCGCTAAATATTCATCAAGGATTGGCTGAAGGAAATCAACAACTCCTGTGCAGGAATATTTGGTTCCATCACGCAATTGGATTTTGATTAAATCGCCTGTGATTCCATCATAGCAAACCAGTGGATGATATCCATTACTCTGATAGTGAAAGTTAAAGGCTCTGCCTTCCTGCTTGCCATAAGCTTCAAGAAGTGTGGAATCGAGATCAAGAACAACCGCTTCAGGCATCTGTATGCTGTAGATTCTCTTTCTCAGAATTCTTTCGATAGCAAGAAACTGATTTAATGTGTCTTCATCCATACGATTGAAGAATCTTGAAACTGTTGGCTGTGATGCTAAAGTGTCTTTTTCAAGCACTGTTTTAAACACAGGATCATTGGTAAGTTCATCTGAAGCATCGTCTTCAAAGTAACCGGCAATAATCATATATATCATCTGAAGAAGATTTGCCTTATCAGTGTGATATCTGAATAATGC
Organism: uncultured Ruminococcus sp.; assembly: GCA_900544395.1. Taxonomy (GTDB): domain Bacteria; phylum Bacillota; class Clostridia; order Lachnospirales; family Lachnospiraceae; genus Mediterraneibacter. The sequence goes on along the minus strand of UQVC01000042.1, from coordinate 3,982 downwards.
AGAATCGTTGGTCTTAAATGAATGACTGAAAAGTCTGTCAATGCCAAGTTTGCTTACGAATTCTTTGATGAGAAGTAAGCCTGTATCGGAGGATAAATCGCCTCCATTGAAATTAATTTTAATCTGTCTATTGCTTTCAAGCGATAAGGTGTTTACAATACTCATAAAGGGCTCCTTTGGGTAGATTTTTTAGATTGGACACCTAAATTTTACCACAAATAGATGCTCTTTTTTCATTCACTTAATAGGTGAATGGCAATATTCAGTTAAAATGTAGTAACTATGTGGCTTTCAGCCACTTTCACGGCGAAGCCGTGAATAATATAGGTTTTTTTATAAGGGATCCCAACCGATTGGATACTTTTGTGGAATGGTTGGGAGCAACAGAAGATTTAGTCTGTTAAGACAAAATCCATATAAACCGGATTGTGATCACTCCACTGAAATTTTGTATCCAGTACAAGCGCATTTTTCACAGTTACATTATCAGAAACGAGAAAGCCGTCTACCGTTACTACAAAATTGGATTCGTTGTAAGGCTGATCGGCATTTCGACAGGAGGGCACTGGATTTTCTTTGTCAAAGGGTGCAATCAACTGTATAAAATCAGGAATCAATTTTTTCGGGATCGGTTTTGCCCAGTTCTCTTCCAATTCTTCATGACCAAAAATTTCAGCAGAATTTCCAAGCAGATCTTTATTAAAATCACCGCCTGCAACAATGTAATTTCCTGCATCATACTCTGCTTTCATATCGTTAAATAACATCTTCAGTTGTTTGTCTGCAGTGCTTGGATCAGAAGTATAGGCGGAAAGATGCAAGTTGTATAAAAGTAGTTCTTTTCCATTGTCAACAGGAATCCGATTGACACTATAACAGCGATCCAGGTCCAACAATTTCATAAAACCTCCTTCAACTGGCAGAGAACGTCGAACGGATTGGGTAATCTCCATTGTGGAAACAGTAAGCAATCCTGCTTTATTTTTTCCATGTGGTTCCAGAATCGGATAAAACAGATAAGGACTGTCATAATTCTGGGCAAATGTATGAACTTGTGGAATGTCTTTTTCGGGCAGTACAGTCAGAATAAATGGACGCTGATCTATATGATAACTACGGGTGCCATCAATATCAACTTCCTGGAAAAGTGCAAAATCAGGATGTAGTTTTGCCACCGCTGTAGTATAGCTTGTGACATTTTCGATGACCGCTTCTTTGGAATAGGCACGGCTTTCTTTTCCGCCATCCATAAAGAAAGAATAGTCATCGCTATATGCACCGAAACCGATATTGCCAGAAGTGATGCGGTAGGTCATATCGGGCTTTGCTTTTTCAGCAGATGCTCCACTGATGGTCAGTATTTGCTTGTCTTCCAAGCGGTAATAACTGGAAAATACATAAATAATATAGCAGATGATAATCAACAGCAGGATTCCAAATAGGATGCCAAGTCTTTTCAGCCACTTTTTGAAATGATCATTCATAAATAAAAGTCCCCTTCTTTTGTAAAAATGATGATGATATTCGGTGTTTTATATGACAATATTGTACCACATTCTTAGAAGTGGATGGTATAATAAACGAAAATGATACACACGAAATGAAGGGAATGGATATAAGTATGAAAGAAAATAGAACATTTGCAGAACTGATAGAAGCGCAGAAACACTTTTTTGCAATGGGTCAAACAAGAGAGATTCCTTTCCGAATTTGCCAGCTCCAAATGTTAGCAGAAGCAATTCAAAAGAATCAAAACAAACTAGAAGAAGCATTGAGAAAAGATCTTGGAAAATCTGTGTTTGAATCTTATGCGACAGAGGTGGGATTCGTATTGTCAGATATTCGCTATACGATTCGAAATTTGCATAAATGGTCAGCAGAAAAAAGAGTGAGGACCCCCCTTCATTTATTTCCGGGAAGCAGCAAGATTCAAAAGGAACCATATGGAAGTGCTTTAATATTAGGTCCTTATAATTATCCGGTGCAGCTTTTGATTGAGCCGTTGATTGGAGCAATTGCAGCGGGAAACTGTGCGGTACTGAAACCATCAGAGCTTACCCCTCATGTATCAACAGCAGTATGCCAAATGATCCATACTACCTTTTGTGAAGAATATATTGCCTGTGTGGAAGGAGATGCAGCGATCAATCAAACATTGCTTGCGCAGGAATTTGATTATTTATTTTTTACCGGAAGCGAGCGTGTTGGAAAAATTGTAATGAAAGCGGCAGCAGAACACTTAACGCCAGTGACGTTGGAATTAGGCGGGAAGAGCCCGGTTGTGATAGAGAAATCGGCAAACTTAAAAGAAGCGGCAAAAAGGATTGTATGGGGCAAGCTGATGAATGCAGGACAAACCTGTGTGGCTCCGGATTATGTGCTTGTGGATGAGAGCAGAAAAGAGGAGTTTCTGCAAGAAATCAGACAGGCGTTCTTCTGTTTATATGGAAAAGAGATTCAGGAAAATCCGGATTTTGGACGAATTGTAAATGAACGGCACATGGAACGGCTGCAGAAGATTCTGGATCAAGACAGAAACTATTTGTTTTATGGAGGAACAACAGATCTTACACAACGTTACATCGAACCAACGATTCTGGATGTGGGAAAACTGGAAAATGCTGATAGTGCGGCTTCCATGCAGGAAGAAATCTTCGGTCCTGTATTACCTGTTTTGTCCTATCACAAACTAGAAGATGCAATACGTTTTGTAAATAAAAGAGCCAAACCGCTGGCGCTGTATTTGTTTACCCAAAAGAAGAGTGCGGAACAATTTGTCCTGGAACGGGTATCTTCAGGAGGTGTGTGCGTGAACGATACGATTAGTCATTTGATCAATCCGAATCTTCCATTTGGCGGAGTTGGAGCGTCCGGTATGGGACAGTATCATGGAAAGTACAGCTTTGACACATTTACACATGAAAAAAGTGTGTTTTTCAAGCCGGCAAACTGGAATCTGCCAGTATGCTATCCGCCATTTACAAAAGGAAAAATGAAGCTTGTAAAATTCTTTTTGAAATAATGTGAAAAACACCTTGACTTTGACGCTGCGTCAACTTGTATACTAAAATCCGGCAGGAGGGAGAAAGATGGAATACAGTATTCGGGAAGTGGCAGAAATGACAGGAGTGAGTACACGTACACTGAGGTATTACGATGCGATTGATTTATTAAAACCATTGTATACGAATAACTCCGGGTATCGTTATTATGGAGAAGAAGCGTTAGACCGGCTGCAGCAGATTTTATTTTACAAAGAACGCGGGCTCCGCCTTCAGTGCATTTTAGAAATCCTGGATAAAGAAGAGTTTGATACACTGGGAGCATTGTATGAACATCTTTCGGAACTGCAGAATCAAAAAATCCGGATTGAAGCATTGATTCAAACAGTAAATAAGACAATTGATTCTTTGGAAGGAAGAAAAAAGATGAGCAGTGCAGAAAAGTTTGAAGCATTTAAAAAGAAAGAGATACAAGAAAATGAGAAAAAATATGGAGAAGAGATCCGACAAAAATATGGAGAGGATACTGTACGGGAATCCAATGCAAAGATGATGAAAATGACGGAAGAAGAGTATCAGGAGTTCCAGCGGTTGGAAACAGAAATCAAAGAGAAGTTACAGACAGCAGTCAGAGAGCAGAGAAAACCATCCGATGCGATTGGAAAAGAGATTGCAATACGACACAGACAATGGCTGTCTATGACATGGGGGCAATATTCAAAGGAAGCTCATAGAGGGTTGACTGAGCTATATATTCAAGACGAGCGCTTCCTGAAATATTATGATGCAGAAGCAAGCGGATGTGCAAAGTTCTTAAAAGAAGCGGTGCATTTCTGGATTCAGTAAAAGGAAAAAGGTAGAAGCAAATTGTCTGAATTGTGCGAAAAAAATAAAAAACAGAAAAAACATTGACAATTCACTTCTTCCGTGATAAGATACCACTTGTCGCTGAGGCAGACCAAAGAAAAGAACCAGCCGCA
>UQVC01000041.1 GCA_900544395.1 uncultured Ruminococcus sp. | reverse complement strand
TGATAATGATTTAAGGTAATTCCTGTCTTCATCTGACAGAGGAAGATATGTTTTTTTCATAGCGTTCATCCTTTCTTTGATAACACTATTTTACCATACATCATCTCAAAAATATATAGCAGAAATTTAATTTATTCTATACTAGGATTTAGAATAAGTGCAAAAATATGAAATTTGTTCTATTTTTGTTATTGGAATCTAAAGGAGGAGTGTTTCATGTATCAGGTTGTTATCGTAGATGATGAACCTTTTGTTCTTGAAGACTTAAAAAAATCGATTGACTGGGAAGGCTCCAATTTTGAAATCGCATATGCGGATACAGATCCGCAGCGTGTTCTTTCTTATATCCACTCCCATACAATCGATCTTTTAATCACGGACATCAATATGCCGGAAATGAGCGGACTTACCCTGATCACGGAAGCCAAAGCCATCCAGCCGCTTTTGTCGCTTCTGGTTTTGTCTGCTTATGATAATTTTGAATATGTACGGACTGCACTGAGAAACGGTGCGGAAAACTATCTGTTAAAACCATTAAATCCGGAAGAACTGCTGGAATCCATTCAGTCTGTTGCCAAACATTTGAAAGAGAGGAATACACTTTCGAATACATATGGTTCTTCCATGCTGACATTCCGCAGTCTGTTCACAGAAAACTGGGTGAAAGGAACACTGGACAGCGCCGATTTTCTGACCCGCGCTGAACTGCTTGGCATCAATCTGTCCCTGAATAATTACACCGTCTGTATTTTTTCTTCTACAGACGCCAACGCACAGAAAATGTCTTCTTTGTTTGACTGGCTTCTGGCCTCCTGTATCGGAAAGTTCCAGAGTCATTTCTATTTTGAGACGCCGACCTGTCTTGTGTGTATTTTAAGCGGTACCGATTCTGCACCGGATATGGAACAATTCCTTGCCGATCTGAATACCGTGCGCGGTCTGTTTCCATTTTCTTTTTTTGTGTCTGTCGGAAATACCGTGGACAATTACGAAGATGTCAGCGAAAGCTACCGCAATGCTCACAGCTATCTGTTTCTAAAACATACCGAAATGAAGGATCTGATCTGTTCTTCGCTGCTGCTTCCACTGTCCGTTCACACCGTCATCGAACAGAATTTTTCTGCGGTGCCTTTGGATACCTATTTAAACCAGGTACTGGATGCTTTTAATCCTTCGCTTGATACCCGGAAACGTATGGCATTTCAGCTTACCGTGATCAACCACGGATTGTCTCAGACAAACTTTGAGAAAAACAGACCCCAGAAACTGCTTGCGCTTTTAAAGGAAATTCCGGGAAGCGGAAAATATTTTCATGAGATCCAGGCATATTTAAAACAGTTCATTTCCACCTGTTACCAGATATTAGCGGATCTTCAGTCCGCCCAAAGCAGCCAGTATCCTTGTGTAGATGCTGTCATCGACGCCATCCATGAATTTTCAAACAAAGAGATTTCGTTAAAGACACTTGCCTCCCAGCTGAATATGCACCCGTCTTATCTGGGGAATATTTTTCACCAGCAGACCGGATACTATTTTAACGATTATCTGAACGAAGAGCGTCTGAAATACGCTGCGGAACTGATGAAAGAAACCGGATTAAAGATGAAGGAGATCGTGGACCAGTCCGGATTTTCCAGCCAGACTTACTTCAATCGCCTGTTTAAACGTAAATACGGAACATCTCCGCTTGCCTGGCGGCGTGAAATGAAAAGTAAAGAATTTGTCGGATGATGTGAATGCTTTGAAAAAAGGAGCTTCCCATCAGGAGGTATATTTTGAAATACACCACTTTGATGGGAAGCTTGAATTTTTCACCTTATGCGTCCTTCATTTCCTGAATGCATTGAAAAATCAGAGATTCCTCCTCTTCCAATGCATCCGCAATATCCGGGATGGAATACCCTTTCGCCAGTTTCTTTTGGATTTGTTCTTTCAGAAGTGCCTCTTTTTTGATAGCTTTTCCTTCTTTGATTCCAGCTTCTCGTCCCTCTTCCCAGGAAGCTTCCCGTTCCTGTCTCATATGCTTTTCCTGATCATATTCGTAGATACTCACTGATTTCGCCTCCGCTCGATTTTGTTTTAAAAATTCTGCCAGAATGTCTTCTTTTATGCATTCTGTAATCGCCTGTTCCACAGCCTCTTCAATGGGAATGGTTCTGGCATACTTTCGGACTCTTTCCGTATATTCGGAATAGTCGTTCAATGATTTACACATCCCCTTTAGCTTCTCATTATGTCCGCGATTGATATTCAGCATAATTGCCTTCAGTTCCAATGCCGGATCCTCTTCTTCCACTCGGTATGCATCAGACAACTTCAGGATGCTCCGATCAGGCTGTTCTTTGTCTCCGTTGTAAAAGATAACGAACTGAGGGGACGGAATCCGGACGAATTTCGAACCATATAAATTCTCGTCTTTTGTCATCCCGGAGTACAAATCTGAAATATAAAATAAATACCGCAATGGCAGGTTCGGACTATAGGTGGACTGATGTTCATACAGTGATAAACGGGAATCAATCAAAAACGATACGTCATTATGCATGGACATATAAATTGCATTCTCCAGAGTATTGATCTCCAAAAGCTCCGGATCTTCATAGTGTCGTCCGCTGATTGCATTATACAGTTCCAGCAATTCTTTCTTATTGCTGTAGAGCATGGCAAATATTTTGGATTTGTACAATCTGTTTACAGGCTGTGTTGGTGTGTTCTGGTTCATAAGTAGACCTCCTTCATTGGAATTGGATGCAGGAGGTTTCCTATTATATCTTTTTTCTTAAAAACCCCTCTGCTGTTTTAGATTGAAAACAAAGCATAGAGATTTTCTGAAATGATATTAGAATAACAGATGCGGTATCGTTCCGCTTGAAAAACCAGAAATAGTATGCTTTTTGGTATTATAGCACAGAGTCTGAAAAAGAAAAAGTATCGTGGGATAATTTATAAGATTTTTATAAGTTTGATTCCATGAATTAGAAAAAATCTTACCATTAGGCAGTGCATCCTAAAAAATGCTGCGCTCTGATGGTAAGATTTTTTCTCACTGTTTCTGATTGATCAAATACCAGTTATACCCTTCAAATACAAGATTTTGTATCGTTCCATGAAAAACAGGCTCCAATGACTCCTCAAACCATTTTATCACTTTCTCAAGTGACTGTCCGTTTTCTTCTACTTGAGCAATCACATTTGACTGTGTGATCATAAAACGGATAAATGCTTCTTTGCTCATCGGTACTACATTTGTATAAGTTTCCTGTTTACAATTTCCTCCATTATTGATACCATTTTGCCTGTGCACGATACATTTTTGCATAATATCCATCTTTTTCCATAAGTTCTTGATGGCTTCCATCTTCAATCAATTTTCCATCGCGAAATACCAAAATACGATCCACCACAGACGTAATCCCCAATCGATGTGAAATGAGAAGTGTTGTCTTATCTCCTGTAATTTCTGCAAAATCTTTATATAATTGTGCCTCAGCCATCGGATCTAGTGCGGATGTCGGTTCATCCAGAATAATAATCCTTCCCTGATTTCTATAGGCTGCTCTGGCAAGAGCAATCTTCTGCCACTGCCCTCCCGAAAGGTTATTGCTGTTCTCTGAAAAACTTCCAAGCTTACTGTCAAGTCCCAACTGCTGCTGATTAATTACCGCATCAACATGTAATTCTTTTAACAACTGATTTAATTCCTCATCTGAACTTGTTTTTTCAGGATCTGATACGGTAATATTATTTCTCAATGTATCTTCATAATGTGCAAAATCTTGAAATACAACCGAAATAGAATTTCTGATTTTTTCTGGTTCTGCTTCCATTGATTCTCCGCCTATCCTTATACTTCCACTATCAGGCTGAAGCATACCGCAAAGCAAACTGATAAACGTCGATTTTCCAGATCCATTGTCACCTACAATCGCTATTTTTTCTCCATCTTGAATAGAAATCGAAACATCCGATAAGGCCTGTCGTTCGGCTCCAGAATACGTGAAGCTTACATGTTCACACTGAATATCCCCCTTTTTAATCATTTCTGTTTCTTTTTTTCTATAATCCTTCGGTAAATCCTGAAGATAAAAAAATTCCTGCATATATGGCAATGTACTTAAAAAGCCGGCTGTTCCGACAAAAAGATTGGAAGCGGCTGTCTGCATCTGACCAGTTAAGGAAAACACCATCGTAAACAACCCCAGTCCCAGTCCCGGATTTTCATAAATCTGCCATGCTGTGACAAGAAGGACTGCCGCATAAACAATATTCCGCATCACATCTGCCACTCCGTTCATCAGGGTATGCTTTGTCAGAAGTTCTCTTTTTTCTTTACAGTAACTGTCTGAAAATGCATGCCAGCGCTTTAAAAGATATGGATATAAGCCATAGTGTCTCAATTCCTGTATGTGTTTTTCCTCGGCCATCAACCCATAATAGAGTATGACCATCGCACCTTTTTCTGACCAAGTAAGATTCTGAAAAAATGTCTCATTATTTTGCTTATATGTAATCCAGGCTGCCGGAAAAGTGGTAAAAATAATCAAAACAACAATCCAGGGATTTACCGCCCATAAAAGTACTATAATACTGACAAACGTAATTGTTGTAGTAAGGAGGTTCATCACCATGGATACACTCCGTATCGTCTGCTCTCCTGCAAACTTATTCACCATTTCCAACCGTTCCTGAAACTTATCTTCATTTTCAATATAAGGATAACAGACCTCGCACTTACACTTCAAAAGCGTTCTTTTTAATTCACGGGTGCCCCTTACCTGATCTTCCTCATCTGTATATTGTCTCAACGCCTGCATGCACAACTGTATCAGAAAAAAAATCACCAAAACTAACAACAGTTCCAGACAGAAGGCAACGGTACTTCCGCCACTTTGCAGCCGCAAAAGTTCATCTGTAAATGCCTGCAGCCATTTTGCAATCAATGCTGGTAAAAACGCTGCCGGTATCCCTAAAATCAGAACAGCCTTAGACAACCCGAATTTTATTTGCAGACTCATTTTAACAGCGCGCAATGCCGTCTTTCGCTTACTCTGTTTCATATGGCCCATCCTCCTTCTTCACATCATACCATTCTGCCTGACTTCGGAAAAATTCCGAATAAATCCCATGTTTTTCCATCAGTTCCTCATGGGTTCCTACTTCTGCCAGTTTTCCCTGATCCATCACAAAAATCCGATCTGCCAATCGTGCAAATCCAACTCTGTGGCTGATTAATATTGCTGTTCTTCCTTGAATTTTTTCCTGAATGGCAGAAAACTGTTCCATCTCTGCAATCGGATCCAATGCGGATGCAGGTTCATCAAAAATCAGGACATCTTTGTCACTCATATGCGCTCTGGAAACTGCTACCTTTTGCTGCTCACCTCCGGAAAGATTGACACTTCCTTTTTTCACTTTTTTCAAAAGCCAGGTTTCCATACCTTCCGGAAGCCGTTCTAACAGTTTCATCCATCCGCCTTTCCGAAGCGCCTCTGTAATTTTTTCTCTGTTTTCGATATTCTTAAGGTCGCCGTATCCCACATTTTCGCGAAGAGAAGCATGAAATAGAGCAAAATCCTGAAAAAACATACCAATACTCTGATTAATTTTTCCTCTTTGATACGTTTTATAAGATTTTCCCTTAAACAGCAGTTCTCCCTGGGTTGGTTGATACAACTCCACAAGAAGTTTGACTAACGTACTTTTTCCACTTCCGTTCAGTCCCACCAGGGCAATCGTTTCTCCCTGATGAATCTGGAAATTCAAATGGTGAAGTACTTCCCGCTTATCGTCATAAGAAAAGCAAAGATCCTTTGCCTCAAACACAATTGGACAATCTGCATCGGGGCCTTCTGTCTTTTCTTTCTCTTCTGAAATCGGTGCTGTTTCCATAAAATCCTTCATTCTTCCCATGTCAAACAGATTTCGCTTGATATGATGAAATGTATTAGAGAAACGCTAGATCACACTTGACATGCTCTGGGCCATTCCGTACAATGTCAAAAATACATCTACTTTTATAGTTCCTGCTTTAACCTCATAAACAGCGTACACAAGAAGAACAATAATCAAAATATAATATCCCACGGAACAGAAAAACGAAATGAGATTTCTCCATACAGCAATCTTTTTGTCTCTGGAATAAATTGGCTCATATGCACTTTCCCACTCTCGAAGCATACGGTCTGCATTTTTAAAAATACGCAACTCTTTTGCAACTCCCGGCTGCATCACAATATTTTCAAAATATTCTGTTCTTCTTACAAATTCCCGATCCTGTACATAGCTGTATGTACGCTTCCCTGTAAGTTTTTGATTGATCAAAAGAACAAATATCAGATATGCAGAGGTTACCGCAAAAATGACAGTCGAATAGGTCAGTGCCAACAATACCATAGACGTAATACTTACGATTTGTGTAATTGCGGTAAATGTATTCGCCATTAAATTTGTCAATTCCCCAAACCGATACCGTACATAACGGTATTCATCCTGTATTTCCTTTCGATTCAAATCCTTCCATTCAATTTTCTGGATTAAATCCATAAAACGTTCAGAAAGTCCAATATAATAATAGTCATAAACTGCAAGAAACATAAATTCTGTATTGATCCGGTTTGATAATCCAATCAATACAAGAATTGCTCCTAACACTAAAATCGCTCCTGTTACATCTGCAAAACTTCCTGTCCCCGTCAGCAGATATTCGGAAATGGTACTGATAATATCTTTCTGCCATAATAAAGACAACATCGGAAGCAACGCAACAAGAGAACAAACCGTAATCCACCCAATCAGCGCTTTTTTACTCATATCCCATGCCAGTTTCATACACCAGCAGAAAACATGAAAATTCCTTTTTAATTCCCCTTTCATTTTTAAATTCTCCCTTCCATCATTCGCCAGCATTCAACATTTTACTTGATATCATTGTATAATTTTTAATTTTTCATCGCTATTGTAAATATTCAAATTTTTCAACTAATTCAAGCTTATAAAAATCTTATAAACTATCCCATAACACTTTTTCTTTTTCAAGCTCTGTGCTACAATACAAAAAAGCATATTATTTCTGGTTTTCTAAGCGGAACAATCCCGCATCTTTTATTCTCATATCATTTCAGAAAATCTCTATGCTTTGATTTCAATCTAAAACAGCAGAGAGGTTTTTCAAGAAAAAAGATATGGTAGGAAACCTCCTGCATCTAATTCAATGAAGGAGGTCTACTTATGAACCAGAACACACAGACGCAGCCCGTAAACTGATTGTACAAATCCAAAATATTTGCCATGCTCTACAGCAGCAAGAAGGAATTGCTGGAACTGTATAATGCAGTCAGCGGAAGACACTATGAAGATCCGGAACTTTTGGAAATCAACACGTTAGAGAATGCCATTTACATGTCCATGCACAACGATGTTTCTTTTTTGATCGATTCCCGTTTATCCCTGTATGAACATCAGGCCACTTACAGTCCGAACCTGCCATTGCGGTATTTATTTTACATTTCAGATTTGTACTCCGGGATGACAAAGGATGAGAATTTATATGGTTCGAAATGTGTCCAGATTCCGACACCGCAGTTTATCATCTTTTACAACGGAATCGAAGAATTGCCCGACCGGACGGTGTTGAAGTTATCCGATGCCTACAGTGTGAAGGAGGATCACCCGGCATTGGAACTGACCGCCATCATGTTGAACATCAATAGCGGGCATAATGAAACATTAAAGAATACATGTAAATCTCTGAAGGATTATTCCGAATACACCAGAAGAGTACGTGAATACGCAGAGGTTCGTCCATTGGAAGAAGCTGTGGAGCAGGCAATCACAGAATGCATTGAGGAAAACATTCTGGCAGAATTCTTAAAACAAAATCGAGCGGAGGCGAAATCAGTGAGTATTTATGAATATGATCAGGAAAAACATATGAGACAGGAGCGGGAGGCTTCTCGGGAAGAGGGACGCGAGGCTCTTCTGAAAGAGCTCATTCAAAAGAAACTGGCAAAAGGATATTCCATCCCAGACATTGCGGAAGCATTGGAACTAGAAAAATCCCTGATTTCTAAATTAATTCAGGAAATACAGGAAGCATAATGTAAAACAAAAAATCTTCCCATCAGACAGCACATTCTTAAAATGCCACGCCCCGATGGGAAGATGTTCTTTTTTTGTCAACTTTCTGAATCCAGCTGCTTCACACAGCGGTTCAAAATATAGCAAACTGGTCTGAATAATACCAGACAGACAACTACATTGCTGATACAATGAATGATATCAAACAAAAGTCCTGATGTCCAATATGCAAATGCACCGGAAATGCCGCTGATTGCAAAATAAGGGATGGTGCACAAGGCTCCAAATGTAATACCATAAATTCCGGAAAGAACACTCCAGAACAATATGGAGTCATTTTTCCGAAAGAGTAATGTGATCACAGCCTGCACACTCCAGACATACAGATAATTGAGCCACCAGAGACCAAATCCATAAATCAGCCCTTCCAACAGGACAAACACATAAATCACAAAAAATACTTTCTTCCTGAGAACAAGTGTATAGACGATGATCAACAGTGTCACAATCTCAATATTGGGAAGAAATCCAAGGGAAACCTGCGCTGCCAACAAAACTGCGCTCAGAATTCCCATTGTTACGATTTCCCTTGTTTTCATCAATATCCTTCTTTCAAGGTCAGCTCAAATTCATCTCCGTCTGCAACCGGTGTCTGGTCAGCAGAGGTATTGACCTGCTCGCCGCCTTTTGTAATACACCACCACTGCTGCTTGGAATCATCTGCCTGTTCCCCGTCTGCTGTTGTGATGAACAGTCCATATTCTCCGTCTTCACCTTCCACCAGCTTCTCAGCTTTCAGTACTTCTCCGAGATACTGGGCATCGGTATCATACTCAAATACTTTTTCTGTCTCATCACCGTGAATGACTGTTACCTGGATCTGCTTTGCCCCTTCACTGACAGAAGGTTTCAATTTCTGATACAAAAATCCGGCGCCGATGCACAATACAATCAATATCGCAACTGCCGCGATAAGTCCGCGTTTTTTCTTCATGTCTTTATCCTTTCTGATTTTCTTTTATTTCCTTTGAAAATCATAACGGTATGTCTTTGCTTTGTCAAGTCATATCCGCTCCGTGAAAAAATGCTTCCAAGATCTTATCTCTGATAAAACTCGTCCACTGCGTCAAAAAATGCCTGAATATTTTCAAGTGGTGTCATTGGTGGGATATCACATCCGCTGGCAATTACAAAGTTTGGATATTTTCCGCATCTTTCCAGCAATTCCATAGTTTCTTTTCTTATTTTTTCCGGTGTTCCATTTCTAAATGTTCCTGCCGGATCAATGTTCCCTATTACTACAGCATCTTCCGGAAGCACTTTTAAGGTCTCTTCAATATCAATGGCATTTCCGAAACTATAAGATGCCGTTCCGATTTCTTTGATATTATCCAAAAGCGGAACAACATTTCCACAGTTGTGATACATGATCATGAAGTTTTCATCCTCTACCGCATCCCGGATTCTCTGCACATATGGTGTGGAAAATTCTTTAATCAGCGGTGGGGAAAGCAATCCCGCTGCCGGCTCTGCAATTGCAATTCCATTTGCACCAGCCTCTTTAAACGCAAGCGCATACTTGATCAAAAATTCGGTTGCCTTCTCAAGCACTGTCTCTACCATTTCCGGATCCTCATAGCAAAGGATCATAATTTCTGTCATATCAAGAAGTCTTCCTGCCAGAGAGAACGGTCCGATCATTCCTGCCAGAACCGGTCTGTCCGTGATCAGTTCTGTCACTTCTTTAATTCCTTTGACACATTCGCCGGTTCGTCCTGCTCCAACTTCTGGAACTTTCAGCGCTTCTGCTTCTTCATCATCATGTACCAGAGCAGCGGTTACCGTCGGAACTTCATCCTCACTGTAGCTGACCGGACTTCCAAATGCTTCTGCCTCTACCGACAGATCCATCAGACTGAATGCAGCTCCCGTTGGAAACCGTTTTGCGATTGCCTCCATACATAACGCCTGCAAATGTCCGTCACGCACCATTTCGTCCACCGTATGTCCGGTAATCTGAATTCCCGGAAAAGAGAGGATCGGAGCTGCTTTCTTTTTTTCTGCACGGATCGTTTCTGCCACCCATTCTTTCATATTCATCTTCATGGTCATTGCCTCCTGAAATTTTTTATTTTCTGTTTTTGATCGATTTCTCAAATCATAACATTTTTTCAAATCCATTCTTGTAGATTCTAAATGTTTTTTGTTTGATTTTAAGGTTTTCTATATTTTTTCTGCTTTTATTCTCCCGGAAACAACATATGTTCCATATAAAACTCCTGAAATTCTTTGCTGGATGCTAATTCGATTTCCTCAGAGCATGCAACTAAGTTTTCCCATCTTGTCTTCGCATCATCCACCTCAAAACTTCTGATTGCACCCTGGAGGGAACTGTTTCCGACTGCCGTAATCTTTTCCTTACATTCTTTCGGAAGCAGTCCGATCTGTACCGCCTTTTCAATATCCAGCTTATATCCGAACCCACCGGCAATGTAAAGATGTCCGATATCTGCATAAGAAACCTGATATTTTTGAAGTAACGTCTCCAGCCCGGCACGAATGGCTGATTTTGCCAGTTGTATTTCTCTCACGTCTTTCTGATAGATCCGAATCTTTTCATCCTCTGTTAACGGAAATCCTTCCTCAAAATATGCTTCGTCCAAAAGTCCTGTTTCATCGATCTGTTCTGTTCTTAATAACTCGCAGGCACTCTCGATCACCCCGGTTCCACAAATACCAATCGGAAGGTTCCCGCCAATCGTTTCGGTTTCCACATGCATGTCCGCATCTATGGAAACATGACAGATCGCACCCGGAACGCTTCCGGTTCCACAGACAATGTTTCCCCCCTCAAATGCAGGTCCTGCTGCCGCAGACGTCACCAGGATCCTCTCCCGATTTCCAATTGCCATTTCTCCGTTTGTCCCCAGATCGATCAATACGGAAACTTCATTTCTTTTGTCAAATTCCAAAGCAAACATCCCGGAAACAATATCCCCGCCGACATAAGTGGAAATTCCGGGAAGCACAATGACCGGGCAATCCAATATTTCCTCTGTCTGCAGCAATTCTTGCAACGTTGTTTCAATGGTCTGAATATTCACAGGGGTAAACGGATAGACGCCCAATGTTTCACAGGAATATCCCATCAATAAATGTACCATCGTCGTATTGGCTGCAATCATCATTTTTTCAACCAAAACTTCCCCACTTTTTGTCAATCTCTGGATTCCTTCTTCCAAACTTTTCTGTATGCTCTGTCTGAGCGCTTCTCTCTTCCCATTGTTGGAAGCATCGATCCTGCTGATCACATCTGCCCCAAAAGTTCTCTGACGGTTGATTGCAGTATAAGTATCTACAATCTGCCCGGTTTTCAGCTCTGTCAGCTGCATGGCAATGGTTGTGGTTCCAATATCCACAGCAATCCCATATCTGCCATGTTCTGACTTCTTTGATTCAAGCCTGGATTGCCCGTTTGCAACTACATAGATGTCCTCCTCTTCTGTTTTCAGGAAAATCTGCGTATCCTGTGTCATGTGCATACAGCAGGCAAGTCTCCATCCTGCTTCCAGTTCTTCCTGAGAAAAATATGCCCGCTCCTCCCGAGTGGGTTCTGCTGCTCCTTTCTCCACACGAACTTTACATTTTCCACAGGTTCCTCTTCCGGCACAGATTGCAGGAAGAAAGATCTCATATCGCTGCAGCGCCGAGAGCAGTGTTTCTGAATACTGCGCCTGTATGATCCGTTCTTCCTGTCCTGTACACACGGTAACTGACACCTTTGTTCCCTGTCTTTTCTTACAGGAAAGATTGTCGCAGTGTGCACAGTCATGTCCCGGAGAAAATCTGCTGCTTTCTTCGTCCAAAAGGTAAACCAGACACATTGTTTTTACAGGATCATACATATAACTTTCTTTGATCGAAATGCCTTCTTTTGCTCCATCTACAGCCAGAAATGCTTCTTTTTGGACACTCATGGGAATATCTTTCGGCGCTTCCACTCTTCCTGCAATCCCCTTTTGATTTTTTTTACACAATGCAATCGCAGTACCTTCTAATTCCCGATCCATCTGAAACAGATAATCATCCGCAATGGCATCCACCAGCATCCCTTTTACATAATCCCCCTCGGCAAACAACCGAGTACTCCAACTGCTCATTTCTTTTCCTATGGAACACAGCCCATATAATACTTCTTCTATTTTTCTGCCGTTTTGAATCACAGAGTGTTCTTTCAGACACCCAAACTCCAGTAACGCGACTGGTTTTATTTTTTCGTAAGCAACCGGAAGCAGTTCTGATAATTCTTCCTTCATTTCCTCATATAATTCACTCTGTTTTGTAACGTCCAAACTTTTCAGGACATTTTCTGTCGATATCTCTATATTAAATTCCGTTCTTTTCATCGCTCTCATCCGCTTCTGCTTTTTTGATAATAAAATAAACCCTTTTTATTCAAAAAGAGTTTCTCCTTATCCTGCAATATCTGATTGACAGTCTGTTTCCCACCCAAAACAGAACTGTTTTCAACTGATATAAGTATCCTGACTCACAGTTCCTCCTCCAAATCCCTTCTCATCTCTTCGACAATGGTTTTGATTTTTCGTCCCTGTTTACAGTAGGGGTAAGCCTGTACCGGACTTCCACCGGTTTCCATCATTTCTCAGTTGTTAAATTCTTCTTAATTGTGTTTTGTCATAACAGCCTGTTTTGCCACGTCTGCACAGGATGCTGCATCCGGTGTGTAATAGTCCGCACCAATCTGCTCACAGAAACTCTGATTGACCGGAGCGCCTCCGATCATCACAATATATTTGTCCCGCATATTTTTCTCTTTTAAGTATTCGATACACTCCTGCATCTTTGGCATCGTTGTCGTAAGAAGTGCTGACATACAGATCAGATCTGCTCCCACCTCTTCTGCTTTTTCCAGAAAAACAGGTGTCTCTACATCAACCCCAAGATCATATACCTCAAATCCAGCGCCTTTTAACATCATCACTACCAGATTCTTTCCGATATCATGCAAATCACCCTGTACAGTTCCTACGACTGCTTTTCCCACCGGTTCATTTCCGATTTCAATCAGCTTTGGCTCCAGAATGGTAAGTCCGGCATTCATTGCACGCGCTGCAACCAGTACTTCCGGAACAAAAACTTCATTGTTCTTAAATTTTCCTCCAATAATCATCATTCCACTGAGCAGACCATCATTTAAGATCACTTTTGGATCGATTCCTTCATCTATCGCCTGCTGTACCAGCGCTTTCACATTTTTTGCACGGCCTTTTTGTAAATACTCTGAAATTTTCTGAATTAACTCCATGTTGATTCCTCCCATTCATTTCATTTGTATATTATTATACCTTTCACTGAATAGAAGTTTGGTACTTTTTTTGGATTAT
Source organism: uncultured Ruminococcus sp. (assembly GCA_900544395.1). Taxonomy (GTDB): domain Bacteria; phylum Bacillota; class Clostridia; order Lachnospirales; family Lachnospiraceae; genus Mediterraneibacter. Next base: position 4,001 of record UQVC01000041.1, on the reverse strand, counting down.
TATAAATATTTTTCATTCTTCTGTCAATTTTTGCTATTTCTATCCAATTTGTGATATGATAAAAGAAATATTCAATCCAATGACCGATTCAGGAGGAGAATCATGAAACCGCTTTTATATACATTCGTTTCCGAAGAAACCTTACACTCTATGGCAGTTACGTTCTATGCCTGTGTAAAACTGCCGATCCAAATTATCAATGAACACGGAAAAACACTGGTCTCAGAAGGTGAATCCCCACATTTTTGCCACTTGTTCCAAAAGCACCTTCCATCCTATGATTCCTGTGAAAAAATGCACATTTCTGCCAGTAAAAAGGCAATCGATCTTGGAGAAGCCTATATTTTTGCCTGTCATGCAGACTTAAATCACATTGTGTATCCTCTGATCAGTAAAAATGTATTTTTAGGTTCCATCCTTGTAGGCCCTTTTTTGATGGACACCCCAGACTCGATCCTGATCTCTGATATCACAAAAAAATACACGTTTTCTACAGAAGAAGCTTTGGAACTCTATGATGAAACAGAGGGACTTCCTGTAATTGCTCCTGCTCTTGTCAACCATGTCAGTCACCTGCTGTTTTATCTGTTTTCCAATCTGATCACAGACAGCAAAAAGGAGCTGTTAAAAAATAATGAAAAATTACTCCAGCAGTCCCGGATCAACGAATCCATTCAACGCTATAAAGCGGAAAATATCCAGACAGATTCCTATCCTTATGAAAAGGAAAAAGAACTGATCAATCAGGTTCAAAAAGGAGATGTCCGTGCTGCCTACGCCATTCTCAATGATCTGCTTGGATATGTGCTGTTTTCCCAGGGAAACAGCCTGGAAGTCGTCAAATCCCGTGCCATTGAGCTCTGTTCTCTGCTGTCAAGAACTGCCATCGAGCGAGGAGCGCCGACAGACAGCATCCTGAAATTGAACAATCATTTTCTGCAAAATCTCCAGTCTATTCAAACAATGGATACTCTGTGTTACAAACTGCAGGAAATTGTAGAGACTTTTACGGAAAGTATGTTTCACTATATTCCAACGAAAAATAATGAGATCATCAAACGTTCTCTGCTTTATATTTATGAACACTTTAACACACCAATCACATTGGAGGAAGTTGCAGAATATGTTCACCTGCATCCTTCTTATTTCTCCAGTTTATTTAAAAAATCAACCGGCTCATCGTTCAAGGAATATTTGAATATGGTAAGAATTGAAGAAAGTAAAAGACTCTTGAGCAATACCGATTTTTCTATCATCGATATCGCAATCGCAGTAGGCTTTGAAGACCAAAGTTATTTTTCAAAAGTATTTAAAAAATTTACCGGATTGACACCAAAACAATTTCGATAACCAAAAAGACGCTGCTTCCATAGTCATCTATAGAAACAGCGTCTTCTTTATTTAGCTTCTGTTTTCAGCAAAGAATTAGTCTTCTTTTGCTGTACCATCATAGAGATTTACCAATCCCTTCAGGTATTCGTATCTTTCCATCGCTTCTGCTTCGTTCTGAGCAAACAGTTTCTGTGCTTTTTCAGGATTTGCTCTCATCAGGGCATTGTAACGAACTTCTCCGTTCAAGAACTCCTGATAATCTCCCTTAGGCTCTTTGCTGTCCAGAGTGAATTTCTTCTCAGCCTGTGGATTGAATCTGAAGTTGTTCCAGTATCCACATTCTACTGCAAGCTGTTCCTCTGTCTGGGCTTTGCTCATACCTTTCTTGATTCCATGGTTGATACATGGAGCATAAGCAATGATCAGGGATGGTCCCGGATATGCTTCTGCCTCTGCAATTGCTTTTACGGTCTGATTGAAGTCAGCGCCCATTGCGATCTGTGCAACGTATACATAACCATAGCTCATCGCGATACCTGCAAGGTCTTTCTTCTTCGTCTCTTTACCGCCTGCTGCGAACTGTGCTGTTGCACCTGTCTTCGTAGCTTTGGAAGACTGTCCTCCTGTATTGGAGTACACTTCGGTATCAAATACCATGATGTTGATGTCCTGTCCGCTTGCCAGTACGTGGTCAACACCACCAAATCCGATATCGTAAGCCCATCCGTCACCACCGAAGATCCACTGGGATTTCTTAGCCAGGAAGTCTTTGTTCTTCAGAAGTTCTGCTCTTTCTTCGCATCCGCAGTCGCAGTCTTCCAGAACTTTTACAAGTTTATCTGTCGCAGTTCCATTGGTTGCTCCTACTGAGAATGTATCGAGATATTCCTGAGCTGCTGCTTTCACATCGTCATTTGCACCATTTTCTGCAAGTTTTTCTACAGATGCTTTCAGTCTTTCACGGATTGTGTTCTGTGCAAGAAGCATACCGTATCCAAACTCTGCGTTGTCCTCAAACAGAGAGTTGGACCATGCCGGGCCTCTTCCCTGCGCATTGACTGTATAAGGTGTAGACGGTGAAGAGTTACCCCAGATAGAAGAGCATCCGGTTGCATTGGCAATGTACATTCTGTCACCGAATAACTGTGTGATCAGTTTTGCATAAGGTGTCTCACCACAACCTGCACAAGCTCCTGAGAACTCAAGCAATGGCTGTTTGAACTGACTTCCTTTTACAGTTGTCTCTTTGAATTTTGCAACAACTTCTGGTTTTACCGGAAGTGCTGTTCCGTAATCAAAGAAGTCCTGTTTTCCGACATTGGCTTCCATATTGCCCATAACAAGTGCTTTCTCGCCCTTCTTACCTGGACATACGTTTGCACAAGATCCACATCCTGTACAGTCATAAGCAGATACTGCGATGGAGAATTTCATGTTCGGCATACCCACCATGTCGATCATATCCATACCTTCCGGTGCATTGGCTGCTTCCTCTTCTGTCAGAGCGATTGGACGGATAACAGCGTGCGGACATACATATGCACAACGGTTACACTGGATACAGTTATCCGGCTGCCAGATCGGAATATCCACTGCGATACCACGTTTTTCATAAGCAGAAGATCCTGACGGTGTGGATCCGTCTACATAATCATTAAATGCAGATACCGGAAGTGTATTTCCTTCCTGTGCATTGACTTTGGCCTGGATATTCTTTACAAAATCTACAACATCTGCTCTTCCGTTCTCTCCAACGTGAGGTGCTGCAAGCCCTTCATCTGCTGCATCTTTCCAGCTCTCCGGAACTTCGATCTCGACAACCTGTTTTGCACCTGCATCGATGGCATCGTAGTTCATCTGTACGATCTTGTCACCTTTTCTTCCATAAGTAGCTTTGGCTGCTGCTTTCATCAGATCGATCGCTTCCTCTTCCGGAATGATCGCTGCCAGTTTGAAGAATGCTGACTGAAGAACTGTATTAATACGTCCGCCAAGTCCGATCTCTTTACCGATCTTGATACCGTCGATCGTATAGAATTTGATGTTGTGGTTTGCAATATAGCTCTTCACCTGTCCTGGAAGGTGTTCTTCCAATCCTTCCATATCCCATGAACAGTTCAGAAGGAATGTACCTCCGTCTACCAGTTCCTGAACCATGTTGTACTTGTCAACATAAGATGGATTATGACATGCTACGAAGTTTGCCTGACGGATCAGATAAGTAGACTTAATTGGTGACTTACCGAAACGCAGGTGAGACATGGTAACACCGCCGGATTTCTTGGAATCATAGTCAAAGTATGCCTGTGCATACATATCAGTGTTATCTCCGATGATCTTGATGGAGTTTTTATTCGCTCCAACTGTACCGTCTGCTCCAAGTCCCCAGAATTTACAGTTGATCGTTCCTTCCGGTGTCGTTACCAGAGGCTCGTCTGCTTTCAGAGACAGATGTGTCACATCATCCTCGATACCGATTGTAAATTTCTGTTTTTCATCGTTGTGATATACTGCAACAATCTGTGCCGGTGTTGTATCTTTGGAACCCAATCCGTAGCGTCCTGTATAAATCGGAACTGCATCGAATTTTGATCCTTTTAATGCTGCTACAACGTCCAGATACAGTGGCTCGCCAAGTGCTCCCGGCTCTTTTGTTCTGTCAAGAACAG
>UQVC01000040.1 GCA_900544395.1 uncultured Ruminococcus sp. | reverse complement strand
GAAAATGGGGCAAAAGTCAGTAAAATCAAGTGTTTTCAGTTTGCTCAGCAGACACTAAATAGTTGGATTAAAGAGAAAACAGTCGGGTAAAATCCGGCTGTTTTTTGAACTGGTTCTTTACAAATAAACTGATGTGTGTTATATTGAAAATAACAAAAGGTAATACCTATTACATAATACTTTAAAAAGGAGAGAAAGAACATGTACCAGAGTCACGAATTTTATTTGAGAAGAGCGATTGAAATTTCAAAAGAAGCAAGAGAAGCAGGAAATACTCCGTTTGGAGCTCTTTTGGTCAACAAAGACGGTGAGATCATCATGGAGCAGGGAAATATCGAGATCACAGAAAAAATCTGCACAGGACATGCGGAGGCAACACTGGCAGCAAGAGCTTCCCATGAATATTCCAGGGAATTTCTGTGGGACTGTACTTTATATACCACAGCAGAGCCTTGTGCAATGTGTGCCGGTGCAATCTACTGGGCAAACATCGGAAGAGTGGTATATGGAATGACAGAGAGAAGACTTCTGGAACTGACAGGAAGCAATGAACAGAATCCGACGTTTGATCTTCCGTGCAGGGACGTATTTGCAAGAGGACAGAAAGCAATTGAGGTTGTCGGCCCTGTAGAAGCGGTAGAGGTAGAAGCAGCAAAGGTGCATGAAGGATATTGGGATTAATTTGCAGTCAGGAGCAGAATATGAAAACGGAATGTTTTGATGAAAAAGTAGGATGGGGAAGGACACTTCTGATCGGATTTCAGCATGTGCTCACGATGTGTCCGGGAACGATCGCCGTTCCTTTGATTTTGGCAGGTTCTCTGGAGCTTGGAGAAAAGGAGACAGCATTTTTGGTGGCGGCGAATTTCTTTACCAGCGGAATTGCGATTTTGATCCAGGTGCTGGGAATCGGAAAACTGGCCGGTTCCAGATACCCGATCATTCTGGGATCTTCGTTTGCACCGTTAAGTCCCATGATTCTCATTGGAAAAGAATATGGGATGCCGACGCTGTTTGGTGCGATCATCGCATCTGGAGCTGTGATCTTTCTGTTGTCCTTTTTTATGGATCAGATTTTAAAGCTGTTTCCGCAGGTTGTGGTGGGAACGTTTGTGACACTGATCGGAATTACCCTCGCTCCCACTGCGCTTCGCGATCTGGCAGGCGGAGAAGGCAGTGAAAATTTGGGTTCCATAGACAATCTGCTGCTTGGGATGGCTGTATTGATCTTTATTATTTTGGTGGAAAAATATGCAAAGGGTATTTGGAAGAGTATGTCCCTGTTACTCGGAATTGCAGCAGGAACAGTGGCTGGCTGCTTCTTTCACATGGTGGATTTTTCTTCGATTTCCCAGGCGGAAGTTTTTCAGCCGGTACAGCCGTTTTATTATGGAATGCCGGAATTTAAAGTATGGCCGATCTTTATTATGAGTATTTTTTGTATCATTAACATGATTCAGTGCATCGGTGTCTTTTCGGTGATGGATGAAATTGTGGGGATTCAGACGGACAACAAGACGAAAGAACGGGGCATCCGCGGCCAGGCGGCAGCGCAGATGGTGACCGGAGTTTTCAACTCTGTTCCATCTACCATGTTCAATGAGAATGTCAGTCTGATCGGGCTGACAAAGGTAAAAAGCCGTTTTGTAGTCGTGGCAGCCGGGATTATGATCATCCTGGCGGGAATTTTCCCGAAAGTATCAGCCATTTTTACGGCGGTTCCGAAATGTGTGCTGGGAGGCGCTACATTGGCGCTGTTTGGAGTGATCACATCTTCCGGAATTTCCATTTTGTCAAAACTGGATTTTTCAAAAGATAATAATTTTAAAATCGTGGGTACAAGTATTGCCATCGGAGTAGGCGCGGCGTTTGCATCTGATGTATTTGGAAATGTTCCGGGTACCCTGCAGATGGTGTTAAGCAACGGGCTGTTTATGGTCAGCATCAGCGCCATTGTACTGAATCTGATCTTAAACGGGAAAAAAGCTTTTTCTTGACAAAGAAAAGGGATTCTTCTATCATCATACATAGGTTACAGATGAAAGAGAGGAATCACTTTGAATACGCAGAAATTAAGGGTACGATCTTTGTCGGATCAGGCAAAGGAGGCAATTCTCCAATATATAGAAGAGATGGATCTAAAAGCAGATAATAAGCTCCCACGGGAAGAAGCGCTTGCAGAAATGCTGGGCGTAAGCCGGATCACGATCCGTCAGGCGTTGAATGATCTGGCAGCAGAGGGCATCATTTTCCGCAGACAGGGGAGGGGAACATTTGTAAACGTAGATTCCCTGAATATCAAGGTGACATTCAGCCCCTGCATGGAGTTGACACAGATGATCAAAAAGAGCGGTTACAGTCCCTCGGTAAAGCTTTTGAATATTCAAAAGGTCAGACGGGAGGAAGAAATCTGTTCGATTTTGCAGATGAAGCCGGATGAACAGCTTGTAGTGGCAGAAAAGTTATTTTTGGCAGATGATAAAATCTGTGCTTTTTGCCGGGATTATTTTGGAATGAACCTGATCGGCGGAGAAGAGGATTTTGAGATGTTTGCAAAGTACGAAGATTCAATTTACAAATACATTTATGAACTGTCCGGAGAAAAGGCGCAGTGGGATAAGGTCGAGATTGATACGGTGAATCCGTCAGAGATTTTGGGACTGAAAAAATATGTTTCGGTAAAAGACATGGGATCTAAGCCATATTTGTATTTAAAGACACTTAACTACAGTGAGAAAGATAAACCATTGGTGTATGCAAATGAGTATTTTAACACCGGGATCATCAAGTTTAATCTAATCCGTCAGAAAACAATTCAATATTAGTATGAAATAGACAGGGCACTTCGTCGGTTGGATGAAGTGCCCTGCAGTTTTTATAAAAGCTGTTCGAATGTGTCATAAAATCCCGGGTAGGAGACATCGATACAATGACTGTCTAAAATCTTGGTCTTGCCTTCGGCCACCAGAGCAGCAATACTAAATGCCATGGCGATCCGATGATCGAGAAGGGTATGGATGGTAGCACCTTTCAGTGGAACTCCGCCTTTGATCACCATACCGTCTTCTGTTGGCAGCACACTGCATCCCATAGCCAGCAGATTATCTGTGACAGTCTCAATCCGGTCGGTTTCTTTGACCCGAAGTTCACCGGCATCCCGGATGATGGTAGTGCCTTCTGCACAGGCTGCCATCACAGCAATGATCGGAATTTCATCGATCAGTGTCGGGATAATATCTCCATAAATGGAAATGCCATGCAGCTGACTGCTTTTTACCAGAATATCAGCCATCTTTTCTCCGGCTTCTGTCCGTTCATTTAACAAGGTGATAGTTCCTCCCATATCTTCGCATACCTTTAAAAATCCTGCGCGAGTCGGGTTGATCCCCACATTTTTGATCAGGATTTCTGAATCCGGAACCAACAGTCCGGCTGCGATAAAGTAAGCAGCGGAAGAGATATCCCCTGGTACCGTGATCTTTTGTCCATATAGTTCCTGACAAGGTCGGATCACTGCCGTTGCCTGAGAACCGGCCAGTTCGTGAACAGTACGGATATCTGCCCCAAATTCCCTCAGCATCAGTTCGGTGTGGTTTCGGGAGAGGATCGGTTCTGTGACAGAGGTCTCTCCGTCTGCATAAAGGCCTGCAAGCAGGAGACAGGATTTTACTTGGGCAGAAGCAACCGGTGATGTATAGTGGATTCCATGAAGAGCTCCCGGTTCGATTTTCAAAGGTGCACAGTCATTGTCCAAAAGGCTGGAAATGTGTGCTCCCATCTGAGTCAGAGGCTCCATGATCCGTTTCATGGGGCGGGAGTTCAGAGAGTCGTCTCCGGAAAGAGAAGAAGCAAATGGCTGTCCGGCCAGAATACCGGAAATCAGTCGAGTGGTAGTCCCGCTGTTCTTGACCTGCAGGATTTCTGACGGAGCACTCAGCCCATGGAGTCCTTTTCCGTGTACCAGAACCCGGTCTTTTTGGATGTGGATCTCAATCCCCATTTTCCGGAAACAATCAATCGTAGCCAGGCAGTCTGCACCCATCAGAAAATGATGGATCTCGGTGATTCCATGAGCAATAGCTCCGAACATCACACTCCGGTGTGAGATAGATTTATCCCCGGGGATGCAAACTTCTCCTTTTAATCCTGTAATGCTTGTCAATTCCATAATCATAAGTTCCTTTCTTTAAACTTCATATACAATATAACGGTATTTCTGCAGAAGGGCAGCTGCTTTTACAGAAGCCGATTCCTCATAGAATTCAATCCGCAGTACCCCTTCTTCAAATTCCCGGTTGTGAATGATCCCAATGTTTTTGATGCTGATATTGTTGCTGGCAAGGATTGTGGCAATGGTTGCGATCCCTCCGGCTTCATCAATGATATCACAGTACAGGGCAAAGGTCTTTTTGATCGGCCCTGCGGAGTGATCCGGCATGGAATCCCGGTAGTCCTTGGAAGTCTCAAAAAAAGAAAATAATTCTCGCTCGTTTCCTGCATCAATGGCAGACTTTGCAAGTGTCAGCTCGTCAATATAAGCATCCAGGATCTGGGAAATGTTCTCTTTATTTTTTAAACAAATCTGCTGCCACATGATCGGAGACGATGAGGCAATTCTGGTAATATCCTTAAACCCTCCGGCTGCGAGCAGTTTCATCAGTTCTTCGCTTGTGTCGGTATTTCTGACAAAATTGACCAGACAGGAAGCGATGATATGGGGCAGATGACTGATCGTTCCTGTTACTTTGTCGTGCAGACGGTAATCTAGTACGATCGGAAGTGCTTTTAAGGACGCTACAAATTTTCGATAATTGTTTAATTTCTCTTCTGAAACATTTTCAGACGGCGTGAGAATGTAGTAGGCATTTTCGATCAGATGTGCTTTTGCGTTGACAAAGCCGCTTTTTTCCGAACCTGCCATAGGATGCCCGCCAATAAAATTCTCGTCCATGCCAAGTCGGGTGATCTCTTCATGGATCGCGGTCTTTACGCTGCCTACATCAGTCAGGATACAGTCTGGAGAGATTACATCTTTTAATTGAGACAGGTAGGCATTATTATAAGAAATCGGTGCACAGAGAAAAATATAGGAACAGTGCGAAAAGTGTGCGTCAATGGCAGAGCATGAAAGATCAATACTCCCATCCTGCAGCGCCAGAGCCAGCGTTTCTTTATTTTTATCAAAAGCCAGGATCTGATAGTCCGGATAATATTGACGGATTGCTTTGGCGATGGAACCTCCGATCAATCCGAGCCCGATAAACCCAATGGTTGTGCGTGTATTTGTCTGCATAGTGTCATATCCTTTCTGATAAACTGGCTGATGGGAAGCTGCCATCCGTTCAGCCAATCCCAAGAAGCATATATAAGATATTTTAGCATTTTAAATCGTAAAAGTAAATTAGAAATAAGTTGTTAAAAATAAATAAAATAGTTGTAATTATAATAAAATTTTAGTACAATATACACATAGCACGTGAGTCGGCAGAATAGCTGCCGGAACATGAAGAGAATTACAACATAAGGAGGCAGCACTATGAAAGTTTACAGAACGGATGAGATTAGAAACGTAGTATTGCTTGGCCACGGTGGCAGCGGCAAAACGAGTCTTGCAGAGGCGATGCTTTATGTATCAGGCGCAGTCAGTCGTATGGGAAAGATTTCTGAGTCCAATACGACCAGTGATTTTGATAAAGAAGAGCAGAAGCGCGGATTTTCGATTAGTACCAGCCTGATTCCGATCGAATGGGAAAAGGCAAAGATCAATATTCTGGATACTCCGGGATATTTTGATTTTGTAGGTGAGGTGGAAGAAGCAGTCAGTGCAGCGGATGCGGCAGTTATCGTGGTTTCCGGAAAGGCCGGTGTACAGGTCGGCACAGAGAAGGCGTGGGAGCTTTGTGACAAGTACAATCTGCCGCGTATGGTCTACGTGACAGAGATGGATATGGACGATGCAAGTTTCCGCCAGGTGGTAGAAGATCTGACGGCCAGATATGGAAAGAAGATCGCTCCACATTTCCAACCGATCCGTGAGAATGAGAAGCTGGTCGGATATATCAATATCATTAAAAATGCGGGCAGACGTTATACGGGAATCGGACAGAGAGAAGAATGTGAGATCCCGGATTATTGTCTTCCTAACTTGAAGATTTTAAGAGATTCCCTGATGGAAGCGGTTGCAGAGACCAGTGAAGAGTTTATGGACCGTTATTTTGAAGGAGACGAATTTTCTATCGAAGAGATTCGGGCAGCGATGCGTACGGAAGTGATGGATGGGGACATCGTTCCGGTTGCTATGGGATCGAATGTACAGGCACAGGGTGTTGCGAACCTGCTCTCGGATATTGTACGGTTCTTCCCAAGTCCTGACAAGAAAAGTTGCGCCGGTATCCACAGAACAAAGAGTGAGATCTACGAGGCAGATTATGATTTTGCAAAAGCAAAATCTGCCTATGTATTTAAGACCATGGTGGATCCATTTATTGGAAAATATTCGTTTGTAAAAGTGTGTTCTGGAGTGCTCAAGGGGGATGACGTACTTTATAATGCCGATGCGGACGCAGAAGAAAAACCAGGCAAGCTTTATACCATGTGCGGAAATAAACCGACAGAGGTTTCAGAGCTGTTTGCAGGAGATATCGGAGCCATTGCAAAACTTGGAAATACAAAGACAGGAGACACGCTTTCTACAAAGAATACACCGATCTCTTATTCCAGAACCGATTATTCAGTTCCATATACATATATGAGATATCAGACTCTGACAAAAGGGGATGAGGACAAAGTGTCCCAGGCGCTGCAGAAGATGATGGCGGAAGATGTGACTCTCAAGGCTGTGAATGACAGCGAGAACAGACAGTCTCTTCTGTACGGTATGGGAGATCAGCATCTGGAGATCGCGGCAAGCAAGCTGGCAGCAAGATACAAAGTGGAGATCCGGCTGGAGACACCGAAAGTGGCATTCCGTGAGACGATCCGAAAGAAATCGGATGTGGATACCAAGTATAAAAAACAGTCCGGCGGACATGGTCAGTATGGGCATGTAAAGATGAGATTCGAACCATCCGGTGATTTAGAGACTCCTTATGTATTTGAAGAAGAAGTGGTAGGAGGCGCAGTTCCGAAGAATTACTTCCCTGCTGTTGAAAAAGGACTTCAGGATTCTGTTGTCAAAGGACCTCTGGCAGGATATCCGGTAGTGGGTGTCAAGGCAGTTTTGTATGACGGATCTTATCATCCGGTAGATTCTTCAGAAATGGCATTTAAGACGGCGACGATCCAGGCGTTTAAGAAAGGATTTATGGAAGCTGGTCCGGTTCTTCTGGAGCCAATCGCATTCCTGAAAGTGACGGTGCCGGATGACTATACAGGAGATGTGATGGGAGATCTGAATAAGAGAAGAGGACGTGTTCTGGGCATGACACCGGTCAGCGGAGGAAAACAGATCATCGAAGCAGATATTCCGATGACAGGATTGTTTGGATATTGCACCGTCCTTCGTTCTATGACAGGCGGAAGAGGGACTTATGAGTATCAGTTTGCAAGATACGAGCAGGCTCCATCTGATGTACAGGAAAAAGAGATTGCAGCAAGAGCAGCTGAAGAAAAATAAATTTGTATAAAATAGCGGCAGATCAGCACTTCGTTTGTAACGAAAGTGCTGATTTCTATTTGACTGCAACGTGAGAAATCCAATCTGCGAGAACCGATTTTGTGATTCTGCAGTGGTGGGAGTGATAAAAATGGGAGACAAAGTGTCGTAAAATGAAAACACAAATCTTAAAAAGATATAAAGATTGCAATAAGAATTGAGGATTGTGTGCAAAGGTGTTATAATTGTCCCATTACTCAAAAGTAAAACTTATATCAGGAAAGGGAATTAGCATGAAAAAAGGAAAAATGAAACTTCTGGCAGCGCTGGTACTGATCCTTCTTGCAGGTCTTTATTATTATGTCGCGCTTCCGGCGATCAATATCCATTCTACAGAATTTTGGGTATTTTTGATTGTTGTGATCGTGGCAGTGGCAGTATTGTATGCCAGAAAAAAACAATTTGACAGATATGCGCTGAAGCAGTCTAAGATCATGAAAGGGATTCTGGGAGTCCTTGGACTTGTCGTAGTTGTATATCTTCTTGGTACTTTATTATCCTCTCCGATCGTCAATGCAAAGAAGTATCAGAAGTTGATGACGGTGGAAAATGGAGAATTTACTAAAGACATCGAGGAGTTGTCTTTTGACCAGATCCCGCTTCTGGATCGGGATTCAGCAGCAATCCTCGGCAACAGAAAGATGGGAAGCATGGTGGATATGGTTTCTCAGTTTGAAGTGGATGACAGATACAGCCAGATCAACTACAAAGATCAGCCGGTGAGAGTTTCTCCGCTTCGTTATGCCAGCCTGATCAAATGGCTGACCAACCAAAGCGAAGGGATCCCTGCTTACATCAAAATCGATATGGCAACCCAGAATACCGAGCTGGTGAAGCTGGAGGAAGGGATGAAGTATACCACAAGCGATCACTTCAACCGCAATATTTACCGTCATCTGAGATTCCGGTATCCGACTTATATCTTCAATGATCTGAGTTTTGAGATTGATGATAATGGAGTTCCGTACTGGATCTGTCCGGTGAAAAAGTTTAATATCGGGCTGTTTGGCGGAACAACGATCGGAAGAGTCGTATTATGTAATGCCATTACGGGTGAGACAAAAGATTATAAGATCGAGGATGCGCCGGAGTGGATCGACCGGGCATATTCCGCAGATCTTTTGGTACAGCTGTATGATTATTATGGAACATTGAAACATGGATTTTTGAACAGTGTCCTGGGGCAGAAGGATTGTCTGCACACGACGACAGGATATAATTATCTGGCGCTGGATGATGATGTGTGGGTCTACACAGGCGTGACATCCATCACGGGAGATCAGTCCAATGTTGGATTTGTGCTGATGAATCAGAGGACCATGGAGACACGGTTCTATGAAGTGGAAGGCGCCACAGAAGAGTCTGCCATGTCTTCTGCAGAAGGTCAGGTTCAGAACTTGAAATACAAGGCGGCGTTCCCGTTGCTGTTAAATATTTCCGGAGAACCGACTTACTTTATGGCTCTGAAAGATGATGCAGGACTTGTGAAAAAATATGCCATGGTCAATGTACAGAAATATCAGGTGGTAGCGATTGGCAATACCGTCAGTGAGTGTGAGGAAAATTACAATGAACTGATGTATGAGAACGGTATTAAAAAAGAGGCAGAAGACACCAGAGAGGTGAAAAAACTGTCTGCAAAGATCACGAAGATCGCCCAGGGAGTTGTAGGAGGAGATTCGCACTTCTATATCATGTTGGAAGGATCGGATGATATTTTTGATGTTTCCGTTGTAGATTTTATCGATATCATCAAATATAATGTGGGTGACACAGTTACAATTGAATATAAAGAAGATGAACGTGCCAATGTGGTTCTTTCTCTAAATGGGGAAGAGCCTCAGGGCAATGTGAAAGATACTCAAAAAGAAAAAGCAGAAGAGCAGACTTTAGAAGAAGAGTAACGAAAAAGTATAAAAAAGCGGTATTCAGCAGAAACTACTGAATACCGCTTTTTTGTGCCATTGTTTAATTTAATACTGTATAGTTTTCAGAATCTATATCAGGAATTGATTCCTTTTCAGCCCCCACACTGATGAAGAAATCAAGATTGTTCTCCTTGGAAATTTTATCCAGGCTGGACATAAATGCAGAGATGTTATTCAAAGAAATATCTGCCTGTTTTAAAACACTGTCAATAAAAATAGTATCAATATCATGATTTCCGGCTACCATACCATAAAGGAATCCAACGAATTCGTCCATCGTCAGAATATCAGGATAATCTTCCATGCAAATCGCGCGTACATCAAAATCTAAAGTAGTCGTATTTCGATGGCTTTTTTTAATGAATACAACGTTTCCGTTTGATGTCTTTACTTTTTGGTTTGCGAGTTCAAGCATCTGTTGTGTTTTTCCGGTTCCTTTCGGTCCTGTAATTAAATTTACCATGGCAAATCTCTCCTTTTTGTATGTATTTTGAGACTTCTGTCTGCTCAAATAACTTAATGTTATTATACACCAAACAAGTCGTCCAAACAATAAAAAAATAATAAAAAAACATAGAAATATTCAGAGAATATTATTGAGAAAAACTATCAATTAGATATTGAAAAAATGGAAGTGGTGTGATAATATCAAAATAAATGATAATGAAAATCATTTAGAAAGGAACGATCAAATGTCGGATCAATTGTTGTCATATTTTTTGAAAAATGAAAATATTGCCTTGAAAACGCGGTTTCAGATTGCTCTGCAATGTGCTCCATTTCTGAAAGGGGCAAAGATTTCCAGTGTGATCACAATGGAAGCAGAGATGTGCAGGGAACTTTCTGAAATTTTTCAGGATACGGGCATTGAATATCGGATTTTGTTTCAGAAAGAAGCGCGCTGTCTGGTGTTTTTCTTTCGAAGGGAAACTTTGTGGATGCATCTGACAAGACCGGATGTGCAGCAGCATTTGCAAAGGTATGGATATTCGGTTTGTTCATTAGATGAAATGGTAGACCGTCTGGCAGAGCGGGCGGCAGACCAGCAACGGCAAGGAAATGGATTTCCGCATGAGATCGGAGTCTTTCTTGGATATCCAAAGGAAGATGTGGAAGGATTCATTCGGAATCAGGGACAAGCGTATCTTTTTGCCGGATATTGGAAAGTATATAGTAATCCGTCCAGAGCAAGAAAGATCTTTCAGTTATATGATCGGCTCAAAGAGTATGTAGTTTGGGAATTTCTGGAGGGAAAGAGTATCAAAGAGATTGCACAGTAGGAGGTAAGGATGAGAACAGCAATTGTATATTGGAGTGGAACAGGAAATACGGAAGCAATGGCGCAGGCAGTTGCGGATGGAATCAGACAGGAAGGTGGGGATGTGTATCTGTCAGAGGTAGGAGAAGCCCAGGCAGAGGAAATCGCAGAGTATGACCGTCTGGCTCTGGGCTGCCCATCCATGGGAGCAGAACAATTGGAGGAAGATGAGATGGAGCCTTTTGTGTCAGAACTGGAAAAGTATGTTTCCGGGAAGAAATTACTGTTGTTTGGCTCCTATGGATGGGGAGACGGAGAATGGATGCGGGACTGGTGCCAGAGAATGGAAGAAGCCGGAGCATGTCTGACGGCAAAAGAAGGTATCATTGCGAACGAGAAGCCGGATGAAGAGGCACTGGACGTATGCAGAATGGCGGGAAAGCGGCTGGCTTCTTAAAGATTCAAAGTCAGAAGAGAACACCAAAGGTGAGAACAAAAACTGTTTATTTGGCATAAGATACGATAGCAGGAAACAGAGAAGGAAGGCAGGAAAAATGAAGTTAGATGTAATACTTGGAATTTTGCTTCCATTTGTTGGAACAACAGCCGGTGCTGCAATGGTGTTTTTGATGAGAAAAAGAATGAACGAAAAAGTACAGAAAGGGTTGTTGGGGTTTGCATCTGGTGTCATGATCGCGGCATCGGTATGGTCTCTTTTGATCCCTGCCATCGAGATGGCAGAGGAAAAGGGGCAGATTCCATGGATCCCCGCTGCGAGTGGGTTTCTCTTAGGGATTGGATTTTTACTGTTGCTGGATCTGGTGACGCCGCATCAACATGTACAGCAGCAAAAGCCGGAAGGTGTGCCCGCTTCTTTTGGAAAAACAACCATGTTGGTACTGGCAGTGACATTGCATAACATCCCGGAAGGGATGGCTGTGGGGGTGACATTTGCCGGGGCATTATCAGAAGATGCACTGATGACGATGGCCGGAGCTTTTGTACTTTCCGTTGGAATTGCAATTCAAAATTTTCCGGAAGGGGCAATTATCTCCATGCCGTTAAAAGCACAAGGGCTGACCAAAGCCCGGGCATTTACGTATGGAACACTGTCGGGGATCGTAGAGCCGATCGCCGCCTTTCTGACCGTCTGGCTGACAGGACTGATAGAACCACTTCTTCCGTATTTTCTTTCTTTTGCAGCAGGGGCAATGATCTATGTGGTTGTAGAAGAATTGATCCCGGAAGCGCAAAATGGAAAACCGACGAATATCGGCACAATCGGAGCTGCGATGGGATTTACTTTGATGATGGTTTTGGATGTAGCTTTGGGATAAAGGAAAATGAAAGCAGGATTCTTGTCAAGTGAACCACTTCGTGCTATTCTGGATGAGACTAAAAGTTTCAAAAAAGGATGGAGGAAACAGAATGGAAAGCATGGAGCTGGTTTTATTGGCATTTGGTCTGGCCATGGATGGGTTTGCAGTATCTGTCTGTAAAGGACTGAACATGAAGCAGGGTACAAGTACAATGGGAAAAGCGGCAGCGACAGGAATCTGGTTTGGCGGTTCCCAGCTGTTGCTGCTGTTGCTTGGGTATTCCGTGGGAATTCAATTTCAGAGGCAGATCACGTCGCTGGATCATTGGATTGCATGTTTGATCCTGATATGGATTGGTGGAACCATGATCCGGGAATCAGATCCCTGTGCCTATAACAATACAGAAGAAGACGGATTTTCAAAGAAGCAGATGTTATGGCTGGCAGCAGCGACAGGCATGGATGCGTTGGCAGAGGGACTGACATTTGCTATGGTGGGAGGGGCTGGCTTTACAGCCGCTGTTGTGACAATCACCATGGTCACTGTGGGAATGTCTGCAATCGGAGTGATGACAGGAAATCTGGCAGGCTGTTGGCTGAAAAGGAAGACAAATCTGGCAGGCGGCGTGATCCTGATTATTCTGGGAGTAAAAATCTTATTGGAACATTTGGGAATCTTGAATTTTTAATACTTATCAATATTGATTAGTTTTTCTAAAATAGAAAATGGAAGAATTGCTTGCATTCTTTCAGAAATCATGGTATCCTTTGCTTCAACGTTGTAAAACGTTAAACTCAGGAGAGTCTCTGAAAAAGAGCGCCGAAGGTGTAATCAGCAGTGCGGTGAAAAACACGAACTGCTGAGAATCTCTCAGGCAAAAGGATGGAGGAATGAAAGTATGTTAGCACAAATCTACAGTCAAATCGACACAGCAATCAAATGGGTAGATGACCGTATCTGGGGTCTGCCGCTCATTATTCTGATTCTGACAACAGGGATCTACTTAACAGTTCGCCTTGGCGGGCTTCAGATTCGGCATCTGCCGAAAGCTCTCAAATTCATGGTGAAAAATGAAAATGACGGACACGGGGAAGTGACCAGTTTTGGTGCACTTTGTACGGCTCTTTCTGCGACTATTGGAACTGGAAATATTACCGGAGTAGCTACGGCGATCGCAGCAGGCGGGCCGGGAGCATTGTTCTGGATGGTGGTGGCGGCATTTTTCGGAATGGCGACTAAATATGCAGAAGGGCTTCTTGCGATCAAATACCGTACCATCGATAAAGAAGGGCACGTTCTCGGAGGACCGTTTTATTATATTGAAAACGGAATGGGAAAAAACTGGCGATGGCTGGCGAAAATATTCGCATTTTTCGGAGCCGGGGTCGGTCTGTTTGGAATCGGTACTTTTACACAGGTCAACAGCATTGCATCCGCAGTAAAGAATTTCTTTGATCCAAACACAGAAAATGCGGTACAGATGTTTGGAAATACGTATTCCTGGGCAACGGTAATCACATGTCTGATCCTTACCGTATGTGTGGGGCTGGTTGTCATCGGTGGATTAAAGCGGATCGCAAAAGTATCTGAAGTGGTGGTTCCGTTTATGGCAATTTTGTATGTTGTATTCGTTTTGGTGATCATTGTAACACATCTGACAGAAGTTCCGGCAGCCATTGCTGTCATTGTAAAGTCTGCATTTAACGGAAGTGCTTTGGCCGGCGGCGCTATGGGAACGATGATCGTGGCCATGCAGAAAGGAATTGCAAGAGGGATCTTCTCCAACGAGGCAGGCCTTGGAAGTGCGCCGATCGCAGCAGCAGCGGCAGTGACAAAAGAACCGGTGCGTCAGGGGCTGGTCTCTATGACAGGGACATTTATCGACACCATTGTAATCTGTACCATGACAGGGATTTCTGTTGTACTGGCAGGAACCTGGAATGATCCGAATCTGGAAGGCGTGGAGATCACTATGGCTGCATTCCAGAAGGGACTTCCGTTCCCACCGGCAGTTGCATCTTTTGTATTGATGTTGTGTCTGGTATTTTTCGCCTTTACGACCATTCTGGGATGGAATTATTATGGAGAACGCTGCATGGAATACCTGTTTAACCGGAACAAAAAAGTAGTCATGACATATCGCTGGCTGTACATTCTGGCAGTATTTATCGGACCATATATGACTGTGGCGGCAGTGTGGAATATCGCAGATATTTTCAATGCATTGATGGCACTTCCTAACCTGATCGCACTGCTTGCGCTCAGCAACGTCGTGATTCGGGAGACAAAAGATTATTTTGCGAGAACGAAATAGGGAAAATGCACTTGACTTCTGTCAGGATTCTTCTTATAATAAGAAAACATATGAAAGAAATGTTGATGAGGAATAGTAAGAGTCTGGTGTTTTTCAGAGACCTGCCGGATGGTGCGAGGCAGGAAACAGCGTTCTCCCAACTCCCCTCGGAGTTCTTTTTCTGAACACCTAAGCAGGAAAAGTAGGAAAAAGCGGGACTTCCCGTTACAGAAGAAATGAGTGCATCTGCCAAAAGGCAGGTGAAGAAGAGTGGTACCACGGAAGATAAAAGCCTTTTCGTCTCTTATGAGATGAGAAGGCTTTTTTTAGAAACAAAAGGAGGATATGCAAAAATGGGTGCAAAAATTGTTTACAACCACAAAGCAATCGAAAAAAAATGGCATGATAAATGGCAGGAAAATCCGGTAAATCCAAGATATAAGGATAACGGAGAGAAGAAAGAAAAATATTATTGTCTGGATATGTTCCCATATCCATCAGGAAATGGACTTCATGTAGGTCACTGGAGAGGATATGTGATCTCTGATGTCTGGAGCCGTTATAAATTACAGCAGGGATACTATATCGTACATCCAATGGGATGGGACGCATTTGGGCTTCCGGCTGAGAACTATGCGATCAAGATGGGAGTTCATCCTGCAAAATCTACAGCAGAGAATGTAGCAAACATCAAGCGTCAGATCAATGAAATTGCAGCATTGTATGACTGGGATATGGAAGTCAATACAACCGATCCGAATTTCTACAAATGGACACAGTGGATTTTTGTGAAAATGTTTAAAGAAGGACTTGCATATGAAAAAGAGTTTCCGATCAACTGGTGTCCGTCCTGTAAAACAGGTCTGGCAAACGAAGAGGTTGTGAATGGAAAATGTGAGCGCTGTGGGACAGATGTTACAAAGAAAAATCTGCGTCAGTGGATGCTGCGTATCACAAAATATGCAGACCGGCTTTTGAACGATCTCGACAAACTGGACTGGCCGGAAAAAGTAAAGAAAATGCAGGCTGACTGGATCGGAAAATCTTACGGTGCAGAAGTAGATTTCCAGGTGGACGGAAGAGACGACAAGATCACTGTTTATACAACACGCCCGGATACATTACACGGTGCAACATTTATGGTACTTGCTCCGGAACATGCTCTGGCAAAAGAACTGGCAACGGATGAGACAAGAGAAGCGGTAGAGCAGTATATTTATGATGCGTCTATGAAGTCCAATGTAGATCGTATGCAGGATAAAGAAAAAACAGGTGTCTTTACAGGAAGCTATGCGATCAATCCGATCAATGGTGCAAAAGTGCCGATCTGGCTGTCGGATTATGTGCTGGCAGATTATGGCACCGGAGCGATCATGTGTGTGCCGGCTCATGATGACCGTGACTTTGCATTCGCAAAAAAATTCGGAATCCCGATCATTCAGGTCATTGCGAAAGACGGACAGGAAATCGAAAATATGGAAGAAGCCTATACAGATGCTGTTGGAACGATGATCAATTCCGGAGAGTGGAACGGAATGGAATCAGCCGTTCTTAAAAAAGAAGCGCCGCATATCATTGAAGAGCGTGGAATCGGAAAAGCAACTGTAAACTATAAGCTGCGTGACTGGGTATTCTCCCGTCAGCGTTACTGGGGAGAGCCGATCCCGATCGTGCACTGTCCAGATTGTGGAGCAGTTCCGGTACCGGAAGAAGAACTGCCGCTTCGTCTGCCGGATGTAGATTCTTATGAGCCGACAGGAACCGGAGAATCACCGCTTGCCGGAATCGAAGAGTGGGTAAACTGTAAGTGTCCGGTTTGTGGAAAAGACGCAAAACGTGAGACAAACACCATGCCTCAGTGGGCTGGTTCTTCCTGGTACTTCCTGCGTTATGTGGACAGCCACAACGACAAAGAGCTGGTTTCCAGAGAAAAAGCGGACGAGATGCTTCCGGTTGATATGTATATCGGTGGGGTGGAACATGCAGTACTGCATCTTCTGTATTCTCGTTTCTATACAAAATTCCTGCATGACATCGGAGTAGTAGACTTTGATGAACCATTCCACAAGCTGTTCAATCAGGGAATGATCACAGGAAAGAACGGAATCAAGATGAGTAAATCCAAAGGAAATGTCGTATCTCCGGATGATCTGGTACGCGACTATGGATGCGACTCTCTAAGAATGTATGAGCTGTTCGTAGGACCGCCGGAATTGGATGCAGAATGGGATGACCGTGGAATCGACGGAGTAAACCGTTTCCTGAAACGTCTGTGGAATCTGTTGATGGACAGCAAGGAGAAAGAAGTACAGGCAACAAAAGAGATGATCAAACAGCGCCACAGAATGGTAGCAGACATCACCACTCGTCTGGAGAGCTTCAGCCTGAATACCGTGATCTCAGGATTTATGGAGTATAACAACAAGTTTATCGAGATCGCAAAGAAAGAAGGCGGAATCGATAAAGAAACTCTGGAAACGATCGCAGTATTGCTTTCTCCATTTGCTCCTCATTTTGCAGAGGAGATGTGGGAGCAGTTGGGACATACAGAGACCATCTTCAAAGCTGGCTGGCCGACATACGATGAGGCGCAGATGAAAGACGATGAGATTGAGGTTCCGGTACAGATCAACGGAAAGACAAAAGCCGTGATCAGCATCGCAGCAGATATCTCCAAAGACGATGCAATCGCAGCAGGAAAAGAGGCGATTGCAGATAAACTGACAGGAAATGTGATCAAAGAGATCTATGTTCCGAAGAAGATTATCAATATTGTAATGAAATAATTGAGAAGAAATTCTTACAACAGAATATATGCTTATGGAACTGCTGATGTTCCATAAGAGAGTGTTTGGAAATATTGAAAAGTTGGCTTGAAATCGTAACAGATTTTTAAAATGGAGTAAATTTGGAGTAAAGATTGAAAGAAAATGGAGTAAATATTTCAAAGATGTAATGAGAAATGGCGTGGATAATGAAAGCATTGTCTACGCTATTTTTTTCATGTATAATGCTATATGTAAGATTATTAGAAAATATAATCTAAGATAGGGGATAGTTTTATGGCGAAAAAAGAAGCAAATTTTGATTTATATATACATCAATTATTGTGTGAAGCAGGAATAAAGGCAGATACACAAGGAAGTAACAACGTAGAAATTGATAATGCCTTAAAAACAGCTTCTAAACATCAAACAGGAAAAGTAGGGTATCCTGAATATGTTGCAGTTGTACAGGACTTTGTAATTGTAATGGAGGATAAAGCAGATAGGAATAATCTTTGGTTGAAAGATGACGAAGATAAAATTTTATTATCTGTTTCTGCTACACGAGATTATGCTGTTAATGGTGCTGTTTATTATGCAAAGAAAATTATAGAGAATACTTCATACAAAAAGGTGTTTGCATTTGGAAATGCAGGAGATAGAAAACATCATATTCTGCAACCTGTTTTTGTTGATGAAACAGAGGATTATAAGATTTTGCCAGAAGTAGAAACGTTTGAAAATATTTCTAAAGAGCATATTCTTGAATACTATAAACGACTTGTATTAGAAGAAACACCGCCAGAAGATTTGGAATTAGGAGATATATTAAAAAAGGCAAAAGAATTACATGAATATCTTAGAAATTATGGGGGATTGGGAGAAGACGAAAAGCCGTTAGTTGTATCGGCTATTTTGTTGGCATTAAGAGAACAAAAACATGGATTTTCTTTGAAACAACTTACAGGGGATACGGTTGAAACGAATACTGACGGAGCAATATTGTATAAACAATTAGAAAATAATCTTCAAAGGGCAAAAGTATCACCAGAAGTGAAAAAGAGTCGTGTTTTAAATCAATTTACGTTAATCAAAGACCGTCCACAATTAAACACAATCAGAGAAGACTTAGGAAAAACTCCGTTGAAATTTTTTGCGGAATATATCAATACAAATATTTTTCAAGCAGTTATTTCAAATTCTCCAGAAGATTATCTGGGGCGTTTTTATGGAGAATTTGTTTCTTATTCGGGTGGAGATGGTCAGGCATTAGGGGTTGTTTTGACACCTAGACATATTACAGAATTGTTTTGTGAATTGGTAGAGTTAAAATCGACAGATGTTATTTTTGATCCATGTTGTGGAACAGGTGGCTTTTTGATTTCTGGAATGCACAAAATGTTGCAACAAGCTAAGAATGATACTGAAAGAAAGAGGATAAAGAAAAATCAAATATATGGAATAGAGATTAGAGATGATATGTTCTCTATTGCTACAACCAATATGATATTGCGTGGAGATGGACAAAGTAATCTTACCTGCAATGATTTTCTCAGTAAAAATCCTAGTGATATTCAACTAAGAGGAATTACTGTTGGTTTTATGAACCCGCCGTATTCACAGGCAAAGAATAAAGAAACAGCACAATTATCGGAACTATGCTTTATTAGGCATTTGCTAAATTGTGTGACAGTTGGCGGAAAAGTGGCGGTTATTGTTCCAGTTTCAGCAATGATTGGAAAGACGAAAGAAGATAAACAAGTAAAGAAAGAGATTTTAAAAAACCACACATTAGAAGGTGTTATCAGTTTGAATAAAGATACATTTTATCGAGTGGGAACAGTACCATGTATTGCAGTCTTTACCACAGGAGAACCGCACCCAAAGGAAAAATTGGTTAAATTTATAAATTTTGAGAATGATGGATTTGAAGTGAAAAAGCACTTGGGATTGGTTGAAACAGAGAGAGCCAGAGATAGAAAGCAGTTTTTACTGGATTGTTGGAAAGGAAAAGTAAAAGAATTTCCATCTAGTTTTATGGTAGAAACAACAGTTGAAGATACTGATGAATGGTTACATTCTTTTTACTATTATAATGATGAAATTCCGACAGAAGAAGATTTTCTAAATAGCATAGCAGATTATTTGACATTTGAGTTTAATATGATAACACATGGTAATGGATATTTGTTTGAGGAAAAAAGGGAAGTGTAAAAGTGTTTGAATTAAAAGACAGAGAATGGAACGAATTTTATATAGGAGATTTATTTATAGTTAAACGTCCCAAAGCACGTTCAGAAAAGCAATATAAATTGGGGAAAATACCATTTGTTGCATCGGGGAACGTGAATAACGGTGTTATAAAATGTTGTAATCCCAAAAAAGATGAACAAATTGATAAGGGGAATTGTATAACGGTTAGTCCAGTTGATGGAAGTGCTTTTTATCAAGAAACAGATTTTTTGGGAAGAGGAGGAGCTGGTTCGTCTATCCTTATGCTGTATAATGCTGAGATTAACAAATATTCTGGATTATTTCTTTCTAGAATGATAAGACAAACTTGTTCAAAATATTCTTATGGAAAAATGGGAAATCAGGAGAGTATTAAACGGGAAAAAATTATGATTCCAGTTGATGAACAAGGAAATCCCGACTATTCTTTTATGGAACAATACATTAAAGAACGAGAAAAGCAAATTATACAAAAATACACAGCATATATTGGTAAAAATGCTGAAAAATCGGGGGGGGGGATTTCCAGATTAACTGAGAAAAAATGGAAAGAGTTTTATATTGAAGATATTTTTGTTATTCATGCTGGAAAGCGATTGACAAAAAGCAATATGATAAAAGGACAGAAACCATTTATTGGTGCATCTGACTCAAATAATGGTGTGACAGCTTTTGTAAAAAACACAAATGCTTCAGAGGATAAAAATGTATTAGGCGTTAATTATAATGGGAGTGTAGTGGAAAACTTTTATCACCCGTATGTTTGCATTTTTTCAGATGATGTAAAACGATTTTCGCTGAAAGATAGAATTGGAAATAGAGAAATCTATTTGTTTTTAAAAACAATTATTTTACAGCAACAAGTGAAGTACGCCTATGGATATAAATTCAACGAAGAACGTATGAGAAAGCAGAAAATTTTATTACCTATTGATGAAAAGGAAAATCCAGATTGGAATTTTATGGAAGAATATAGTAATATAATCATTTGGGATTTGCGAACAAAATATTTGAAGAAAAAGATAATGAGTATATGAGAAAATGTAGTGAGGTCAAGGAACAAGGCGAAGCCGATACGCCGTAGGGTAGTCCTTGACGGAACGGACACAGCCAACAGCACCATGATACAGCAGAGGATTTGAAAGGTCAGAAACCTTGCAAGTCCTCTTGTCTGTTACTGGGCGTTATGCTTTAAGTAGTGTCTGCTGAGCAAACTGAAAACACTTGATTTTACTGACTTTTGCCCCATTTTC
>UQVC01000039.1 GCA_900544395.1 uncultured Ruminococcus sp. | reverse complement strand
GTCCGGTTATGGTGAATTTGAATACGCCAAAAAAGCGATGCAATATGGTGTAAAACACTATTTACTAAAACCTTGTAATGAAATGCAAATTGTAGATAGTATTAAAAATATTAAAAAAGACTATTTTCAGAATATCACTCATTTTATGAAAGAAGATCCTGAGACAAATATCAACGTTTTTCATAGTATTGGTGTAAGCATTTTTACATCCTGTCTCAGTTTACCTTCTGATACTTGTGCATTTCAAAATATGATTAAAACATACTCTAAGTATTTGGATGTTCAGACAACTCCTTATACCCTTTATTATGTATATTACACTCCTTCAGACGGTTATTTAGAAATCATACAACAATTGTCCAATTTTAAAACTCAATATTTTCCTGGACTTTTAATACAGTCAATTTATGTAAAGAATACACTAATTTTTTATTATCCTTCAGATAATATTGACACCCAAATCATGGAACAATTTTTCACAGAAATATCAGAGGTAAAAGAGATTTCTTCTGAGTATAAATCCCTCTCTTTTTCCAATCTCTCTGATATGCTTCAAGAATTGGTTCCTCATATCAAACGATATGACAGTATTTATTATACTAGCAATATAGACACTAACATATTTACTACATTAAATAATTATCAAAACATTATCAAGGAGACACAAGACTTAATTTCTGAGATTTTTTCAGATGATAAAATGCAATATCAAACTCACCTTACTTCTCTGATGAGTCTTCTGTCATCTGTTTCTAACTTAGACTTTTTAAAACAGCTGGCTACTTCTGTTACAATAACCGCTATCTCAAAAAGCAGAACTTTTGATATGGAAGAAATATCCAATTTTCTTATTTATATAGAACATGAAGATTCTTCTTCGGAAATCAGACGACAACTTGAACTTCATATAGAACATTGTTACAATCATTATCTTTCAGGATCAACAACCATATCACTTAGTTCAAAGATCAAACAGATTGTTGAACAGCATTATGGAAATCCAAACCTCTCATTAAAATGGATTTCCGAAAACTGCCTTTTTATGAATGTTGATTATCTTAGCAAACGATTTTTAAAAGAAACTGGAAATAAATTCTCCAAATATTTAATAGATTATCGAATTTTCAAAGCCAAACAAATTATGGCAACATCTGGGACAGACTATTCTATTCAACAAATTGCAGATTTAATTGGATGCGGAAATAACCCTCAGTATTTTAGTCAGATATTCAAGAAATCTACTGGTATTACACCTAGTAAATACATGAAGACACTATATCCCAGACAAGAATCTAAAGATATCTAATGCTCCATGCTATAGATTTTTTGTGAAAACCTTACAAACTTTGATATACCAAAATCCCATAAAGCAGACAAACCCCAGGAATTCCAAGGCTTCCGGATGTCAAAACAGACAAACTGTTAATCCCAACCTGCCAGGAATTTTGATCCGGCAGGACATACTGATTGATAAAATAAATCAGACAGACACCCAGCACTGCCCTCAGAAAAAAATGGAAGATTACCGCAATCAATCGATGTTTCATACCAAAAATACCTCCTGTGGGAACTCTGATATATCTTATTCCCACAGAAGGTACTTTATGCACTGTCTATAATGTTATCTTGACCTCTCGATCTGAACGATGATACTGATGATACCTGACTCCGGCTGCATCCATCATCCGCTTGGATGCCATGACACTTGGAGTATCCGCATACTTGTCGCAGTCATAGATCACTTCTTTGATCCCTGACTGAATGATTGCCTTCGCACATTCATTACAAGGAAACAAGGATACATACAGCTTTGCTCCGGCCAGACTTCCGCCACTGTAATTTAAAATAGCATTCAACTCACTGTGGGTGGAATACACATATTTTGTCTCCAGCGGATTGTCTCCTTCGCGTGTCCAGGGAAACTCGTCATCGGAACACCCTTTCGGAAACCCATTATATCCCATGGACAAAATCTTGTTATCCTGGCTCACAATACAACATCCGACCTGCGTGTTCGGATCTTTAGACCGCATCCCGGAAAGCATGGCAACTCCCATGAAATACTCATCCCAGGTCAGATAATCCTCTCTCTTGTCTGACATGCGCTTCATCTCCTTTATTTTGTACCAAAAATTCGGTCTCCTGCATCTCCGAGTCCTGGCACGATATAACCATGATCATTCAGGTGATCGTCCAGAGCTCCAATATACAGATCCACATCCGGATGTGCTTCCTGCATCTTCTTCACACCTTCCGGAGCTGCAAGGATACACATAAAACGAATATGTTTTACACCTTTATCTTTCAACATCTGGATCGCCGCAACGCTGGATCCGCCTGTCGCCAGCATCGGATCTACTACAAATACTTCTCTTTCGCTGCAGTCTGCCGGAAGCTTGCAATAATATTCTACTGGCTCTAAAGATTCCGGATCACGGTACAATCCGATATGTCCGACTTTTGCTGCCGGGATCAAAGACAGCATCCCATCTACCATTCCAAGACCTGCTCTTAAGATCGGCACAACTGCCAGTTTTTTTCCGGTCAGCTCTTTTCCAACCATCTCACAGATTGGTGTCTGAATGGTAACATCCTGAAGTTTTAAGTCTCTTGTAGCCTCATAACACATCAGGCTTGCAATCTCACTGATGACTTCTCTGAATTCTTTGGTTCCTACATCCTCTCTGCGGATATAACTGATCTTGTGCTGGATCAATGGATGATCCATAACATGTACTTCTGACATTATTGTCCTCCTTTAGTAAGTGAATTTAAAATTGCTGTCAATTTTTTGATCAATGCCTGAATTGCTTCATAACATTCTCCATATGCAGTCAGCGGCTGACCATATGGATCCGGAATTTCTTTGGAGTCTCCGACAAACTCGTTGAGTGTATATACATTTTCTGTATAACAATGTTCATATTCTGAAAGAATCTTTTCTTTCTGTGCCTGCTCCATCGCCAGGATCAGCGTATCTGGATTCAGGCTCTTTTCGCTAAACTGTCTGGACGTATACCCCTCCAGACTTACTCCATTACTTTTGAGCACAGCCTCTATTTTCTGATTGACCGGTTCCGGAAACAACACAACCATCCCTTTGGATTCGATCCAATATTCCTGTTCCAGCTCCTGATGCCGCAAAAGCTCTGCAGCTACAGGTCCCCGGCAGGTATCCGTTCCGCTTACAAACACGATCTTTCTGTATTTTTGCTCTTTTGTGATCACAGCTGCCGGAATTCTGCAGTGGCCTGCTGCCTTTTCCAATCGGTTCATGATCGCATTGCCGATTCCCTGAATTGCAAACGATTCACTGTAGATCTCGGAAACATCTTCATCATCAAACTCCCGCAGGATCCGATATAAATTCCTTGCAATAGTCTTCTCATTCTCACGGGAACCAATATTCTTCACAAGACCATGTGTATAAAATCCTTCTGTCTCATTCGTTCCGATAATTCCAACCTGCACTCCCTGGCGGCTCTTCTCATAAGCAAGCTGCCGGATCGCAAATACTTCTTCCCTCAGACTGCCTTCTACGATCGTAAGTTTCGCCTTCGGTGCATAATGCCGGTACTTCATTCCCGGTGCTTTTGGTGCCTGACTGCTCTCACTGCCAAGAATCGTCTCATCTACACTGACCACACCGATCACTTCTTCCAGCATATCGGCTGTAATGGCTCCGGGACGCAGGATCATCGGCGGAGAAACTGTCATATCCAGAATCGTGGACTCCAGACCAATCTCCACACTGCCCCCGTCTATAATCATCTCGATCTTATCATGCAGATCTTCCCACACATGATCCGCTGTCGTCGGACTTGGCCTTCCTGATGTGTTAGCGCTCGGCGCAGACACATATCCTCCCGCTGCCAGGATTAGTTTTCTCGCAATCGGATCACTTGGCATTCTGACTGCAACCGTCTCCAGCCCCCCTGTCGTTCCATAAGGAACCAGCGCACTTTTTTCAAAGATCATGGTCAACGGACCCGGCCAGAAATGCTTTGCCAGAAGCTCTGTCTCCAGCGGAACATGCTCTGTGATCTCCTCTAAATCCTCCAGATCTGCAATGTGAACGATCAGCGGGTTATCGGAAGGACGGCCTTTTGCTTCATACGTTTTTTTTGCTGCCTCCTCGTCCAGTGCATTCGCCCCCAATCCATAAACCGTCTCTGTTGGGAATGCAACAAGACCTCCTTCTCTGAGAATCTCTCCTGCCTCTCGTATTGCATCTTCATCTATTTGGTTTTTGTCTATTTTTCTAATTATGGTTTTCATAAATTTTATTATACCATTTTTCTGATCAGCTCTCAACATATTTCAGAATTCCATTCCCAATGGCTTCTGCCAGTTTCTGCTGATACGTTGCATCAGTCAGCATCCCTGCTTCCGCAGGACAGCTTAGAAATCCACATTCCACAATTACAATGGGGGATTTCGTATTTTTCAACATATAGTATGTAGTATTTCCCTTCATTTCTCTGGCATGTTCCAGATCAAATTTTTTCAGCTCCTCCTGCATTACTTCCGCAGCTTTTTTTGCCTCTTTGGAATGAGCAAAATAAAAGACCTGCGAACCTCTTACGCTTTCCTGCGGATAACTGTTCTGATGAATACATACCGCAAGGGAAGGCGCTTCCTGATCGATCAGTTCCACCCTTTTTTTTAGATCCTCCACCTGGGAATCTGCCAGTCTTTCATCATCTTTACGTGTCATAATGACTGTAATTCCATGCTCTTCCAGATATACTTTGAGTTTCTCTGCGATCTGCAGATTGAGCTCTTTCTCCCGCGCTCCATTGACACCGATTTTTCCCGGATCTTTTCCCCCGTGTCCGGAATCGATCACCACCGTTTTCTTTTCGGAAACCGCCCCTGATGTACTCACAGATTCTTCTTTTAAGTATGTTTCATGAAGATACTCCCCAGCGACCTGGCATCCCAATGCCGCTCCTAGCAAAATCCCGATCAGACACAAAATTTTTGCTTTTTCTTTTACGATTCGTAACGCTTTTTTTAACAAAAAAAACATCCCCAGGCATACACTCTTTCTCCAGTATATGCACACCGAGGATGTTTCTTTCATATTCTCATTCTTATAATGCGTTCGCTGCCAGATATCCTTCTTCTACTGCGCGGTTGATATCCGCTGCACGTTCGTTGCAGTCTCCTACCAGCGTTACATGTACGCCTTTTGCTTCCAATGGCTGTACATCAAATACGTTTGACCTTGCTCCCACTGCGAGAACCACATAATCACAAGGAAGTGATACGCTGCCTTCTGCTGTTTCCGCTTCTACCGTTTCTGCTGTAATCTCCGTCACTTTTGTTCCTGTCAGAAGCTGCACCTGATATTTTTCAAAGCTTTCAAACAATACCGGTTTTACAGTTCTGGACTCTTCTTTTGCGATTTCCTCCATCATTTCTACTACAGAAACCTGACATCCCATCTCTGCAAGAAGCTCTGCTGTCTCTGCTCCGACCAGACCGCCTCCGATCACAACCACGCGGCCACTTGGAAGCTCTTCATGATTTAATACTTTCCATGCATCAAACACATGCGGCATGTTGCTTCCTGTAATCGGCGGGATCTGATTGTGAGCACCCACTGCCACGATTACTTCATCTGGATTCTCTCCCAGGATCATCTCTGCATCCACTGCTCTTCCCAGACGTAAATCTACATGCAGTTCTTTCATTTCATTCGAAAGATAATGGATGGCCCGGTTCATCTCTGATTTTCTCGGAGGAACGGAAGCGATATTAAGCTGACCGCCCAACAGAGTCTCTTTCTCAAATAATACAACCTCATGACCTTTCACGCTTGCGACCCTGGCTGCCTCCATACCTGCTGCTCCACCGCCGACAACCACTACTTTTTTCTTTTCTTTGGAAGGAGTGATCACTCTTTCGTATTCATATCCATTTTCCGCATTCAAGACGCAGCTTAAGAACTTACGGTTCTGAATGGCATCTGTACATCCTTTGTTGCACATCATACAATGACGGATTCTTCTTCCCTCTCCTGCTTCCAGCTTCTTGACATAATCTGGATCAGCCAGCAAAGATCGTCCAAGTCCAACGATATCGCACACTCCATTTTCAATCAGCGCTTCTGCATTTTCCGGTGTCACAATCCGTCCTACTGAGGATACTGGAATAGAAACTGCTTCTTTGATCTGTTTTGTATATTTTGACATAAAACAATATGGCTGTGTTCCCATTGCCGGAATCGTATCATTCATATTTCCTGTATGATTTGCCTGTCCTACATGAATCATATCCACACCGGATTTTTCCAGGATTTTTGCAAATTCAACGGCTTCTTTGATCATAAGACCGCCTTTTCCACGAAGTGGATTTTCTGTCACTACCGGCAGTTTGTAGTCAATACAGATTTCCGGAGCCGCTTTTCTGATTGTCTCCACCACGCGCAGTGCAAAACGGATTCTGTTTTCAAAACTTCCGCCGTATGCATCTGTTCTCTGATTGATCAATGTGGAACAGAAAGAACCGATCAGACGATCCCCATGTACTTCGACAATATCCACTCCTGCAGACTGTGCACGTTTTACACATTCTCCGATTTTTTCCAGAATGCCATCCAGTTGTTCTTCTGTTACCTCCTGAATAAAATGTACCATGTCGTGACGCATTTTTGCACGTCCGCCTTCCATATCCCCTTTTCGGAATAATTCCGCCAGTGCATCTACATCATATTCCGGGTGAAATACCTGGATCCCAAGTTTACAGTCAAATTCATGCACTGCATCTGCCAGCTTTTTAAATGCCTCGATCTGTCCGTCATGGAATAACTTTGGTGTTGGAGAAATGGTATTCACCGGAGCAACATCTCCTAAGACAATATAGGCAACTCCACCTTCTGCCAGCCTTTTATAAAAGTTAAAACTCTGTTCGACAATTGTGCCGTCTCTTCCTTCATATCCTGTTGTCATCGGAGGAAACATGACACGGTTTTTCAGTTCGATCTTCCCCACTTTGATTGGTTCTAATAATCTCATAATCTGCGTCTCCTTACTGTTGTTCTGTTTATTTCATCTACTGTTTACTATACACATTCAACCTGTTTTTTTATATGCTGATCATGCTTTGTTCTTATCACTTTCATGCTGTTTCAAAAATTTGATTGCATAATCCTGTCTGTTATATTAAGATAAAATTATCAACAAAAAGGAGTCTGCCCATGCATTTGGAAATTGAAACGATCCATCATCCACAAATCAAAAATATGAACCTTGCTGTTACAGATGTTGCTTACCGCTCTGCCCATCTTCATCCGGAAATCGAACTGATCCTCGTGTTAAAAGGCTCTCCTTCTTTCAATATTAATGGATCCACTTCATCCTTTTCCGAAAAGGACATTATCCTGATCAACGCCAACGAACTCCACGAGATCAACTCCGAAGAAACTCCTTCTACACTTCTTTCGCTTCATATCCTCCCCCAATACTTTGAAGGATATTTCCCACAGATGAGCCATATCAGTTTCCTGGAAAATACGCTGCTTAGCCAAAATGAACGTCTGTTTACTTACACATTTTGCAAACTTTTGAAGATTTATCTGCAGCAGGCTCCTTATTATCAACTGGAATGTGCCGGACTGATCAACATCATGATATACGATATTCTGCAAAGCTGTGCCTACTATGAAATGCACAGTGACAAACTGGCTCTCACTACCAAGCGCAGCCGGCAGCTTTCTGAAATCATCCGCTATATCGAAGAACATTCTGCGGAAAGATTGACACTCTCTGATCTGGCAGAACATATGCAGCTTTCCCCTTCCTATCTGTCCCATTTTATCCAGAAGAACCTGCATCGTTCTTTCAGTGAATTTTTAACTTATACCAGATATCTCAATGCAAAAGCTCTTCTGATGAAAGGAGGACTTTCTTTGATCGATATCTGCTATGGCTGTGGATTTTCCGATTATCGCTATATGAATAATGCCTTTAAAAAATATACCGGCTGCACTCCAAACGAATGCAAAAAAAACATGAACGGCAATACACTCTCTCATAACAGAAAAGGAACCGGCAAGACTTACACTCCACAGGAAATGCTGGAGACAGTAACTCAATTCATGCAGATCAATCATTTTGATGAACATAGAATCTGATCTTTATTTCTTTTATCTAAAAACGCTGATTCTCCCAACGGAAAATCAGCGTTCTTTTTACATTCTTTGATTCACTTTTTAACTTACATATTGTAAAATCAGATCCCAGACTGCCGGGTCTTCCCAGCCAAGGCGCCACTCGGCAACGCCTGCCAGATCATGACTCTGGATCAATTCCAGTTTCTCTTTCAGAGATTTTTCGTCTTCCAGCCAGATCTTATACGTTCCGCCATCTGCCTCCCACTGTGCATAGTTTTGCCGTGCCTGTTCATCCCAGACAGCTTCAACTCCTGCCTCACGCAGCTTCTGCTGCGCTTCTTCCATTCCAAGCGCTGTGCTTGTCACTTTATTCGGATAATTCGCTGCTTCTGTACCGGCTTCTGCTGCCAGTTCTGACTCTGTCTTCGGACTCTCAAACCACAGTCGTGTATATAGTGGAATTGCATTGATCAGCTTCTCTTTCGGAACTGCTTTCAACGCATTCTCAATCCCATCTTTCACATATCCGTAAGATGCGACTGAACCGGCTTCATAAGATCCTTCCACATGCTCATCATATCCCATGATCACAACGTAATCTGCAAATACCGCCTGCTCGTTGAAATCATAAAATGTGTTATAAGGCATCGGAACATAATTGTCTACCGAAAATACAAGACCATTCTGATGGCACTTCACGGAAAGTTCCCTTACAAACTGTACATAATGTTCTCCGCATTCTGCGGAAATCAGTTCAAAATCAAGATTGATCCCGTCAATTCCGTTTGCAAGTGCCGAAGCAATCACCTGATCGATCAGATTTGTCCGCTTTGACGTATAACTCAAGACCTCATAATTCTCTTCTGCCGAGTTAATGCCTCCATGAAAATCTCTGAGAACAGCCCATACTTCCAGGCTCGCCTGATGCGCAGCATTTACATACTCTGCATCCGCGATCGAATTGATATTTCCCTGTGTATCTGCAATATGAAACCAGGTCGGTGCGATCGTTGTCAAACCTCTGGTTGGTGCGATCATTTCTGAAACATATGCATTGGCTGTTGTATTTTCTACATTGTGCCATGCCATATTGAGCTTATGCTCCTTTTGGATCCCGTGATATACCGGCTCCTGAAAATCACTGGCAATGGTCTCTTCTTTGATATGTTTCAAAGCATTCGTCTTGACATATCCGATAAATCCATCGCTGGTACGAACCTTTTTCCAGCCATCTTCATCCTCGATCACGGTTACCTTTTCTGACTTCTTCACCTCTGTCAGAATCGGACTTTTCACACCACCTTGAAATCTTACTTCTGAATCCCGCTTCATAACAGCAGTTGTCGTCTTTCCAAATTCATTGACGATCATCACGCGATTTGGCTTTTGGTATTCTTTATACTCCATATCTGTATACTTTTTCACAAAATCCAGGGCAACGTATGCTGTTGTTCCATCTGTCTTCAAAATGACATACTCTTCACTTTTTGTGTCATTGATCTCCGTATATTCCTTACTTTCTGCGCTTACGCTTACACTTCCATCCGGCAATGTATACAACAGGATATTTTCATTCGCATCCCAGTAAAATCGCTTATTCACAAAATCATGCAGAACAGAATACTCAATATATGCCTGTCCGTCGATCATCCGTCCGCCTGCACCATATTCCCCATTGTCAGCTTTTCCAATGACCTGATTATTTACAACCACTGCGAGATCATCCGGATCCGTCATTCCATAATATTGTTCTAAATTTGCTCTCTCATCCGATGAGCCATATCGTCTCCAGAAAATCAATCCCCCAACTGCTGTCAGGATCACCAAAACCAACAATATAATTCTGATCAGCATATTCCTCTGCCGCCTTCTTGCCCGGCTGCTCTTTCGTCTTCTTCCTGACGCCGGTCTGCGCTCTCTGCCTGTCTGTATATCCTCAGGTTCTCCGGTCCGCCCGCGTGGGCGTGTTCTTTTTGTGTTTTGCCGCTTTCCCGCTGTATTGCGGGATCTTACAGCCCTCTCTTCTCTTTCGTCCATGCGTACCTCCTATTTAGAACCTATTATAACATACTTTCTTTGCCAGTCATTACTAATTTGCCATTTTAAGAAGTATTTTAAACATTCTTCAGAAATATTTTAAAATCTTATTGTCCGACGTAAAAGGGGAAACTACGCCTGCTCATGTCTGTTGATATCGATAAATGAAAGTGATTCGATATATCCTTCTGTATCCAGAATGTAATCCCGCATATAACTGCCTTCTTCCCGTGCCATATGTGCTGTTACGATCTGCATCGGACTGGCAGGAATTCCATCCATACTGATATAAATCCCTTTGTTTTCATATGTTTCCAGTTCCTTAAACAATTCCTGATAAGCTGTCTCATCAGATTTCATGTCCTGCTCCTTTCCCCTGTGAGCTCTGATAAATATCGAAATAACAACTGACCGCAGAAGGTATGTGACGTACCTTTGAATTATACGCGGTACAAAAAGATAGTACGAACCCACAGTGAGTATATTCTTACTATTTTACATTGATTTTGTTCCAGATTCGAGAACATTGAATTTTGATTTTTATGATAGATATGATCTTGGATGTCTTGTTCTTAGAAAAATTCAGTCACTCGTTTCAGATAATATAATCTTATTTTCTCTCCCTCCCTTTCTGAAAATGTGATATTTATCCTGAAATACTATCTTCTGTACTGCCATTATAGGGATTGTCACCTCGCATTTCAATGTGTATTTTGTTCATAACTACTTCCCTTTTGTTGATAATCAGAAAGAATCGGAAAGTCTCACTATTTTTCTTTACATCTTTTTTCTTTTTGTTTATACTAATAGTGAAGAAATATATGTTATTATTATCCTACTTAATAACTATAATATTTTCGACATTTCAATTCATAAGGATGTGAGCATATGAAAATTGAAAAACTCAATGAAAACCAAATTCGTTGTACATTGACACATGCTGATTTAGCAGCCCGCCACTTAAAGTTAAGTGAGCTGGCTTACGGTACAGAAAAAGCGAAATCTCTGTTTCGGGATATGATGCAGCAGGCATCCTTTGATTTCGGATTTGAGGCGGAAGACCTTCCTCTGATGATTGAAGCGATTCCTTCCTCTGGTGATTCGATTGTTTTGATCATCACAAAAGTAGAAGATCCCGAAGAACTGGATACAAGATTCTCTAAATTTACACAGAGTGCAGACTCTGAACTTTCTCCTGCAGAACAACTGGAAAAACTGGAAGGTGCAGAAGACTTTCTGAATCTGCTCAATAAAGTCAAGGAAGCGGCAGCTGACACAACTCCTGCATCCAAACCACAGGAGGCATCTGCTCCGCTTAATGTACGGTTGTTCTCATTCAATCATATTGATCTGGTGATCCAGGCTGCCCATCTGCTGGCACCTGCATACCACGGATCTAATACTTTGTATCGAGACAACGAAGCAGAGATGTATATACTAGCTTTGACGCCATCTGAGCATTCTGCCAATGAATTCAACAAGATCTGTAACATGCTTTCAGAATACGGCTGTCTGGAAAAGGCCTCCGCATCTGTTCTTGCCTTTCTGGAAGAACACTGTGAAGTTGTCATTTCCTCAGATGCCCTCCAAAAACTGTCACAGATATAAAAAGATGAGCCGAAAGAACAGTTTCAGATTCTTTCGGCTCTTTTTATATCTGGAAATTTTATTTTCCTGCTGCTCTTGCTGCATTGATCTTTTCTACTAAGAGATCTGCATCGATTCCATGAACCATTGCTGCCTCACCTAATGTCTCCATCTGTGAAGATGGGCATCCAAGACAGTGCATTCCGATTTCCATTAAAATCGGTGCGCATTCTGGATAAACTGCTAACAATTCACCGATCGTTGTATTTTTAGTAAATGTCTCCATAACGTTTCCTCCTTCTATTATTCAGTGTTCTTTATTATAATCCCTATTTTTTAAATTATCAACCATCAAAACCTGAAAATACAGTTCAAAATCATTCCCTTTTCCATTGAATTTTCTGAATTGTTCTTTTTGTTTTTTCTGCTTTTCGAATACTCAAAAGTCAATATATTTTTCTATTTTTTTCGACAAAGAATCAATTTCATAATAACTCTACAAAACATCCGTTCTTTTTTTAACAAAAGTAATCCACATAAAACACACA
Source organism: uncultured Ruminococcus sp. (assembly GCA_900544395.1). Lineage (GTDB taxonomy): Bacteria > Bacillota > Clostridia > Lachnospirales > Lachnospiraceae > Mediterraneibacter. The sequence continues at coordinate 8,500 of UQVC01000039.1, read as the reverse complement.
TTTGAGTGTGGATAATGTGAATAACTTTTCAAAAATATCGTGTTTTCCACGTTTTTTTATATTTAGGATGTGGATAAGTTGAAAACTCCTACTTTTGAAATTTCGACAGTTTTTTACATTTTTGTGCATGTTGCCATTTATTTATTTTCCTATTGACATTTTTGTTTCCTTCTATCTCTTTTCCACATCAAAAAGACCGCATTCTAAAGTCAGTCAACTTTAAAATGCAGTCCCAGTTTACAAAACTCTTCTGATCGTTATAATATTCGTATACGTTGCGCTGCAAATTCCGATTCCCTCTGCCTCGTTCATTGCATTTACAATTGTTCCGTCTCCCATGTAAAGCCCTACATGTCCATCATACAGAACAAGATCCCCCGGAAGTGCTTCTTCATAGCTGACCGGAACTCCTACTGTTTCCATATCCCATGTTGTTCTGGGAAGACTGATCCCAAAATGTGCATATACTGACTGAACAAATCCGGAACAATCTGCTCCATCTGTCAAACTCGTTCCGCCCCACACATATGGATTTCCAATAAACTGACAGGCATACTCTATTACAGCCTGTCCGGACACTGCTGTTTCCTGAACCTCTACCTGCTGCCCGCTGTTATCAGTCTCTTCTTCTCTTGACACTCCATGAGAATATGTCGTTTCTATTGTAATATACTCCCCTGATACCCAGCCGACAATCTCCCCCGCCTGTACTGGATACCATCCATTCTTTGGCTCTCCGGTAATTTCATATTGCTGATATTCCATCACTTGTGTCAAAACCTCTGTGTCTACTCCCTGACCGGCTCTCACGTTCAGGACATCGGCTGTTACCGTTGCCATCTTCTTTTCATATTCATCTGCATGAGCCCTTGCATCCTCTCCCAAATGCAAAGAATCTGCCGGCACAAATCCTTCTGCCTCTCCTGACTGGATCTTCACCCAGTCCTCTTTATATTCAAGAACTTTTACTGCGCTATCCGGATACAACTTCCCAACCCAGTCACTGTTCTCATCCGGCTCACTTCTTATATAAGTAAATTCCTCACTCGTATTCGAAAATGCCAGATTAAAATACGCTCCCTCGTCTTCCGGTACCAGATATAATTGCAAATTTTCTTTTACACTTGTTTCGTAACAATCTGTCAGTACCGTTTCAATTCCTGCAGCCGGCAAAACCGGATACACCTCCTGTTTTTGATCTTTTGCACAAACTGCACTCCCCGGAATCATCATCATTCCCAGCAAAGCCGGAATGACCATTTTTTGTTTCATGTGTGCTGTCTTCATATAAAACCTCCTCTATATTCTGTCTTTATCTTTTGTAGGAAGTTTTAGATGTTACATAATTATTAAATTTTGTTACATTTTGATTATATCAATATGCAACACTATTGTCAATGTTTTCAATGGTCTTTTTTCTTACACATTTCGACATACCATCATATATTATTTCTATTTTTTCATTATTTATTAACTTTTATGTAATATTTTAACCCGGAAATCTCCTCCACATAACAAAATTTATTACTTTTCCTATTGACAAACACACAAATATGTATTATATTCTAAACATAGCAACGATTACTATTATTATTTTGAAAGGAGAACGTTACTTGGCTACTCTGAAATACAGCAGACAGCGAGAATCCATCAAGAATTATTTGGCATCGACGAATGAACATCCCACCGCGGATACTGTTTATATGCATGTCAAACAAGAATTTCCAAACATCAGTCTTGGAACCGTCTATCGAAATTTGAACCTGCTGACCGATCTCGGAGAAGCAGTAAAGATTACGACTCCTGACGGGGGCGACAGATTTGACGGAGATATCCGTCCTCACAATCATTTTTTCTGTACCTCCTGCAAGAGAGTGTTGGATATCCATATGGATATGGACAATATTACAGAATTAAATGAAGTTGCTGCAAAGGATTTTGATGGAATTATTGATTTCTGTACTATGACTTTTTATGGAAAATGCGGAAATTGCATCAAAAAATCTTAATTTTACTCATAATGTGGAAAGTTTTCTGATTCCATATTATAATACAACTAAAGGTCGATTCATCCGGCCAAATTCTATCAAGAAAAGGAGATTTAAACTATGAAAAAATTTGTTTGTACTGTATGTGGTTATGTTCACGAGGGAGACGCTGCACCAGCTGAATGTCCAGTATGTCATGCACCAGCTGACAAATTCAAAGAGCAGACAGGAGAAAGATCTTGGGCTGCTGAGCACGTTGTAGGTGTTGCTCAGGGTGTAAGCGAAGACATCCTTGCTGACTTAAGAGCTAACTTCGAAGGAGAATGTACAGAGGTTGGTATGTACCTCGCTATGGCAAGAGTTGCTCACAGAGAAGGATACCCAGAGATCGGTTTATACTGGGAAAAAGCTGCTTGGGAAGAAGCAGAGCACGCTTCTAAATTTGCTGAGTTATTAGGAGAAGTTGTAACAGACAGCACAAAGAAAAACCTTGAGATGAGAGTTGACGCTGAAAACGGAGCTACAGCTGGTAAATTTGATCTTGCAAAACGTGCAAAAGCTGCTAACCTGGATGCAATCCACGACACAGTACACGAGATGGCAAGAGACGAAGCTCGTCACGGAAAAGCTTTCGAAGGTCTGTTAAAGAGATACTTTGGCTAAGATTTTCCAATCCATATAGCATACTAAAGAGGCCTGGTTTGAATCAGTGCCTCTTTTTCTTTTCTGGTTAACTGCTTGATCGCATATTCCCGCTTCATGGCTTCCTGACGGGTCTGAAATTCTTCATAATAAACCAGTTCTACGGGTCTTCTGGCTTTTGTATAACGCGCTCCTTTTCCGCTGTTATGATCATGGATCCGCTTTTCCAGATTGTTGGTCCATCCGGTATAAAAAGAATCGTCTTTACATTTTAAGATATATGTATAGTTCATAGTTTCTGTCTCCTCAGTCAATGATTTCTTATTTTACCCCCTTTTTATTAAATAAATCAAGCATCCCCTGCAAAAACAAAACAGGATACGAAAAACCAGATGTTTTCGTATCCCTAATTCCTATTGCTCCATATAAACTGCCGGGTCTTTTGCTTCTCCGTCTTTTATCACCTCGAGATAAAGATTGGGTCCTTCTACACTATAATACTTTGTAGGCTCATTCAAATATCCAACTGTCTGTCCCTGTTCCACATAATCTCCGACTGCCAGCGGCACATCTTTGAGCTGTCCATATTTTGCCTGATATCCATTTCCCATATCCAGTGTCACCGTCATCCCGGTTTGTGCTGTCTCTTCAATATTTGTAACGATCCCTGTTGCACATGCACCGATCATCTCACCTACTTCTCCGGCTATGATCATCGCAGGATTGTATTTATACTGTTCCAGCGTCTGGAAAAACACCGTCTTGTCCATACTGTATCCCAGGATCACACTACCGCTTGCAGGCCATTGGAGCGTACTGTTTTCATCAAAATAGACTTCTCTGGCAGTACTTGCAGTCTGTGCAGGCTGTTCTGCGCTCTCCGGTGTCTCGGTCTCTTCTTCTTTTGTTTCCATATCCTCTTCCGAAACCTGCGGCAGTACAATTTCATTCGTATTTGTTGTTTTTGCTTCTTCTGTGACTGTGTTGTTCTTTGCAAGCTGCCCTCCGGTTGTGCTTTTACGGGCGCTGTTATAAATCAAGGCACCTGCTGCAGCTACCACAACCGCAAAACAGATCACAATCGCAACTGACATTCCTTTGTTTTTTAAGGAAGGCTTTTCATTGTTCTTCATATTCATCACCTCTGGCTATATTTTTGCCAGAAGCAAACAGGTTTATTCTGCTTCTTTTAAAATTTCTTCCACAGATGTTATATTTGTTCCTTCAAAGAAAAATGCCAGTATCTCTTTGTAATCTTTTCCTTCTTTTGCCATAGAATTTGCTGTCCACTGACTCATTCCCAATCCGTGCCCTTTTCCCATCGTCGTGATCTTAAGTCCTCCAGGCTCTTTTTGTATTGAAAATGCGCTGGACGCCAACAACAACGCATCTCGAAACGCTTCTCCGGTACAAACGGTATTTCCGATCCGAAATTTTGAAACATATCCTGCCGCATCTTTTTCCTGGATTTCAAAATCTTCAAATTCCAAGGTTTCTTTTGCTTCTTTTTCCCCCTCTGCTGCCTCTAAAAATGCCTGGCACCGTGTTTTAATTTCTTTGTAGTCAAATTGATATACCTGCATCTCATCCGGAGCCTCCAGATCTTTCGGACACTCTTTCATCTGCAGATAAGAATATTCTCCCCCCTCCATTACCTCTTTTCCATTTCGCGTCTTTCCACAGCTGGACTGATGAAAGGGAACCTGTGCATAGGTTTCTCCGTAAAATAATACCTGGTCTTCTGTTTCTGCCTGAACTGTTCTCAACTTCTCAGAATATTGCTCAAATTTCTTTGCTCCCCATTTTTGTTTCAGTCCATCCAAAGTAAGATAGGGCTCTCTGAAAATCATCTCTTCTTCCCCTTTTTCGGAAATCTGTTGATACAAGGCCGTCCGGAGCAAAACTGCCTGCGCTTTCAATGCTTCTTTTTCATAAGATGCCGGCATTGTTTTTCCCAGTATCCCTATAAAATATTCAGTCCAGGGGATCATTTTTACATTCTCCTCTTTGTTCTCATCCTCCACTGCCACTTTTACATATGGTTCACCGGACATCCCAAACACATCCATATGGATTCCGTTTACAAATACGGTAATAATATATGGAAGCAAGATCAAAATCGTCAAAAAGGATACCGCTGATTTCCACTTCTGATGCTGTTTTCTTTTCATAAAAAACCTCCATGATGCAGTATATGCACCATGGAGGTCTGATATCCTTTTATTCTTCTGTTTTGGATTCTTCTGTCTCTTCCTGCTTCTCATCCACATTTCCATAAGCATAGCTTGAAACCATCTGCTCCTGTTCCGGTTTCGGAGGCTCCTCTATCTTACGGTATTCACCTGGAACTACCGTTTCATCCACTTTACGGAACTCCCCGTCCACAGGAATTTCTGCAGATGCCTGCGGCGGTACCGGCGGCACTGGTGCAGCCGGAGGCGGCGTCATAAACGGAGTACCCAGATCCGGTTCCTTTCCCGGATTATAAGGATGATTCCGCATCACAAACAGGCAAATGGATTCATACAGTGGAAGTAATACTCCCAGGACCGCATGTACGATCGCCATTCCCGGTGTTGTAAATTTCTCATAAATCTGACGATTTACAAGAATCCTCAGTACTTTATAAACTGCTTCATAAAGAACGAAAAACACGATCACTCCGGTCAGTACAACGATCAAACCAGTGATCGTTCCAAACCCGAATCCGTCATATGAGAAAAACATTCCAAATCCCAGTACGATCCAGACGATCACATAAAAGATCCCTCCCACGATTCCTGAGATAAAGGGCATCACGATCAGCCAGATCCCCGGATTTTTAATCTGTCGTTTTTTCAGATGTACTGTTCCACCCAGTTCACCCTGAAGATATGTTCTGGCAAATGGCACAAATGCCAACCACGGATAATCCATTCCTTCTCGTTTTGCCATATGGTACATTCCAATTCCCCGGAAAACATAATTGACAATCCCTACGATCAGTGCGATCAACAGCACAAACAGATAAATCATCACTATCCCTGTCAGAATGCTGCCTCCCACGTCATAAACCGACGGAGTATCATAATATCCAAATTCTTCATATGGTACTTCACTGTAAAATCCCATAGGCTTCCTCCTATTCTTCTATCGGTTTCACACCAACCTTCTCCAGTTTCCAGATATCTGTTACATACTCTTCAATCGTTCTGTCAGAAGTAAATTTTCCACTGCATGCAGTATTCATCATCGCCATTTTAGACCATCTGTCCTTATCTTTGTATGCTTCTTCTACTTTCTTCTGTGCTTCTGCATAGGAACGGAAATCTTTCAAAATAAAGTACGTATCTGCTCTGTCTGTACACTGTGTATTCAAAAGTGAGTTATACAGATCCTTGTACATCTCATGATCCCCATTTGCGTAGGTACCATCCATCAGCTGATCCACAACTCGCTTAATCTCCCAGTCATTGAAATAAATCTCTGTCGGATTGTATCCGCCGTAATTTTCATAATGGATGACTTCTTCCGAGCTAAGTCCGAAGATAAATGCATTTTCAATTCCTACCTCATCCACGATCTCTACGTTGGCACCATCCATCGTTCCCAGCGTCGGTGCACCATTGAGCATAAACTTCATGTTTCCGGTACCGGATGCCTCTTTGGACGCAGTTGAAATCTGCTCGCTGACATCTGCTGCCGCAAATAAAAGTTCTGCATTGGATACACGATAATCTTCGATAAATACTACTTTTAATTTGCCATTGATGCTTCTGTCATTATTCACTACATCTGCCACGGAATTGATCAGTTTGATCGTCTCTTTTGCCCGTTTATATCCTGCTGCCGCTTTTGCACCGAAAATAAATGTTCTCGGATAGAAGCTCATCTCCGGATGCTCTTTGATCTGATTGTACAGATACATCACATGCATGATGTTTAACAGCTGACGTTTGTATTCATGCAGACGTTTGACCTGCACATCAAAAATGGACATTGGATCTACATCGATTCCATTGTGTTTTTTGATATAAGCTGCCAGGCGGACTTTGTTCTGGTATTTGATCTCCATAAACTCTTTTCTCGCCTGCTCGTCATCTACATACGCTTTCAGCTTGCTGATCTGAGAAAGATCCGTGATCCATCCATCTCCGATCTTATCTGTGATCCAGTCTGAAAGCAGCTGATTTCCGTGAAGCAAAAATCTCCTCTGAGTAATTCCATTTGTCTTATTATTGAATTTTTCCGGCATCATCTCATAGAAATCTTTTAACTCCTGGTGTTTGAGAATCTCTGTGTGAAGTTTTGCAACACCATTGACAGAATATCCTGCAATAATCGCCATATGTGCCATTCTCACCTGTCCATTATAAAGAATTGCCATTTTGCGGATCTTCTCTTCATTTCCCGGATATTTTGCACGTACTTCAATCTGGAATCTTCTGTCGATCTCCTGTACGATCTGATAAATTCGCGGAAGCAGTCTGGAGAACAGATCAATCGGCCATTTTTCCAGAGCTTCTGACATGATCGTATGGTTTGTGTATGCACAGGTCTTTGTTGTTACATCCCATGCTTCCTCCCATGTCAGCCCTTCCTGATCGATCAGAAGACGCATCAGTTCCGGCACTGCCACAGTCGGATGTGTATCGTTCATCTGAATCGCTACTTTTTCATAAAGTTTGCGTACATCACTGTGTTTCTTCTTATACTTTTCAAGCATTGTCTGTAAGCTTGCAGAAATAAAGAAATACTGCTGTTTCAAACGAAGTTCTTTTCCTGCATAATGATTATCATTCGGATACAATACATCTACGATCAGTTTTGCAAGATTTTCCTGCTCCACAGATTTGTGATAGTCACCTCTGTCAAATGCATCCAACTGGAAATCTGTGATTGCTTTTGCATCCCACACACGAAGTGTATTGACGACATGGTTTCCATATCCTACGATTGGCATATCATATGGAATTGCCAGTACAGATTCGTAGTTTTCCTGTACGAAAATATCTTTTCCAGTCTCCGGATCTTTGTCAAAATGTACATTTCCCCCAAAACGTACTTCTTTTGCATATTCTTCCCGGCGAAGCTCAAATGGATTTCCTTCTTTAAGCCAGTTATCAGGTGTCTCTACCTGATAACCATTTTTAATTTTCTGCTTGAACATTCCATAGCGGTAACGGATTCCACATCCATATGCCGGGTAATTCAACGTAGACAGAGAATCCAGAAAACATGCAGCCAGTCTTCCAAGACCACCGTTTCCAAGTGCTGCATCCGGCTCCTCATCTTCAATCGCATTCAAATCGATGTTCAGCTCTTCCAGAGCTTCTTTCACATCTTTATAAGCCGTCATATTGATCAGGTTGTTGCCAAGCGCACGTCCCATCAAAAACTCCATGGACATATAATAAACGGTCTTTGCATCTGCCTCATCATATGCTTTCTGCGTTGCGATCCAGTCGTCCATGATGATATCTTTCACAGCATAAGAAACTGACTGAAAAATCTGCTGCGGAGATGCCTCATCAATATTCTTCCGATATAATGTTCTTACATTTTCTTTGACAGCTTCTTTAAACGCCTCTTTCTCAAATCGTTTGCTGTACATGTCGATTATCTCCCTTCCTTTTCGACTCCCATAGAAACAGTTTCTCCGTTGATCTTCCATTCTTTCACAAATCCAGCCGGTTCTGCTTTCTCTACAGAAACTGCCAGTACTTCCGCACCGATTGCTGCTTTGTTAGCCGCAAAGATCGTCTCTGCTTTGTCACTTCCTGTGTAAGTCACTTTGATCTGATCCATCACTTCAAATCCGGCTTCTTTTCTCATGGTCTGGATCTTACTGATGATCTCTCTTACAAATCCTTCCTCCAGAAGCTCTTCTG
>UQVC01000038.1 GCA_900544395.1 uncultured Ruminococcus sp. | reverse complement strand
AACATGAAGCGGCTATAATAGCTATAAATATTTAGTTAAATATCAACAATACAGTACACTAGAAGACAAGGAAATGATACAATCCATGTCAAGAGTAGGACATTGTATTGACAATGGCCCAACAGAAGGATTCTGGGGAATCATAAAATCAGAAATGTATCAAATGTATAAGATTACAGATGAAATGTCCTTGCGTAATGCAATCAGGGATTATATACGATTCTATCGTGACGAAAGACCACAGAGCAGGTATAATTGCAAAACACCGGCAGAGGTAAGATCAGAGGCTTTATCTTCTGCCGTCCCACAAGCATATCCAATAGCAAAAAATAAACGAATTGAGAAATACAAAGCTAAGTGGTGTGCATAAAAATCAGCCGCACAAAATCGTGCGACTGATTTAAAGCATCTTATTTTAAATATTTGACCTGTCTACTTGACAGGGAGCATATCATATTTGTGCTATCTCCCTTAGTCGTTTTATCATCATATCAAGGCTCATTCAATCGTGGTAAATCTGTGGTAAAATGAGTATTTCCTATACCTCAAAATGTTTAAAAGTGTAGTGTTTATGCGGATAATCTAAAATTAAATATAAAATTTAATTTACATAATGGTATGATGAAGGATTTATCAGTGCTGCAAGAGGCGCCATTTACGGATAGAGGAAGTATTGTAGAAATATTTACAGATGTATCCATATGGATGGGAATTCGAAATGTAATTGAACAAGTAAATGCGAATGCTATGGCAGCATAAAAATAAACGCAAAAACCGATCAAGTATAGTGGATTACTCCAACTCGCAAAGAGCTGGAGTAATTTTTTCCATCTGACTGCATTAATATTTAGTGTTTACGATTGATATCTCACCTGCACAATTCTTCGAAAATCGTTTCATATTCTCTTGAAAAGACACTGTCTTTATTCCAAAGAAATGTAAAATCATGCATGACCATAAAATCAGAAAGCGGAATCTGCCTGAGTGCGCCGTCTTTTAATTCCTGTTCCACAGCGGCTTTATACAGAAATGAAATTCCACAATCTTCTTTTAACAGAGTGACGATGGTATGGATATTTTCGATTTCCACAAGATGGCGGAAATCTTTTACGGACATGTTTTTTAATGCCAGTGTCTTTGTCAGGATCGCCCGGGTTCCGGAGCCGTGTTCCCGGATCAAAAGACGCTCATTGGTCAGATCTTTCAGGCTATGAACAGGTTTTTCAAATTTGTGGTCAGAAGATGCAACAGCGATATATTCTTCTGCCTTATAGATACGTGTTTCATAATGGTCTCCGCTAAAATATCCTTCTACAATGGCAAAGTCAATGGTTCCTTCGTAAAGATAGGTGAGAAGTGTCTGTGTATTTCCGTATCGGATATGAAAATCTATGTCAGGGTGGTCTTTGATAAAATGAGAGAGGGCAGGGACGATCGCATATTCTCCAATGGTCATGGTTACGCCAAAAGTCAGCACTTTCTTTCCTTCCAGACTTTCCTTCATTCGTTTTTTTAAGGTGTTTTCATCATTTCTCATCGTTTCCAGAGCAGAACGTAAAATTTCACCGGCAGGAGTCAGAGCAAGCTTTTTCTTATCCCGGATAAAAAGTACAGTGTCATAAGTCTTTTCCAGATATTTGATGTGCTGTGAGACGGCAGGCTGTGTCAAGTTCAGGTGTCTGGCAGCATGTGTAAAGTTCATATAGTCACATACAGTTAAAAATGTTTCCATGCGGAAGTCTAGCATCAGATGTTCCTTCTTTCAATCAATGATTTTGATATTTATATCATAATATATATTTATGATGTAATCAATCTTTATAATTTTACAAAATGATAAAATATGTTTATAGTATAAATGAAGTTGGAACAGGAAAAATAGTAGGAAAAAGAGATCAAAGATGGAGGAAATGAAAATGTATGATGTAGTGATCATAGGGGCAGGACCGGCAGGGATCAGCGCAGGAATCTATGCGGCAAGCAGAGGAAAAAAGACATTGATCTTAGAGAAAAAAGAGATTGGCGGTCTGATCGGGAAGGTATCGACAGTGACTCATTATGCAGGAATTATAACAGGCGAAACAGGCGTAAGTTTTGCAGAGCGTTTGAAAGAGCAGGCGAAACAGGCTGGTGTAGAGGTTCGGCAGGAAGAAGTGATCAGTGTAGAACTGTCAGCACAGGAAAAGAAGATTCACACAGAGCAAGGTATGTATGATGCAAAGAAAGTGATTCTTGCAAATGGAACCTCTCCAAGAAAGCTGGGAATTACAGGCGAAGAGGAACTGAGCGGTCGTGGAATGGGAATGAATGCTGCAAAAGATGCAAGCGCCTATTGTGGAAAACATGTGTATGTAGTAGGCGGTGCGGATGGCGCAGTGAAAGAAGCCCTGTATCTCGCAGGATTTGCAGAAAAAGTAACGATCCTTCATTTTGAGGAAACATTGGGATGTATTGCAGAATTTCGGGAAAAGGCAGAGCATACTTCGAATGTGGAAGTGCGTCTGCACTCCAGACTGCATGCAGTGTATGGGGTAGAAAAGGTAGAATCCCTGGAAATTTTAGATGAAAGAACAGGCGCGATCGAGACGGTTGCAGATCCGGGATGTGGGATTTTTGTCTATGCGGGAACAGTTCCAAATACAGAATTGTATACACAGATTCAGCTGGAAAATGGATTTATCCCGGTAGATGAAAATATGCAGACGGAAATCCCGGGAGTTTATGCAGTTGGTGATATTCGCGTGAAGCAGGTACGTCAGGTATCTACAGCAGTGGCAGATGGAACGATTGCAGCGATTCATGCGGCACGATAGGAGGAAAACATGGAATTTATAAAGAAAAACGGGAAAGGGTTACTGTTTTGTCTGGCAGTGGCAGTACCGGCAGCAGCATTGGGAAAACTGCTTCCTGTGATTGGCGGACCTGTATTTGCGATTCTGATTGGAATGGTGCTCGCACTGATTATAAAAAAGAGGGATGCGCTGGAAAGCGGTGTGAAGTATACGTCTAAGAAAATCCTGCAGTATGCGGTGGTGCTTCTTGGGTTTGGGCTCAATCTGGAAGTGGTCATGGAGACCGGAAAACAGTCGCTGCCGATTATTTTGTGTACCATTACTACCTCACTGGTAATTTCTTATGTTTTACATCGCACAATGCATATTCCGGGAAAGATTTCCACGTTAGTTGGTGTGGGTTCTTCTATCTGCGGAGGTTCTGCGATTGCGGCAACAGCTCCAGTGATCGATGCCGATGAAGAGGAAGTGGCACAGGCAATCTCGGTGATCTTTCTTTTCAATATTCTGGCGGCACTGCTCTTTCCGGCATTAGGAGCAGCGCTTGGATTTTCTACAACATCTGGGGAAGCTTTTGGAATCTTTGCAGGTACGGCTGTCAATGATACATCGTCTGTTACAGCAGCGGCATCGACCTGGGACAGCATTTATCATCTGGGAAGTCAGACATTGGATAAAGCAGTGACAGTTAAGCTGACAAGAACACTGGCGATCATTCCGATCACGTTAGGGTTGGCTCTGTATCGGGCGAAAAAGGCAGAAACTGAAAGTGGAGAAAATGTATCTTTGAAAAAAGTATTTCCGTTTTTTATTCTGTTTTTTATCGGGGCAAGTCTGATCACAACGATTGCGACAGCGGTGGGAGTACCGGCAGAAGTCTTCCAGCCGTTAAAAGAACTGTCCAAGTTTTTCATTATTATGGCAATGGGAGCAATCGGGTTTAATACGGACGTTGTAAAACTGGTAAAAGGAGGCGGAAAGCCGATTCTGATGGGAATGGCATGCTGGCTTGGGATTACTCTGGTGACACTTGGGATGCAGCATATGATGCATTTGTGGTAACATAGAGAAATGTTAAAAATGTAGTAAATATTCATAGATTTTATACAAATTTCATGGAAAATGTAGTGGAGTTGTGATATAGTAGCACTATTAAATGAAATTTGGAGGATTTGATCATGGGACGTTTTGATGAAAAAATTATGTTAGTAACCGGAGCGACTTCCGGAATCGGAAAAGCAGTTGCAATCCGTGCTGCAAAAGAAGGAGCGACAGTTGTTGCGTAGGGCGTAATGAAGAGCGTGGAGCAGCCGTTGTAGCCGCCATGGAAGAAGCTGGCGGCAAAGGAGAATTCGTCAGATGTGATGTCAGTGATAAAGAAGCAGTCAAAGCATTGTTTGTAGGAATCCAGGAAAAATACGGAAAACTTGACGTTGCGATCAATAATGCCGGAATTGTCGGAGCATCCAAGACAGTAGAAGAACTGGAAGATGATGACTGGTCAAAAGTCATTGACGCCAACTTAAATTCCTGCTTCTATTGCTGCAGAGAAGAAGTAAAACTGATGCAGCCTGCAGGCGGAGCCATCGTGAATGTATCCAGCGTTGCCGGAATGCGTGGATTCCCTTCCGCCGCAGCATATGTTGCTAGCAAACATGCGGTCAGCGGACTGACAAAGGCAGTGGCAGTCGATTATGCCACAAAGGGAATTACCTGCAATGCAGTTTGTCCGGCAGGAACAGATACTCCGCTGACAGAGAGAAGTTCTGCTGATATTAAGACCAGAATGGCAGAGATTGCAGCACAGGGGAAAGACCCGATGGAATGGCTGAAAAATTCTATGTTATCCGGAAAGACAGAGACATTGCAGAAGAAAAACGCAACACCGGAGGAACAGGCTGCTACGATTCTGTACTTTGCAAGTGATGAGGCAAGACACATCACAGGTTCTATTATTGCAAGTGACGGTGGATTTACTACATATTAAAATTGAAAAAGTAAAGAAATATAACCCCTTCGAGAGATCAGATGGTTTCTCGGAGGGGTTCTTCTGTTTCATAAATATTTTTTACATCTGTCCGACGTCTGAAAATCGTGCACAGACAAACAAGGAGAGCGAAAGCGCTGCAAAGGGTCATACAGAGCCGGGAATCCAGGATTTCCCCGATTGCACCTACCAAAACAGAACCAATACTGCCAATGGCCATGATGAGCATGTTTTCAAATGCATTTACCCGCGCGCGCATCTGGTCTGGAATATAAGTCTGCACAGCAGCAACCCGCAGAGTAGCACTGTTTGTTCCAAGAAAACCAGTAATTACACGATTTGTGAGCATCAGCGGGTATGGAAGCCACAAAAGACAAATGTCCATCAGTTCATAGATTATGTAGATCCAAAAAGTAACATGGAATTTCTTTTTTGCCGGAATCTGAACACGATATTGTACAAATCCTCCAATGGTGCGGCCTAAAAATTCTGCCACAGAAAACAAGGAATATAGCGCAGCAGACATTCCAGGAGTTGTTCTGAAAAAGGCGACTAAAACAGGGGTATATCCTACGGCAACTCCATTGCTGACAGCCATGTAGGAATAAATTGCCTGAAGACCTCGTTCTGTCTTTAAATAGTGAAGCACTTCCAGGATGTCGTTTTTCCACAGTTTGAAAGAAAATCCGTTCCCATTCATTCGGACTTCTTCTGCTAATTGGATCTGATATTCAAGAAAAGCAGCGCATATAGAAAAGATTCCCTGTCCAATAAACAGCCATGGCATTCCCACGATATCCATAAGAACAGCCGCCAAAGGGAGCATGATGACACGAAGAATCGGATACAACATGGAAGAAACAGCATATCCTTTTTGTTCCATCCCGTTTGGAATGACTTTTGGAAAGATGCTGTTGTATGCCAGCTCATCCAGACTTCCAAGGGTGGCCAGAATCAGGGAATACCCAAGATATCCAAGGTAGGAAAAATCAAAAAATAACAAATACACTCCCATCAAGGCATATAAAATTCCATTGATCAAATCTCCGAACATAAGGAAGGGCTTCCGCGGAAGACGATCCATCCAGGGAGCAATAACCAGTGGAATTAGAAAATTCGGAATCAGCTGGATTGCAATAACAAGAGCAGAGGCAAAAGTACTCCCTGTTTCATCAAATACGAGAAAAGAGAGTGCAAAACTTCCTGCAATATTGCCGATACATCCGAAGGCTGTAGCTGCAATCAAGAATGAAAAATTTCTTGTCCATAATGTCTGTTTCATAGTAATCTCACCTCCCTTTTGATTGTATAAAAATTTTTAGAAGAATAAAAGTGGTAAAGATTGAGAAAATTTCTGGGAAAATAGCGAATAAAAGGCGATAAAATAGTATTATTGGAAAAAATTATAAATTTACCAGAAGAATGGTATAATAGAGATGATCAAATGGAGGAACGGAAAAATATGAAACAAGATCAAAAGAATATCTGGAAAATAATGGGAATGCGGATTCGCAGAGAACGAATGAAAAGAAACTGGAGTCAGTCGGGATTATGCTATGGAATCTGTGCAGTATCTTATCTGTCCAAAATTGAACAGGGAAAGATGGAAGTATCCGAAGAAATTTTAAAGCTTCTGCTGCAGCGTCTGGAATTACCATGGATTGATCAGAAAGAAACAGAAGAATTGGAAGAATTTGTGGAAGCGCAGTATGAATATCTGTTTACACATCCTCTGGAAGATTTTTTGAATCAAAAGGGAAAATTTCAGGAGAAGAAGGAAAAGCTGTATTCCAGTCTTTGGGTTGCGGATGCCTACATTTTAGAAGCAGTATATGAGAATAGAAGTGAGGGGATAGATGAAAAAATGGAGCGATATCTGGATTGCAGACAGCTGGCAGTGCTACGAATGCTCCAGAATCGTCTGGAAGATGCAATCACATTACTGCCGATTCCGTTTTTTTATATGAGGGCAGGGGAAATCCTTTATGAAACAGGCAAAAATTACGCGGCGGCAATTGCCTGTCTGCAAACAGGATATAACCTTGCGGCGTCCGAAGGACTGGCAAGACTGATGTTAGAGTGTCAGGTGATCATGGGGAATTGTTATAGTAATCAGCAGGATTTGGAAAATATGGAGAAGCAGTATGCCATCGCGGAACGTCTGGCAAAGGATTTGAATCAGACAGGGATCATCACGGCAATTTCTTACAATCGTGCGTCTACATGGACAGCTCTGGGGGATTATGAAAGGGCATATGCCTATTTTTCAAAGATCGAGAATCCAACTTTATTGGATTTGCACAAACTGGCAATCTGTTGTGAAGAATGTGGATGGAAAGACGAGGGGATTGAAGCTGTAAATCGTGCAGAAATGACAGGCAATTCGGGAGAAAGTCTAAAGGAAGAGAGAGAATTAGTGCTGGAAATGTGCAGATTGGTACGTTATCGCCTGGAACATGAGGAGTATGTAAAAGAAGATGCATATGAAACGCAGTTGTTCCATTGTTTTGAAGAAACGAAGAAAAGATTGCCCATCGGATTTGCGATTTTTCATGTACCGTATGTACTGGAATGGTACACTGACAGACGGCAGTATAAACAGGCATATGAACTGATGAGAGAATTTGGGGGATTTCTAAAAAACAGATAATGTATGCATGACAAACAAAAGTAAACTAAAAATAAAAATAAGTTTACAATCAAATCTCCATAAATTATACTGGAAGAAAGAAATCGGTATGGAGGAAGAACAATGAGTTTGATACAGGAAATTAAAAAACGGGTGTTACAGGGGGAGCAGATAGGGAAGAAGGAAGCACTTCAGCTTTATGAACAGCCATTGGAAGAATTGTGTGGAGCAGCAGATGTGATTCGGCAAAAGTTCTGTAAGAACCGGTTTGACCTTTGCACGATCATCAATGGAAAGAGCGGCAGATGTTCGGAAAATTGTAAATATTGCGCTCAGTCTGCATGTTATCAGACAGAAATTGAAGAATATCCATTGCTTGGAACAGAACAGATCACAGAGCAGGCAAAATACAATGAAAAACAAGGGGCTTTGCGCTATTCTATCGTTACTTCTGGAAAAGCTTTAAATGATGCAGAAATCGAGCAGATTTGTCATAGTATCCGGAATATCCGGCAGGAAACGAAGATTGCAGTGTGTGTATCAGGTGGTTTGTTGAAGAAAGAGCAGTTTCAAAAATTGAAAGAAGCAGGAGTAACGAGGATTCATAATAATCTGGAAACATCCAGAAGAAATTTTCCAAATGTATGCACATCTCACACATATGAGCAAAAGATCGAATCTGTTCTGGCAGCCTTAGAAACAGGATTGGAAGTATGCAGCGGTGGGATTCTTGGAATGGGGGAAAGTGTAGAAGACCGGATCGATCTTGCGTTGGAAATCAGAAAGCTGGGAGTCAGATCCATGCCGGTAAATATCCTGAATCCGATACCGGGAACTCCCTATGAGAAAAATCCGATTTTGACAGAATCAGAAATACGCCGCATGGTAGCTGTGTTCCGATTTCTGCTTCCGGATGCATGGATCCGGCTTGCCGGCGGGCGCGGGCTTTTACCGGATAAAGGAAGATCCTGTTTTATATCAGGAGCAAATGCAGCAATATCAGGAGATATGCTGACAACAGCGGGCATTACGATCGAAAAAGATTTGCAGATGATTCGGGAATTGGGATATGTCGCAGAATAAAAGTAAGAGACAGAGAAAGAACGGAAATGATAGTTTTTTCTCTGTTTTTCTTTACAAAACCAAATTTTTTGCTATAATGAGTTAGCCAAAACTAATTAAAGTTTAAATAAGGTAATCAAAGGAGAAAGAATATGGTATTTTTGGATCATATACTAAGTGGAATGGCGCTTTTCTTATGCCTGCTTTGCCTGGCAGCTCCATTAAAAAAGACGAAGGCAGCACAAAAGATCAAATGGATCCGTCCGTTACTAAAATATCATGTCTGTTATGGATGGCTGCTGTTAGCAGTCAGTCTTGCACATGGGATTCTGGCGGGAAAACAGCCGGGAATGATCAGTGGAAAACTGATCTGGATGCTGTTGTTGCTGCTGATCCTGGGGGCATATCTGAAACGTTATCTGAAAAAGTCTGTGTGGCTCGCAGTACATAGAGGATTGTCTGTGATTTTTGCAGCGGGTGTGCTGTTCCACATCATCTATGCAGTCGTAGTATAGCTGGATTTTTCTGATTCCACCTACAAATTCTTGTAAATCTTCTTATCAGACGTTATACTCAGAACAGGAATTATTTTCAGTAGAGGAAGGACCGGGAATACAATGACGATCAAACAGAAAAAAACAATCGCCATCGCAGCTACAGGCGGTACCATAGCAGGAACAGGGGAAGCCGGAAAGACAGCGGTTTATCACGCAGGAGAGATGAATGTGGAGTCGATTCTGGAGACCATTCCTATGATCCAGAATGTTGCAGATATCGAGACCGTTCAGTTGTTTAACGTGGACAGCAATGAGATGGATGAAGAGAAGTGGATCGCTTTGGCGAACCAGCTCAATGAACTGGCAGCACGAAAGGATATTGATGGAATCGTAGTGACTCATGGAACAGATACGTTGGATGAGACCGCATATTTTTTAAATCTGACTGTTTATACACAAAAGCCGGTGGTGCTGACTGGTGCCATGAGGCCTGCCACTGCAACCAGTGCGGATGGACCGTTTAATTTGTATCAGGCGGTATGTCTGGCAGCCAGCGATGATGCCAGAGGTCAGGGCGTGATGGCGGTATTTTCGAATACGATTTATTCAGGAAGAGATATCCAGAAAGTGAACAATTATAAAACAGATGCATTTGATCAGAATGCATTCGGATGTCTGGGATATATGCAGGATGAGACTGCATATTTCTTTTCCAGAAGCTTTAAGACTCATACCATGCAGTCGATTTTTGCTCTGCGCAGACTGGAGAATCTGGCGAAAGTAGCAGTCGTTTATTTTTATGCGGGAGCAGATGAGAAGATTTTAGAATATCTGGCAGAGACCCATGAAGGGATTGTGATCGTAGGATCAGGAAGCGGCAATTATAACCGGAAATGGATGAAGACGATTGAAAAACTTGCCGAAAAAGGCATTGTATTTGTCAGAGCATCCAGAGTCTCCCAGGGAATCGTGTTCGATGACCGGGTGTTTGACCCTATGGATGTATGTATTGGAGCGAACACGTTGTCCGGACAGAAGGCAAGAGTTTTATTGATGCTGGCATTGACGATTACAAAAGATGTGAAACAGATCCGCAATATTTTCAATCAATATTAAAAGAGATAGCTGTTGACAAAAGTATTACTTGTATTATAATGAATAATACAAGTAATACTTTTTTAATGGGAGGAAAAGACGATGTGGATTGTTATTTTTTTAGGAGGAGCGCTGCTGACCGGATATGCATTGTACCGTCAGGCACGCAGAGAATCCGGCAGCAGATTTCAATGCCGTCACTGTGGACATATTTTTCAGACAGAGTGGAAGAACCTGTTTCTTTCTACAAATAGCTGGGGAGAATATAAATTAAAATGTCCGCATTGTGGAGCGACAGATTTTTGTGCGAATCTGGATAAAAAGAAGAAAAAATAAAGGAGGAGTGCAGCATGTTGATCCGTTTGGATATGGCAAGTGACATTCCAATCTATGTACAGCTTCGGAATCAGATTGTGATGGGGATTGGAACAGGCGCATTAAAAGTGGGGGAAAGACTTCCTACTGTGCGTCAGATGGCAGCAGATGCAGGCGTCAATACGATGACAGTGAACAAGACCTATCAGCTGTTAAAGGCAGAGGGTTTTATAGAGATTGACCGAAGGAAAGGTGCGGTTGTAAATCCGGTGGAAGATACAGCGGGAGCATTTCGGGAAAAGCTAGAGGGCGAACTTGCACTTCTGGGAGCAGAAGCGAAGATCAAGGGAATGGAAGAACGGGAATTTTTGCAGTTGTGCGGGGAGAGTTTTGCAAAACTGTCCGGACAGGATGAAAATCTTCAGTTTGAATAGAGAGATGGAAGGTGCAGTAGGATGGGAATCGAAATTATGATGTGCATTATGGCTCTTTTTGTAAATTTTCTGGTCGTTGGATGCTTTGCGATGGTCTATGGCACCAGGATGAAATATGAAAACGGTATGCTTTTCGGGGTTCATATGCCAAAGGAAGCGCAGCAGGAACCGGAAGTGAAGACATTGATGGAGCGTTATACTGTCCGGATGAAACAGATTTACTGGTGGAGTACGGCTGGGGCGGTACTATCCGGGGTGTTGGCGTTTACATATACGTCCATATTTATGCTTGGCTGGATGTTCTGGCTGTTTGCGTTTACCATTGGAAGTATGGGATGTATCTGCCGATACCACCGAAAGCTGTATGATATCAAGGTTAGGAACCGGTGGTTTGCCGGAACGGGCGCCAATATTGTGGTAATCGATACTGCTGCCAGCGCACAGGCAGAAGAAAAGCAGATCCGGGCATGGTGGCATCTTCCGGCATTATTGGTTTTTGTGATCCTGTGTCTGATGCCGGAAGTACGTGCATGGATACAGGAAGAAACGGCACATTTACTGATTCCGGTGACGGCATTTTTGATAACAGGCGTGTTCTGGGGGCTCCAAGTGTGGAGCAATCAAAGGCGCTGCGAGGTGTTCAGCGAAAACAGCCGGAAAAATACAGCAGTCCATGTCAGAGAGAGACGGATGTGGGCATGGATCTTGCTTGTGGGGACATATACCAATCTGGCAGGAATGGGGGTATTACTCTGGCAGATTTCCCGGAAAGGATATTTCGATACGGTGGATCTGATTATCTGTGTCCTATTAAGTATGGCAGGTGGAGGATTTATTCTTGCAGCGCTCCTGTGGATGATGAAAAAGCGGCGGGAGACTTTGAAGACAGAAGAGCCGCTTTCCTACATGGATGATGATATTTACTGGAAAAACGGGTGGTACAATAATCCAAACGACAGACGATGGATGATTCAAGATCGGATGTGCAGCAGCAATTATTCCCTGAATATGGGAAAACCGGGAGCGCGTTATCTGACTGGAATTGGAATTGTGGCAATTGCACTCGTTGTGTTGTGGATGCTGGTTGTGTTTTTTCAAATGGATTTTGTCCGTCCCAGGCTGCAGATTGAAAAGACTCAGGTATCAGTGCGTTCCGCAGAATATGGGATTACATTTGAGCGAGAAGATATCAGAGAAATCGAACTGTTAGAGGACCTGCCGGAAGAAGAGTTTCGAAGAACACATGGACTTTCTGACAGCCGACAGCTTCTTGGAAAATTCCAGGGCGAAGAAACAGGGAAGGCAATGTTCTATGTACACCGGGGAGAAACGCCGATCTTAAAGATCGAACTCCCGGAATATACGGTTTTTATTACCAGTGAAGATGAGGAAACGGTACAGATGTGGTATGAAGAACTTTCTTCTTGATTTCCGGTGTTTCCCATGATATACTTCTCCTAAAAATTTGAAATGATTTTCAGGAGGAGTATTTTTTATGGACGCAGACCCTGCAGGGAACCAGATTATTTTTGATTTATGTATCTTATTATTTTTCACATTGATGAATGCTTTTTTTGCCGGAGCAGAGATGGCGGTGGTATCTGTGAACCGTAACCGGATCCGCAGTCTTGCCGAAGAGGGCAATAGAAAAGCAGTCGTTATCCAAGGTCTTTTTGAAGATTCTACGAAGTTTCTTTCGACGATTCAGGTAGCAATTACATTTGCGGGATTCTATTCCAGTGCTTCTGCAGCTTCCAGTATTTCACCGGTGCTTGGGGCATGGATGGAACAGAGAGGGATCCCATACAGTATGGCGCTCGCATCCAATGGAGTGACATTGCTTTTGATGTTCTTGAATTTGGTATTTGGAGAGCTGGTGCCAAAGAGGATCGCGCTGCAGAGAGCAGAACAGTTCTGTATGATCACCGTGATGCCGATCCATTATATTTCGAAGATTTTGTCTCCGTTTATCAAATTGCTTTCCCTTTCGACCACAGGAGTATTGAAGCTGCTGCGAATGAAAACAGAGGATGAAGAGGAGATCGTCACGGAGGAAGAAATCAAGGCAATGCTGAAGATGGGCGCAGAATCCGGTACAGTTGAAGACAGTGAGCGGGAAATGATCAATTCGGTATTTTCGTTTGATGATAAAAGTGCAAGAGAGCTGATGGTGCCCAGAAGAGACGTGTTTGCGATTGACATCGGAGAACCGCAGGAAGAGATGCTGGATGCAGTGTTAGAATCCAGACATTCCCGGATCCCGGTTTATGAGGAAACGGTAGATAATATCATCGGGATTCTGCACGTCAGAGATGTGATTCGACAAATGAGGAAAAAACCGGAAGAGACCGTTGATATCCGTATGCTGCTTCGGGAAGCCTTTTTTGTACCGGATACGAAAGATGCCGATGATCTGTTCCGGGAGCTCCAGTCATCCAGACGGCATATGGCAGTTCTGGTAGATGAGTATGGCGGATGCTCCGGGATTATTACAGTGGAGGACCTGGTAGAAGCAATCATGGGAGACATTCACGAAGAGGACGAACTGGCAGAGCCGGAAATCCGAACCCTTTCAGATGGGAAATATTTAGTAGATGGAAGTATGCTGCTGGAAGACTTGAATGAGGAACTTTCGTTGTCGTTGGCTTCCGAAAATTATGATACACTTTCGGGTTATATGATTGAAAATTTGGGGTATATACCGAAGGAAAAGGAATGCGCCATCGTGCAGACAGCACATGGCAAACTGTATACAGAAGAAGTAAAAGATAACAGGATTACTCGTGTGCGGATCGAGAAAAATACAGCGGATGTATCAGAAAAGTAATAAGTAATTATTAGGAAAAGTAAGTAACGGATGGCGAGAAAACGCCTGATCTATATTGAATTCTAATAAATCCAAAGTTATAATAAGGCTGTATTTATAAATAGAATTCGTAATCAAAGGAGACCATCTATATGAACATGTTATCAATCGAGCAGGAATTGAAAAGTAATTCTTATCCGGGAAGAGGAATCATTCTTGGAAAAAGCGAAGATGGAACAAAAGCGGTTGCCGCTTATTTTATCATGGGAAGAAGCGAGAACAGCCGCAATCGTATTTTTGTAGAAGAAGGACAGGGGATCCGCACACAGGCATTTGATCCGTCCAAACTGACAGATCCAAGCCTGATCATCTACGCACCGGTTCGTGTACTTGGCAATAAGACGATCGTGACAAACGGAGACCAGACCGATACCATTTACGAGGGCATGGACAGACAGATGACATTTGAGCAGTCTCTCAGAAGCAGAGAGTT
Source organism: uncultured Ruminococcus sp. (assembly GCA_900544395.1). Taxonomy (GTDB): domain Bacteria; phylum Bacillota; class Clostridia; order Lachnospirales; family Lachnospiraceae; genus Mediterraneibacter. Next base: position 7,248 of record UQVC01000038.1, on the reverse strand, counting down.
TGAGCCGGATGGTCCGAATTATACACCACGTATCTCCGGGATCATGCACATTGAGAATGGAACATACAATTACGCAATGTCCATTTTGAAGAGCAACAATGGAAATCCGGATGCCTGCAACCGCTATACATTTGCATACGAGAATCCGGTTGCCGGAGAGGGACACTTTATTCATACCTATATGCATGACGGCAATCCACTTCCAAGTTTTGAAGGAGAGCCGAAGCTGATTTCTGTTCCAAATGGAATTGAAGAGTTTACAGATCTTTTATGGAACAGTCTCAATGAAGAAAACAAAGTATCTCTGTTTGTACGTTATATTGACATTGCAACTGGGGATATTGAGACAAAGATTGTGAATAAAAATCAATAATTACAGTCAGAGTGTGGATAAAGGAGAAGAAAATGAAAGAATTAGAATTGAAATATGGATGTAACCCGAACCAGAAACCGGCAAAGATCGCAGTCAATGACGGAAGAGATCTTCCTATCGAAGTTCTCTGCGGAAGACCGGGATATATCAACTTTATGGATGCGTTTAATGGCTGGCAGCTGGTATCTGAATTGAAAAAAGCAACCGGACTTCCGGCAGCCACTTCTTTTAAACATGTCTCACCGGCTGGTGCAGCAGTAGGACTTCCGTTAAGTGATACGCTGGCAAAGATCTACTGGGTGGATGATCTGGGAGAACTTTCTCCTCTGGCATGTGCTTACGCAAGAGCAAGAGGTGCAGACAGAATGTCATCTTTCGGAGATTTCATTGCACTGTCCGATGTATGTGATGTTTCGACTGCAAAACTGATCAAAAGAGAAGTATCAGACGGTGTGATCGCACCGGGATATGAGCCGGAGGCGCTGGAGATCCTCAAAGAGAAGAAAAAAGGAAACTACAATGTGATCCAGATCGATCCGAACTATGTTCCGGCTCCAATCGAGCACAAAGATGTATTTGGCATTCAGTTTGAGCAGGGACGAAATGAGTTGGTGATTGATGATGCCCTGTTTGCCAACGTAGTGACAGAGAACAAAGAGATTCCGGAAGCTGCAAAAAGAGATCTGGCAATTTCTATGATCACACTGAAATATACACAGTCCAATTCTGTATGCTATGTAAAAGACGGACAGGCTATCGGAATCGGAGCAGGACAGCAGTCCAGAATCCACTGTACCAGACTGGCAGGTACAAAAGCAGACAACTGGTTCCTTCGTCAGAGCCCACAGGTATTGGGACTGCAGTTTGTAGATGGAATCAAGCGTGCAGACAGAGACAATGCAATCGATCTGTACATTGGAGAGGATTACATGGATGTTCTGGCAGACGGAGCATGGGAGAATATCTTCAAAGTAAAACCGGCAGTGTTTACAAGAGAAGAAAAAAAAGCATGGCTGGATCAGATGACAGACGTAGCACTTGGATCGGACGCATTCTTCCCATTTGGAGATAATATCGAGCGCGCGCACAGAAGCGGCGTGAAATATATCGCACAGCCGGGCGGTTCTGTAAGAGATGACAATGTGATCGAAACATGTAATAAATACAAAATGGCAATGGCATTTACAGGAATTCGTTTATTCCATCACTAAAATGTGGTAAAATCCGTATGACGGGGAAATCAAGTACCCGGCATACGGATTTTTTGTATCGAAAGACAACACAGAAGATAGAGCATACCTGATGGAAGGAGAAAAAAATGACAATAGAGACAAGAAGTGCGCAGGAGACATTTCAGCTCGGAAAAGAGCTGGGAGAAAAGGCATATCCGGGGCAGGTGTTTACGCTGACAGGAGATCTTGGAGTAGGGAAAACTGTATTTACCCAGGGATTTGCAGCAGGGCTTGGGATCACGGAACCGGTCAGTAGTCCTACCTTTACGATTGTGCAGGTGTATGAGGAAGGAAGACTTCCGTTTTATCATTTTGATGTGTACCGCATTGGTGATGTAGAAGAAATGGAAGAAGTCGGATTTGAGGATTACGTGATGGGAGAAGGTGTTTCTCTGATCGAGTGGGCAAATCTGATCGAAGAGATCCTTCCGGAAAAGAGGACAGAGATCACCATCGAGAAGAACCTGGAAGAAGGATTTGATTACCGGAAAATCACGGTGGAGGAAACGATTTAGGAGAATCTGTTTGCACAATTTCAGAAAACACGGTAACATAGAAGCGATAAGAAGAAAAAGAGAGGAAATAGAGTATGCGGGTATTGGCAATAGACAGTTCCGGGCTGACTGCGACTGTTGCGGTTGTAGAAGACACTCAGACTGTTGCAGAATATACGATCAATTATAAAAAGACACATTCACAGACCTTGCTTCCCATGATCGATGAAGTGGTGAAGATGACAGAGCTGGATTTGAACACTATCGATGCCATTGCGGTGGCAGGGGGACCGGGATCCTTTACCGGGCTTCGGATTGGTTCTGCTACGGCAAAAGGACTGGGGCTTGCGTTGAACAAACCTCTGATCCACGTGCCGACAGTGGACGGACTGGCTTACAATGTATATGGATGTGAGGATATCATCTGTCCGATCATGGATGCAAGAAGAAATCAGGTGTATACAGGGATTTATACATTTTCAAAAAAAGCAGGAGCAAAAGAGGGGAGTAATCTGGTAGAACCGGTCTTTCAGGTGATCAAGATGCAGATGGCGGTTTCGATCGAAGAACTGGCAGAGCGTTTGAACCGATACCGCCGTCCGGTCGTATTTCTGGGAGATGGCGTGCCTGTTTATGAACAGATCCTGGCAGAAAAGCTGACAGTTCCGTATTCTTTTGCACCTGCATATATGAATCGGCAGAGAGCTGCTGTTGTAGGAACATTGGGAATCCAGTATTACAAAGCAGGAAAATTTGAGACGGCAGAGGAACATCGCCCGGATTATTTGCGTGTTTCTCAGGCAGAGCGGGAACGCGCTCAGCGTGAAAAAGAAGCAGAGCTTGTAGTACGAGAATTAAAAGTGGAAGATTCCGCCGCAGTTGCGGAGATGGAACAGCAGATCTTTTCAGATCCGTGGAGCGAAAAAAGCGTCATGGAGACTGTGCAGCAGAAGCAGTCGGTTTGTTTTGCAGCAGAAAAAGCAGGGCACATTCTGGGATATCTGCTTGTATACCACGCAGCAGACGAAGCAGAGATTGCAAGGATTGCAGTGCAGAAAGAAGCACGCAGGCAAGGGGTTGCCGGGAAGCTGATGCTGGCATTGGAGAACTACTGCGAAGAACATCAAATCGTAAGATTGCTTCTGGATGTGCGGGAAAGCAATGAGACAGCGCGCAATTTCTATACAGAAAGCGGATTTGCAGAGGATGGGATCCGACAGGGATTTTACAGTAATCCGTCAGAAGATGCAGTTCTGATGAGCAGACAGCTTGGTACTGGCAGCAGCTCCCAGTAGGAATTATATTGCCATGCGGTTATAATGGAGGCGTAGCGAAAATCCGAACATGACAGGAGGAAATTTTATGCGCCAGTATGAATTAAAAGAACAAAAAGAAATCAGCAAAATTATTTGCAATCAATGTGGAAAAGAAATTCCGGTATCCGGCGGACATGAGATGGAAGGGGTGTTCCGTGTGGATTATGAATGGGGGTATTTCTCTGAAAAAGATGGGGAAAGGCACTCTTTTGATCTGTGTGAAGCGTGTTATGATACGCTGCTTCGATCGTTCCAGATACCGGTGGAAATAGAGGGATAATATGTTAGATGTATGTTTGCTTGGAAGCGGCGGGATGATGCCGCTTCCATATCGCTGGCTGACTGCGCTGATGACGCGGTTTAATGGCAGCAGCCTGCTGATCGACTGTGGAGAAGGGACACAGATTGCGATCAAAGAAAAAGGATGGAGCTTCAAGCCCATTGATGTGATCTGTTTTACGCATTATCATGGAGATCATATCAGCGGTCTTCCGGGGCTTCTTCTTACCATGGGAAATGCAGACCGGAAAGAGCCGTTGACTTTGATCGGCCCCAAAGGACTGGAGAGAGTCGTATCTGCGCTCCGCGTGATCGCACCGGAACTGCCGTTTCCGATTATTTACAAAGAAATCGAGGGGGCAGAGCAGACCTTCGAATTAAACGGATATCGCCTGAAGGCATTTCGGGTGAACCATAACGTTCTCTGCTATGGATATACGATGGAGATCGATCGTGCCGGGAAATTTGATGTAGAGAGAGCAAGAGCCCGGGGAATCCCGCAGCAGTACTGGAAACATCTGCAAAAAGGGGAGACGATCGAGACAGAAACAGGAATCCTGACTCCGGATATGGTTCTGGGACCGCCGAGAAAAGGCTTAAAACTTACGTATACAACCGATACCAGACCGACAAATTCAATCCGGGAAAATGCGAAGGCTTCTGACTTGTTTATCTGCGAAGGGATGTATGGAGAAAAAGAAAAAGCAGCCAAAGCAGTCGAATATAAGCATATGACATTTTACGAAGCGGCACATCTGGCAAAGGACGCACAGGTGAAAGAAATGTGGCTGACCCATTACAGTCCGTCCCTGACAAGACCGGAAGAATATATGGATGAAGTGCGGCGGATTTTCCCGGAAGCCAAAGCAGGAAAAGACAGAATGTCCAGAGAACTGGTATTTGAGTAGAAAGAGGTTTGCAGTATGAAAGAAATCAGAGATATCAATATATTAGCGATCGAGAGCTCCTGTGATGAGACAGCGGCAGCAGTGATCCACAATGGAAGAGAAGTGCGCTCTAATGTTATTTCTTCCCAGATTGAACTGCACAAATTGTATGGGGGCGTTGTGCCTGAGATTGCATCCAGAAAGCATATTGAAAAAATCAACCAGGTGATAGAGGAAGCTTTAAACGAGGCAAACGTGACATTGGACGATATCGATGCCATCGGGGTCACTTATGGTCCGGGACTTGTGGGAGCGCTTCTGGTCGGTGTGGCGGAGGCGAAAGCCATCGCTTATGCAAAAAATCTTCCACTTGTGGGAGTTCATCATATTGAAGGACATATTTCCGCGAATTACATTGAGAATCCAGATCTGGAACCGCCGTTTTTATGTCTGGTAGTTTCCGGTGGACATACCCATCTGGTCTGTGTCAAAGAATATGGAAAATATGAGATCCTGGGTCGCACTCGTGATGATGCTGCAGGAGAGGCTTACGATAAAGTTGCAAGAGCCATCGGGCTTGGATATCCGGGCGGGCCAAAGATCGACCGGATCGCAAAAGAAGGAAATCCGAACGCCATTCAGTTTCCGAAGGCGCACATGGATTCTGAATATGATTTCAGCTTCAGTGGCCTGAAATCTTCCGTGTTAAACTACATAAACGGATGCAAGATGAAAGGAGAATCTTACAATCCGGCGGATATTGCGGCATCCTTCCAGAAAGCGGTGGTGGAAGTACTGGTAGAAAATTCCATGCATGCAGTAGAAAAATACGGAATGAACAAGTTTGCGATTGCAGGAGGAGTGGCATCCAACAGCGCGCTCCGTCAGGCGATGCAGGATGCCTGTGAAAAACGCGGCGTGAAATTTTATCATCCGTCACCGATTTTCTGTACAGATAATGCGGCGATGATCGGAGTGGCAGCATATTATGAATATCTGGCAGGGACAAGACACGGGCTGGATCTGAACGCAGTTCCGAATCTGAAACTCGGAGAAAGATAACGCATATGAAAGAGAAAGAGTTTGTAACAGCAATCGTTCTGGCAGCGGGCAGAGGAACCAGGATGGGGACCAAAATACAAAAACAGTATCTGGATCTGTGTGGAAAACCGGTACTTTATTATTCTCTGCACACATTTCAGGAATCTCCGGTCATCGATGAGATTTTGTTGGTGACAGGAGAACAGGAAATCGAATACTGCAGGACGGAAATTGTAGAAAAATATCAGTTTACGAAAGTAAAGACAATACTTGCCGGAGGGGCGGAACGCTATCTTTCTGTCTGGAATGGAATCCAAGCTGCAGAAAGCAGAGGCTATCTTTTTATCCACGATGGCGCCAGACCATTTGTAGACGAGGAGATGATAGAACGCGTGTATGAACAGGTGCAGAAAGAAAAAGCCTGTGTAGTCGGTATGCCGGTCAAAGACACCATTAAAATCGCAGATGAAAAAGAATACGTCAAGACCACGCCGGACAGAAGCACAGTGTGGATGATACAGACCCCGCAGGTATTTTCTTACGATATCGTAAAAGGCGCTTACGAGATGCTGATGCGGGAACAACGGATTTCCGTGACAGATGATGCCATGGTTGTGGAACAGATGCTGAATCATCCCATCCGTCTGGTGTATGGTTCATATGAGAATATCAAAATCACAACACCCGAAGATCTGGAGATGGCAGAGGTGTTTTTGAAAAGACGAAAAAGTAAATAATGTATGAAAGAGGCTGGAAGTTTCCGGCCTTTTTCTTTTGGAAAAATGAAACTTTTGATGGAAAAGCACTGTATGTATAGATAGAAAGTGGGTATGCAAGGTGGAAAAAAGAGTTTGATACTTCAACTGCAACAAAAAGAAATCACCGCATTAGAAGAAATTATCCAAACGTATCATAATTATGTATAACAAAATGAAGAAAGATGCAATTAGCTGCCGCGACATTGTGGATTCCTGTTTGAAGTGTGGCTGAGGAAAGACTATATTTACGCAATGTCAGTCCTTAATGTGGGAAGAAATTGCTTGTGTAGAGACAGCTGCAAGAGAAGGGGGGAGCGCCGCTGTATAAAAAAATAAAAAAATAAAAAAAGTAGAAAAAAGGTGTTGACATTCTGGTTGGTGTTATGCTAGAATACACATTGTCGCGAGAGCAGACAAGACAATTTAACCTGTGAAACGAACAGGAAGTTTGGAGAGGTATCGAAGTGGTCATAACGAGGCGGTCTTGAAAACCGTTTGTCCGAGAGGGCGCGTGGGTTCGAATCCCACCCTCTCCGCTTGGGAAGTTCAGAACTGAATGGACTTCCTTTTGTTTTCCTTAAGAGTGCAGTACCGCAACTGAGAAGTTTGAGAGATACATCGAAGATAAGAGAAGACGAAGAATAACAGTGTATCGTGTATACACGGGCAATTTGGAGAAGTACCCAAGCTGGCCGAAGGGGCTCCCCTGGAAAGGGAGTAGGTCGTTAGTAGCGGCGCGAGGGTTCAAATCCCTCCTTCTCCGTTACTTTCTGGAAAGAAAGTACGCATCAAAAACCGACATCAAAAACTTGAAAAAAGTTCTTGACAATGGAAAGTGGATGTGATAATCTATACAGGCTGACTTGTG
>UQVC01000037.1 GCA_900544395.1 uncultured Ruminococcus sp. | reverse complement strand
TCCACATGTGTCGGCATCGGCTGGGGAACACATTTCCCCAACCACGTTACCGTCTGATGAACACATTTTTTCAGTTACATTTTCATTCAATCGCTCTGCCTTATTCTGCTCCATTTATGACACCTTTTTCCCTTTCTGATTTGCTCTGTAGTCTGCTTTCGCATTATCTACCTTTAATGTCTGATTGCACTTAAGTACAAATGTCAGTTTATATGGTGTTGGATTACCTTCTGCATCATACCCACCAACAATTACCTTTTCTACAATGCTCTCAAACACGATTCTGTCAAATTCATCCAGGGCATTTTCATTTTCCAGTGTCTGTCGAAGCTGTGACATACGCCTGCTTATATTCTTCTGCTGTCCGATATTTTCTTCCAGATAAGCCTTTTCTTCCGTAATCTTGTGAAGTTTCCGCTGAAAGCTCAGCTTCTTTTCATCATAATCTTCCTGTTCTATTTTACCATCAATCAACAGATCTGTTAACCTGCTTTTTTTCGATTCAATAGTGGAAATGTCTTTTTCCAGCTGTTTTACCCTTTTCAATTCGGTATCATCCTTCAGAATATCTTCAATCGTATTCAGCACCGATTGAAGAACATCATCAAAACTATCGGCCAGAAGTCGAAATGCTTCCAGAAAAGCGTTTTCAATAATCACTTCATCTACCGCCTTGCAGTTCGGACAATTATCAATCCCGTTTTTTGTAGCATTCATACACTGCCAGACAGGTTTTTTCGTTGTAGTCGTCTGATGTCTTGTCCTTCTGGATAATTTATGACCACAATACCCACATTCCAGCATACTGCTGAATGTGAACTGTCTTGTATAACGCTCTCTGTTTCCGGTTGTTTGCATCAGCTTGGGTTTGGCACGCTTCAATCGAATCTCTTCTGCTTTGTCCCAGATTTCTCTTGATACGATTGCTTCATGGTGATCCCGGATATAATATTGATTTTCCTCTCCCATATTGGCAAGTCTCCTCTTTGAAATCGGGTCAACTGTAAAAGTCTTTCCAAGAAGCACGTCACCCTTATACTTCTCATTTTTAATCATTCCCATAACTCCATGGTCATGCCATTCCACTGTGCCACGCTTATTTTTAATTCCAAGTTCTACCAGCCGTTTGGCAATCGTACCACAGCCATTCCCTTGCAAATACATATCATATATGAGTCTGACTGTTTCTGCTTCTGTCTCATTTACAGTGATTGTCTTTGTGTCCTGATGATAATCATACCCAAAACAGCCATTAAAGCCAACCAGTTCTCCACGTTTCATTTTCATCTGTAATCCCATTTTCACGTTACTGGAAAGGGATTCTACTTCTTCCTGTGCCAGTGAACTTAAAATTGTCAGAAGCATTTCTCCGTTCATATCCAGCGTATTGATATTTTCTTTTTCAAACATGATAGCAATATTCTTATCCCGGAGCATACGCACATATTTGATAGTATCCGGTGTATTTCTGGAAAATCTGGAAATTGATTTGGTAAGGATCATATCAATCTCGCCGTTCAGACACTTCCGGATCATTTCCTGAAATCCTTCACGCTTGTCTATCTTTGTTCCGGTAATTGCTTCATCTGCAAATATTCCTGCCATCGCCCATTCTTTATTCTTCCGAATTTTTTCTTCATAATAAAGTTTCTGGGATTCAAAACTTCCTAACTGCTCATCACCATCGGTAGATACCCTGCAATAAGCAGCCACCCTTATGCGGTCAATCTGGACTGCATAATTACTATTTCTTCCACGGCTGTTTGGTGCCGTTTTTGTTGCCTGTAAGACCTGTACTTCTCTCATGCTCATAATCTTCCTCCATTTCTTTTACCTGCCACTTTCTTTTCTGAATATTTGTGGCTGTTTTCTTTGCCTGTGCTGTCATTCTATCTGAATTTTTAAATGTGAACGACTGTTGAATTACTTTATCTTCCATTATTTTTTACCTCGTCTTTCTATATCATAATCAAGCGATTGCTTTCACCGGATCGTCACTTCGCTCACCGGATACCAGATAACTGTCCATCAGCTTACGTCTGATTTTTTCAAATTCTTTTTCAGACAGCAGATTCATACGGTACAGCTTTGCAATCAGTGTTATTTTCTTTGCATATTCCAGTTCCTTTCTCATGGTACACTCCCCCTTTCTTTCAGATTCTTCAGCACCACCTCCTTACAGTGAGTTATCACTTTCTGTTTTTTTGGTACTTCTTTGTTATCTGTTACTTTTCAGATACAGGCAGCGTGATTTGGCTTCCACTCATATGATCTGACGTTGGCGTTACTGCCAGCCTCTATCAGAGTATTTCTGAATGCTGGCAGCTTCTTCGCAAACTTACCAGCCGTTTCCGGAGTATCTTCGACGCTCGCCTGTAATATACTTACAGGGTCATGGCATTTGTGGAATCAGATCATACAGCTCATGTAATTTTCAAGGTACAAAAGAATTTTTTTGAATGTTCCTTCACTATTACAACTAAGAAGTGACGAAATGTTGTTTTCAAAAAATCCTTTCACTAATAAAGCCCGGCAGAGGGATTTTACCAACCTCATTTTGCAATAATTCACAAAAAATTTTATCTCTGCCAAAGCATTCGCTTTCGTGCGAATCTTTATTGTACTGTTATTTTAATTCGCCTTAATGCGAATGTCAAGTATTTTATTCGCTTCAATGCGAATCTTTCTGTTTACATTCATTGTTTTTGGTAGTAAAATAGATTTATCAAAAAGAAAGCAGGAAATCTGATATGACAATCGGTGATAAAATAAAAAAAATCCGGACATTCCGGCATATGACGCAGGCAGAACTTGGTGCTGCCCTCGGTTGGGGTGATAAAGGTGCAAACCGCCTAGCCCAATACGAAACAAATTACAGGGTTCCCCGTAAAGATCTTGTAACTGAAATGGCTAAGATTCTGGATGTAAATCCACTGGTACTACACGAACCGACTACTATGGATGCATCTGAACTTATAGAAATCCTATTCTGGATTGATGAATTTAACCCAGCAGCTATTAATCTCTTTCAGTTAGAAACCTATCCGGGTGAAAAATGCAATTCCAGTGAGGATACCGCTGTCCGTTATCATGATTCTGATAACTGGCCGGCTCATCCACCTGTTGGTATGTGGTTCAATTATGGAGTTCTCAATGATTTTATGAAAGAATGGGTTCTCAGAAAAGAAGAATTGAAATCCGGTAAAATTACCAGAGATGAGTATTTTGAGTGGAAAATTAACTGGCCACAGACCTGTGATGGGTGTGGGAAATATGAGCCGAAAAGGCAATGGCGATCTGCAAATGCAGAACTTAGTGAAACTTAGCAAAACTTAAATTTATTATGTTTTTTCTCTTTAACCAAAGAAGAAAGCACTGAAAACCATTAGTCCAACGGTTTTCAGTGCTTTTTTCATATTGCTCTATTGAATTTTCCTCATTCCACCTATACAAGTGAAACTTAGAGAAACTTAAATGAAATCTCTTTCAGACAATTCAATTTGGATATTCTCCAACTGTGGATTATTTCTCAGTGGGCCAGTTTCCAGCTTACTGCCTGTTGCCTTGCATCCACAAATCTCTTATAAATACCTTCCTGCTTCATTAGCTGCTCATGTGTTCCCTGCTGTACAATTCTTCCTTTGTCAACAACCACAATCTGGTCTGCATGTCTGACTGTTTTTAATCTGTGGGCAATCATAATAATCGTTTTTTCCTTTGTAAGTGCATCTACTGCATCCATCAGATCCTTTTCATTCTCCGGATCAACATTGGCTGTTGCCTCATCTAATATAACGATCGGTGCATCCTTCATGATTGCTCTGGCTATCGAGATCCGCTGTTTCTCGCCACCGGAAAGTGTAGCTCCACCTTCTCCGATCACTGTGTCATATCCATCCGGAAGTTTGCTGATGAAATCGTGACAGCACGCTTTCTTTGCCGCTTCCACCACTTCCTCATGGCTTGCATCCTGACGTCCGAATTTAATATTATTCTCAATGGTATCTGCGAACAAATACACTGACTGAAATACGAATGAAAAATTACGCATCAGACTGTTCATGCTATAGTCTTTTACATTCACGCCTCCAAGCGTTACTTCCCCGGAATCCACATCCCAGAATCTGGCAATCAGATTGCAAAGTGTTGTTTTTCCTCCACCGGATGGTCCAACAATTGCTGTCGTCGTTTTCTGTGGGATAGAGAGCGATACATCATCAATAATTTTCCGTTTATCATAGGAAAACGAAATGTAAGAAAGTCTGATATCGTAATTTTCCGGCTGGATCTCTTTGCCGTCGATATCCATGGTATCCAGTTCCAGTATTGCATTTGCTTTATCTACACATACACTTACCACATGTAAAAGGGATGAATAATTTCCTGCACATTCCAGGCTGGAATAAAGCATAAATGCTGAGATTGTCATACCAATTGCATAGACCGCACTCATAGTTCCATTAATATAAAAATATGCACTGCATGCTACAATCACTGCACCTGTGATTTTTGTTATCACACTTTGCAGAAAATGATAGGGAACAAACAACATCTCCATCTTTGTATTGATCTTTTCACATGCTTCATTTGCATCATTTAATCTTTTCGCCTGTTTTCCAAGCAGGTTGTATGATTTAACTTCTGATATTCCCTGCAGATACTCCATGATCTGGTTTACAAGTTCCGTATCGCATACCACTTTTTGCTCTGAATCTTTTTTACCCGCATTCTGCATCACAGAATTGACCCCAAAGAAAATAAGTACTCCTGCTGCAGCGATCAGTCCGATTCTCCAGTCAAAAATAAACAGCATAAGAATGATCATGGATGTTTCCAGAATTCCCTGCATGGTCAGCATAACCACTCTCGCAGCTACATCGCCAAGTGTTTCCATTGTATTCGTCGTAATAGAAGAAATTTCCCCGATACTGTTGGCATTAAAATATCCCATCGGCAGATAACGCAGATGCTCTGCAATCTTGATTCTCATAAAAGCACTCGCATTATATCCGCCTTCTGTCTGAAGCACTGTAGAGTATCTCTTACAGATGACATCAACTACAATTGCAATCACCATGATCGCAATTGAACCACCAATATATTTTCCTATTGGTTTTCCACTCATCAAACCAATCAATATGTACATAATAGCCGGTATCTTCATTGCTGAAGCGAGAGCCTCTATAAGTCCGATCACTATCGACAGTTTAAATTTATTACCATTTTCCCTGCCTGAAAAACGAAAGAATTTTGCCAGAATTCCAAACATATCATTCTCCCTCCTTCACCGTATCTTTTACAGAAATATGGGCATCCCACATTTCCTTATAAAGCGGGCATGACATCAGTAGTTCCTCATGTGTACCATGTGCTGTTACATTTCCATCATTTACGACAAAGATCTGATCACTGTCCTTAACGGTAGAAAGCCTGTGTGCGATTACGATCAGTGTCTTCCCTGCTACCAGTTTTGCAATAGAATTCTGCAGAATCGCCTCATTTTCCGGATCCGTATAAGCAGTTGCCTCATCAAGAATTACAATCGGAGCATCCTTCAGCATTGCCCTTGCAATGGAGATACGCTGCCTCTCTCCTCCTGACAGATGTCCTCCTGCACCTCCTACAACCGTATCAAATCCGTTCTCAAGCTGCATGATAAATTCATAGCATCCGCTTTTCTTTGTCACCTCGATGATCTGTTCATCTGTAGCCTCCGGATTTCCCTGTCTGATATTTTCACGTACCGTTTCATTGAACAGATAATTATCCTGTGCAACATATGCAATTTTCCGATTAAAATCTGCAAGCGACATTTCTTTGACATCAACTCCACCGATTTTAATACTTCCGGAATCCACATCCCACAAGGACGCAATCAGCTTTGCGATGGTTGACTTGCCGCTTCCGGAAGGTCCTACGATTGCATTTACCGTTCCTGCTTTTAGCTCCATAGTTACTCCATGCAGAATCTCTTTGTCGTGATAACCAAATCTGACATCTTCAAGAGTAACGGAGTTATCTTTTGGAACACTTTTACTTTTCTCTGGACGTTCAAGCTCCGGCTGTTCCAGAATTCCTGCCACTTCACCAACAATCACTCCGATCTTGCCAAGATCATCTGTATAGGAACCCACTGTGATCAACGGTCCAACGATTCCAAGTGATAAAATAATGCAGATGACAAAATCTGAAATCGCAAGTGTTCCATTGGCTACATAATGTGCCCCAAACGGCAATACCGTAAGAAGCGTATAAGGTGTGACCACCATCATCAGTCCATGAAAGATCGAGCACCGTTTCATCCAGGAAATAAAGGAATCTGCATAAGCCATAGCCGCCTTTGTAAATTTTGCATAAGAACTTTCTGTCTTTCCAAATGCCTTGATCACTTCGATTCCGTCAATATATTCCACTGCCGCATCATTCAGATCTTTTGTTGTCTGAACCGTTCTCTCGAAGCTTGGTTTATAATCCAGCATCATTCCGAAATAGGAAAGAAATCCCACTATAACCGGCACCAATGACCAGAGTGCCAGTCTCCAGTCTGTCAGGAAGAAATAAATCAAAATCACAATCGGTGCCAGCAGATTGGACGTGAATTCCGGGACAATATGCGCCAGTGTTGTCTCGATACTGTCGATTCTTTCCACCATAATATTTTTAAATGTACCGGAAGGTGTGTCTTTCACATAGCCAAGAGGTACCCGCGCCAGCTTGTCACAGCAGGATTTTCTTATATTTGCAAGTACTGCAAACGTTGCTTTATGTGACAATGCTGTCGAAAGTGAATGAAGCAGTTCTGCAATGATAAACGATAATGCAATCAGAACCGCTTTTGCAAGATATATTTCAAACTCCTTTTCACCATTTAAAAACAGCTTTACTATATCTGCAATAATAAAATACGGCAAAATCTTAAAAATCACATTTCCGATTGCAAGTAACACACTCCATACATAGGCAATTCTTTTTTGTCCGGCCCATGTCAGGATCCAGCTGACTGCCGACTTCTTTTTTTCTTTCACATTCGTTCACTCCTTACTTTGGTTTTATTGTTGTTTCTTTCATTAGTTTATTCTAACTCATATATAATAAAATAGGTGGCTTACTGGCATTAGCCACCTGATTTACATTAGTTATACCGGGAATTCAATATTCCACAATCGTTCCCAGCCACCTGTATTGAATTCTTTCAGCTGATGTACATTTTTCTTTGCAGTCTCTCTATCTATATCGTGCTCAATGATCTGAAATACTGATGAAAAAAATCCCGTATAGATCATATGCATAAGGCTTTCCTCTACAATCGGTATTTTCACACCGTTCTCTTTCATCTTTTCCATATAATTCAAGCTGGACTTCATTTCCCGCTCTACCATATTGTGTATGAATAGTTCAAATTTTCCACTGTCTCCACATTTCAACAATAATCTGAAATTATCATAATGATCATAAATATAATCAACCATCCGCTCCATTCCGTCACTGGATGTATACGACATATTCCTTGTCTGATCACTGGCCGAAAGCTTTTCAAACTCCTCAACGATCTGATCATAAATCTGATAAATGTGTTCCATATAAGGATCTGTCAGTGCATCAAAAAGTGCCTCTTTCGTCGGATAATATTTGTAAAATGCACCAGTAGTAAGTCCGGCATCTTTTACAATGTTTCTTAAAGATGCTCCGGTCAGACCATCTTTCAGGAAATGTTTTCTGGCTGTATTAAATATATTTTTCTGTGTATCTTCTGCTTTTGTCGACATTCTTTTCGTATCCTCTAAAGTTCTTTCCAAAAATATAACAGTGCTATATAGCACTGTTATATTTTAACTCATTACAGGAATTTGTCAAGTCTGCTGTTTCGATTTTTTATTTTCCCGTGTATTCAATTTTCACTTAGCAGATGCATCTGTAGTTTGATTTTGCCGTCGTCACACCACATGATTCTCTTCAGCATCTTTCCTTTTGACCAATATAAACTTTTCATTGCTATATATAAGAACGGAACCATGATTTTGCGTGTTGCCTTTCCAATTTGTACAAACTGTCCACCATCAAAAAATATATGCTTTAACGGTATTTTTGCCTATGTCAGAAATGCCATGGCAAGATCTGCACCAATCGAAGATGCAACTACAAGTTCTATTTCTTTGATTCCATGTTTAAGCCTCCTCTTCGACTTTTTCAAAATCTACTGTCTGTTCCTTCATAGAAATTTTTACCACCTTAAAACCATACTGCAAAAGTTCCTTTTTGAATGTAAGGAACGAATGATCTATAGGCACTCCGGCAATGTTTTCAATTTCAGCAAAAGTCAACTTGAAATCGTCTGTTTTATTTTTATTGATCCACTTCCATAAAGGATTATATTTGCTCATAATTATCATTCATCTACTTTCCAAAACTATTTACAATATCCTTTACCATCAGTCAGATTTACTCCACTTGCCACAACACTTTCCCTGGATAAAATATTTTCTTATCTTCTCCATTCCTTCTGCATCCATCTGATACTGATCTGCAATAGTTCCATTTTCAAAATGAATGACATCAGTGCAACACTCTATAATCAGTTCCAAATCATGTGTGATCACATAAACCGAAATTCCGGTATCCCACACTTCTCTTAGAACCTCTGCAACCTCCAGCATATGCTTATGATCAAGACCACTGGTTGGTTCATCCAAAAACAGCACAGAGCGCCCGGAGGCAATTGCAGATGCGATAGCCGCCCGCTGCTTCTGACCTCCGGAAAGTGACATTGGATGACGGTCTTTGACTTTTATCAGATCCAGCATATCAAGAAATTTGTCTGCTTCTTTCTCATTTTCTTCTTTCATGCTAATCATAACTTCATCCTGTATTGTCTCTGTAAAAAGCTGATGATTCACTTCCTGCATAACCATATAACAGGCTTTCAGCCTTTCTTTTGGTCTGTAAGTTTTTCCATTCCAGATGATTGTGCCACATTGTTTTTCCAAACCACAGAAACAACGGGAAAAAGTAGATTTTCCAGCTCCATTATTGCCCGTAATTGCGACAATCCGATTTGCCGGAATCTCACATTCTCTGATATATAAAATCTGTGGACCATTCTTATATGCAAAATTAAAATCATGAAGCTCCATTGTGGTTCTTTCTGATATCAACATCTCTGGCATAAGGAGATTTTCCAGAACATAAGCCCGCAGTCCCATCTCTCCTCGCTTTTCTTCTGTCAGATTTTCAAACTCTGTGGCTGAATAATCCTGAATAATCTGTCCCTCTTTCATATAAATAAACCGATCCGCCAGCCCACGCAGATAATACAGGCGATGCTCCGATATAATAATTGTTTTTCCCTGTTCCTTCCAGTGGGCGATTATTCTTCGCAGATCCATGATTGAAGCTGCATCCAGATTAGAAGAGGGTTCGTCCAGGACAAAAATATCCGGTTTCATAATAGAAACCCCTGCACAGGCAATCTTCTGCTTCTCTCCACCTGAAAGCTGAAAAATATTGCGTCCAATCAATTTTTTCAGATGCAGCTCCTGAATTGTAGCCTGCAATCGATCTTTGATTTCTTCCTTTGGCATTCCAAGATTTTCACATCCAAAAGTAATCTCGCTTGTTGTGTCTACATTAAAAAACTGTGACCGTGGATTTTGAAAAACACTTCCAACAATTTTTGCTGTATCATACAGTGGCTGCTGCGAAACATTTATCCCATTTATCCATATCTCACCAGTTAATTTTCCTTCATAATAATGTGGAATCAACCCATTGATCATTCGAGTGAGTGTTGTTTTTCCACAACCGCTCTCCCCACATAGCACAATAACCTGACCATCTTCTATCTCCAGATCAATATCCCGGATTCCCACAGAATATTCATTATTTTCTCCATATGTAAATGTTGCATGATCTATTTTTATCATAATGTACTACCTCAAAAAACAATATACTGATGCAAAAAGAACAATATAAAGCATGCAAAGCAAACAACAATGGCAATAAAATCCTGTACATGAAAGCCAATCTCGCAGACATTGGTTCTTCTGACCGGTGCACCAAGTCCCCTTGTTAGAGCTGCTGCAGACAGCTCATCACCAATTTTTATTACGGATACCATCAATGGTATCAGCCGGTATTCAATCATAAGGAATGGATTTTTACCACCAAAACGGATATTTCTCATTTTCATTGCATCCCGGATTGCCTGATATTCTTCCTTGATTGTAGGAAAGAAACGGAAAATAACTGACAACGGTATTATGATTTTTTCTGTGACATGCATCCGCTCCATTGCACTGATAAACTCACTTACAGATGTAGAAGAAATCAGATATGCGCCTGTCATAATTCCCGGTGCAAAACGCGTCATAATTGATGTTGCTGCCAATATCAGAAAAGAAATCATACCACTCCAAACATTCAATGCCAGCCGCTCCAGTACAAAGCATACCGCATAGAGAACTGCATATTTACCGGCTGTTTTGAATTTGTGCTCTGACAAAATCAATGCAAATGGTATA
This sequence comes from uncultured Ruminococcus sp., assembly GCA_900544395.1. Taxonomy (GTDB): domain Bacteria; phylum Bacillota; class Clostridia; order Lachnospirales; family Lachnospiraceae; genus Mediterraneibacter. The sequence goes on along the minus strand of UQVC01000037.1, from coordinate 10,950 downwards.
AGGCTTAGTATTGGTTTCACTATATTCATGATTCCATCATTGCTGGTACTGAACATCAATGTTGTAATCGTTATAAGCATAAACAATTTTGTTCTAGGATCTAAAACAATTCCATTTCTGCTGTCAACAGTAGCAGATAATATCTCATCCATTACACGATTCCTGCTTTTACAAAGTGTTTTTTGAGCAACGCTTTTCCAATCATTCCTCCAATGATTGCGCAGATAAAGATACCTGCAATCACAAGAACAATGCTCCACATAGGCATGACAGCCATTACTTTATCTGCATACTCTTTACCAAAACTGGCTGCGAAGCTGGCTCTTGAATCTTCTACCATGAAGTACATTGGAATATATGTACCAACCATCCAGAGACTGAATACTGCATATCCAATCAGGCTCCTTTTAGCACTTTTATAATTGCCAAATTTCAGAATCAAATCTCCCAGCAGCCCAAAGATAAGCCCCAAAGGTACACCCCAATATCCCATTCCGGTAAGTCCCATCAAAAGGCCACTCAGAATTGCCATCAGCGTTACCATACCAAACTTCTTTACCCTTGTCAGGAATAACATAAATGGAATTCCTGTGATCAGTGTCCACAATGCACCAAGAATCGGAAGAAATATCGGAACAAAGCCAATCGGAATTGCCACACAACATCCGAGTACAAAATAAAGGACTGTGAAAAGTCCCAGATTAATCAGGTCCTTCGCCTGTAATTTGTTATTCATACAGAATACCTCCCTTGTATAATTAGCTCTATCTAACTACTCCATAAAATACCATATGTTTTGTTATATCTCTACAACCAAATATCATTTTAGCTCCAAACAGCATTGGGTTTTATTGTTGACTCTGCTCTCTTCAAATCCTATAATATTATCTGTTACAGGGCAAAAGTACTTATATCAGGGAGATCTTCTATGAAAATTAACGACGTGATCAAAAAATGTATCAAAATACCAGGTATATCCATAAAACAGGCTGAATATAGTATGGAGCTTATATTAAATACGAAGGAAGGTAAAGGTTCGATGACCTTTTTTTCACTTTTTCCCGGTCTGTCTCTGGCATATATTTTTATAAATTCTCCAACCTGGACGGCTCCCGACCTTCGATCAGACAGCTCCATTACAAAAGGTCCATTGCTTCTTAACTATTGTGTGACAGGTCGTTGTGAAATGATCCTGAACAACAAAAATTTTGTCTACATCAAAGACAGAGAACTTTCTCTCACAGAATGCTTCGCCCAAAAAGAATATGTTTATCCAAAGCGCATCTATGAGGGGCTTGAATTCTTTATTGATATAGATACATTTACTTTAGAAAATACATGGGTACAAAATGAATTTAGCATTGATTTCAGAAAAATCTCAAAGATGTTTTGTCCTCATGGAAGCACTTATATATCGACAGCGACCCACGAAACTGAGGAAATTCTCAAAAAACTATGGGAATTATATGATTTTCCGGCCTCTTTTGCAGTCATTCAAATGAAAATATATACGCTCGCTTTATTCTCAGTACTACAAAATTTGGAGGCTATCCCTAAGTCTCAGGCCTGCACTTTCTTTACTGAATCTCAGGTTAATATTGCTAAAAAGGTCGAAAATATCATCACCTCAGACCTAAGGCTGCATCATCCTGCGTGGGAATTGGCTGAATATTTTTCTATCAGCGAAACCAGTCTAAAAAATTATTTTCGCGGTGTTTACGGACAGAATATTTCTGTCTATCTGCGTGAAATGCGTATGAATAAAGCAGGCGAACTGCTTGCCTCAACACGACTGTCTGTAGCTGAGATTGCAGCACAGGTCGGATATCTGAATCAGAGCAAATTCGCCTCTGTGTTTAAAAAGCATTTTGGTGTATCACCTTTAGAATATCGCCGCACCAGACATTTAGACTCCTAAACTCTCCATTTTGTTGCCTCTCTTCTTTCAACAATAAAATGACGATAAATCCCATCCTGTCTCACAAGTTTTTCATGTATTCCCTGCTGTACGGTTTTCCATTCTCCAGAGCGAAAATCCGTTCAGCTTTCTGTACTGTTTTTAGGCGGTGTGCAATCATAATAACAGCTTTATCATTTGTCAGGTACCACCCACTGGTCATTAAAATAACAAATTACATATAATCAAACTTCTTCCGAAGATATATTCTGAGTAGCATGATACCCATATTAATGAGTATAAATAGCAAAATCAAATTCACCGGCAGATATTTTCTAGTTACATCCCCAAGCACTGCTATCCCTGAAAGGCTTCCAATCAAAAACATTTGTGAAATTTCGTTCCACATTTTTTTGTATTGTTTTATTGTTTCCATAATTATCACCATTATGATTCCCATTATGAAAAGCACAGCTACGATTGCCAGAATCCTGATAACCCATACTTCCCCACCTGTATATGCTATTTTCTGGTTAAATCCATTATCATAAGTTGGATATACCAGCCATTTACAAAATCGAACATACCACATGAATGGAGCCATAAAAAAATCTATGAAATCATGTTGAAAAGCACCATTCTGTAGAATTGCAAACAGGACTACCGTAATGTATCCCATTCCCCAGAAATATTCTATAGACTTCATGCTTTCCGTTCTGTCCTTTACTTCTTTTTTCGCTTTACGAATTTCCAGCTCAGCACGTTTCTTTTCGTTACGGGCTTTGGATTCTGCCTGCTCTATCTTTTTCTCTGCTTCTTTTTGTTTCTTCTGTGCTTCATCTACTGCTTCAACAGATGATTTATTAACCTGTATCTGCAATTTAGAGTTCTGGTCCCGAACGTCTTTTATTTCTTCTTCGAGCTGCTCTTGCTCGCTCCTGCTCTTCAAGCCGTTTCTGTTCCTCAAATCGTCGTTGTTCTTCTGAAGCGATTGATTCAGCTTCTGCGTTTCGGACAGTTCGGTTGTCAAACGATGAATTTCGTCGTTTAATTTCCGAATTTCGTCTTGCATTTCGTGATTCTCGAAGAATAGCTTCTGTTTTTCCATTTTCAGCTTGTGTGTCCTTTCCTGAAATTTCTGGATAAACTCGTTCATCTTCTGATTTCTCACCTGTAACTCGTCTCTCTCTTCCGTCACTAGCTCCAGTGACGCCGCCTGCTCCTTCGCAAGCTGCTTCCACTTGTCGGTAGTATCCGGCAAGTTCTTCATCTGATCTGCTGTCTCTGTTGGCTGAATCTCTGGCTTTTTTCCTATTTCCATTAAATTCATTCTCTAGTCCCTCCTTGCTGATATCCAAATGAAATGTTTTGAACAGATTACTGTCACGTACTTTCTTTCCCTCTTGGTTCTGAAAAGTAATGTGCTTCCGTTTCTCTGTCCAGTTTACGTTCCATCCGAACTGCTTCATTTTTTCTATAAACTTTTCTTTGCTGATACAATTTTCCAGTGCTTTTAACACTGCCATTGCACAGTCCGCTACAAAGCTATCCTTTACCTGCTGACGGAACAGATTATATTTGTCTTTGCTCCATGCAATGACTTCCCCTTTTTCAATCTGACTTCCATCAAAATGCTTTCCTTTTTCGGCAACGGTCAGTCCTCGTTCCCGGCACATCTGATTGGTAAGCTGTTTCATACGTTCCAGATCTTTTCTGGTGTTATGCAGCTTTCTCCCATCTTCATAACTCACTGAATTAGTAACCAAATGGCAGTGGATATGGTCTTTATCCTTATGCACAGCCACTAAGGTCTGGAATCCACTGAACCAATTTTCTGCAAACTCTTTTCCAAATTCAAATGCCTGCTCCGGGGTGATCTGCTCATCCTTATGCCAGGAAATAATGTTGTGGGCATACATTCTCCCTGTATCTTTATTCCACATCTTCTTTTCTTCCAAAAAGGTTCTGTACACCAGATCATAATTAATTTCATTGTGACAGTACGGGCCTGTTATATAAGTAAGCAGCTCACTTGTCTTGTCCTGTCGTAAAACATATTCAATACAATTTCTCATTGCTCCATGTGTATTTGTCCGCTTATTAATCGTCTTATTAACTGCCATATCCTTTCACTCTCCTTCCGATACTTGAGAATATTTTTATTGAGGAAATACAACATACTGTCGTTTGGGATTTCTCCATCTGTATGCAGTTTTCTTGCAATCTGGTTGATATTTGTCGTAGCTCCCCGGAGCTGACAAAGGATATCCGCAAACATCTGGTTCAGTCTTTTCAGTTCTTCTATTTCCTCTGCCGTTGCTATCTTCAAGTCTGCGATTGCTTTTATCACAACTTCCTGCTGTGTTCTTCCGGATTCTTTAACCTTGCTCTGAAACAAATCGTATTCCTCTTTATTCATCCGTATGGTTACTGTATGATTTCGTTTTCTCATAGGCTTTTGTCTCCTTTCATTGCTTGATTTTCATTCTTTGTTAACAGCCACAGCGTTCTGGCGGCATATTGGTAGGAGATTTATAAGAGAGTGCAACGCTCTCTTATACAGGTGCAGGACAGCGTCCTAGTCAATCAGTAAGTGTTCCGTAGGAATGTCCGGTGGACATTTCGCAGGAATACTTACGCCATTGACGTGCCGGGGTTCCAAGGGGCGGAGCCCTCTGGCAAGTTTAGGAACAGCCCAAAGGCTGGCTCCGGTGCATAGTGGCTTGCCACTTTGCGAAACTTGCCTGTCATCTCCCCACCACTGAATCGACACCCGCCAGGCAATATTTTCCACCCTACATTATCAAATCCAAATGGAGATGACGGTGGGTTTGTGGTGCAGGAGCCGACTGCGGAAGAAAAAGAAAAGCTCCACCTTTCATAGATTTTCCCTTTCTGAAACAGGCTGGTCATGCACCACTCCGATGCGAAGTATCGGACAATCATGTGCCGTATCCGGCACCCTATATCTTTTCTTTGCCTGTTTGTACACCCCTCTCATCTGCAAACACCTTTCTGCCATATTTCCCTGTTATTTCTGTCTTTCTTTTTCTGAACTGCTTTCTATTTCTGCTGAAAGGCATAAAAATAGCAGTCATGAACATTTCTCCAACTCATAATGTCTGAAATGCTATCACTGCTATTGTCTTTTTCTGCTATTCTGTTTTCGTAAAACTATTCTTTACTGTCAGTCCTTTTTCCTGTTACTGCTATTTTATTTTGTCGCAAATTTCAAGCAGGTCATGTAATAAATTCTCCAGTTTCATAAGTCTGCGATGCTGATACCAGATCAATCCTGGCAATCCCGCTGCAAGAAAGAACGAAGCACACAAAATCTTTATTGCCTGTCCTCTGCTGCTTATCCCTCCATATCCAAATCCACATACCAGATTCACGAATAAAACATAGAAATATCCACAAAATAAGACAAACTCAAAAATCCACATCAGCACCTTTTTCACTTTCTCTTTCACTCTGTACTTCTCCCTCCTACATTTTTAAATTCAGTGTAGCGAATTTCCCGCTATATTTCAATAGTGAATATCTCGCTAAGTTATTATTATGCTAGAGGTGAAACACATGTATCAGAGAATACGGGATCTGCGTGAAGATCGTGACCTTACGCAGAAGAATATGGGTGAAATCCTAAATTGCAGTCAGCGTATTTACAGTAATTATGAATGTGGTGATGTCGATATCCCTACTCACATTCTGATTAAACTGGCTGAATTTCATAATACCAGCGTTGATTATCTGCTAAACCTGACAGATGATAAACGTCCTTACCCAAGAAAAAAGAATAGCTCCACTTAAAGCAGTCTGATTTATTTTATGTAAGCCAGACTGCTTTTCTTTTATAATCAGCTAAAAACTGTCTGCAAAATCCAGTGCTGCATCCATATCAGCTTCTTTCTCCCAGTCCAGATTATCTTCTGCGATCTCTTCATCCGTTTTCTCCATTGTTAGTGTTCTGTCCGGCAAATTAATTTCTCCCACCGATTCTTTTACAAACGGTACAAGCATTTCCATCAGATTCTTCGCTATAGCCATCGGGACAGATTCTTTCACCCCATCCCGGACAGCTGTTTCCACTCTTTCCAGAAATGCATCTTCCTTTTCTCTGGTTTCCAGATATGGATCTTCTTCATTCCGGTACTCTCTGGAAAAATAATCGTTTAAAGCAACTACAACTGCTCTGGTGTACGATTTATATTTTTCCCTGTCCATCGTCTGCAAATATTCCCATGCCTGTCTGTCCTGTTCATCACAAAGATTTAAACGGATATTTGTGTTGATGATTTTCCGTTCTTTTCTCATACAAGCATCCCTCCGTTTCTCTGGATTTTCCTTACGGTCATTGCTTCATAGCCTTTCGCTGTGGCACAGATGTCCCGTACAATTGTCACCCGGCTCTTGTCATATTCTCCAAAATTCTGGATCATACAACCGCCACCGCCGACCACATACAGACGCATCAGTTCTGGATTATATTCCCGTTCTCTCAGCTTATGAAAGATTTCTTTCGTATAATCTCCGGCAGCTTTACGAATGACTGTCAGATATTTCTCACCAATATCTGCTGTCCCGGTACGGATCACCTGCTCAATCACCAGATCATCCACCACTGTTCCCAGTTCTTTCAACAAAGATTCCCTGACTGCAAGCACACACTGGTGCGTTCCATATTTCTCTGTAAAGCATTTCTTCTCTAATGGACGGGAATTATTGATATACATGATGTTCATAGTCCCGTTTCCAATATCCACAAGCATGTTGATTCCTTTGAAATCCTGTAAACGGTAAAAAGCTGCTGCAAATCCCTGTGGGTAAATATCAGCTCCTGCAAACTCCACATGATATTCTTTATTGCGGAATGTAAAATCCACACATTCATTCTGGAGAAGATATTTCTGGAAATCTTCTTTCTGTGTAGCTACCCAGGTAAGGGGAAGTCCAGCTGCGATATGTACCGTTTCCCGGTTCATACCTTTCCCATCCAGTTCCCTTGCAATAGCTGCCAGTGTCAGCACATAATAGTCCTCGTCCTGCGTTTTCTCTGCACAAAACTCCTTGTGTTCCTCTCCGATCTGGTAATACATGTCATTGTAAACAAGAAGATTATTCTGGAAGATTGGCTCCTTGTCATATCTGGCTACACCGGATGGAAAGCATCTGGTGGCTGTTTTCATGTTTCCATACCCATGATCAATCCCGAGCACCATAACTGTCTCATTATTGTTGTTTTTCATCATTCTCATAATCATACCTCATACTTTCTTAATATTTATTTTTGACTTTCTCCCAAACTCGAGAAAAACCTATATTTGTATCAGTTAAAATGTTGATACATAAAAAGGGCAGTCAGTGTAAAAAAAGCAAAATTTTATGTACTCTGGCAGCTATCTTTGTTATTTCTCCTGCTCCGGTAACATTTCTTTTTGCTTATTTTGCCCTAAATGCCCTTAATTTCCTGATTCATATTTAACTGTAACTGTTTATAATCTATATCTGTTTCTTCAAAAGGTATTCTTTCTTCTGGATCTACAGGACAAAAATCTTCTTCCTTAACTGCAATATCCTGATAATAAAACTCACCATTGTACTGCTTCAGAAGGAAACCTTTATCTGTCATATTCCTGAAAAAGTTAGATTTACCATGCCCCTGTCTGCCATTCTCTTTGCAGTATTCCTCATACATATGGAACACTTCACTTCGTTTCAGACGTTTTCCTTTGGCACGCACCAATGACTCATCAATAAAAGCACAGATACTATCTGACGTCCGTTGCACTTCTCTTACACATTCTTTGCTGTGTTCGCTCTCCGTGAACTTTCCCTGTTCGTACAGATTTTTCAATGCAATCATCGCCATATGAATTGCATAATCAGATTCTGCCTGTACCTTTTCCTTTAAGTGCAGATCTTTTTCACCACTTTTTACTACCCGGTTCATATCGAGAATCAGTAGTCTACGGTAAAAAGCATCTGACTTATCCTCAAGATTCTGCGGCATTTCATTGGTAGAAAAAAGCAGCTTCGCATAAGAGTGGAAATGAATTGCATCCTGTCCTTTTTTCTCATAAATCAGTGTGTCCTCACCGACTGCTTTCTTTAATACATCTGTATTCTCCATTGCCTTGCATGGAATATCCGCACAGGCATTTAACAGCTTTCCGTACATTCCAGTCGCATAGAATCGTTTGTTCAAATCCTGTAAAGAAATGCTGGACATATTGGTGATTCCAACGACATGCTGGATCAGCGATACTGCCACCGACTTTCCAGTTCCACCATTTCCTTTCAGTGTAAGGAATTTCTGAAACTGCGTATCCTGTGTCATGCAGTATCCAAAATACTCCCAGAATGTCTGCTGTTCTTCTTTGTTAGGAAGAGACGATGCAAGATACTTTTTGATATTTTCTCCACCATGCAACACCTGCTCCCTGTCCTCCGGATAATAGGGAAATGGTATCTGATTGATTGTCAGATAATCTGGATTGTGTTCCAGCATTTCACCCGTAACCGGATCATAATATCCGTTTTTAAAATTAATCCACCGTACAGGCTGCTTATTTAGTTCATATGCCTCCCGGTGAACTTTCGGCTGTGTGATCAGTAGATTATAGATTCTTTTGATCACTCCACTCTGTACCTGGTCACGATAGATCAGCTTCTGGATACGGTATTTCATTCTTACCCCATCATGGTCTTCCAGGAAAACACCATGCTCATAATAATACGGTGTGATTCCCACCACAAAAAACTGAACATTCTCCACCAGATAATCTACAATCTCCATATCCCGGACACCTTTCACATTTCCTTTTGCATCAAATAAGTGAAAACGGCTCAGTTCCGGTTCTTCTTTTGGATCTCGCTCAAACCGAAGAATATACTGTTTCAGTAATTTCTCAACTTCTTTCTGATTATCCAGTTTGCCAAGGTACTCCTTCTCTTTGAACAACTGCCAGCCTGCTTTTCCATCAAGACCAGCGTCTTTGAAAAATGTCTGTAACTTATCATTCATCCACTTCACCGTACAGGCAGCCACATAATGATAGGCACTCTGACAGCTTCCAGTAAACTGAATAGACCTCATTTCCTCTATAAAGGAATCTACACTGAAATAATATCCGTCATCTTCCTGCACCAGGCAAAGTGCCTGATAACCTGACATCACAATATTCAACGCTATATCCTGATTGTCCACCAGAAAGATATAGGTCTGTGCTGTCCCTTCTGGATTGGTTTCCATATAATGCTTCAAAAACTTCTTGTTCAAACTTATCACTTCCTTTCAGGCAAAAAGAAAGACGCAAGCCATATTTTATGACTCACGCCTTACTTCGCTCACAATATTCTATTTTTATCAGTTACCTGCCAGATTGATTACTGGCATTCCTTATACATAAATCAATTCTTTCAGGATAATCTCTTCTGCAATCGCTCTGTGCTGATTGGCTGCTCTTACCCATGCCATCTGATTTTTCTCCTTATCTGGCAGTGGTTCTTTTTCTTCCAACTGCTTCAAGATCACTTCTTCCCGTTCTCTGGCTGCCTTGTCCACTTCCAGAAGATGCTCTCCAATGGTATCCTGTAAAAGCATCACCTGATACGTTGAATTCCGATGGTTCTTCAGATAATCTCTGCGTAAGAATCCATATTTGCCAAGTTGCTCCATCTGATTACCGGATTTATAGGTGATGTTCGGAATCAGGTATCCATTTACATTTGTATAAGTCAGTTTTTCCATAGTACTTACCGTCCTTTTCATATTTCCATTTTTATTTTACATTTTGTTTTGCCCAATTCTTTAATAATTTTTCAATCAAATCAACCTGCTGCTTTGGAGTATACGCTGTTGGAAAATATTTACCAATTCTTTCCAATGGCAATTTAATCTGTTCTTTCTGATTCGGTTTGATTTCCTGCAGAATCTCATAAATCTTATTCATATCAAGGCATTTCTGTTGGCTCATACGCTTTAACCGATTTGCTTGAGAAATGTTAGGAATGCTCTGTTCCAGTTCCATGACTGCATGGAGTTCATACTGTTCTTCTTCGCTCAGAAACGATATCTCCACTGCTGACCGGATCGCAAGTATTTCTTTATCAACCATATCCAGTATCTTCGGAATCAGATGGGTTAACCGGATATATCGCTTGATCTGTGTCACACTTTCGCCAACCATACTGGCGAGCTGTTCATTGCTTCGCTTGCCTTCTGCTCCGCCTTTTTTCTGGATTTTTACTTTTCCAAGTTTCTGTAATTCTGCTTCCAGTTCTGATACATTCACCAGTTCTGTCTTACACTTCGGTTCCAGTGGGTCCGAAGTATCTGCTTCTGCTCTTCCCTGGTGCTTCATTGCTTCCAGACGCATTTTATAGGCAAACGCTTTTTCGCTTGGCAGTATCTTCTCTCTTTGGAGGTTACTGTCCACCATCGCTATAACCGACTGATCATCATCCAGTTCCCGGATAATAACCGGCACTTCCATAAGTCCTGCCCATAGTGCAGCTTCTTTTCGTCTGTGTCCGGCTATAATTTCATATCCATCACCATGTGGATTTTTTCTCACCAGAAGTGGAACTAATACGCCTTCCTTCTCAATACTGCATCGCAGTTCAAACAGTTCCTGATTTCTCTCTACTTTAAACGGGTGTCCTTCAAAGCTATGCAGCTCTTCCAATTTCATCAGTACAATACCTGCACCCGGCTCGTGATTCTCTGATGAACACATTTCTTTCTTCCTTGCCATTTTTTATCTGCTCCTTTGCCTTGGGATAAAAGAAAAGGACACTCATCTTCCAGAAGTTCTGAAAACAAGCGTCCTTTTGGCTTTTCTCTATGCTATTAAATAAAAAATGTTAATTCTATCCGAATGTGTTTCCTCATACCAGATGCAATACTACTGACACTTCGATGCCATTCATAATCTGCTTTTTCTTGCCCTGTTTACCTGTTGGTTTGAAACTCATATACCTCGCAAAGTGCCTGAAATTAAGGACTTCTACGAATTCACCCGATGTAGACAACACACGACTTCCACATG
>UQVC01000036.1 GCA_900544395.1 uncultured Ruminococcus sp. | reverse complement strand
CACCCGAAAGTAGTCACATGAAAGGTCAGCGGACGCCCCAGGACTTCTGACTGCGCTTTCACAAGATGACGGGCTTTTTCTATAAAATAATACTGACGCTGCGGCTCTTCTGACGGAGCCTCCTGCGTCAGATCGATTTCTTTTAAAAACTCTTCCATTTTCTTTTGTCTGTTCTCCAACATGAATTGTGTTCCTCTCTATTCAAATTGATTTCTCTGGGCATCATACACATAATCGATCATGCCAAGCTTTTCTTCCAGCACTTCTCTGGAAACTTCCATATCCTCACAAAGCGCATCCAGACTCGGATAATAATCCCTCAACTTCGTATTGACTACGCTCAAAAGAAGCATCGGATCATTTGGCAGTCCTGTCAGCATTTCCAGCACCTCTTTTCTGTTATAATATACTCCATCCGGATATCATGTGCTTCGGAAGGGATCTGTTCTGTCATTTGTGCTTCAAACGCAAGTCCGAACGTATGGCACCCTCCAGCTTTTTGAAGATATGTGTCATAAAACCCGCCTCCATATCCGATCCTTCTTCCCACCGGATCAAAAGCAACCCCGGGAACAAGCAGAAAAAGCTCTAATTTTTCCAGGCAGCAGTCTGCCTGTTGTTTTCCTTCTTTCGGCTCTAAAATCCCGAACGCACCTGTTGTCAGATCCTCCGGAGATTCTATGTAATAAAATTCCATGCTCCGCCTGCCAGTCACTTTCGGTACAGCGATCCGTTTTCCTGTATTCCAGGCAGCACTTAAAATCTGCTTTGTATCCACTTCTGTCCCAAAAGAAACATAACACCAGATTTCTTCTGCCTGTACAAACAAAGGATGGGAGACAACCTGTTCTGTGATTTTCTCACTACCTGTCTCCCGCTCTTTTTCTGTCAGGTTTTCCCTGACGCACATGATCCGTTTTCTAATGTCCTGTTTTGTTTCCAAATTTTTCTCCCAGATTCACGATGGTACCGTCTTTTTCTTCCACATCAATGTTATTCAGCTGGCTTCTTAAATTCCGTTTGAATGCATCGATATACTCCTGACGCAGGATCTTCTGTTCCTTTTTTTCTGCTTCTGTCAGCCCCTCTGCCTTTGATTTTCTATAAAGTTCATTGATTCTTTTTACCTTTTGTTCGTCCATATTCTTATCCTTCCTGAAAAATTCTTTTTTCATCTTACACTATTTCCAGATATTCGTCTACCACCCCGCGAGATTTTTAGCTGGAGTAATTTTCCAGGAACGCATACAGCTCTTCTTCTGTTTTTACATATTTTTTCTGTTTTACGTTCGTCTGTACTTCTTTTGGAAGTGTATCAAATACAATATCCGTAAATTCATAAATGGTAGACTGATCGGACAGATACACCACCACATATCCATGCAGTTCTGCCAGATAATACCCTTCATTTTTTTCTGCCGTTCCTTTTACGGCAACACTTCTTTTTTGCTCTTCTTCCTGCCGCATCTTCTGCCTGTCCATCACATACTGATAACTTACCTGATATCCGATCCCGAGCAGACTGACAAACACAAATAATGCCGCAAAAAAGCCAATACAGTATCTTTTTTTCATAAAAGTCCGACTCCTTTTTTCATACAGTATTGGCTCTTTTTCTATATTCTATTCTTCTTTTTACTCTTCTTAGTCCAGATCCAGATATTCAATATCATCGTCCTCATCCAAATCTCTCGTCTTCGGAAAAATCTTCAGCTGTTTACAGATTCTTAACATCCGTCCTCCCATCGGAAGTGCCAGCATATCGGATTCTGAAAGAGTTCCTACCCGAACCACTGCAACAGCATATACCAGCATGGCAATGAGAATCGAAAGTCCATGTGCCACAAACCTGCCCGGGATCAACGCGCTTAACAGTTTATCCACTGCAAATGCTGCCACGCCCATAATCACAGCCGCTAAAAATGGCTTGATATAACAGGTCTTGAAATCTTGTCTGAACCCACTTGCCTGATACACATCTTTCATATTCAGTATGCACATACACAGTCCAAACACAATATTGCTGAATACCAGGGAATAAATGCCCCATTTGAATACGATCAGCATCACCAAGATTGCGACCAGGTGCACTCCCAGTGAAATCAGCGCATTTTTTGCCGGAGCCGTCAGCCTGTCCAGTCCCTGCAAAATGGAGTTGGTCACTGTGGAAGAACTGTACAGCACGACTGTAATGGCTCCCGATGCAAGCATCAGCGCCGGTTCCATTCTGGAATCTCCATAGAGGAACTGCATGATCGGAGAAGCCAGCACTACAAATCCTACAAAACATGGAATCGCGATCAGCATGGTCAGCCGGATCGTCTGGTTGATCTTATTTTGCATCTGTGTCCGGTTTCTGGAAGCCACGGCAGCAGTCAGCGCCGGGATCACCGATGCCGCAAGACCATTTGCCATGGCAAGCGGAATGTTGATCAAAGTGTTGTACTTTCCGGTATAAATTCCCTGTGGAATGATGTAATCATTCAGCGGAACTCCCTGGGCTGCCATGATCTTGGCAAACAACGTCAGGTCAATGATCTGGTTGATATTGTAAATTGCCGTACTGAACAAAATCGGAGCGATTGTTAAAAGCAGGACTTTTAAAATCTGTCGGTATTCGTCTTTGTGTTTGGTCCGGTCTCTTCGCATCTGCCGCACCATAACCTTTTGGAACAACACAAACACAAATATCAAAAATAACAGCGCAACCAAAGCTCCCGTTGCCGTTCCAAGCGTTCCCCCTGCGGCTCCGTACGCGGGTTCCAAAAGCGGATTGTCCTTCTTTTTGGCTGCTGCCATTCCCACCTTGATTAAAATGCTCGCTCCCACAATATTGACTGTCGCATTGATGATCTGTTCCAATACCTGGGAAATAGCGGTTGGCACCATAGTTCCCATTCCCTGGAAATATCCCCGCATCACACCAAGCACTGCCACGATAAACAGCGCCGGCGCCAGAACTTTTAGCGTATAGACACTCAATGGGGATTCCATCAGGTTCTTTGCGATCATATCTGCTCCCAGAAAAATCGCCAGCGCTACCACAGCCCCCACTGACAGCGCAAACATCATGGCACATTTAAAAATACGAAATGCATTTCTTGGCTGATGCATTGCCATCTTGGTGGAAACCAGCTTGGAAACTGCGATCGGAAGACTAAAGGAGGAAAGCATCAGCGCCATAGCATAAATCTCATACGCATATCCCAAAAATCCATTTCCCTCGTCTCCGATGATATTTGTCAGCGGGATCCGGTATAATGCCCCGATGATCTTTACAATCACGGCTGCTCCGGCAAGGATCGCCCCCTGTATCAGAAATTCATTTTCTTTTGGTCTCTTCTTTTTTCTTCTGTTCTTCTGTATCTCTGCCATCCGTCTCCTCCACTGCTACCTGAAAATCTGGACTTTGTCCATGATCTCTCTCTGCCGCTGTTCCATCACCAGGCGTTCCTCTTCTTCCATATGGTCATATCCAAACAAATGGAGCATACTGTGTGCGATCAAAAATGCGAACTCTCTCTTTGGAGAATGCCCATAGGCTTCTGCCTGCGCGAGTACTTTTTCTTTGGATATGACGATGTCGCCAAGCATCAGCTCTCCGGATTCCGGATGAAAGGCTTCTTCTGGATGCCCTTCTGCAAAAGAAAAATCTCCCGGAACGTCATACTCTAACATCGGGAACGAAAGCACATCGGTAGCCCGGTCGATCTGACGGAATTCCTCATTCATGCGGTGGATCTCTTCGTCTGTTGTGACCAACAGGTTGATCTCGGCTTCATAGGGACACCCCTCCTGCTCCAGAGCAGCCTCTACCACCAGTTCGGCCACTTCTTTCATCTCAAACGGAAGCCTGATCTCTCCCTCTTCTTCTAAATATAAACTCATGATCTTCTCCTTTTGGTATTTCCCTTTGTACGGGTACTTTTCTTTTCATATTCTTCGTAAGCTTTTACAATCTTCTGCACCAACGGATGACGCACCACATCCTTGCTGGTCAGCGTACAGATGCTGATCCCCTCCAGGTCTTTGACTACTTTCACTGCCACATCCAGCCCGGAAACCGTCCCTGCCGGAAGATCCTTCTGAGTTGCGTCTCCAGTGATCACCACTTTGGAGCCAAATCCGATCCTGGTCAGAAACATCTTCATCTGCGCCGGTGTGGTGTTCTGTGCTTCATCCAGAATGATAAAGGCATTGTCCAGTGTCCTTCCGCGCATATAGGCAAGAGGCGCTACCTCGATCAGTCCCTTCTCGGAATTTTTTGCAAAACTCTCTGCTCCCATGATCTGATACAGTGCATCGTAAAGCGGACGCAGATAGGGATCGATCTTGCTCTGCAGATCTCCCGGAAGAAATCCCAGTTTTTCTCCAGCCTCAATGGCAGGTCTGGTCAGAATGATCCGGCTCACTTCATTCCTCTGAAATTCCGTGATCGCCATGGCCATTGCAAGATAAGTCTTGCCGGTTCCAGCAGGCCCCAGACCAAAGGTGATCATCCCTTCCCGGATGGCATCCACATATCGTTTCTGTCCGAGGGTCTTTGGCTTGATCGGTTTCCCCTGCAAAGTGTGACAGATCAGTTCTCTGTCCATCTCTACCATGGCTTCTTCCTGATCTTCGTAAACCAGTGACATGGCATAATCCACATTCTGTTCTGTAATCTCATTGCCTCTCACTGACAATGCCGTCAGCTGCTCCAGCACCCGTTTTGCTTTTTCTGCCTGTTTCTCCTCCCCCAGTATCTTGATCTTTCCTTCCCGGACAATCAATGTCACATGAAAGGTCCTCTCCAGTTTCTTTGCATATGCATCAAACTGCCCGAACACATTTTTCTCATGTTCCGCCGGTATCTCCATCATCAGTTCCGAAAGACTCATTCTTCTTCTCCCTTTCAACCTCTAATATTTCTGTATCTGCTGTCTCGCCCACAGGTTCATTTAAAAAAAGTGTTCCCTTTGCCACTGCAGATTTTTTTCCTATGTGTATTTTAACACTATTTTCCTGTATTTGAATACCTTTTTCCTCGAATTCCCTGGAAAATTGTTTGAAATTTTCACTCAATTTCTTTTTTATTTCCGTTTTTGTATATCTTTTCACTTTTACCTCATAGGATTTCGCAATTTTCGTGCCATAATAGACAGGAAGCCGGAAATTTTCTCCCAGTCTGATCTGACGCTGCATGGTGTGCTGCTCCCAATTCTGCACGGAAGGTCTTTCTCTTCCCAGCGAAATCTTCCAGTTGCCAAACCGAAGGAATCCCTGAAATCGTTTTTTCTTTTCATACGTTTTCTCTTTATAGTATGTACCAATGGTATCCTCATATTCCCAAGTGGTGTCTGCAAAAATATCCGCATCTGCCCGGCAATACTGATACGCTTCCACTTCTCCTGCATCATTGCAGACTTCCACCCTGCCAGATACCAGGAGATCCCCTTTTTTCACCTGATCTCCAGCATGAACCATAGGAACTCCGCTCCGTGTAACGATGTTTGTGATCACACCGTCTTTTTTGGCGATCAGATCACAGGGGGGTTCTTCCTCCAAAATCTCCTGGATCGTGTCTTCATTTTCTTTGATCTGGATCAGAAGTCTGCTTCCCTCAATAGAAGCAGACACCCACACGATTTCCCCATATTCCTGCCGGATCTTCTGCACGATCGCCGCACAGTCCACCTTTCCCTTTGGCATACCGGGTGTAATTGCTTCTTCTTTTAAAAAACCAAGAAGTGTTTCATCTGTCCACGTTTCATTTCCTTCAAAATGAATATCCCACACAAACGATGTGTAAAAAAACAAAAGGCAGATACAAAAAAATGCCCCCAGAAAGAAACAGGCTCTTTTCCGATATTCCAAAAGCCGAAAAGGCAGTCCCACCCGCGTTTTGATCCTTACCCGGATATGTGCTTTCCGTGCCAGTGGCCGGATCTTTCGAAATTCAGAAAGCGGAAGATACATTTCATAACAGGATCTGCAGGACTTGAGACCCCAGATTGTGATCTGATGATGACTGCACAGATTGAGAAAGCGTTCCGGCGAATCCCCGGATACCTGAACCTTAACGTATCCTTTTAAAAATCTCAAAAATTTCTCGGCCACCCTTTCCACCTCACTGCTCATATTCCAGAGAATGCAAAGTCCCTGTGATCTTCATTTCATCATTCAGATAGTATTCGATCTTTAACCCCTGCCCTCTCAGACGGATCTGTGCCTTTTTTGTCTGGATCCGGATCAGCTCCTGCGTATATTCCAGGATCCCCCGGTAGTTTTCTACACAAATCTCTTCATTCCCTATGATCGTCACAACGGAATCTCCCAACACCACATCCCGCGGCATATTGGCCGCCGCTGTCAGCCGTTCTTTCAAGGTTTCTTTTTCCCTTTCTTTTTTCATCTCTTTGGGCACCACACATCCTCTTCTCTTCTGAAATATATGCAAAACTTTCCCTGCCTATTCCTTTCTCACTTGTGTCTTTCCCTGGTTTTGACACTTAACCACGTTACTCTATCGAATTTTCTTGCTTTACCGCGTTAAAAGTGGTAGAATAAACAAGATAATATTTATATAGAAAAGAGGATGTCATCTATGGAGTATAAGATTACAGGATACAAACCTGAAAAATTATTTCATTTTTTTGAAGAAATCAGCGCAATTCCTCGTGGTTCCGGCAACGAAGAAGCAATCAGTGACTACCTGATCGCGTTCGCCAAAGAGCGGGATCTCTGGTTCCACCGCGATGAACTCTTCAATGTCATCATAAAAAAAGAGGCCAGTCAGGGTGCGGAGACAAAACCGGCAGTGATGCTGCAGGGACACACAGATATGGTCTGTGAAAAGCTTGCCGGTGTCACACATGATTTTACAACAGATCCTCTGGATCTGATCGTCAAAGACGGTGTACTTTCTGCCAATGGCACCACGCTTGGCGGAGATAACGGTGCAGCTGTTGCACTGATGCTTGCCATTCTTGACGACAACACACTGACCCATCCGACACTGGAGTGTGTCTTTACCACACAAGAAGAAATCGGGCTCAACGGAGCTGCTGCACTGGATAAATCTCTGATCACAGCCCGCACGATGATCAATCTGGATTCCGAAGAAGAAGGCGTTGCAACGGTCAGCTGTGCCGGCGGCTCCAGATGTGGGCTTTTCCGTCCGATCACACGCACTGAGACAAAAGAGGGCACATTGCTCCATCTGGAAATCTCAGGACTTCTGGGCGGACATTCCGGTACTGATATTGACAAAGAACATCAGAATGCCAACTTGTTGATGGCGCGTATGGTCCATCATCTGTTTTGCAGCACTGACGCCCTTCTTGTAGATTTCAATGGAGGTACCAAGGATAACGCGATCCCTCGGGAATCCAAAGCAACTTTGCTTTATACCAACGAGGCGGCTGCCGAAGAGGCACACTCTCTTGCAGACGCACTGGCCGCAGATTTTTCAGCAGAAATCTGCCCATATGAACCAGATTTCCATTTTGAAGTGTCGAAGGAAAGCGGCAGCGCTGCACCTATGACGGCTGAAGACGGAAAAGCGCTGATCACAGCCATGTGCCTTGCGCCAAACGGGGTACAGTTCCGCAATATGAATCTAAACGGATTCACAGTAACTTCTTTGAACCTTGGTGTCGCAGCAACCGATGAAACCTCTGCAAATCTAGTATTTGCACCTCGTTCTTCTGTCGCCACACTGATGAACGCACTGAAAGAAAAACTCTGTCTTCTGGCAGAAACTTTTGGATTTGAAGTGGATTTCACCGGAGAATATCCGGGCTGGAGTTTTGCCGAAGTTTCTCCGATCCGTGACGTCTTTGTAGAAAGCTATCGGGAACTGTTCCATGACGAACTGAAGATCGAAGCGATCCATGCAGGACTGGAATGTGGTCTGTTTTCAGATGCAATCCCCGGACTAGATGCCATTGCAGTCGGTCCTACGATCCGTGGATGCCATACACCGGATGAACATCTGCCTCTGGATTCCTTTGCACATTTTTATGAATTGTTGGCTGATGTGCTGAAACGACTTGCATAGTCTGCATCGTTTGACTATTTCTTATTTTTTAGGTATTACAACATTCTCACATTCTTTACAGAGTGTGAGGATGTTATAATATAAATTATTTTGCTGTAATTTCAGATGAATTGGGAAAGAGAATTTGAGAAAAGGAAGGAAATTTTTTACATGTCAAATAATAAAAATGATTTTAAGCCGTATATTCCGGCCGATCGTGTGGTTCCGGAATTCACGGTAACCTCTCTCCTGATTGGTATTCTGCTGGCTATTGTTTTTGGCGCGGCGAATGCATATCTGGGACTTCGTGTAGGTATGACGATCTCCGCTTCTATTCCTGCAGCGGTGATCTCCATGGGAATCATCCGTGTTATCCTGCGCAGAGACTCCATTCTGGAAAATAACCTGGTTCAGACCATCGGTTCTGCCGGTGAATCTGTTGCAGCCGGAGCAATCTTTACACTTCCAGCCCTCTTTTTGTGGGCAAAAGAAGGAACCATTGATTCTCCGAGCATGATTACGATCTTTCTTGTCGCTTTAGTGGGCGGTCTTCTTGGTGTAGCATTCATGGTTCCACTGCGTCAGGCACTGATCGTAGAAGAACACGGTACACTTCCGTTCCCAGAAGGGACTGCATGTGCAGAAGTTCTTCTCGCCGGAGAAGAAGGCGGAAGCAAGGCTGGTACTGTCTTCTCTGGTCTTGGAATTGCTGCCGTTTACAAATTTATTGCAGACGGATTAAAGATCTTCCCAAGTGAGATTGGGTATGATATCAAGGCATACGCCGGTTCCTCTGTCGGAATCCAGGTCCTCCCAGCTCTGGCCGGTGTCGGTTACATCTGTGGTCCGAAGATTTCCAGCTATATGCTGGCCGGAAGTACATTGAGCTGGTTTGTCCTGATGCCAGCGATTGCACTGTTTGGTGCAGATGCACAGGCAATTTTTCCTGGATCTGATCCAATTGCTGCTATGGCACCTTCTGATTTATGGGGTACTTATATCAAATATATCGGCGCTGGTGCTGTTGCAACCGGAGGTGTGATCAGTCTGATTAAGAGTCTTCCACTGATCGTGAAGACATTCAAGCAGGCCATGCAGAGCATGAATAAAAAGAATGCTTCAGCGAATACACTCCGTACCCAGCAGGATCTTCCGATGCCGTTTCTGATCGTAATGGTCCTTGCGATCGGAGTTGCGATCTGGCTTGTACCAGCGTTCCCAGTTAATCCATTGGGTGCGCTGATCGTAATCGTATTTGGATTCTTTTTTGCAACTGTTTCCTCCCGTATGGTAGGTTTGATCGGTTCTTCGAACAACCCGGTATCCGGTATGGCGATCGCAACTCTTTTGATCGCAACTCTGCTCTTAAAAGCAACCGGAACAACCGGTGTGGAAGGTATGACAGGTGCCATCGCTATCGGCGGTATCATCTGTGTGATCGCAGCCATTGCCGGAGACTGCTCTCAGGATCTGAAAACCGGATTTATCGTGGGTGCGACTCCAAAAAAACAGCAGATCGGAGAGATGATCGGTGTTATTGCCTCAGCAGCTGCCATCGGATTCGTACTTCAGCTCTTAGACCATGCATGGGGATACGGTTCTAAAGCAATTCCTGCTCCGCAGGCTACCATGATGAAAATGTTGGTAGAAGGTATTATGAACGCGGAACTCCCATGGTCTTTGATTTTGATCGGTGTTTGTGTTGCAATCGTAATGGAAATCTTAAAAGTACCGGTTATGCCATTTGCAGTTGGTATGTACCTTCCATTCAGTTTAAATGCCGGAATTATGGCTGGTGGAATTGTCCGTATGTTTATGGAAAAACGAAAAGTTTCTGAAAAAGAGAAAAAAGCCTCTGTGGATCACGGTATTCTCTTTACATCAGGTCTGATTGCCGGTGAAGGACTGATGGGTGTCATCCTAGCAGCTTTTGCCGTTGCAAAATTAGATGAAGTTATCGATCTTTCCAAAGTATTCTCAATCGGAGAGATCGGAAGTTTAATTGTATTTATTTTGCTTTTGTTATACCTCACAAGAGTATGTATCAAAGGCGGAAAGAAAAGCGAATAATATTGATTCCATTCACTGAAACAGCAGAAAAATCAAGCTGCAGCCTGCCAGATCGGCAGGCTGTACTTCTTGCTTATTTTTATGATAACAAAGGAGAAGATATGGCAGGAAAGAAGAAATTATCCACACAAAATTATATGGACTTTATCGTAGTAAGAAACCCGGAAACCGAATTCGAAGCCGATGACAAAAAGCAAGTCACTGTGATGATCGAATGGAAAGGCTTTTATCACAAAATTGCACAGCGCTTTTTCAAACGTCCGAAAGTTAGTGAGATCAAGCTGGATGCTTACGGCAGTTTTATCTGGCTGGCGATCAATGACAAAAAAACGGTACACCAGCTCTCTTTAGAACTGCAGACACAGTTTCCCAAAATGGAACAACCACTGGCCAGGCTGATCAAGTTTCTGGAGATTTTAAAAGACCACCATCTTGTCACGCTAAAGGAGGGATATTAACATGTCCTTTCTCCAATATATTCCGTTTGTTCTATTATTTGCGGGTGCAACTGCCTTGATTTATGGATGGGGACTCTGGAGAAGCCAGCGCCAGCAGCAGGATCTTTCCAATCTGCTTTCCTCGAAAGGAGTTTCCCGGATCAAAAAGGCGCTCAGAAAGCATCAAAAGATGACCAAAACAGAACTAAAAGAGGTCGTACAGGGATTGACTGCAAGCCAGCCATTTTCCAAAGAACGGATCCAAGTCACGGATCCTTCTGCTTTTTTGGACTCTCTGCTTCCTTACATGCTCCGCCAGCATTTGATCCGTGAATGTCACGAAAATGGGCAGACTTACTACATGATCCGAAAATAGAATCCTGATATCAAAAACCCCCGGAATTTTGCGTTCCAGGGGTTTTTGTTCCGTTGTTTTCCATAATGCTGTTTTGCGCTAAATCAAAATATATTTTAGAATAAATAACACTGCCAGTACATACATAACCGGGCTGACTTTCTTTGCCTTTCCAGTCAATACATTTAAAAATACATAGGAAAGAACTCCCATAGAAATACCTTCCGAAATGCTGTAGAAGAACGGCATTGCTGCAATACAGATAAATGCCGGGATTCCCTCTGCTGCATCTGCAAAGTTGATATCGGTCACTGCACTTAACATATAAAATCCTACAACTACCAGAGCCGGCGCTGTGGCAAAAGAAGGAATTGCAAGGAAGATCGGGGATAGTAACAATGCCAGACCAAACAAAACAGCGGTTGTCACTGCTGTCAATCCGGTACGTCCGCCTTCTGCAACACCAGAAGAACTCTCTACAAATGTTGTGGTTGTAGAAGTTCCAAGTACTGCCCCTGCGGTTGTTGCTACTGCATCTGCAAGAAGCGCACCCTTGATGCGAGGAAGCTTTCCGTCTTTATCCAGCATATCTGCTTTGGCAGAAACTCCGATCAGAGTTCCCAGTGTATCAAACAGATCCACAAACAGGAATGCAAATACGATCACCACAAATTCCAGGATCGGAACTCCGTCCAAACTGAATTTTGCAAAAATAGGAGACAAACTCGGAATGCTGATTCCATTGCTGAAATCCGGAAGTAAAGAATAGAAACCAAGTTCCGGATTCGGTACATAAAATCCTGCAAACTGACAGATGATTCCAAGCAGCCATGTGATCAGAATTCCCCATAAAATATTTCCTTTTACATTTTTTACGACCAGGATTCCGGTAATGATAATTCCGATGATCGCAAGCATCACTGTGATCCCCACATCACTCATACTTGCTGCAACAAAATCTTTCCCGCCTGCTGCCGCTGCCAGATTGCTGTTGTAGCCATCCAATGTAAACAGCCCAAGCAGTGTAGAGCCTCCGATCACAATCTTCGCATTCTGCAATCCAATGAATGCAATAAAGAGACCAATTCCGACGGACACCGCCTTTTTCAAATTAAATGGAATGGCATTAAAAATAGCTTCCCGTACGTTAAATAAAGACAATACAATAAATAGAATTCCTTCTACCAGTACTGCTGTCAGTGCAACCTGCCAGGAGTATCCCATTCCCAGAACGACCGTGTATGCGAAATAAGCATTCAGTCCCATTCCGGGTGCCAGTGCGAATGGATAGTTTGCAAACAAAGCCATGCACAAAGTTCCGATAAACGCTGCCAATGCGGTCGCCGTAAAGACTGCTCCATGATCCATTCCGGCTTCTGCCAGAATGTTCGGATTCACTGCCAGAATATAGGCCATAGTCATGAAGGTCGTAACACCGGCAAGAATCTCGGTTTTTACATTGGTGTTGTTTTCTTTCAAGTGAAATAGTTTGTCAAGATTCATAAATTTCCCTCCTTATGGTGTTTGATTTTGACACAGCATTATGTATACAAATAAACTATACGTCATAGATCTCCGGGTGTCAATTTATTTTTTACAAAAATTTAACACTTTCTTTACTATTGTTGTTTAATTTATATGTTTTTCTGCATATTTATATTACTTTTTATTGCACATTTTCCAATCTTCAGCTTCTAATTCATGGCGATCTGTTCCTTTTCTTCTCTTACCGTTTCATCTGGAAATTTCATAAAGATCTGAGATCTTTGTAAATGGAACGGGATTTTCTGCATACGGATTCAATTGTTTTTCATACCAGCTTACATCTCTCCATTTTCCATTTTTATATCCTGTATTTTTCAAAACACCCAGCAAAGTAAATCCCATCGCTTCATGCAGTTTTTCACTTTTTTCATTTGGCCGGGTGATCAGACTGTAGGCATTGCAGATTCCCTGCTCCTTTAAGATTCCAAGCAGCCTTTCATACAATTCGCGGCCAATCCCCCGGGACACTGCATTGGGATGCAGATATACGGTCAGTTCTACATTCCACTGGTACGCTGCCCGCTCCAGATGCCGATGGGCATAAGCATATCCTAAAATACTTCCTTCTTCTTCGTGAACCAGATAAGGATACTCTTTGGACACCTCCCGGATCCGTTCCTGAAACTCCCGTTCTGATGGCAGTACATATTCAAAAGTAATCTCTGTATCAATATAGTGTTGATAAATAGAAAGCAGCGCTTTTGCATCTGCTTCTTTTGCAAATCGAATCATTGTGTCATCCTCTTTCTTTTTATTTGTCAAAACGAATTTATTATACCATAGATCTCCAGTCTCTTCCATGTTCCTCTTCCATGTTCCTTTTCCTTTTTTCAGTTTCTGTGGTATACTGTTTTAGAAATCATCTGTCAGATCGATCCATAAAAACGAATTTTAGGAGGAAATTTATTGATGAAAGCAATCATACTTGATGTAGACGGAACTCTCTGGGATACCACCCAAGTGGTTGCAGACGCCTGGATGCATGCCGCCAGCGAACTGCAGATTCCTTTACAACTCCCCATTACTGCCGACCGCCTGAAACAGGAATTTGGGAAACCTATGGATGAGATCGCCGCCAGCCTTTTTCCAGAATTGTCAGAAAGTCAGCGTACTCTGGTAATGGAGACCTGCTGCGATTACGAAGAATTCTATCTGGAAAATACGACCGAATGCCTTTTGTTCCCACAAGTAAAAGAAACGATCCTCTCTCTTTCCCAAAAACACCCTGTTTGTATCGTTTCCAACTGTCAAACAGGGTACATTGAACTTTTCCTGCAAAAAAGCGGGCTGACCGATGCCATCACAGATTTTGAATGTTTTGGAAACACCGGACTCTCTAAAGGAGAAAATATCCGTCTGCTGATGGAACGGTGCCAGATCACCGATGCCCTCTATGTAGGAGATACACAGGGAGATGCCGATGCCTGCGCGTTTGCCGGGATCCCATTTGTATTTGCCGGATACGGTTTCGGCTCTCCCAAAGCATACGCTCACAAAATTTCAGAGTTTTCTGAGTTAAACGAGATTCTTCTATAAATATAAACAGAAAAAAAGTACCGGGGCAAATGCTCCGATACTTTTCTTTTAATCCTGATAATCCAGACATGCCCTCTCTGTCACAAATGGACGTACATAGGTGTCTGCCACTTTGACATGTTCTGGATGAACAGAATAGGCACTGATATCCTCTGCCTTGTCAAATGTTGTCACAAGCGCCATATCATGAGTACTAGACGCAAGCGGCTCCTTCACAAAAGATGCACTGAGGAGTCCCGGAATTTTTCCCACCAGACTGCTTAGATTTTTTTCCATCTCCGCTTTTCGTCTTGCTTTATCTGCCTCTTCTACTTCTGGTCTGAATTTCCACATTACAATATGATGTACCATTGTTCCTCTCTCCTTTTTGATTTTTTCTTTTCAGCCTGTCTGCTACATTGTAAAACTGATGAGATTCATATTTTCATCATATGCTACACTGTATTTTACATTGCCTTCTTCATATTTTACCACAATGATCACTCCAGCGTACTTTTTTTCATCTTTAATTTGTCCCAGATAGGAGCATTTTCCAAATCCCTTGAATTCTCCCTGTTTTTCAATGTGTTCGATATATGACTGGTAGTTATCTTCTGTCAGATTCTCTTGAAATTCCGGTGAAAACCGTGATTTCCAACTTTCGTAATCATTTGACTGTGCCAGTTTGATATCTTCCATCGCCTGCTCTTTGATTGTTTCTTCCTCAAATCCTTCCGGAAGACCTTTCATCACTTCGCCAGCCTTCGAATCCTTGATACTGGAAGATCCGCATCCCGCCAGACACACTGCTGCCATCACTGCAATACTCATTCCGATTCCAATTTTCTTCATTATTTTTTTCATTTTCAATCTTGTGCTCCTTTCTGCCGCTCCTTTTATAATTCCGGCAGTAATTTCTCCAAAAGTCGAATGGAATGTTCGATCGCCTTTTTCTCAAATGTAGGATAGTCCACAGAAGCACTGTTATCTGCCTTATCAGAAATCGCACGCACGATCACACACGGAATCCGATTCAGATAAGCGCCATGTGCAATGGCTGCTCCTTCCATTTCGGTGCATCTGGCACCAAAAAGTGTGACGATCCGCTCCTTAACTTCTTGGGACGAGATAAACTGATCCCCGCTGGCGATCCGTCCTGTAAACGTATGGATATCCGGATTTGCCTCCTCATTTGCACGGACTGCCTTTTCTACAAGCCCTGCATCTGCCGGAAATGAAAAAGTATCCATGCGTGGGATCTGTCCAATCGGATCTCCGAAAATACTGGTATCCATATCATGCTGCACTGCATCGGTAGAGATCACCATATCCCCAATATCGATAGCTGCATCCAAAGACCCTGCAATCCCTGTATTGATCACCAGATCCACGTCAAAATGATCTGCTAAAATCTGTGTACAGATCGCAGCATTGACTTTTCCAATCCCGCTTCGCACAACAACTGCTTCTTTTCCATATAA
Source organism: uncultured Ruminococcus sp. (assembly GCA_900544395.1). GTDB lineage: Bacteria > Bacillota > Clostridia > Lachnospirales > Lachnospiraceae > Mediterraneibacter. Next base: position 6,267 of record UQVC01000036.1, on the reverse strand, counting down.
TACTCCTTTATGAAAGATCATAGAGGCGATTTCTTGTTCTTCCTGAATCTTCATGGCATGTCTCAATGCCTGTACTTCCTCTTCCATTGCTCCAATAATTCCGATCATCTTATGTCTCCTTCTTTCTTTTTCTTCTATATCTAAATCCGCTTTTTCTCTTTTTTAGACGTTTCTATTATACACGATATTGTTTTCTTTTGAAACTTCTTTTCTAAAAATCAGTTTTATGTTACACTATTTTGAGAAAATTTTTTCAAAACGAGGTTATAATATGCATACAAATGAATTTATCCAGAAACCTGTCCGGCAATTATTTTTCCATTATCTGATCCCTGCGATCTGCGGAACAATGGTAACATCTATTTATGTACTGGCGGACACCATTATCATCGGCAAACGGCTTGGTGCAACTGCACTGGCTGCGTTAAATATCGCGCTTCCCATCTATAATATCTTTTTTGGAATGGGTCTGCTTACGGGTGTGGGCGGCTCTGTACTGATGTCCATTTGCCGCGGAAAGTCCAAAAAAGAAGAAGGAAATGTTTATTTTAGCACAGCACTGATCCTGAATGCCGTGTTACTGACAATCTCGATGATCGTCTGCATTACATTTATGGAAGACATCGCCCGCCTGCTTGGTGGAACTTCAGAGACCATGCCATATATTATGGATTATATCCCTGCCATTATCTGGGGAATGGGAACCTATTTCTTTTCCTCTTTTCTCCAGACTTTTATCCGCAATGATGGTGCGCCAAAGCTGGCAATGAATGGTGTGATTGCCGGAGGGGTCACCAATATTGTGTTGGATTATATCTTTGTCTATCCTATGAATATGGGAATGAAAGGCGCTGCACTTGCAACAGTGCTTGGTTCTGCTCTGACTGTCCTGATTCTATGTACACATTTTTTCACCAAAAAGAATCAACTGCGCATTACACTGAACGGATTCCGCATTTCTTTTTTAAAGAACATCATTACAAATGGTTTTACCAGTTTTGTCATCGAAGTGGCATCCGGATTTACTATTTTTATCTTCAACCTGCAGTTGATCCGTTATCTGGGTAATACCGGTGTCAGTGTATATGGGATCATCTGTAATACGGCATTAGTTGTGATCTGTCTGTGTAAAGGAATCGAACAGGCTGCACAGCCGATTTTATCGATCAATCATGGGGCCGGACTACACAGCCGGATCTTGAAGGTACAGTCTCTTTCCCTGAAGACTTCCGTGATCATCTGTGCACTGCCGGTTCTGTTGGGGCTCTTGGTTCCGAACGTATTTACCTATATTTTTCTGGAACCCACGCAAGAATTGTTAACTCTGGCCGCCCCTGCTATCCGTATTTATTTTATCGGATTTTTATTCCTCGGGATCAACATGGTCTTTATCTGCTACTTTCAGTCTGTTGCCAGATCCATCCCTTCCTTAACGCTTTGTCTGTTAAGAGGATGTATCCTTGTTGTGATCTTTGTTTATCTTCTGCCGCCTGTTTTAGGCAGTACCGGAATCTGGCTTGCATTTCCGGCAGCAGAATTTTCTACCATGATCATCGGAATCCTGCTCTATCGACAAGACTTAAAGGCCTTCCCAACTTCCCTCTCTTAAAAAGCATGTTTACAGTAAAAAACGTGTTTCCACTATATCTTGGAAACACGTTTTTTTGCACCTGCAGCAGTTCTGTCCATACAAAAAGAAAAGACTTTGTAAAAAGCCAATGCGTACAAAGCGCCAAATGCATTATTAAAAATTCGAAAGAAAATAGCCCCTCCGACTCCCAGAAATGTCATTGCAATGGACATCGCTCCCCAGGAATTAAAGACTGCCTGCCATCCATAGGTTGCGGAAAGTCCGACTCCGATTCCTCCCAGAATGCCGATCAGAGAATACATCGATTCCGGCAGTACCAGATACAGTACGATAAACGTCAGACCACCTAAAATATTACCCGGAATCCTGCCTTTGATCCGTCCTTTCATATCCTCATGGAAAGGAACCAAAACAGACATTGCTGCAATTCCAACCCACATCGCGCGTGGAAGCCCAAACAGACCTGCCAGAAAAATCACACTGGATACTCCAAGTGTCACACAGATCTGCCATCTGGTTCTGGAAGAAGACAGATCAAATTCTTCAAAAATGTGACGTAATGTCCGCTTATACGTCTGATTTTTGTGGTTGCGGTAGAACACAATCCCGGTCAGCGCTCCTCCTAAGACCATCCCAATCACTCTCTGGATATATGCGGCTCCGGATACATCATATCCATACAACAGCAGATACCCCAAAAGTAACGTGGACTGATTGAACATGACCACATTGTGGCATCCCAGGATCATCAGCACAAAAATACATCCTACATTCACAAGAAGTTCTGTCACCAGATTTCCGGCATTGGCAAGACGCGGTCCAAATGTCATGATTCCCCAGATCACCAACAGCGAACTGACTGCGTGAGGCGCATGGATTCCAAAATCAGCAAACCGAAATGCCATCACACTAAGCAGCACCACAACACCGACAATACTGTTGTCATTCCCAAACACCTTGCTGTATACTGTAACAAATGCCACACAAAACACAAGCGTAATAAAAATCTTGAAGAAATAAATCGCGATATGACGTGCCTTTTCTCTTTTGTCTTTTGTACTTCTTATCAATTGCTTTGAACCAGCCTGATTCAGCTGTAATTCCTGATAAAGAGTCATATGTTTTCTGCCTCCTTTTTGTAACTCATCGGGAAGGCATTATATCATCCCCACATATCCTTGTCAATCACGTAGTTTTTCTTAAATTTTTATAAACTGTCCGCTGATTTTCTTTCTGCTTTCAAATTTTACCATTCTCTTGCCTGCGGATTTTTTCTGACAATATCCAGTGTATGGGCGCTTGCCCCTAAAAGTTCTGGCCGCTCACAGGTCGACAGATGGTATTCCAAAAATAGTTGATAGGTTTCCTCATCCATCCCATTTAATGTTGTCCGCATATAATTTGCCGGGCCATCTGCTGAGATCAGCTTTTCCCTGCAGACTCCTGCTCCATGGTTCACTGCATCAATATCTTCAATCCGGACATAATCATACAGGTCTTTCTCTTTTGCCTGCACATGAAATCCGGCATCCACCTTCTGATTCTGAATACTTTCTCTGATATGGCCTTCTTTAAAGCCATATGTCAGAATGCTGTATTCATTCATGCAATACGCCACCAATATCACACCGTCCTTCTTCAACACCCGTTTTGCCTCCTGCAATGCCCTTACTTTATCTTCTATCGTATACAAGTGATACATAGGACCAAATACAAGCACCATGTCAAAGGTTTCATCCGCAAACCTGGAAAGATTCAAAGCATTTCCCTGGTATGCCTTGACACTGCTTTTCTTGGATTTTAAAATTCCCAGATTATATTTCACCAGCTCTACTGCCGTTACGTCATATCCTTCTTCTGCCAGCTGCACACAATACCGCCCGGTCCCTGCTCCTACATCCAGGATCTTGACCTGTTCTTTTCGCTCCTGTGGAAGATATTCATGGATATATTTCATAGAAGTTACAAACTCTACATATCCGTGCCGTCTTGTAAGCCGTTTTTCTTCACAAAATTTATTATAATATTTTTCCAATTCTGTTGCCATATTTTGTCCCTCTGCTTTTCTGTTTGAATATTTCCTGTCGCTTAAAAAAGATGCAGTAAACACTGCATCTCACATTGCCTTTATTCCTTTCGGAATGGATGTTTGTCCTGTGGATTTTTCAAGATCCATAAAACAATAATGATTCCGATAATATATAAAATATTTACCAAAACCGTTGGATTATCTCGTAACAGGAATACAACGGATACGATTGCAGCCAGAGAGATCAGCAATTGCAGCATAGTAAATACCCGCTTTTCCCTGGACTCCTTGATGCTCTGCGTCAATTCGATCCGCTTTTGCTCCATTTCCAGATATTTCATCACATCCTCATCCCTGATCCTGGAAAGGATCTGCTCTTCTCTGGATGCCGCCGTCTTTTTCTTCGAGTGGATCCATGTCTTTTTCTGTACAGGTTCACTTTTCTCTTCGGCTACATTTGACTGCGATAAAACACGCTCCTCAGTCATTTTTTCTTTCTCCACAGATACCGGCTGTGCTGGCTCTTGTTTTATCTCTGTCTGTATGCTTTCTGTTTCCCTGGTTTCTCCTACTTCTTTTGTTTCTTCTGACACGCTTCTGCCTCCTTATCCTTCAGGTATTTCCTGTAAAACTTCTCTTTCTGTGCCTATTATACCGTGTTCTAAGTGCAGAAACAATCTATTTTTTTAATTTCAAAAGTGATTCCTGTTTCACTTTCTGATATGGCTTGATCTTCCCGTTCATAAAATGCTTCCGGCAAAGCGGCACATACAGATCATTTGCCCCCAGAGCAATCTGCTCTCCATCTTTCACCATCTGTCCGTCAATCACTCTTGCATTAAACCTTGCTTTTTTCCCACACCAGCAGATGATCGGAATTTCTTCAATGGCATCAGCCAGTTCGATCAGCCTTTTGGATCCTTCAAATAAGACACCTCTGAAATCCGTCTTTAATCCATAACATAAAACCGGAATATCATACACATCACAAATCCAGGCAAGCCATTCTACCTGTTGTGTTGTCAAAAAATTGGCTTCATCCACCAAAATCGCATCATAAAGGTCTGGCTCCATTTCAAACTCTTCAATCAGCTGGCATTGTGCCTGCAATCCAATTCTGGATTTTACAATATGAGCACCATCTCTTGTGTCTATTCGCGGTTTTAAAATAATCGGCCGTTTTCCCCGTTCCAAAAAATTGTAATGAACCATCAGGAGATTCGCTGTTTTACTACTCCCCATGGCTCCATAACGAAAATACAGTTTTCCCATTTTCAATTCCTCGTTTCTGTTTTTAGTTCAGTACCTTCTGCTTTCAAATGTTCCAATGTAGAACCTGCTCTTCAAAATGCACATATTACTATTTTAACTTTGGTTTTGGTACAAATTTTAGTTCTAACATCATATCCATACCATCAGCAAGATGCTTCCATAGATTTAAAGACGGATTTCTGGTTCCATTCTCTAATTTGCTCATGTCTGCTTAATTAATTCCTGTTCTCTCAGACAGTTCTTTTTATGTCAAATTTTAAGAAGTTCTGGCATCAACTATTGCATGTATGACATCAAGTTCTGGCTGCGAGTTTTCCCTCTGCTACAAAAATCTCCAACGGAGCTACCATACGAATTTTCAAGCCATCATCAAACACTTTCAGAAGAATTCACGATCCTCGGACTACATTTATTACTGCAGCCCAAAAGTGTTCTATGGATGAATTTGCCCTGAAACTTATGACCGGACATCAGATTGATGATGTGACAGAAAAAACATACACACATCAAGATGCCGAATGGTTGCGTAAAGATCTTGAAAAAATTGATATGGATCAACTTGTCTGAAGAAATGGCTGTGCCGAAATTCGGCACAGCCAGAAAATCTTACTTTACTGTTTATAAATATCTCGTCTATGACCTACTGACAAAGCAAGAATAACTAATTGTGCATCCTCAATTTGACATATTAACCTATAATCTCCGATCCGGTATCTCCACTGATCGCTACGGTTTGCTGTTAATCCTTTTCCGTGCACTCTTGGATCTTCACATCCGATCAGATTCTTAGTGATCCACGCTTTGAGCATACGCTGCGTATATTTATCTAATTTTCGGAATTCCCTATCAAATCTCGAACTGGTTTCTACTCGATACATCATATATCAAGCTCCTTCCAGAGATCTTCAATGGGACGGCTCTTCTTGCCTTCCTGTACATATTCCTTATAAGCTTCTTCGCCAACCGTAATATCGTACTCATCTTCGATTTTTTCAAACAAAGCTCTTTTAAATGCTTCCCCTAAAGAAATCGCATGAAGCTTTGCATAGCTATTCGCTAACATTTTTTCTTCCTCTGTCATTCGAATTGAAAATGCCATAATCTCATCCCCTTTCTTGTAATACATTGTACTACGCAAATGTGCTTTTGTCAATTTTCCTTAAATGATGTATATATCTACTATATTATCAATGCAAATTTTAAATTATACATAAGTAGCATTGTGCCGAATTTCGGCACAATAAAAATGGGAGATACCTTCTGATATCTCCCATACACTATATTGTCTCTTTTATTTTAAAAATCTCTTCTTCTGTTTTTCCTGTAATCTCACAAATTTCAGAAATCGGATAATTTTTCTTCAGCATAGAAATGA
>UQVC01000035.1 GCA_900544395.1 uncultured Ruminococcus sp. | reverse complement strand
GAACAGCAGATTATCTCTTGCTGAACTGAGGCGCTCTACGAGCTGCCTTGAGACCGTACTTCTTACGTTCTTTCATACGTGGGTCACGTGTCAGGTATCCAGCGCTCTTTAATACTGGTCTGTAGTCAGCATCAGCTTCAAGAAGTGCTCTTGAGATTCCGTGACGGATTGCTCCAGCCTGTCCTGTGTATCCACCACCGTGTACGTTTACGATTACATCAAATTTGTCTGTTGTTCCTGTAGCAACGAGTGGCTGACGAACAACAACTTTTAATGTTTCCAGTCCAAGATACTCATCGATATCTCTTTTATTGATTGTAATCTTTCCTGTTCCCGGTACAAGATATACTCTTGCAACAGATTTTTTTCTTCTTCCTGTTCCGTAATATTTTGCGTTAGCCAATGTAATGTCCTCCTTTCAACCTTTCCTTAAAATGTCAGTACTTCTGGTTTCTGAGCCTGGTTGTTGTGCTCTGGTCCAGCGTATACATGAAGTTTCTTGATCATTGCTCTTCCCAAAGGTCCTTTTGGAAGCATTCCTTTTACAGCCAGTTCAACAACTTTTTCTGGTTTCTTTGCAAGCATTTCAGCCAGTGTTGTCTCTCTCATTCCACCTACATAATCAGAGTGATTGTAGTAAACTTTCTGAAGTAATTTCTTTCCTGTTACTTTCACTTTATCAGCATTTACTACGATTACATAATCTCCTGTATCAACGTGTGGTGTGTACTCTGGTTTGTTTTTTCCTCTTAACACTTTAGCGATTTCTGAAGACAGACGTCCTAATGTACATCCTTCAGCATCAACCACATACCATTTTCTTTCGATCTTGTCTGGGTTAGCCATATAAGTTTTCATGGGTGTTCCTCCTGCTTACTAATTATCATAGATTCTTTACTTTAATTCTTCTATATGAAATCAGCATACTCCGGGGCTTTGGTGTAAGCTGTTTCTCCTTATGTCATACTGTTTTATTATAGTCTCTCTGTCTTTGATTGTCAATGTTTTTTTCTCCAAAAACGACTGCAAAAATCTTGTATTTGCTGTGCACAGTAACATGCCTCTGGCATAAAAATAAGACAGTCTTCATGACTGTCTTACAAGCTACGGATAGAGGACTCGAACCTCTACTAACAGAGTCAGAGTCTGCTGTGCTGCCATTACACCAATCCGCATCATTTCTTTTTCTGTCAGACTCGACTTTTACATTATATCGCACTTTTCCAAAATGTCAAGCGCTTTTTTCAATTTTCTATTTTCTATTTTCCGCTATTTTCTATTTCTTGAGCAGAGCGGCGTTTCCATTCCCTGTCGCTCTGCTCCCATATTCTGATTATGCCTTCCACACTCCATCAAAAACAACTTCTGCCGGACCAGTCATATAAATCTTATTCTGATCCCGATCCCATTCGATCAGCAGATCTCCTCCCAGCAGTTTCACAGTGACTTTATTTTCCGTATATCCGCCAAGGATACATGCCACCGCCACTGCACAGGCTCCTGTTCCGCAGGCAAGTGTTTCCCCGGATCCTCTCTCCCAGACACGCATACTGGCTGTCTTTTGATCCAGAACTTTGACAAATTCTGTATTCACTCTGTTTGGAAAGCGTTCATGGTTCTCAAATTTCGGACCGATTTTTTCGATCTCCAAGCTCTCAATATCCTCCATAAACACAACCGCATGTGGATTACCCATGGAAACACACGTCATTCTGTATTCTTTTCCTTCTACAAGAATCGGAATATCGACTGCATTCTCTTCCTCTGCGACAACTGGAACTTTTTCGGATGTCAGAATTGGTGTCCCCATATCCACTCTTACCTGAGTAACCTTTCCCTCTTTTACCGTCAGATCCAGGTATTTGATCCCTCCCAGCGTCTCCACCGAAATCTGTGTTTTCTCTGTCAGTCCATAATCATACACATACTTTCCTACACAGCGGATCCCGTTTCCGCACATTTCTCCGCGAGAACCATCTGCGTTATACATTTCCATTTCAAAGTCTGCCTTTTCCGATGGATTAATCAAGATCAGACCATCGGAACCCACTCCAAAATTTCGATTGCTCATTTTTACAGCCATCTCAGAGGGGTTCGCAATTTTTTCTTCGAATCCATTCACATAAACATAATCATTTCCCAATCCCTGCATTTTTGTAAATCTCATGTTTGCTTCTCCTTTTTCTAAAAAAGGGTATCCTCCATTGCCTGGAAAATACCCTTATGTGATCGATGTGTGCCTCATTTAAACCAGAAATTTCTCGATCAGTTCTTTTAATTCTTCCTGATCTCCGTTGAATACCTGCAACTCCATCTCTTCCTCTATATCCATACTGCAAATTCCAAGAAGTGATTTTGCATCAATCGTAATTCTTCCCTGTTTCAGATCTACATCTCCATGAAACTGATTGACTCTCTGCGCAAATTCCTGAATTTCACCGAGATCTTGAAATTTCACACACAATTCTTCTGCAACTGCTTCCGGCATTGTATATTCCTCCTATATTTTCACGTACTGCGGTTCATTGTACACTATTTATATAGAAAAAGAAAGCAGTTTTTTATTTTTGCAGGAATTCCAGCACTTCTTCTTTCTCCGGCATAGAACGGATCGCACCTTTTCTCGTTGTGATCAGAGCCGCTGCCGCATTTGCAAATGTGAGCATTTCTCCAAGCTGTTCTTCTGTCAGATTTTCAAAATCATGCTCTAAAATATAATTCAAAGAACTTCCGCAGAACGTATCACCAGCCCCGGTCGTCTCAATCGCTTTCACCGTTTTTCCAGCTCTTTCCACACGCATCTCTTTGTAGTACGCCCGACTTCCGTCTTTTCCCATCGTCAGAAGGATCAACGGAATCTGGTATTTTTCCTGAAGATAACGGATTCCTTCCTCATAATCTTCTTTCCCGGATACAAACTGAATCTCATTGTCCGAAATCTTCAAAATATCACAATATCGGAAACCATATTCCATCTGTTCCTTTGCCAGTTCCAGGGAACTCCAAAGCGGCGGGCGCAGATTGGGATCAAACGATATCAAAAGCCCATTGTCTTTTGCCGCTTTCAACGCTTTTTTTGTTGCCTTTCTGACTTCCTCATGGGTCATGGAAAGCGTACCGAAATGGAACAGTCTCGCCTGATGGATAAACTCCTCATCCACTTCCTCTTCACAAAGCATCATATCCGCTCCCGGGTTTCGATAAAACGAAAACTCCCGATCTCCATCTGGAAAAGTATGTACAAATGCAAGTGTGGTATTCACCTCATCATCTGTCAGAAGGTGAGAGGCATCAATCCCAACATTGCAGATCGTCTCCCGCAGCAATTTTCCAAATTGATCATTTCCTACTTTTCCAAGAAATGCTGTCTTCTTTCCCAATTTATTCAGCATTGCCAGAACATTGCAGGGAGCGCCGCCCGGGCAGGCCTCGAACAGATTGTTTCCCTGCTCACTCTGCCCATTCATTGTAAAATCAATCAAAAGTTCTCCCATTGCGATTACATCAAATTTCTTTTCCATACGCTCTCCCTCACTTTTAGTTGAAATAAACCAATTCTTCAATCGGCTCTGCCTCTTCGATATATTCTGCCTCCAGGATCGGACCAACTCCTTTGTAAATTGACACATGTCCATACTGCACTTTCGCACGCACTTTTACCCATTGTCCTGCCTGGAGCTTCGGAGCATATGCACTCTTACAGATATAGCCTAAAAATGTAGTATCGTCTGCACAGCACGTCATTGCCATTCTTCCCGGAAGGAAGACTTTTGACGGAAATCCTTTCGGCTTTAATACCTTTGCCGTAAATTCAATCACTTTGCCCTTATATCTGTCGGGATTTTCCATTACATCCACATACCAGATCCCATAATCTTCCCTCGGGATCTCAATCACAGGTGCTTCCAGATCATAGGGTACATGATCTCCAAAAATATCCTCAATCTCACCGTTTTCATCCTCAAAAATAACCTCTGCCTGCGGGCTGACTACTTTTACACTTCTTCTGTACCCCGCCAGCGGCTCAACCTCTGTGCAGCGGTTAAACAGCACCAGTTCTGCACCTCGTACCATTTCTACAAACAGCGGCTTTAAATTGTTCAGATACATCTGAAAGGTACTGGCATCTACCGTTGTCAATTTTTGCTCAATACCCCAGCCGTTTGGAAGCTGCATTGCCTCAAAATCACTGACTTTCCACATTCCATTATATTCGATGACAACCCGTTCCGGCGAATACTTCTCATTTAATTCATTTAAAAACGCTTCTGTCAATTCTTCCTGATCTTCTATTTTGATGATCTTCACACCATGTTTTGCCATTTCCAGAACATCAAATTCTTCTTCCCCCTCTTCGCAGAGGATCAAAAGTGTCGTTCCATCAATCTGAAAATAGTCCTGTGTCAGCGTAAATTTCAAAAACTGAGATTTTCCACTGTCCAAAAATCCGGTCATCAGATAGACCATTACTTCTGGTTCATTCATTGTCCTCTCTCCTGTCCGTTATTTTTATTTTTTCAGCCCAAATAATTCTTCCAGCTTCTCTTCCTCTAATTGAGAACCGATCACACAGATTCTTCCTGTATATTCTGCTGCCCCACTTCTGACTTCATGCTCCTGCGGCACCATATCGAAATAAATCCACTCTCCCTGCTCTCCTGCAACCATACCTTTCGCACGCAATACAGTTCCATAGGTGCCATCTTCTTCCAATGTTTTTAAAATACTGCTGATTTCTTCTTTTGTATAAGTTTTAATCGTCTCCCGTCCCCAGCTTGTAAACACTTCGTCTGCATGATGATGGTCATGCTCTCCATGGTGGTGGTCATGTTCGCAGCCACAGCCGCACTCTCCATCGTGATGATGCTCATGTTCTTCATGGTGGTGATGGTGATGTTCATGGTGCTCGTGTTCCTCATGATGGTGATGATGGTCATGATGTTCGTGAACATGTCCACATTCCGGGCAGATCTCTTCTTCCGAAAGCAGTTCTTCCTCCAATGACTGACTGTGTTCCATTGTCTCCAGCAACTTTTCTCCTGACAGCTGCTCGATCGGAGTGGTAATGATCGGCGCCTTTTCATTCAGTTCACGCAGAAGTGCAACACTTTCTTCCACTTTTTCTGCCTTTGCCTTATCGGTACGGCTTAAAATAATAGCACCGGCATACTCGATCTGGTTGCTGAAAAATTCCCCGAAATTCTTCTTATATAATTTGCACTTTGTCACGTCAACAACTGTCGTAAAACTGTTCAGTTCTGCTTCGATCTCATCCTGCACATCTTGTACGGCTTTGATCACATCAGAAAGTTTTCCCACACCGGATGGCTCGATCAGAATCCGGTCCGGATGATACGTATCCACAACTTCTTTTAAAGATTTTCCAAAATCTCCTACCAGGGAACAGCAGATACATCCGGAATTCATCTCACGGATCTCGATTCCTGCTTCTTTCAAGAATCCGCCGTCAATGCCGATTTCTCCAAATTCATTTTCGATGAGCACAACCTGCTCTCCTGAAAATGCCTCTTTGAGCATTTTTTTAATAAATGTTGTTTTTCCGGCTCCTAAAAATCCGGAAATAATGTCAATTTTTGTCATGTCATATCTCTCCTTTTTTATTTTAAATCCAGCTCGATCGGACAATGATCGGATCCCATAACATCTGTCAGGATCTTTGCGTCAGCAAGCCGGTCTTTTAAACATTCAGAAACACAAAAGTAGTCAATTCTCCATCCTGCATTCTTTGCCCTGGCACTGAACCGATAAGACCACCAGGAATAAATCCCCTCCTGATCCGGATAGAAATAACGGAACGTGTCAATAAATCCGGCATCCAGAAGTTCTGTAAATTTGCCTCTTTCCTCATCCGTAAATCCTGCATTTTTTCGGTTTGTCTTCGGGTTCTTCAAGTCAATCTCCTTGTGCGCCACATTCAGATCTCCGCAAAAGATCACCGGTTTCTTCTCTTCCAGTATCTTTAAATATGCCAGAAAATCCGTTTCCCATTTCATCCGGTAATCCAGTCTTGCAAGTTCATTCTGGGAATTTGGTGTATACACTGTCACAAAATAAAATTCTTCAAATTCCAGTGTGATCACACGACCTTCCTGATCGTGTTCTTCTATCCCAATCCCATAGATCACATCTAACGGCTTCTTTCTGGTAAATACCGCAGTCCCGGAATAGCCTTTTTTTACTGCATAATTCCAATACTGCTCATATCCGGGCAGATCCAGGTCGATCTGTCCTGCCTGCAGCTTTGTCTCCTGCAGACAGAAAATATCCGCATCCGATTCCTGAAAAAATTCTAAAAACCCTTTCTGCACACAGGCGCGGATTCCATTTACATTCCACGATATCAGTTTCATAACTTCCTCCTGTCTTTGTAAAAATCCAAAAAGGGACAGTCTACTCTCGTATCCGCCCCAAAATCTAATAATATACTTCTTTTAATGTCAGCCCTCTTGCAGGTGCAAGAAATCCGGCATCTGCCCTGTCTTTGCTTATCAGTGCAGCTTTTACCGATTCCGGCGTTCGTCTCCCATCCCCAACTTCCAGCAGGGTGCCCGTCAGGATCCGTACCATGTGATACATAAAACCACTTCCCCTGTACTCGATCCGAAGCTTCTCCCCCTGTGCTTCCACGATTATAGCATAAATTGTGCGGATTGTGGACTTTTCCTCTTTTTTATCTGTAAATGCCGCAAAATCAAACCGTCCGGTCAGGTACTCTGCCGCTTTTTTCATCGCCTCTGTATCCAGGTCTTTCGGATAATGATACGTATACTTTCTCATAAAAACATCCGGCTTTTCCCGTGTATCGATCCAGTATTCATAACATTTCCCCACTGCATTGAGCCTTGCATGAAATCCATTCTTCACAAGCTGTACCTTCACAACCCGAATATCCAATGGAAGCCTTGTATTGATCTCATTTGAAAATGCATCCTCATCTATCTTACCATGCAGGATCACACTGGCAGTCTGTCCCTTTGCATGAACCCCTCGATCCGTACGGCCGGATCCCTGAACCTCCACAGGATATCCAATCACCTCAGAGACCGTAGTCTCTAAAAGTCCCTGAATAGTCTTTTCTGTATTGCTCTGCCGCTGCCACCCCTGATATCGGCTTCCATCGTAAGCGACAGTCAGTTTATAGGTACGCATACACCATTACTCCAGAATTTTCTTCAGTTCCGACATAAAGGTATTGACATCTTTGAACTCCCGGTACACTGACGCAAATCGGACATACGCAACCGGATCCAGATCTTTCAGACGATCCATTACAATTTCTCCGATTTTCTTGCTCGGGATCTCTTTGTCTTCTCTTTTGAAAATCTGAAGTTCAATGTCATCGATGGTCTGCTGAATCTGCTGTGCCGAAACCGGACGCTTATAGCATGCCCGCAAAACCCCTGCTTCAATCTTCGCTCTGTCATACTGCTCTCTGTTGTTATCCTTTTTGATCACGATCAGAGGGATCGTCTCTACTTTTTCATACGTTGTAAAACGCTTTCCACACTCGTCACAGGATCTTCTTCTGCGGATGGCATTGTTGTCCTCCGCCGGTCTGGAATCGATCACCCTCGTATCCGGATGACCACAATACGGACATTTCATATTCGTTTCCGCCTTTCTTTTCCTTTGCATTTACTTGCTTTTTCCTCATTATACCCAACATCTAGTACTTTTGCAAAAACTTTTCTTCACAGATTTCCACTAAAATAATATCCGGACCGATTTTTTTGATACAGCCAAACGGGATCACATATTCCCCGTCACTTCCCAGGATCCCGCAGATCTTTCCGGGAACCGGGATGATGATCGCCAGCACCCTTCCATCACAGATATCAATATCTACATCCACCACGCAGCCAAGCCGCTTGCAGTTACAGATATTGATCACTTCCTTCTCTCTGAGTTCGCACAGTCTCACATCCCACACCCGCTTCCCGAATGCCGCCATTGCAAAAACGCCTGCACACAGCAACAGCTTTCTTACTGTTACTATATGCAGGCATTGTCTCTTCGTGAAATGTCACCGTCTCGATTTTAATTATTTTGCCATCACTTTTTCGCTTTCAAAGGCTCTGGCGATCACTGCGATCAGGACACCACCCAGCAATAAAGTCTCAGCCAGCGTAACAGCATACTGCACAAGCGTGACTTCTCCTGTCAGAATTCCCTGCAGTGTCAAAGCCGTATTAAATACCGGCACTGCATAATACCAGTCTTCTACTTTCTGCGTGGTAAACATGGTCACAATACCCAGGATCAGGATCAGCATATAAACCGGCATGATATAACTGTTTGCTTCCTTTACATCTTTTGCAAATACAGAGATCAGCACGATGATCCCCGAATACAAAAATGCAATGGCGATCAGTAAAAGAGCCATCATTACAACCTGTTCCATCCCAAGGCTCAGCTCCATTCCACCACTTCCATACATGCTCATCATCTGCGGCAGAAATCCTACCATGACTGCAACATATACAATCGAACTGATTCCGGAAATAATCATCAATGCAAACACTTTTCCAAGGACGATGGAACTCCGTTTGATCGGAGCTACCAGCATACTTGCCATGGTACCTCTTTCCTTTTCTCCCGCTACCATATCGGTTCCGATTCCCATCGCTCCTGCAAACAGAAGGATCGTCACAAAGTAAGGAAGCATCATCCCCAGCGCTTTGCCGCCTGCTTTCTGCTCATCCTGGATCACCATGTCCGGATTGTCTGAATTCACGGTAAACACCGTCAATGACTGCATATCCCCGACACGTTCCGCCAAAAGTTCCTGTCGATATGCCTCCAGGCATCCGCCTGTCACACCTTCATACGCAGCCTGTGAGTACTCTTCTGATGGATTATAGTAGGCTTTGATCTGAGGAATCTCATGTCCGGTCTCATAACTTTCCACTTCCTCCAGGAAATCATTCGGAAATGCGACCCACAAATCAGCATCTCCACTGCGGATTTCTTCTGTCACTTGATCTTCATCCTCCACCGTACGGAGCTCGATTTCTTCATAATATCCTTTCAGATAATCTTCGATACCCTCCGGTGCATTTTCCAGATAAACGATGGGCGCATGAGATTTGACATCCTCCATCATGTTTTCCGAAAGGCTGGTCATCAGACTCATCACCACGACCATGATAATTGCCGGCAGAAGAAAGACGGAAAACAACATCTTTCGGTCTGTCATCACCCTGGATAATTCTTTTTTACAGATTAGTCGAATCTCACTCATCCTCCCCGCCTCCTTTTACCTGTCTGTATAATTCAAAAAATGCATCCTCCAGATCCTCTGCCTGCGTCTCTCTCAAGATTTCTTCCAGGCTGCCTTCCGTCACCTTTTTTCCATCGATGATCACACCGATCCGATCACACAGCTTCTCTGCCTCGGACATAATATGAGTAGAAATAATGACCAGCTTTCCTTCCTGTTTCAGACGCTTCAGATAATCCGTCACACTTCTTGCTGTCACAACATCCAGTCCGTTGGTCGGTTCATCAAAAATAATGATATCCGGGTCATGTACCAGACTCACGGCAATGGCTGCTTTCTGCCCCATTCCGGTTGACAGTTCTTTGATTTTCTTATGTGCAAAATCCTTGATGCCAAAATAGGAAAACAATTCTTCCTTGCGCTCTTTTAGCTTCTCTTTCTCTACTTTGTGGATCTGTCCGAAAAAGTCAAACATATAATCCGGGGAAAACTGCGGATCCAACTTAATATCTCCTGTCAGAAACCCAATCTTTTCTCTCACTTTTCCCGGTTCTTTCGATACTTCACATCCATCCACATAAATCTCACCTCTGGTAGGCTTGATGATCGTGGAAATACAGCGAAGTGTCGTCGTCTTTCCCGCCCCATTTGGTCCCAAAAGACCGTAAATCTCACCTTTTCTTGCCGTCAGTGTCAAATCGTCCACCGCGGTCTTGATGGGATTCGCAGTCCTGGACTCCTTCATCTGCTTTTTATTGAGCTTATACGTTTTGGTCAGGTTCTTGATCTCAATCATATCGTTCCTCCCGTCTTCTCCCATTCCTGTATACTTTTGATACGGTCATTATATTTCTTTTCTCTTCATCCAGCAATAGATTTTTTCCATTCTCCCCTTTCTTTCTGAAGCAAAATCCATTACAATAACTTCAAAAGAAAGATTGGAGATCAATTCTTATGAGAGAAAGTATTTTATTATTCCATATAGCAGATCCTGATACCAAAAAGAAATTGGATCGGGCACTGCTCCCGCTCCGTGTACGCATCCGCCATGTCGCACGCAAAGATTATAATCAGCCTCTTGGCGTACTGGCCAATGTGCCGGATATGACCCCTTCGGAAGAACTTTATGAAGGTGAAGAACTTTCTGACACCATGATCGTATTCTGCGGTCTTTCCAGCCAGAAGCTGGATCAGGCACTTCTTGCACTGAAAAAAAGCAAGGCCGGTCCTTTTCCGTACAAGGCGATCCTTACGCCGACCAATCAGCACTGGCTTGCCAAAGACTGCCTTGCAGAATTAAAACGGGAACACGAATACATGACAGCTCGGGAAAATGCCTGATTTTCCCGAGCTGTTTTTAAAATGACGCGAACTGACTTTCATACAGTTTTTTATAAAATCCACCCTGTTCCAGCAGTTCTTCATGTGTTCCCTGTTCTATGATATTTCCCTCTTTCATTACAAGGATCACATCCGCCTCCCGGATCGT
The DNA here is from genome assembly GCA_900544395.1 of uncultured Ruminococcus sp. Classification (GTDB taxonomy): domain Bacteria; phylum Bacillota; class Clostridia; order Lachnospirales; family Lachnospiraceae; genus Mediterraneibacter. Next base: position 13,260 of record UQVC01000035.1, on the reverse strand, counting down.
AGAAAGCCTGTGTGCCACAATGAAACTGGTACGACCTTCCATCATGTGCTGAAACGCTTCCTGGATTTTCATTTCTGTACGTGTATCAATGGAAGAAGTCGCTTCATCCAGGATCAGCATATCCGGAAGTCTGAGCATCACTCTCGCAATACACAACAACTGCTTCTGTCCCTGGGAAAGGTTGCCTCCTTCTTCCTGGATCTGCGTATCATATCCATGCTCCATCCGCCGGATGAACCCGTCTGCATGAGCTGCCTTTGCTGCCGCAACGATTTCTTCTCTTGTGGCACCTTCTTTTCCATATGCAATATTTTCCGCGATCGTTCCTGCCTTCAGCCATGTCTCTTGCAGAACCATCCCAAAATTCGTCCGCAGACTGTCTCTTGTGATATTTCGGATCCCCGTACCACTGATCCGGATCTCGCCCTTTTGAATCTCATAAAACCGCATCAACAGATTGATCAAAGTTGTCTTACCGCATCCGGTAGGTCCCACAATTGCAATTTTCTGTCCAGGTCTGACCTGCAGATTCAGATTTTGCAACAAGGATCTGTCCGGATCATAAGAAAAGCTGACATGCTCCAAAGAGATACTCCCATCGGCCTCTTTTAATTCTATGGCAGTTTGAGCATCTGGTTCTTCTGATTGTTCCTCGATAAAATCAAACACACGCCGTGCGCATACCAATGCATTCTGCAGTTCTGTCACCACACCGGAAATCTCATTAAATGGCTTGGTATACTGGTTTGCATAGCTTAAAAAACAAGACAGCTGCCCCACGGTAATCCCGCCGCTGATCGCAGTAAACGCTCCCACAATGCTGACTCCCGTATACACCAGACCATTGACAAACCGGGTACTTGGATTTGTAATGGACGAAAAGAAAATTGCCTGCAGACTGACCTTCTGCAAATGCTGATTGACCGCATCGAACTGATCTACAGCCCGTTTTCCGTATCCAAACGCCTGTACTACTTTCTGATTTCCTACCATTTCGTCTACCAGGGAGGTCATCTTCGCTCTTGCTTCTGACTGTGCTTTAAAAAATGTATACGTTCTTTTGGCAATAAAGCTTGCCACAAACAGGGACAGCGGTGTGATCAAAATTACCACAAGTGCAATCTTTACATGGATCGTCAGCATAAATACCAAAGTTCCAAAAATCGTAACTACTCCCGTAAAAAACTGAGTAAATCCCATCAGTAGTCCATCGGAAAACTGCTCTACATCCGTAATAATCCTGCTGATCGTCTCCCCATATGCATGGCTGTCCACATATTGAAGCGGCAGCTTCTGCAGTTTTGCAAATGCCTGTGTCCGTACATCTTTGACCACCCGGTAGGTGATATGATTATTGCACAGGTTCATCAGCCACTGTGCCACACTTGTCACCAGAATGATCCCGCCAAGTTTCAAAAGAATTGCCCCAATCCCTTCAAAGTCAACATTCCCTTTTCCGAGAATCCGGTCAATGGCATCTCCGATCAGAATCGGTGCATACAAGGTCAGTACTGCTGAAATCACCGCAAATACCAAAGATAATAGGAAAAAATGCAGATATGGACGGATCAGCCAGATTACTTTTTTCCACACCGCTTCTTTTTTTCTATGCATGATGAACTCCCTCCTCCTTTGAAAACTGAGACCGGCAGATTTCCTGATATACGCTGCATGTTTCCAACAATTCCTCATGGGTGCCGCAGCCCGCCAGCTTTCCGTCATCTAAAACCAGGATCCGGTCTGCATGCATGATCGAAGAGGCTCTCTGGGATACCCAGAATACGGTTCTGTTTTTCGAATCTTCCAGAAGGGCTCTGCGAAGAGCTGCCTCTGTTGCGAAATCGAGTGCAGATGCACTGTCGTCTAAGATCAAGATTTCCGGATCCTTGACAAGGGCCCTTGCAATTGTCAAACGCTGCCTTTGTCCGCCGGACAGATTCTTGCCGCCCTCACTGACAGGTGCATCTAATTTTTTCGGCTTTTCCTCTACAAATTCCAACGCCTGTGCAATTTTCAGTGCGGCATACATCTCCTGTTCCGAAGCCTGCTCCTTTCCCATCTCCAGATTACTTCTGATCGTACCGGAAAACAGCGCTGCTTTCTGCGGAACGATTCCGATTTGTTTCCGCAGATTTTCCATCTTATAATCTGAAATTTCTATTCCATCAACTTCTATTTTTCCCTCTGTCACATCATAAAAACGCGGAATCAGATTCACCAGCGTTGTTTTTCCGGAGCCCGTTCCTCCGATAATCCCAATTGTCTCTCCCACATTTGCTGTAAAAGAAAGATCCCAAAGAGCCGGCTCCTGACTGCCCGGATAGCAGAAGGTCACATGCTCCATCCGGACTTTCGCTACTTTTTCTTTCTCTTTTCCCGTCTCTACATTTCCATCTGCAAGCTCTGATTCCAGTGCAAACACTTCATTCAACCGTGCCGCAGATGCCACTGCTTTGGTAAAAGAAACGATCAGATTCGCCAATGCAACCAGTGCCAGAAGAATCTGAGACATATAATTGACCAGTGCGATGACTTCTCCCTGAGTCAGAGTCCCTTTGGACACCTGTCCCCCTCCATACCAGACAACCGCAATGATCCCCGCATTGACGATCGTATACGTTACCGGATTCAAAAGTGCAGAGATTCGTCCGGTCAGAAACTGCAGTTTCATCAAAGCTTCACTTTTTGCATCAAACTCTTCCTGCTCTTTTTTCTGTGTACAAAACGCACGAATCACACGGATCCCTGCCAGATTCTCCCTTGTAGATACCAGCACCTGATCCAGGGCTTTCTGGACCTTTTTATACAACGGGATCGTCAGGATCATAATGCTGTAGATCACAAGCGCCAGAAGCGGCACTGTAACAACAAAAATCAACGCCATCTTCACGTTAATGGTAAATGCCATGACCAGCGCTCCTATTACGATAAACGGAGAACGCAAAAACAGCCGCAGCACCAGATTCACACCGGCCTGAACCTGATTGATATCACTGGTCATCCGAACCACCAATGTGGCGCTTCCTGCCTTATCTATCGCTGCATAGGATAACTGTTCAATATGGCTGAACAGATCATGTCGCAGTTCCGTCCCAAATCCCACTGCCGCCTTTGCCGCAAAATACTGTGCAAGTAAAGAGCACACCAGCCCCAGTATGCCAAACGCCACTAAAACTGCCGCCATTCTCCAAATATATGCACTGTCCTGATTCCGGATCCCCACATCAATGATCCGGGCAGTGATCAGCGGCACGATCAGCTCAAATACCGCCTCCAGCAGTTTAAACAGTGGACCAATGATACTTTCCTTTTTATAATGTTTTAAATAAGGAATCAATTTTCTCAACGTTTCCTCCCCCTTTTCAGAACCAATATTCCAGATCCTGCTTTCCCCTGATCTGGCTTATCTTTTAAATTTTAGCAGACAAAGGCGGCTGTTGACAAGAAGCAAATCCTCTTTGACAGTAACCTCCGAACCATCTATAATAAGGTCTATCAAGGAACGAAAGGCGGCAGATGCCATGCAGACAAGAAAACAGTTAAAACTGAGGGCTAAAAAAATTTTAAAAACCAATTATCAAAGGATGGTCTCTGTCTGTTTTCTGGCCGCCCTTCTGACCACGACCTTTGCTTCTTCCACTCTGATCCTGCGTCAGTTCCGTCCCGGACTACAGACCGCATTTATCCAGACGCACCACAATTTTTCAGATGCTTCCAGTTCCGATATTGCTGCAGATACCATACACCATTTGTTTCAGATTCACGTTTCTGACACACCTGCCGCGAATATTCTGGAGCATATATTTGATCTTTATACCAGCGGAAAGTCCGTTATTTTCAGCATTTTAAGAGCCGTCAATGAATTGTTCCACAATCCGCTGTCACTGCCGTTTTTCTTCTTTCTTCTGGGAATTGCTTTATCTGCTCTCTATGCGATCTTCATTCAAAATGTCCTTTTGATCGGAGAAGCACGCTTTTTCCTGGAAACCAGAACTTACCAGAGAACAATGACCGGAAAAATCTTTTTTCTTTATAAACTAAACTATTTCATAAGACCGGCTCTGATCATGACTTGCCGCGCTATTTTCCAGGGACTTTGGAACCTTACGATCATCGGCGGCGTGATCAAAAAGTATGAATACAGTCTGATTCCATTCCTTCTGGCAGAAAATCCAACTCTTCAGCGAAAAGAAGCATTTCTTTTATCCCGCCGGATGATGCACGGAAATAAATGGCGGCTGTTTTGCCTTCATCTTTCCTTTTGGGGCTGGAGCCTTCTGTCGCTGCTGACTTTCGGGATCCTGGATTTTCTTTTTGTCAATCCATACCGCATGGCAGCCGATGCCGAATTCTATATGGAGCTCCGCAAAAATTATATTCGCTCACGCAATCTCCATTATGAATTGCTAAATGACCCATTACTGGAGCAGGAGCTCTCCGATGACGAACTGCTGATCCGCAAGGCACTTTATGATGATTCCGAAGGGCCTTATACGAAAATCGCTTATTTTGAACCCCGACAATATCCTGTGTTTTTATACTCTGTCCAGCCGCCAAAGCGTGCCGTACAGCCTCCGCTTCAACCGAAGGAAGCCTATTCCGGTCTCCTCCTGACTTCTCTGTTTTTCCTCTTTTCCACATTAGGATGGATGTTGGAAACCCTGAGTTATCTGACACAGGAAGGCATATTCCTCAATCGAAGTATCCTGTTCGGCCCCTGGATTCCTTTGTATGGAATCTGTGGCGTTCTCAGCGTAATATTATTGAGAAGATTTACTTCCAGTCCAATCGCTACGTTTCTCCTGAACGGATTGTTATACTCCGTAATCGGCTATTTTTCAGACTTTATGACACAGCTGATCTGGCATTCCGATTCCTGGAAATGGTCTGAGTATTTCCAGCCCGTTCTGCTCCCGTCCTTTCTCGCAGATGCCATGTTTCTTGGACTGATCGGATGTGCCAGTGTCTATTTCATTGCTCCCAAATGGAAGCGCCTGATCCACAAAGTTCCAGACTGGTTTCTGATGTGCATCTGCATTTTGCTGGGAATGCTGCTCTGTCTGGATATATTATTTGCTTTTTATCAATAATCCACAATTTCCACCCGGAATATCGTTGATTTTTGGAAATAAAAATAATATAATTTACTCATCACAATTATTTAACGAAAGGGATATGACTATGAAAAAAAGAGTTGTCGTTGCACTGGGACATCGTGCTCTGGGTACTACATTACCGGAACAGAAAGTCGCAGTAAAAAATACAGCAAAAGTAATTGCGGATTTAATTGAAGCCGGATTTCAGGTTGCGATCACACACAGCAATGCACCACAGGTTGGGATGATCCACACTGCTATGAACGAATTCGGACAGCGTCATGAAAATTATACCGCTGCACCGATGTCTGTATGCTCCGCTATGAGCCAGGGATATATCGGATACGACCTGCAGAATGGGATCCGGGAGGAATTGATGAACCGCGGAATCTACCGCACAGTCAGCACTGTTCTGACACAGGTGATCGTTGATCCATATGACGAAGCGTTCTACACACCGACCAAAGTACTCGGCCGTTACATGAGTGCGGAAGAGGCCAATGAGGAGCGTAAAAAAGGAAACTATGTGATCGAAGAAGCAGGAAAAGGCTTCCGAAGAGTTGTTTCCGCACCACATCCTGTGAAAATCGTAGAACTGGATGCAGTCAAAGCACTTCTGGATGCAGACCAGGTCGTGATCGCTGCAGGCGGCGGCGGAATCCCGGTACTGGAACAGGACAACCACTTAAAAGGTGCCAGCGCTGTGATTGAAAAAGACCTGACTGCCGGAAAACTTGCAGAAGGAGTCAATGCAGATCAGCTGATCATCCTGACCAGTGTGGAGCAAGTATGTATCAATCTTGGAAAAGACAACGAAGAAAAACTGGGAAAGATCTCAGCTGCACAGGCGAAAGAATATATGGAACAGGGACATTTTGGAGTTTACAATATGCTTCCGAAGTTCCAGGCAGCCGTTGACTTCGTAGATGAGAGAGAGGGACGCACCGCTCTGATCACTTCTTACGATAAGATCAATGACGCACTTAAGGGTAAGACCGGAACTATCATTCATGCTTAAATGATAAAATCAATACAGGAGAACGAGATCAATCATGATTTCATTCTCCTGTATTTTTCTGTAATTCCTTATCATATCAAAATTCACTTTTTCTGCGGACTCAGCTTTCCCTCACGGATCTCATATACCTTATCAAACCGCTCCATGTATTCTCCAAACGTGTCATGTGTGATCACTACTACCATACCATCCAGATCAAGCAACAATTTCATGATCGCATCCGTTGTTTCCGGATCCAGGCTGGATGTAATCTCATCTACAATGATCAGGTCATATTTTCGGATCACAAGTCTTGCCAGCGCAATTCTCTGAAGCTGTCCTCCTGACAGGTTTTTGACATTTTCACTGATAACCGTATCCAATCCCTGTTCTAATTCTTCTACCGCTTCCACTAATCCCACCTGTTTCAAAACATGTCGAATCTCTTCCTCCGGATATGCTTCATACAGGCAAATATTATTGCGGATCGTATCATGGAAAATATATGGATTCTGGGACACATATCCAATCCATTTACAGCCTGCTTTTTGATTCAACACCTGCTTTTCTCCATCATAGTACAAAATATCTCCAGAATATTCTGTAATATTTCCACACAAAATTTTTGCCAACGTAGATTTCCCGGAACCGCTCTCCCCAAGCAGCGCAATTTTTTCATTCTTCTCACACGTAAACGTAATGTCCTGAAGGATCTTATCTTTTGTATTCTCATACGCAAACTGCACCTGTTTCACTTCCATTTTGGAAAAATGCTTCTCTGCCTCTTCTATTTCTTCCTGTTCTTCTGGATTCATCATATTCTCAATTTTACCCCTGATTTTACAGGATGCCTTTACTCTGGCATAACTTTGCGAAATTACCTGACAAGGTGTTATGATGAAGTTTGAAAGATTAACGGCAGCAATCATATATCCTACCGTGATCCTTCCTTCAAATACCAGAAACATCCCAAACATCAGAACCAGAAAAAATAAACCATTGCTTAAAAAAGAGGATAACGTGATAGAATAATTGATGCTCTTCTGAAATTTATATTCACTGTTTGCTGCCGCGCTTGTTTTTTCTTCGTTTTTCTTTTGAAACAAACGCTGTACTCCAAATCCATGAATAATTTCATAACCATTTAAAATTTCTGTTGTATTTCCCACATACTCCTCTGACTTTTTTGAAAAATCTGCACGGCTTGACTTTAAATGTTTTTCCTGGATTCTTGGAAGCACAAGTGGTGCAGCTGCCGCAATGCATACAAACAGCAGCATGGATGGATCTATATAAATATACATACAAAAAGAAAAAATAGCATAATTCCAAACAGGATCAACTGATACAAGGAAGCAAAATAATCATCACTTAACATCTTTATGTCATTGGTTAAAAGCGAAAGATCTGCCGTACTGCTGGATGCACTATATTGCCTGATATTTCTTTTTAAAATCGTATTCATACAGGCATTTCGAATAAATCCCAGCGCCCCACAATGCAGTCTGGAAAACATATTTCGTGAAATGGATTCCAATAAAAATGTAGCTGAAACCAACAGCAATCCCAATATCATATCTCTGACCACTTCTTCTTTGCCACCGGCATCAATAATCCACTGCAGCACAAAAGACTTTAGCGGTGCGATAAACCCTAAAATCACTGTCAAAATCAAAAATACGGAAACAAAAATTTTTCGTGTCCTAAAATAAGTGCTTACTTTTATTTTCTCTCCATCCATTTGCTCCACCCCTTTTTATTGTTTCACTCATTTTACCACTACCTTCCACGCCTTTTCAACACCCGCTTTCCGTCATGATAAAAGAATCCCGGACAACAAGCATATCTACGCTTCTCTGTCCGGGTTATCTCTTTCCCAAATTTATTTTTTCTCATTCAGATCTTTACTTCTTCTGCTTTTCTTGTAATCTGAAGTATCCCGCTTTTTAACAGAACCGGGCGCAGTGCATTGTATAAAACTACAACCAATACTGTGGATACCACTGCATTCACAAAGGTGGTTGCCGTACTCCACTTTGCAAGAACTTCTGCCATCTGCTGCGGCTGTCCCAGAATATACTGTTTATAGAAATATCCCACCAGGGGATCTGCGATCACATTAAATGCCAGTCCTGCCACAGAAGCATAAATACTCCAGCGAAATACATATTTTTTATCACTGCTTTCATTGATCTTTCCAATCCGGTGTGCAACCAGTCCTACGATCAGACCAATACAAAGTTTTAACACAAAGGTCTTCGGAGCGCCGACAATATAGATCGGATCCAGAATATCTGCAATGGTCATCCCGATTGCCCCTGCCAGTCCGCCATACCATCCGCCTAAAAGCAACGCTCCCAGAACACAAAACGCATTGCCGATATGAAGGGATGTCGCGTCCCCGCCCGGCATCGGTATCTTAATCTGCAAAAATGTAAACGATACAAAACATAATGCTGCCAAAAGTGCTGTCTGTGCCAGTTTTATAACTGTCTGCTTTCTTTTTTCCATCAGATTCCCTCTTTTCCTCGTTGATGGTCTTATCCTATCACCAAAGTGGATGGATGAAAACATCCAGTTATTGTATTTTTAACCAGTCCAGTTTGCTTATTTCTGATTTGCCGGCTCTACTGCGACCGATTTTCCTTTGATTTTTGTATGATTCATTGCATTCAGCACATCATGAGCATATTCTCTTGGCACTTCTACAAAAGTATATTTATCAAACATATCGATAGTTCCGATGAGTTTCCCCGGAATTCCACTTTCTCCGGCGATCGCGCCTACGATGTCTCCCGGTTTTGCTTTATTTTTCTTTCCAATATTGATAAACAGACGCACCATTCCAGCTTCTTCTGCACCGGTATCTCCAAATTCCATATCTTTTTCATCTGTTTCCTGCTGTCCGGAACAATATTTCAAAAATGCTGCTGCTAGATCCATGGCTGTATAATCAGATTCGTTAACACGATTCTCGATAATCTGCAGGAATTTTGTCAGATCTTCATTTTCGATGATCTGCTCGATCTCTTCTAATACATTTTCCATCTTTGTATTGGCAACATCGTTCAACGACGGAACTTTCTGCGCATAGATTTTCGTCTTACAGTACCGCTGGATCTCCTTCAGCTTATAGACTTCTCTTCCGGAAACAAAGGAAAACGAACGTCCAACTCGTCCGGCACGTCCGGTTCTTCCGATACGGTGTACATAATACTCATCATCCTGTGGAAGATCATAATTAAATACAGCTTCTACATCATCTACATCAATTCCTCTTGCCGCCACATCTGTACATACCAAAATATCCGTCTTTCCGGAACGAAAGCCCTGCATTACGCGATCTCTCTGCGCCTGTTTCATATCTCCATGAAGTCCTGCTGCAAAATAACCTCTTCCAAGGAGCGCATTGACTAACAGATCTACCTGTTTCTTCGTATTACAAAATACCACAGACAACTTCGGGGTATAAATGTCCAGAAGACGGGAAAGGACTTCCTCTTTATTTTTCGGTTTTACTTCATAATAAAACTGCTCAATGTTCGGTACAGTCAGTTCTTTTTTCGTCACTTTCACAAGCTCTGCATCTTTCTGGAACTGTTTGGTGATCTGCAGAATTGCTTTTGGCATGGTCGCAGAAAACAGAACCGTCTGATGCTCCTGTGGGATTCCTTCCAGAATTGTCTCAATATCTTCCCGAAATCCCATGTTCAGCATCTCATCTGCTTCATCCAGAACAATGGTATGCACATGATCCATCTTCATCGTCTTGCGGCGCATGTGGTCCATAACACGCCCAGGTGTTCCGATCACCAGCTGTGTTCCACTCTTTAAGGAACGGATCTGTTTTACGATTTCCTGTCCTCCATAGATTGGCAGAACCTTGATACCATGCATATATTTTGCAAGATTTCTGATTTCTTCGGCAACCTGGATCGCCAGCTCTCTTGTCGGGCAGAGCACGATGGCCTGCAGTTTTTTATTCTTTGGATCTATTTTTTCCAGAAGCGGAATCCCAAATGCCGCTGTTTTTCCGGTTCCGGTCTGCGCCTGTCCGATCACATCTTTTCCGCTCATGATCACCGGGATCGCCTTCGACTGGATTGGAGATGCCTCCTCAAATCCCATGTGCTTCACTGCTTTTAAGATTTCCGGGCACAGTTCTAATTCTTCAAATTTTAATTCTTCCATAAATCTCCTTTTCTAAAGACAAAAATAAGGGACTGTAGAACAGTCCCGCAATACAACCTGACATATCATATCAGAATTTTCCATTTCTGTCAAAATTCCTTTGATTTTAAAAGTTTTTACAAATCCTCTTGCATTTCAGGAATAGAAGTTGTAATATACACATATACTTAATGTAGTTTTTAAAACTGCATGTAACTTTTGTTTCAGGAGGCGAATTTTTATGAATCAGACCCATCATTTAAAAGATCCCGGAAGTGCCATTACACACTTTATCGGCATGGTACTGGCTATCTGCGGAGCAGTTCCGTTACTTATAAAAGCTGCACATGAACCCGGGCATATTTATACTGCTGCACTTGCAGTCTATGCCGGCAGCCTGATCCTGCTGTATGCCGCAAGTACAACCTATCATACCTTTGATATTTCTGCAAAAGTGAACACACTTTTGAAAAAAATCGATCACATGATGATTTTTATTCTGATCGCCGGAAGTTACACCCCCATTTGTCTGATCACATTAAAAGGCCGTACCGGCATCATCCTTTTATCTATTGTATGGGGGATCGCCATTGTCGGAATCCTGATCAAGGCGTTCTGGGTATACTGCCCGAAATGGGTTTCTTCTATTCTTTATATCGGAATGGGCTGGACCTGCGTCCTTGCATTTACGCAGATTTTCCACTCCCTGTCTCCGGCCGCATTTGGGTGGCTTCTGGCAGGTGGTATCATCTATACGATCGGCGGTATTATTTACGCATTAAAGCTTCCGATCTTCAACAACAAACATAAGAATTTCGGAAGCCATGAGATTTTTCATCTATTTGTAATGGCCGGAAGCGCCTGCCACTTTATCGTCATGTATTGCTATCTCTTCTGAGACAACTGCATCTGCTTTCCATTTAAAATCGCTTCTACCAGACGGTCTGTTCCGTCATATACCAGCTTTAAGGAAAAAAATTCTTCCGATTCCTCCAGGAGTCGGAAGAAAATCTTATCTCCCTCCCAGAGATTCAATCGGTAAATCTCTTTTTTATCTACCCACTCTAATTCTCCCTCATCGCAGGCGATTGGCTCTCCTTCAAACCCATCTGCCGTGAACAGGGACATGTATTCCGTGACTCCATTTCCTGATACAAATGTAACCATCGCACGGTATTTCCAGGAAGTCAGCGTATAGCCGGTCTCTTCTTTCACTTCCCGCAACAGACATTCTTCGGGACTTTCATCCGCCTCAAAATGTCCGCCGACTCCAATCCATTTATCCTTGTTGACATCATTCTTTTTCACCGTACGGTGCAGCATCAGATATTTTCCATCTTTTTCGATATAACACAGGGTACTTAAACTTGTCATAATATCATTCCTCTCTATTTTGTATGATACACCTCTTATTATTCATGACCTTTATCATAAAGAGCCTGAATTTGGGGTGGAAGATTATCAGGAAGCATAGCATTCAGGTTCTCTTCACTTCCATCGGCCATCGCAGTTTCGTAATACCAACATTTAAATTTGAGCAAAGCCAATGTTTTTTCCAGATGTTTGATTTCAGCTTCAACAGCAGTTTTACGAGCCTCAAATAGTTCTTTCCGTTTTATGTAACTAGAAGCGCCTTCAGAACCCCAGTCAATGAACTGTTTAATTTCTTTGATTTCCAATCCGGAAGTTTTAAGACATTCAATAATCCGAATGGCTTCTAAATCATTTTCATTGAAATAGCGAATGTTTCCCCTTCGTTCAAGATCAGGGAAGAATCCCTCTTTATCATAGTACCTTAAAGTAGAAATTGGGAGATGAAACATTTTAGAAACCTGACCGATTGTATACATAACCACACCTTCTTTCAAAATTTTCAAAAAGCACTTGACCTAAAGTTAAGTTTAGGTATTAAGATAATTTCAAGATAGCAAAAAAAGAAAGAATTGTAAAGTGAAAGGAGCATATTATGTTAGGAAATTTTTCTTATTGTAATCCCACAAAGCTTTATTTGGGTGAAGATTCTCTTGTAAATCTAAGCAAAGATTGCAGATATTGCCGGAGTCATGCCAAATCCAACGATTGAAAAATTATATGAAGGGATAGAAATTGCGAGAAATCATCATGCGGATCTGCTTTTAGCCGTAGGAGGCGGATCTGTATGTGATTATGCAAAAGCAGTGTCCGTTTCTGTTCATTGTGATGAGGATCCCTGGGACAAATATTTTGTGAAATTTGAGGAACCGTCATGTAAGCTCGTTCCCGTTGGCTGCGTACTTACAATGGCAGGAACTGGATCTGAAATGAATGCGGGATCCGTTATTACCAATCATAAAGAGAAACTGAAAATTGGACATGTATTTGCTGATGAAGCCATCATGCCAAAATTCTCCATCTTAAATCCAAGATTTACAATGACACTTCCTCATTATCAAATGGTGTCAGGCATTTATGACATTTTTAATCATATCTGCGAACAGTATTTCTCTGGGGAGGATGACAATACCAGTGACTATATTAGCGAAGGTCTTATGAGATCAATTATTCATTCAAGCCGTATTGCAAATGAGCATCCCGAGGATTATGAGGCAAGAAGTAATATTATATGGACTGCAACCTGGGCGCTTAATACTTTGATCGCAAAAGGGAAATCCACAGACTGGATGGTTCATATGTTAGGTCAGGCTGTTGGAGCTTGTACAGATGCAACACATGGAATGACACTGGCTGCTGTTTCCCTTCCATATTATAAGTTTATTTTGCCTTACGGTCTTGCTAAATTCGTTCGTTTTGCAAAGAATGTCTGGGAGATAGATACCGCAGGAAAGACAGATGAACAGGTAGCATCAGAAGGTTTGGCAGCGATGGAAAAATGGATGAAAGAACTCGGACTTATCATGAATATTACAGAACTAGTGTGCCGTATCGTTGATATTTAACATTACTACTGCATCTTATTCAGATGCAGTAGTAAATGTCGGATACAAGGAATTCAATTTA
>UQVC01000034.1 GCA_900544395.1 uncultured Ruminococcus sp. | reverse complement strand
CGGAAACCTGAGAGAAAAACGGGGTATCTGCAACAACTGTTCCATGTTTTTTATAAATAACAAAATAAATTGCCCCGGTAGTGGTATGCTTTTCCGCAATCCGGGAAAAATCATATCCGTATTTTTCGGCAGCATCCAGGACAAGCTGTCGTGTTGCCGTACTGACTCCGGGCTTGTGATTCAGCGCCATGGAGACAGCGGCGGCAGAAAGATTCAATTTTCTGGCAAGTTCTTTTGCAGTGATTCCCATATATGATCCTTTCGAATTGTTGTTTTATGTTCTGAATTTATTATGAACCAGATAGAAAGAAAAAACAAGAATTAAGTAAATAATTAAGTAAAAAACACTTAATTATCTGGTGAAATTGAGTTTCTCCAAGGATATACTGAAGTTAGAAAACAACAAGAAAATACTTGAAAGAAAAAGCAAAATACGCAAATACAAAGGGTATGTGAAAGGAGACTGAATCATGAAAAAAATCAAGTTGGGATTTGCACCGACAAGAAGAAGCATCTTCAGTGCACCGGATGCGATTAAGTACAGAGGACTGACAGCTAAAAGACTGGAAGAGCTGGGTGTGGATTTTGTGGACATTACGGACATCAATGAAGAAGGACTTCTGTATGATGACAAAGATGTCGATAAAATCGTAGAGAAATTCAAAAAAGAAGGGGTAGACGGGCTAATGTTGCCTCACTGCAATTTCGGCACAGAGTATGTCTGTGCGAGACTTGCAAAAAAATTGGATGTGCCTGTTCTTCTGTGGGGACCGTTGGATGAGAGACCGGAACCAAATGGAGTAAGGCTGCGAGATACACAGTGTGGACTGTTTGCAACGGGAAAAGTGCTTCGAAGATTTCAGATTCCATTTACATATCTGACAAACTGCAGATTGAATGATCCGGTGTTTGAGCGTGGAGTAAAAGATTTCCTTGCAGTCTGCAATGTTGTAAAGACATTTAAAAACATCCGGATTCTTCAGATTTCCACACGTCCTTTTGATTTTTGGACAACGATGTGCAATGAAGGGGAACTGCTTGAAAAATTCAATATTCAGCTGGCGCCGGTTCCGATGACAGAACTGACAGAGGAAGTGAAAGCTGTTCGTGAAGATAAAGAGAAGATGGAACAGATGATCGCCTACATCCAGGATACGATGGTCATCAAGATCAAAGAAGCGGAAGTAGAAATGGTAGCTGCTCTGGCTTTGGCAATGAAGAATCTGGTAGAAAAATATGGCTGTCAGGCAGCTGCAATCCAGTGTTGGAATGCACTGCAGACAGAAATCGGAATTATGCCGTGTGCAGCAAATGCAATTTTAAATGAACAGGGAATACCGGTTGTCTGTGAGACTGACATTCATGGAGCAGTGACAGCACTTCTGGTAGAAGCAGCCGGAATGGACGAAAAGAGAGGCTTTTTTGCAGACTGGACAATCCGTCATCCAGATATTGAAAATGGTGAACTTCTTCAGCACTGCGGACCATGGCCGATGTCAGTTGCACAGGAAAAACCGGAACTGACGTATCCTCTGGCATTTGAACATCCGGGAAGTCTGACCGCAGAGGCAAAACACGGAGACGTGACACTGTGTCGTTTCGATGGAGACAATGGAGAATATTCGCTTCTTCTTGGAAATGCAAAAGGAGTAGACGGACCAAAGGGAATGGGAACCTATCTTTGGGTTGAAGTAGAGAACATCAAGCGTCTGGAAGCAAAAATTGTAGAAGGACCATATATCCACCACTGTGTCGGAATTCATAAAAATGTAGTACCTGTACTTTATGAGGCATGTAAATATATTGGAGTGAAACCGGATCTTTATGATCCGATCGAAGAAGACGTAAAAGCATATCTGCGCGGTGAGTGAGAGAAAGGAAGGAAAGATATGAATTTAAAAGCATTGGCCTATCAATTAAGAAGAGATACCATAGATATAATCTGTGCCGGAAAGGCAGGACATATCGGCGGGGATATGAGCGTAATGGAAATTCTGGTGGAGCTGTATTTTGATCAGATGAATATTGATGCCAAAAATCCGGAAGATCCGGACAGAGATTTGTTTGTATTGAGTAAAGGACACTCTATGGAGGCATATTATGCAGTGCTTTCGGAAAAAGGATTTTTAGATAAAGAAGATGTTTTGAAAAATTTCAGTCAGTTTGGTTCCAAATATATCGGTCACCCCAATAATAAACTTCCGGGAATCGAAATGAATTCGGGTTCCCTTGGTCATGGACTTCCAGTCTGTGTGGGAATGGCAAAAGCAGCGAAAATGGATCATAAAGACCGCCGCGTTTATGTCGTGATGGGAGATGGAGAACTGGCAGAAGGCTCTGTCTGGGAAGGTGCTATGGCAGCACGCCAGTATAAGCTGGATAATCTGTGTGCAGTGGTAGACAGAAACCGCCTGCAGATTTCCGGAAATACAGAAGATGTGATGGGACACGATGATCTGCACGAACGGTTCAGAAGTTTTGGATGGCATGTGATCGATGTAAAAGACGGAAATGATATCGATGAACTGCATGCTGCATTTGAAGAAGCAAAGTGCGTAAAAGAAAAACCGACTGTATTGATCGCAAATACAGTAAAAGGAAAAGGTTCTTCTATCATGGAAAATAAGGCAAACTGGCATCATAAAGTTCCGACAACAGAAGAGTATGAGACAATTATGAAAGATTTAAAAACTGCAGAGGAGGCGTTGTTATAATGGGAAAAACAGCAAATAAACAGATGATCTGTGAAGTATTGATGGAAGCTGCAAAAGAAGATCAAGATATTGTTGCGCTCTGCAGTGATTCCAGAGGAAGCGGATCTTTTACACCATTTGCAGATACCTATCCGGAGCAATTCGTAGAAACCGGAATTGCAGAACAGAATCTGGTCAGCATTGCAGCAGGCTTGGCAAAATGTGGGAAAAAAGCATATGCTGTTTCTCCGGCCTGCTTTCTTTCTACAAGAAGTTATGAGCAGTGTAAAGTAGATGTTGCATATTCCAACACAAATGTAAAACTGATCGGAATCAGCGGTGGAATCAGTTATGGGGCCTTGGGAATGAGTCATCATTCTGCACAGGATATTGCAGCGATGAGTGCGATCCCGAATATGCGTGTTTATATTCCAAGTGACCATGTACAGACAAGAGAACTGACAAAAGCACTGTTAAAAGATGAAAAACCTGCATATATCCGAGTGGGAAGAAATGCAGTCGATCCGATTTATGAGGAAGAAAACGTACCGTTTGAAATGGATCACGCTACCGTTGTAACGGAAGGAAATCCGGATGGAAACGATGTGGCGATCATTGCATGTGGGGAGATGGTAAAACCGGCGAAAGATGCAGCTGAAATTTTGAAGTCGGAAGGAATTTTGGCATCCGTTCTGGATATGTACTGTATCAAACCGCTGGATGAGAAGGCGATCGTACGTGCGGCAGAAAATGCAAAAGCAGTGATCACAGTAGAGGAACATGCACCATTTGGTGGACTTGGATCTATGGTGGCACAGGTGACAGGAAGGGAATGTCCGAAAAAAGTGGTAAATATGTCTCTTCCGGATGCACCGGTCATCACAGGAACTTCAAAAGAAGTATTTGATTACTATGGATTGAATGCAGAAGGTATTGTGAACAAAGCAAAAGAAATCCTGAAATAGGGGACAGGAGAGGAAGGACATGGCAGAGAGCTATATTATCAGTATCGACCAGAGTACTCAAGGAACAAAAGCGTTGCTTTTTGATGAAAATGGCATACTGCTTCAAAGAAAGGATCTTCCCCATCGGCAGTTGATCAATGAGAAAGGATGGGTGTCTCACGATCCGGAGGAAATCTATCACAATACTGTGCAGGTAGTCAAAGATCTGGTAGAAGACTCCGGGATTGCAAAAGAGAGCATCAAAGGGATTGGGATCAGCAACCAGAGGGAAACTTCCCTGATCTGGGAGAAAAAAACCGGAAAAGCGCTGGCGGATGCGGTGGTCTGGCAATGTGCAAGAGCAGCCGACATCTGCCGCCGTGTGGAGCAGACAGGGGCAGCAGAGAAAATTCGAACCAGAACAGGGCTTGCGCTTTCTCCCTACTTCCCGGCTTCCAAACTGGCATGGCTGCAAGAGAATGCAGAGGGTGCGAAAGATTTGGCGGAAAAACATGAATTGTGTTTCGGTACGATCGACACTTGGCTAGTGTACAAAATGACCCATGGGAAATCTTACAAAACAGATTATTCCAATGCGTCCCGTACGCAGTTGTTTGACATCTTTGAGAAAAAGTGGGATGAAGAAATCTGTCAGATGTTTGGGCTGGACGCACAGGATCTTGCAGAAGTGTGTGATTCGGACAGCTGCTTTGGAGAGACAGATCTGGAAGGATTTTTTGAAAATCCGATTCCGATCCACAGTGTGTTGGGAGATTCTCATGGAGCGCTGTTTGGGCAGGGATGTCTGGAAAAGGGAATGATTAAATCTACCTATGGAACGGGATCTTCGATCATGATGAATATCGGAGAAACTCCGGTGCTCAGTACTCACGGTGTGGTGACTTCCCTTGCATGGGGAATGCAGGGAAAGGTCAGCTATGTGCTGGAAGGAAATATCAATTATACAGGCGCAGTGATCTCCTGGCTGAAAGATGATATGGAACTCATCCAGTCACCGGCAGAAACGGAAGCGCTCTGCCAAAAGGCAGAAGCCGATGACAGTCTGTATTTTGTTCCGGCATTCACAGGACTTGGGGCGCCATATTGGAACAGCGAGGCAAAGGGCGCTCTGACAGGCATCACAAGAACGACCAGAAAGGCGGAAATGGTGCGTGCAGGAGTAGAGTGTATCGCCTACCAGATTGCAGATGTGGTCAATGCCATGAGTCAGGATGCGAACACAGAGATCCAGGAGCTGCGCGTAGATGGCGGACCGACCAGAAATCAGTATCTGATGCAGTTTCAAAGTGATATTCTGAATCGGAAAGTTTTGGTGCCGGATGCGGAAGAACTTTCCGGGATCGGAGCTGCCTATGCGGCCGGAAGAGGACTGGGGCTGTATGGAGATGAAGTATTTGAGCGCCTGAAGCGTCAGGAGTATACTCCAAAGATGGGGGGAGATACAAGAGCGCGAAAATATGATGGCTGGAAAGATGCAGTAAAAATGGTGTTAAAATAAATGTGGAACTTTATCTGGTTTCTAATACAGCACTTTGGGGGATGCGAGAGTCCTTCAAAGTGCTTTTTGCAATAGTTTGGTAAATTTTATCGAAACGTTTCTTAAAAGTGATTGAGCTTCTGTTTTGAGTGTCGTATAATGACAAAAATATAAAAATGTGGGGGAGAGCTATGGAAAAAGATATGACAGTCGGCAATCCGACGAAGATGATTTTAAATTTTACAGTTCCGCTTTTTATAGGAAATGTTTTTCAGCAATTATACAATATGGCAGATACCATCATCGTTGGGAAATTTGTGGGAGCAGATGCGCTGGCTGCAGTCGGTTCTACAGGAACGATCATGTTTTTGATCATTGGATTTCTGCAGGGGATGACAGCCGGATTTACAGTGCCGACCGCGCAGAAATTCGGAGCAGGAGATATGAGATCCGTCAGAAAAACAGTAGGTTCCGCGGCAATCCTGTCACTTATTGTGTCAGCGATCATGACTGTGATCAGCATGGTGGGAATGAGATGGCTCTTGCATTTTATGAATACGCCGGATAATATTTTTGACGATGCTTATGCATATATCATGGTGATCTGTGCCGGAATTTTTGCACAGGTACTATATAATCTTCTGGCCAGTATCCTGCGTGCACTGGGAAACAGCAAGACACCGCTTTACTTTTTGATTCTTGCTGCAGTGTTAAATATTGTGCTGGATCTGGTGTTTATTATTGTATTTCACATGGGAGCAGCCGGAGCCGCTTATGCAACGGTGATTTCTCAGGGGATTTCAGGAGCGTTGTGTCTGGTTTATATTGTTCGGCGAGAGCCGCTTTTGAAGCTTACAAAAGATGATTGGAAGTTGGATGCAACGCTGGTGAAGATTCAGTTTGGAATTGGATTTCCGATGGCATTTCAGTATTCCATTACAGCGGTTGGTGCAATGATGATGCAGTCTGCTTTGAATATTCTGGGATCTGTGGCAATTGCAGGATTTACAGCGGCCAGCAAGATCGAGCAGCTTGTGACACAGGCATATGTGGCGTTGGGAACGACGATGGCGACATATTGTGCCCAGAATATGGGGGCAGGAAAGATTCTCAGAATCCGACAGGGATTTCGAAGTGCAACATGGATGGAATTTGCATACGCAGTTGTGACAGGAGTATTTGTAATGTTTGCAGGGAAATATCTGACCCCATTGTTTTTGTCAGAAAATCTGAGTCAGATTATGGATTATGTAGACATCTATCTAAAGTGTGTGGGACTGTTCTTTATTCCACTGACATTGGTCAATGTGTACCGAAATGGGATACAGGGAATGGGATTTGGAGTGTTGCCAATGATGGCAGGTGTTGCGGAGTTGCTTGGAAGAGGTGTGGTTGCAATCGCAGCAGCACAGTATAAAAGCTATGTGGGAGTCTGCATGGCGAGCCCGGCGGCCTGGGTTTTGGCTGGAGGACTGCTGATTATCATGTATTTTCATATTATGAGAAGATATCCGGGAGACTTTGCGGATCAAAGGTGAGTGATATGCACATAAGATTCGGGGATTTCCCGGATTTTATGTGAATCATAGGCTATAATATATCGCCTCGCTTTTCAACATTTATACCGATACCGTATTCTTTATAGATATAAATGTCAACTATTTATGTTATATATTTCATGATTTTGCACCATATATATTGTGTTGCTGTGATGTTTAAGTGTTGTTTAAAGTCTATAGGAAAACTGCTGGAAAAGTGGATGATAGATAAGCATATCAGATTGAAAAAACAAAGATGCCGTCTCACGATCATCTAATCGTCGAAACGGCATCTCCTCTTATAAGAGGCGCAGACCGGATTTGAACCGGTGAATCAGGGTGTTGCAGACCCACGCCTTACCACTTGGCTACTGCGCCTTATTTGATTGATAGTCCGAAGACTAATGACTCCAACGGGAATCGAACCCGTGTTACCGCCGTGAAAGGGCGATGTCTTAACCGCTTGACCATGGAGCCTTGCTGTATCACTGCTTCAGTGATGACCGAGTTATATGTTAGCATAGCTCCATGAGAATTGCAAGCCCTTTTTTGAAAAAAGTTTTTATTTTTTTGAGATTTGTTGAAATGGGTGTAATCAGCAACAAAATAAGCTGCATAAGCGGTATTGCTTTGTATTATGATTCTATGCGGGAATTTTCTAAATATGACATTTGATAAAAAGCTACCAGAAGATCTGTCATCTGTCCGTAGCTTTGAACGCCCTGTTTTTGTCCATTTGCTTTGAGATACGTATCGTTCATCATATTTGCAACTTCTGCAGCACGTCCGTCATATTGAGCCCAGAAAGCATCGTCTGAACGAAGATCCGGTTCGGCCGCAGGAGTCAGAGCCGCTCTTACTTCCTGCCAGATGGTGGGATCGGCGCGATAGAGTGCGCCCATGGCATATTCCCAGGCAGATAAAGTCCCACTGTACTGAAACTCTGCAAGAGAGGATTCTCTGCATGCCAAAAAAGAAATGAAATTTGCTTCCTCTTCCTGCATGAAGCCGCGCAGATGAGACAGTTCATGGCACATGGTAAAAGGCAGATCATAAGAGGGCATATCCTGATTGTAATTGGCCTCAATCGTAAATGGTGCATAAATCCCCATCAATTTTTGATAAGACAGGATTTCTGAGACCAGTACCGGTTTGGGAGAGGGATAGTAGCCTTGTAGTTCGGGATATGAGTTTCCTAATGTCTGCATTGCCCTGACGGCCTCTTTTTGTGTCTCTTTTGTCAGAAGCAGTTCTCCATTTTCTGTACGCTGCACCTGAGGACTGAGACGGTTGACTTCTTCGGTCAGCCATCTGCAGGTTTGTGCTAATTCCTGTACGGAGTACGGGTGTACAGAGAGTCCGGCTGTCTGTGCAAAAGAGTTTTTGTGATAATTGATGCCGCAATTTGTCACAAAGAGAAACAACAGGATACATGTACCGAAAAAGAGTCCTGCCAGCCATTGCAGGATTGCCGATTTTCCATGTTTGCGGGCAGAAGCAGCGGCATGGATCCCGGTTCCCAGGATTAGAAAGATTACAGCATACAGGCACAGTTCTACGAAGGAAAAGGACACCATGCCGGATAATCTGCCGATGACAGCGACCAGTTTCGTATAAATATGGGTGGAATACCACTGGGCGAATGTGGGATGCAGCCGGGCGGCAAGGGTTAATATGCAGCTTACTGCCAGAAAAAGGATTCCGAAGAGGCAATATTTTGTTGTCTTACTTGTTTTTCTTTTGTGTTTCATGTTATCTGGAGGACTCCTGTGATAAGTAATTTTTTATATTTAGTATAGCATTTTCTGTCGAAATTGGTAATGGAAGATGAAACCAAGATTGCTATTACAACGCCATTTGCTTATACTAAAATGAAAGGCACGATTCATAGAATCTGTGCATGACAACATACAGTTTGGAGGAAGAATAAATGGCAGAAAAAATGACAGTTGCAATCTTGGGACTTGGGAGCAGGGGGCTGCAAGTATATGCACCCATCGTTGCACAAAACGGGGAAACGATGGAACTGACTGCGGTGGCAGATCTGATGGAAGATAAAGTAGAGGAAGCAAAGAAGAGATATCATCTGAAAGAAGAAAACTGCTTTCACAGTGCAGAGGAATTGCTTGCTGCAGACCGTCTGGCAGATGTGATGTTTATCTGTACACAGGATCGGGATCACGTGAAGCATGCAGTTGCAGCGATTGAGAAGGGGTATCATCTTCTTTTGGAAAAACCTGTTTCACCAGATGAAGAAGAGTGCCGTCTGTTATTGGAGACTGCGAGAAAGTATGAAAGAAAGGTCTGCGTCTGCCATGTGCTGCGCTACACCCCATTTTACAGTAAGATCAAAGAAATGCTGTTGGATGGTGCGGTAGGAAACGTGATGAACATTCAGGCAAGAGAAGATGTGGGATTTTTCCATCAGGCGCACTCATTTGTCCGCGGAAACTGGAGAGATTCGAAAGAAACCAGTCCGATGATCCTGGCAAAATGCTGCCATGACATGGATCTTCTGGTGTGGCTGTCAGATTCCGGATGCAGCAGAGTTTCTTCTTTTGGAGAACTGTCGTGGTTCAAGCCGGAGAATGCGCCAAAAGGGGCTTCGAAACGCTGTCTGGACGGATGTATGGCAAAGGAACATTGTCCATATGATGCAGAGAAAATCTACATTACCGATCCAAAAACCGGAGTTCGAAGCGGCGCAGGATGGCCGGTCAATACATTTGTGATCCACCCGGAAGAGAATGCAGTAAGAGAAGCTTTGAAAGAAGGACCATATGGCAGATGTGTATATCACTGTGACAATGACGTGGTGGATCATCAGGTCGTGAATCTGCAGATGGAAAATGGGATTACGGTGACATTTTCAATGTGTGCATTCAGCGCCACATGCAACCGTACGATCAAAATCATGGGAACCATGGGACAGATCGAAGGAGATATGGGAAAAAACATGATCTACTATACTCCGTTTGGAAAAGAGACAGAAGAGGTCGATCTCACAAAACTGACAGAGGATTTCAGCGGACATGGCGGCGGAGATGTGCGGATGATCGAGCAGTTTTATGATTATATTGTAAATGATAAAGTCAGTCCGTCTATTACAGATCTGGCAGTGTCTCTGGAGAGTCATTATATTGCGCTTGCAGCGGAAAGATCCAGACTGGAGCAGGGGAAGATGATTTCGCTGAAGTAGAACAACGATATATCAAAACTTAACAATATATACAAAAACGCGGGTGGATATCAATTGCTGATATCCGCCCGCTGCTGTTTTACGCAAAAAATTCTTTTGCCGCTTTTACCAGATACTCGGTATCTTTCACTCCTGCAGTCTCATAAGGAGAATGCATGGCGAGCTGCGGGAGACCGATATCTACGGTGTTGAGCGCTACCTGTGTATTGGAGATATTGCCAAGGGTAGAGCCGCCCGGCATATCGGAACGGTTGGTAAAGGTCTGATATGGCACATCCGCCTGCTTGCAGATATCTTTGAACATGGCAGCGGAAATGCCGTCTGTACAGTATTTCTGATTGGCATTGTATTTGATTACGATTCCTTCATTCAAATATGGACGGTTGACAGGGTCTGCCTTATCTGTATGGTTCGGATGAACGGCATGGGCATTGTCCGCAGAGATCATATAGCTTTTGGACAGCGCGATGAAGTAATCTTGTGTATCCATTCCAAACACGGTACAGATGCGGTACAAGGTATCCCGAAGGAAGGTAGAAGCAGCTCCCTGTTTGGTTGTGCTTCCGACCTCTTCATTGTCCAGAACACAGTGGACAGCAACGGCGTCTTTTCTTTCGGCGCTTAGAAGTCCATAAAGAGAAGCGCAGGCACACTGCAGATCATCCAGGCGAGGTGCGGAAAGAAATTCTTCATTTGCGCCCCAGAGAGTTCCTTTCTGGCGGTTATAGAGGAAGAGATCGTGGCTTAAAATATCTTCTTTTTTCACGTCTGCATATTTTGCAATGGTATCTAAAAATGTGTCTTTGGCAGAAATATCTCCATACAGCGGAAGCAGGTCTTTCTGTGCATTGTAGGAATATCCGCTGTTGGCATCCCGATTCATGTGAATGGCGAGATTGGGGATCAGAAGAAGATCTCGGTCTGCATCAATCAGTTTGGCACGGTAGGCGCCGTTTTCTTTGACGATCACGCGTCCTGCAACGGAGAGCGGCCGGTCGAACCAAGGAGCGCAGAGCATTCCGCCATAGCGCTCAACATTCAATTTGATGTAATGATCTTCTACTGCCATTTCCGGATTTTCTTTGATTTTAAAAGATGGAGAATCGCTGTGACTTGCAATGATACGGAAACTATTTTTCAGAAGGACGGTTTCCGGGATGGAAAAAGCAATGATGGATGAACCGTTTCTGGTGACGAAATAATCGCATCCGGCCTTCAGATCCCAGGTCTGGTCTTCCGTCAGCTCTGTAAAACCATGAGCAATCAGAATATCTTTGGTTGTCTGTACCGCATGGAAACAGCTGGGACTTTTTTTGATAAATTCCAGTAAATCTGTAGTAATTCTATTTGACATCGTAATTCCTCCTTATATACGTTCATGATCAGATTCTATTTTAGCACGGTCCGACGGCGTTGAAAAGAGCCGGAGATTCTGTTACCATAAGGAAGAAAACAGGGTTCGTAAATAACAAAAAATGAGGTGATAGAAATGCGGATTTTAGTAGCGGAGGATGAGAAAGATCTGAACCGTCTGCTGAGCACAAGATTAAAGGCCGAGCATTATAGTGTGGATTCCTGCTTTGACGGACAGGAAGCATTGGACTATCTGGCGGGGGCGCCTTACGATGCGGTGATTTTAGATATTATGATGCCCATCTTGGACGGACTGAGTGTATTAAAGAAGATCAGACAGAGCGGAAGTCAGGTTCCAGTATTACTTTTGACAGCAAAAGACAGTGTAGAAGACCGGGTCTGTGGTCTGGATGCAGGAGCCAACGATTATCTTGTAAAGCCATTTGCATTTGAAGAACTTCTGGCGCGGATCCGGGTGCTGCTTCGAAAACCACAGGAAGTTCCGCAGACGGTTTGCAGGCTGGCAGATCTGGAGGTGCATTTGGACACTCACCAGGTACTTCGTGCAGGACGCGAGATCAAATTGTCCGGAAAAGAGTTTGCCTTGCTTCGCTATATGATCCAAAATACAGGGATCGTGCTTTCCAGAGAACGTCTGGAGCAGCATTTATGGAATTATGATTACGCAGGTGCCTCCAACGTGATCGATGTGTATATCCGATATCTGCGTAAAAAGATCGATGAAGGAGCGCAGATCAAACTGATCCACACAGTCAGGGGCGCAGGATATGTAATGAGGGAAGAGCCATGAGACGATGTTCTTTAAAAGTGAAGCTGACTGCGATATACTCCTTTTTTATGGTGCTTGTGACGTGCGTCTGTCTGGCAATTCTTTTTTCTTTGAGCGGCAAAGAAATTTTGACATCTGCGCAGATCAATCTGAAAGAGCGGGTGCATGAGAGTGCGGATGAAATCGAACTGGAAGACGGAGAATTTGAGATTGATTCTGACTTTTATTCGCTGGGACACAATGTTTATCTGGCGTTGTATGATTCAGAAGGGATATTTTTATATGGAAAAGTGCCGCCGGGATTTCAAAAAGCGCCGGAATTTCAGGATGGAACGATACAGAAAGTAAATGGAAAGCAAGAACAGTGGTACGTGTATGATGTACAATATGAGATGGAAAACCAGCAGGAGTTTTACGTCCGTGGTGTGATTTCTGTTACGGAAGAACAGAAGGAATTTTTACTTGCGCTTCGGATTGCGGCGATTTTGCTGCCGATGATCGTGATTTTAACCGCATTTGTCGGATATCGGATGATACGGCGAACTCTGTTTCCAGTGCGGCAGATGACAGAAACTGTGCAGAAGATCCAGAAGGACGGAGATGTAAGCCGCAGGATTGGAGTCAGCCAGGATGCCGGAAAAGATGAGTTTTATCATCTGGCAGGTACATTTGACGGAATGCTGGAAAGTCTGGAGAAGGCATTTGTCAGAGAACGGCAGTTTACCTCGGATGTCTCTCATGAACTGAGGACGCCAGTCAGTGTGATTCTGGCACAATGCGAATCCTCGTTAAACCGTTCAGATCTGACAGATGGACAGAGAGAAGAATTGCTTCTGATCCAAAAGAAAGCAAGAGAGATGTCACAGATGATTTCACAGCTTTTGTTGTTGTCCAGGGCAGATCAGGGACGGCAGCAGTTAAATCGCGAAGAACTGGATATCAGTGAGCTGACAGAAATGGTTGTGGAAGAACAGAAGATGCTGGCACAAAAGAGAGGCATTCAAATTCATACAGAAATTGAAGAACATCTTATCGGGTATCTGGATGAATCTTTTTATATCCGTATGCTGGATAATTTAATCTCCAATGCTATCTATTATGGAAATGATGGAGGAAATATAAAAGTGACGCTGCAAAGGGCAATGTCAGGAGTCAAAGGAACAGTAGAGGATGACGGGATCGGGATCAGTCAGGAAGCGCAGAGTCATATCTGGGAACGGTTTTACCGGGTGGATGCTTCAAGGACAGGAAACGAAGAAGGTTCCCATTCAGGTCTGGGACTTTCTATGGTCAAATGGATCGCACAGGCACATGGAGGGGATGTCTGGGTGGAAAGTGAGTTGGGAAAAGGAAGTTGTTTTAGTTTTGTGTTAAATACGGGGGAAGCGTTTTCTGAAAAAATAAAGTAAATATCTGTTTCGGGGAGTTGTATTCCCCGATCTAATATCACCAGAGTTGGTCATTCTGACCAAAACTGGTGATAATCACACAAGTCAATGCTATGTTACCCTTTTTTGAGCGGTTGGTTTAAAAAATTCAATTTGATGGCAATAAATCCAAGGAGAAAGGAAATCAAGAAAGGCAGGCCGTGTACAATAAGAATGGAGAAGTTTCCAAATAACAGAGAAACATTGCTTAAAATTGCATATCCTACAATCCATTCTCCATATCGAGTTTTAAAATGGAATCGGGGGACACTCTTACACAGCATCTGCGATACACAAATTAGACCGATTAAAGAAAATACAATCGGAGAACCTCCAACACTGATACTGTTTGGTGCCATAAAAGCAAAGAAGGCATTTGTCAGAGTGCCGGAAAATGCTGCGATCAGAAACAATTTCCATTGAGAAAACTGTTCGTCTAAAAAATACCCTGTAAAATAAATCCCCAGAATATTTCCTAAAATGTGGATAACTCCGGTATGTAAAAGCAATCCTGTGAAAAACCGATAATATTCTCCGTTGATCAGCCGGATTCCATGATTACTGAAAGTATCAGATATATTTGTGAAAAATCCGGCAAAAAATACAAGAAGCCACAGCATGATCCAAAGATTGCTTTCTTTTAATTTTTTCAATATAGTTTCCCCCTTTGTATGAATTGATTTATAGTTTTGTGTGGTAATTTAATATTAACGTATATATACAAAAACCGCTACTTTTTTTGAAAAAACTGGTGAAATCATGTACTTAGGGCTAGTCGTCAAGTTAGCGACTTGGTATAATGGCTTTATAGAATTCCTCTGTATATGGAGGAAGCAAATGCGAAAAAAACAACGTTTAAAGGAACTTACGATCAAAGACAATTTTATGTTTGGCGCGGTTATGATCAATGAGGATAACTGCAAGGGGCTTTTGGAAAGAGTTCTGGAGATTCCGATTGAGAGAGTGGATGTGAGCAAAGAAAAGAGCATGGTGTATCATCCGGAGTATAAGGGCGTTCGCCTTGATGTATATGCAAAAGATGAAAAGCAGACACGCTATAATGTAGAAATGCAGGTAGAGAAAAAGCCCGCACTTGGGAAGCGGAGCCGTTATTATCAGAGTCAGATGGATATGGAAATGCTGCTGGCGGGAGAAGATTATAAGGAACTTCCCAATACATATGTCATTTTTATTTGTGATTTTGATCCATTTGGAGAAGGAAAGTATCGCTATACGTTTCAATCGATGTGCAAAGAATCTGAAAATGCGAATCTGAAAGACGGGCGGACAATCCTGTTCTTAAATACTCATGGAAAGAATGAATGTGAAGTTCCGAAAGAATTGGTGACCTTATTACAGTATATGAAAGAAGACCTTGAAGGAAGTGAAAAAGAATTTCATGATCCATATGTCGGACAACTACAGAAATTCATCCGTGACATCAAGGGAAATCGAGAGATGGAGGAGCGCTTTATGATTTTTGAAGAAATGTTGAAAGAAGAACATACAGCCGGACGTGAGGAAGGACGCGCAGAGGGGCGCGCGGAAGGATGTGAGGCAGTAAAAGCGTTACTACTTTTATTTCTGCAAAATCTGGGAACGGTTTCTAAAACATTGTTGGAGAAGATTCAAGAGGAGCAGGATTTAGAAATGTTAAAAGCCTGGACGCAGATTGCATTTCAATCCAAATCTGTGGAGGAGTTTTCTAACAAAATAAAGTAGATATCTGTTTCGGGGAGTTTTATTTCCCGATCTGATCTCATCAGTGTTGGTCATTCTGTCCAACGCTGATGACAATCACACAAGTCAATGCCATTTCAGGCAAATATTCAAAGAAATGCAGAGGAATTCTAAAGTTTTAATCTTTCTTTAATCTTTCTGGAATATATTATTTTTACAGACACAGAATAGCAATATAGAAGTGCAGTTTCACAGAATAGAAAGAGAGGAATTATACAATATGAGAAAGAAAAGATATTTTGTAGCAGCGGCAGTATGCGTCATGGCAATGAGCATGTTCACAGGATGTGCGGGAAATGATGGGAAGGATATCGGAAAAGATGCGGCGAAAACAGCAGCATTTTCTGATGCAGGAGTGACGGAAGAGGAAATCACACGGTTAAAAGTAAGCAAAGATTTTGATGATGGAAGAAATATCTATGAAGTTGATTTTACCGTTTCTTCTACCGGGGAGGAATATGATTATGAAGTCTCCGCAGAAGACGGCAGCATTCTGCAGGTTGATAAAGAAATGGGAAAGGGCAGCCTGAATCAGGATCAAGGCCAGGGGCAGAACCAGGCGACTTCTGAAAATGTAGCGCAGCAGGAAAATCAGAATGCGGTCAATCAAAATCAGACACAAAGTCAAGGTACACAAACCCAGGCGGGAGTTGCCGTCTCCCAGGAAGAAGCCACAAAAATGGCGCTGGAAAGAGTATCAGGAGCTTCTGCACAGGATATCCGGATCCAGCTGGAATTTGATGATGGAATCCAGAAATACGAAGGGGACATCATTTATAATGGAAGAGAATATGAGTTTGAGATCGACGCCAATACAGGAACATTCCTGGAATGGAGTGAAGAGCGTGCCGATTAAAGACGGGATAAGACAAAAAGAGTCAGTTCCTTAAGGGAAGGAAATGGCTCTTTTTTCGTCTCTAAAATTGTTTTTTTCCGATCATCAGGTATGGCTCGAACAGAATAAAATAGTCCCGGTATTTGGTACAGACTCCGTATTTTGCACGATAATCAGCAATGGCATCGCGAAGCTGTTCTTCGGTTACTTCCAGAAATTCAGCAGTCTCATGGTATTCCCGGCAGCCATGCTGATAGGCATCGATCAGGCCTTGCAGTCCGATCAGCCGTTCATATGTCCACATGCGCGCCCGGCGTTCCTGCTTGGCATTGGAAACATCCGAAAGATCCAGAATATTTCCCACAGAAGTATAATGATGTCCAAGTTCTTCTGCCAGAATACAGGCTTTTTCGGCAGAGGTTTCCAGCTGGTCAGACAATGCGATATTTTGATCAATATATAAGCCCTTTAATTTTCCCTGAAATGGAAAATTTTCATCTACGGAGATATTCTGATCGGCGGCTTCTTCCAACAGTTCTTCATATTTACTCAGCATAGCTGTCTTTGAATGCTCCTTTATTGTTTTCTTTTCGAACGGATAAAGCGAATGTATTCCGCGACATCATCCAACTCATCCTGCGTAAGATCCGAAGTGTCGAGATGTGCGGCGATAGTGACAGGCTCAGATTCCGAAGATGAGACCGTTCTGCCAAGAAGATAGTCTACATCAACCTGGAAAATGTCTGCAATCTTATTCAAAATGTCAAAATCGGGTTCTCTTCGTCCCTGTTCATACATACTCACTGCACTTTTGGAAATTCCAAGGCGGGTGGCAAGTTCCAGTTGGGATAATTGTCTTTCTGTTCGTAATGTTTTGAGTATATTGGCAAATGCAGCCATAACATACACGTCCTTTCTAAGTATTCAGAACGAAGATTTTCTGAAAAATAGAAGTCTTCTATTGAATACAAGATCATTATACACAATTCGTGTGGAAAAGTAAATATAAAATACACAAAATGTGCTTGACAAAGAAACACAAAACGTGTATTATACAGGTACACGAAACGTGCACAATACGTGTAAAAAAAGAAAGACCGAAACAAGAAGAGTTCGGCAGGAGGGAAAAATGAGAGATAAAATTTTACGAGAAGTATCAGAAAAGAGAGAACGTTGTGTCAAGCATTTTCAGATGACACAGAAGGGAATGGCAGCAGCCGTATATCCGGTTCCGGTTCATTACGAAGAAGAAGGACAGTGGAGAGAGATTGACAACCGTCTGGAAGCTGTACAGAAGAATGGAAGAGAAGTGTATCAGAATTTTGCATCGGCCGTGAAGGTAAGTTTTGCAAAAGAAGCAGACGCGCAGGATCTTGTCACAATTGAGAGGGCAGGAAAAATGATTTCATGGGGAATTGATCCTTTTTTATGCAAAGAAAGTACACGAAACGTGCTTGACAAAGGAAAGAAAGCCACATTTCGAGTACTTGAAAAAGAAGAGTTTTGGAATCCTTCCAAATTACAGAATTTGCAGCCTGCTCTTTTAAAAGCAGAATCCTCTGAATCGGATGAAATTTGTAAAACTATGTGTGTGAAAAATCTGACCGGAGAGGGAATTTATGAAGAAATTTTTCCGGGGATCGATCTGCATTATGCGATCCAGAGTGAGCAGATCAAAGAAAATATTCGTTTTCATACAAAAGAAGCTGCAAAACAGAATCTGGTGTTTTCTCTGAAGCATCCGGGTTTGGAACTAAGAAAGGAAGAAGATGGAGGAATCGGTCTGTATGATGCGAGCAGTTCAAAAGCGGAACGGATTTTCCGATTCCGAAAGCCATATTTGTATGACGCTGCCGGAGCAGAATCTTTTCAGGTGGAATTCCAGGTAGAAGAAGGGATGGAAAGCAGCAAGATTGCGATTGTACCGGATTTGGAGTGGATGCTGGACACGAACCGTGTATATCCGATCGTGATTGATCCCATGACAGAGACCAGCAAGACAAAAGGAAATATCGAAGATACTTATATTTTTACCGGAGGAAATACACCTCAGGATCCGGGACAGGTACATGCTTATGGTTCCTTTGTGATCGGACGAAGTGATGAACTGGGAAAAATGAGAGCATTGCTCCGATTCCGGGATCTTCCGGATATCGGAAAGGGATCGATCATTTACGGAGCGACCATGTATATCTGGCAGTTTGAATATTCGTCCTACAGCAATCCGGAGCTGCCGCTTCTTGCATATGAGGTAAAAAACAGTTGGGATGAGCAAAGCGTCCGCTGGGGAAATCAGCCGGCGATTGATGGAACGGTGCTGGACTATAAAAAAGTGAAACAGGTTGTAAATGGCAATACTGTGATGATCACTCCGGTAGGATTTGATGTGACAAGGCTAGTACGACAGTGGTATAACACCGGAAAAAATTATGGAATCATGGTGAAATCTCAGTATGAAGCAGATGAAAATCTGGCAAACCGTGCATATGCGAGATTTTACGCATCGGATTCTCCGAGTATTTCTTCCGACCAGTTCCCAAGCGGTGTCTTTTATTACAGAAATGTGAACGGTCTGGAAGATTATCAGAGCTATCATGAACAGTCGGCAGGTCGTTCCGGAGCCGGTTACACCAATGACTTTACGGGAAATGTTGTCTGGAGTCATTTGGATGTGGCAACAGAGGGCGGTCCGATGACAACAGAGATCCGTCATGTGTACAATTCCAGTGAAGCAGATACTTCTTCCCGTATGGGATACGGATGGAGACTCAGCAGTCAGCAGGAACTGAAAGAAAGCGGAATCAAAGATTATCCATATGTGTATATCGATGAAGATGGAACAAAACATTATTTCTATAAAGATACAAAAGACGGAGATAAGCTGAAAGATGAGGATGGGCTGGGACTGACGATTACAGTGACGTCAAGTTCTGAACATGACCGTTACCGCACAATGGAAACAAAAGACAAAGTAAAGTATGTATTTGGCCAGGACGGATTTTTACGATTCATTGAAGATCTGGACGGGAATTCTGTGAAACATCAGTATGGTCCGAATTCTGCGGGAAATACACTGGAGCATATCACCGATGCGGCAGGCGGTTTTCTGGATCTTATCTATTCTACAGATGCAGGAAAGTCCAGACTGACAGCCATTCAGGACACAAAAGGCCGTCAGATCCGATATGGATATGACACACAGGGAAATCTGATTTCCATTACCTATCCCGATGGAGCCATGACACAGTTTACTTACGATTCGTCTCATAAACTGACCAGCGTGACTAATCCGGATGGCTATCGCGTAAATTACGAGTATACCAATGATTTCCGAGTGCCCCGTGTCAGCAAAGTATCCGAAACGGGACAGAAAAATGCACCGGGTCAGGAACTGAAGATTTCCTATGAAAATGGAAACACTACCATTTTTGAAGAGCCGGGCTTAGACGGACAGATGGAGCGTCCGGGGGACAATAAGAAAACAACGTGGCATTTTGACAATATGGGACGTCCGACAGATGTATTGGATTCAGATGGATTTGCGAACAATTATTCTTACTATACATCTGGTATGAAGAACCATAAGCTGAGCAAAGACGGTTCGGTCCAGAAGACTGTGTATGGTCTGCTGAAAAATCCGACATTTGATCCGTCTCATGGAGATGGCGGATGGTATACCTTACGTATGTCAGATGGAAAACGGGGAACGATTACACATGCAGACGGATATGTGGGCACAAAAAGTGCGAAGCTGATCAAAACAGAGCTGACATCAGACGAAGGAATCTGTCAGGATGTGCATCTGTCCGCTGGAACATATACGTTGTCTGCTTATGTAAAAACAGAATCTCTGAGCCCGGAAGATCAGGGACAGGGAGCGGTTGTATCTGTGATCCGGGCAGACCGGACCAGAATCATGGGAGAACGCTGCATTGATTATGTGACCGATAAAAACGTGGATGACGGATGGGAGAGACTGGTTCTCACATTCCAGATTCCGGCAGAAGAGACGGTTTCCGTGTTTGTGGGGATGACAAGAGCAAGAGGAACCCTTTTGGTAAGCGGTGTTCAGCTGGAAACAGGAAATGTGGCAAACGAACTCAATCTAATCGACAATCCAGGATTTGAACGGTGTACGAATGAGGCGCCGGATCAATGGGAATTCCATCCGGCGGTATCCGGGGTCAAAAGTGTGATGACCGCAGACAAAGGCAGGTGTGCGGTGTTAAACGGACAGATGGAACAAAACCTCCATTTGATGCAGGGAATCAATATTACCGGAGAAGAAGGAGACATTTTTAACCTGAGCTGCTGGGTCAATGGATTTGGAATCCCGGAGAAACATTTTTCTTTATCGGCAGCGGTGATTTATACGGATGATTCTGTGAAATGGCATCATTTCCAGTGTAATCCAAATATCAAAGGATGGCAGTTTGTCAGCAACACCTTCAGCACAGATGATCAAAATGAAGGGGCGAAGAAGACATACAAGGCGATCCATGTGTATCTGATGTATTACAATCAGGTGAATCAGGTGTTATTCAAAGGTGTGCAGCTTGTCAGAGATGATGGGGAGAGTTACCAGTATGATGATGATGGAAATTTGATCCATGCAGTGAGTGCAGCGGAAAAAGAGAGTTTCTCATACGACAAAAAAGGAAGTCTGACCAAGATGGGAAGTATTGACGGAACAGGGTTTGAATATCGATACGATACGAAAAATCACCTGGCTCAGGCTGCCAATTCCGAAGGAGTCCGTTATCGATTTACATACAATGACAAAGGACAGCCGATTCAGATGACGGCAGATGGCGGAAAATATCTCGGAGCAGTCATACCGGACAGAGTGTATTATATTCGGGAAAAAATTTCCGGAAATTATCTGGATGTCAGAAACAGTGAGACAGCAAACGGAACGGTAGTACAGCTGTGTACGTTCTTTGGATTTGCCGCTCAGAAATGGAAACTGATCGATGGAAAGGATGGATATTTGCAGTTTGAGCCGCTCTGCAGTCCGGGATATCGTCTGGATTTGAATGGAAAATCGGATGCAGAAGGAGAAAAGATCCAGATTTATGGAAACAACAATACGGATGCACAGAAATGGAAACTGTATCCAAATGCAGATGGAAGTTTCCAGATTACGAATAAGGCAACGAAAGATAAGAAAGCGCTGACAAACGGACCAAAGAGTACCACAAGCGGCCAGCCGGTGCAGAGTTATACACGAAAAGAAGAAAACGAACATCAGGACTGGTATTTTGAACCGGCAGATGAGGGAACTGTTTCAGCAGTTCCGAAAGCGGGAGGGATTTATCATATCCGGGTACGTCATTCGGGACAATATATTGATGTGAAGAATGCTTCGACAGCAGCAGGAACACAGGCAGTGCAGTTCAACTACAATGGCGGGATGAACCAGCAGTATCGTTTGCTGCCATATGACGGCACGTATTATCAGTTAGAGCCGGTTCACGCCCCGGGAAAAGTACTGGCAAAATCAGGAACCAACGACAGAGGCTTTTCTATTCTTTCTTTGGAGACGGCTATGCCGGGAGCTGCAAATCAGCTGTTCCGATTCGAAGAGGTGTCACCGGGAAATGGATATGCGATCATCTGTAAGGACGGAAATCTGTCTCTGGATGTGATGGACTATTCGTATGCAAAAGGAGCAGACATTATTTTTACAGCCCACCAGTCAAACAGCCAGGTCAACAAATGGTGGATCCTGGAAGAGTGCAGTGAGCGCATGGAATCGTCTATGACATACACATCCGATTATAAGCAGCCGAAGACGATCACAGATTCCAGAGGAAATACCGTGCATTATGAATATGATGACAAGAACCGTCTTCTGACAAAGCTGACAGATGCAAAAGGAAATGCCACTTCCTATGCATACGATGCTAACACGGATAAGATGACAGAAGTTGCGAGAATGGTGGATGGAAAAGAAGTGAAAGTTTCTTACACCTATGAAAACGAAAAAGTGACGTCCATCGGTCACAATGGATTTACGTATGATTATGCGTATGATCCGTTTGGAAATCTGGAATCCGTGTCGGTTGGAGGAAGAGAACTGGAGCGCACCACGCTTCGAAGCCGGAACGGTCTTGCGGACAGGATTACCTATGCGACAGGGGAAGCCGTTCGAAATGAATACAATTCGGAAGAACAGCTTGCGGCACAGTATCTGATCACCGCAGACGGCAGAGAAGAAAAACTGTTTGAAAATACGTATGACAGCTGTGGAAAAATTGCAAGGCACAAAGATCTTTGCAGTGGAGTGATTAGCACATACCAGTATGACCTGATCGGAAGAATGGTAGGAACAGACCGTTCTGACGGAATGAAACTTCGCAAAGTGTATGATGAGAAAAATCGTGTCAAAGGATATACGTATCAGAAAGATCGAGTCGGACATGAGGTGGAATTCCTTTACGGGGATGTAGAGAAACAGCAGAAACCAGGACTTGGATATGGAATCAAGATCAACGGCGCCCAGAAGATTGCCTATGAATATGATGCCCTTGGACGTGTGATCCGTACTCACAATCACTTCTCTGATACGAATACATCGACTCAGGAGTATACATACGTCTCAGGCAAAGAGGCAGGAGTGACTACAAACCTGGTTGCATCTGTCCGGGAAGGAAACCGTGCAGAATCCTACACCTATGATGCCTGTGGAAATGTGGAAACAATGGTGGAGAGAAGCGCCGATGGCAGCGAAAGAAAAATCCGCTACTACTATGATGCACTGAACCAGCTGGTACGAGAAGATAATCAGAAGCAGAATAAGACAATCTGTTACACCTATGATGTGGGTGGAAATATGGTCAGAAGAGACGAGTACCGTTATATCGAAAATCCAGTGATCACAGAAGCACCGTGGAAGTCCGATACATTTGAGTATCAGACCGGAGGCTGGAGAGATCAGCTTCATTTCTACAATGGACAGGCAATTACTTATGATGCCATGGGAAATCCGCTCCAGTATCTGGGGATGCAGATGGAATGGGAAAAAGGACATCAGCTGAAGCACATCACAGGCGCCGGACTGGATATGTACTGCATGTACAATGACAGCGGAAAGAGAATCCGAAAGACGGTCAATGGCGTTACGACAGACTTTTATCTGGATGGTTCGACCATTCTGATGCAGACGTCCAGTGACGGCAGCAGGATCGATTTCTTCTACGATGACAAGGGTAATGTGTTTGCCATGAAGTATCAGAATGAGATATATTTCTACCGCAAAAATCTTTTTGGGGATATTCTGGGAATTCTTGACAGTCACGGAACGGAACTTGTAAAATATGAGTATAATTCCTGGGGAAAACTGCTGAATCTGACGGATTACAGTTCGAATGGACTGGGCAGAAGGAATCCATTCCGTTTCAAGGGATACTACTATGACGAAGAACTGGGAATGTACTATCTGAATAGTCGGTATTACGATCCGGAGACGGGGAGATTTGTCAATGCAGATGATGTAGAGGTTTTAAAGACAACGCCAACAGCATTGACGGATAAAAACTTATACAGTTATTGTGATAATAATCCGGTTGGCAGAAAAGATGGAACAGGTGCGGTTTGGGAGACTGTATTTGATGTAGTTTCCTTAGGGTTTAGTATTGCGGAAGTTGCAGCTAACCCATATGATCCAAGTGCATGGGCAGGTGTAGTTGGTGATGCAATTGATTTGATTCCGATTGTTACAGGTGTAGGAGAAGCTGTGAGAGCACTGCGATTTACTGATAAGATGGGAAATACGCTAGAAATTGCAGAAGCAGTAGACTTTACCAAAGAAGCAAGAGATATTATTAAATCATTAGAACATACCAATGGCTTCACTAAGTCCACAAGAAGTGCGGGGAGAAAGATACATAATGGATATAAAGCTGGGCCATCGTTTCGAAAAGATTATAAAGAGTATAGAAAAGTAAAAGGGATTAGACCAGACTATTACAATCCTAAAACTAAAACGATTTATGAGTTAAAGCCGTATAATCCACGATCTGCCAAAGCGGGTGTTAAACAACTTAAAAAATATAAGAAAAAAATTGGCAAAAGAAGTAATGTACGACTAGAATTTTATTAATGGAGGAAAAGATTATGACAAAACAAGAATTTAAAGAATTCTGCCATGAGGAGTTCACAAAAAGAGGCTTTAAAAAGCGAAGAAATATGTGGTATTTACAGGGAAAAGGTCTTTTGTGTGGGA
>UQVC01000033.1 GCA_900544395.1 uncultured Ruminococcus sp. | reverse complement strand
TAAATTGAATTCCTTGTATCCGACATTTACTACTGCATCTGAATAAGATGCAGTAGTAATGTTAAATATCAACGATACAGCACAGTAGGCTACTATAATCTTACCAACGAACAGGTGGAAATGCTGAAAGCAGACGACCGTATTGCTTATCAGATACAGGTAAAAACAGGTGTCCTTTCTCCAATGGACGGTTTCGATGTAATGCCGTACTATGTGAGTGAGTTATCCGATAAAATCCAAATCGGCGAATTGCTTGAGGGAAAGCTACCCGGAAAGGAAAATGAAATCGCTGCACAGGCGGCAATGCTGAAAAAGATGGGGGTCAATCCTAAGGTTGGAAGTACCGTGACCTTTACCTTTTATGACGACAGTACCGAAACTTTTACCGTATCAGGTATCTTAAACGGCAGCGATATGGCAAAACAATTTTCCGTGTTTTTCTCTGAAACATATGCAAGGAATGGCAGTCAGTTAAAGGATATGCCGTATGAGGTTTATGCAAAGTTGTACGGAGCAACGACAATGTACCCTGAAGACTGCAAGGAAGTGATGTACTTAATTGGAAGTGATGCAGGGATTGAAAGAAAATATGTCAGCCCTTCAAAGGCATTTATTGAGTCGCTGTCTGTGGATACGCAGTTTGTTATGCTTTACGGCATAGTTGGAGCTGTTATTTTACTTGCGTGTATTCTTGTGATTTATGGTGTGTTTTATCTCTCTGTCATTGGCAGAATCCATCAGTTTGGGCAGCTTCGTACCATTGGTATGACAAAGAAGCAGATGAAAAAGCTTGTTTCCCGTGAAGGTGTTGCGTTATATCTTCGCTCTGCTCCTATTGGTATTTTGATTGGCGGGATTGCAGGATATTTCATTATTCCAAATGGATTTAATATTTTGAATACGCTATTGATAATCGCTCTTGTATTTGTGGTTATCTATATTATTACGATGATTTCAGTACGAAAACCTGCCCGACTTGCGGCTACTGTTTCTCCGATGGAGGCACTTCGTTATGTACCACAGGACGGTATGAAAAAGGCTGCAAACAAGAAACTTTGCCGAAAACTATCTCCGATGGGGTTGGGGATGATGAATTTTTCCAAAAACAGAAAGAAAGCAACTATTACAATGCTCTCTTTGGCTTTGGGCGGTATTCTCTTTATGACAGCCGCAACCTATATTTCATCTTTTGACAAGGAGGGTTATTCCCGACAGGGTATATGGGAAGACGCAGACTTTAATATCTTCTATTCAGAGGCTGCTGTGGAGCTAAGCGAGAATGGAATGAGCGAAATGCAGGCAGAGAAACCTATGGGAGATGATATGGTTAGAGAAATATCTGCCATAGACGGTGTGGAAAAGGTAGACGAGCTTAAAAGCCTTGGTATTATCTTCGACTTTCCAAAAAATGACGAATACGATGACGACGATTTCTTAAATCTTATAAGCAATGAAAAGATGAAATCAATGGAAAAGTATATAGAAGAAGGTGTATACGATTACGACAAGCTTATGTCAGGTAACTATGTATTGATTCAAGGAAATACCAATGTTGAAGAAATTTTCGGATGGAAGTTCCAGACCGGAGATAAAGTAATTATCAAATACTATGACGGAAGTAAGATGGCAGAGAAGGAAGTGACGGTTCTAGGCATCTTAAGCACACAGTATAGCTTAGACAATCCTGCGATAAACGGATGGTTTGTAATGCCTGAAAAGCCGATGTTAAACCAACTTTCCTATGACAGCCTGAATTCTCAGCTACTCATATCCGCTGATTCTGAAAATGAAGCATCAGTAGACGAAGCTTTGAAGGGAATTTTAGAGAAAAGACCAGAGCTATCTATGGAGGCTTACGTAGATATGAAGATTTCTTATGAGCAGGCAGCAAATACACTATTTGGTGCAATTAGCGGACTTGCCATATTTATTATGATGTTCAGTATTTTAAGTATGATGAATACGCTGATTACCAATATTGTTACTCGTAAACAGGAACTTGCAATGTTAGAGTCTATTGGAATGAATAAAGATCAAATTCGTAAAATGCTGCTTGGAGAAAGTCTGCTCTTGGTACTTGCTACCGTCGGTGTGACAATGACCATCGGTACGCTGTGCGGTTATGTGCTCAGCAATATACTCTACAATACGGGGGCATTCTATATGGCGTTTAAGTTTCCTGTAAGCCTTGCATTGATTTATGCAGTAGTTCTGTCTGCCGTACCGATGATAATTACCCTTGTGTCAATGCACAGTTTTTCCAAAGAAGCACTTGTGGAAAGATTGAGAGGAATGGAAAATTGATATGCGAATATAAGATACGCATTACAGGAAACCAAGAGATTCTGGTGCTTTCGCCCAAAATCATAGGAACGTTGATTGAGAAAATCCGATGTTCAGACACGAAAGAATTGATAATCCCTGCGGACGAATTACTTCCGCAGGGATATGCGGAATATCTGGAACGTGTAATGCAGATCAACGATATTAGAAAAAATGTTGGCAGGCAGGATGTGTATGATTTGACTGCAAAGCAGATTGGGATGCTGAAGGTGGAACAGCAGAAATGCTTCGGCAGAGCAGTAGCGGAAACAGTCGAGAATACTGCACAGTTTAATCTTGAAGCAAGTGGAGATTTCTTTCTGCTGACAAAGCAATCGGACAGCCGTTTTATCTGTGACTATGAGAATGGGGAGAAAATATTAGTTTCGCTGAAATATTTATAGATGGTCGATCAGATTGTAATCCTACACTTGTAATACAAAATTTTTCAATTCCTTTTAAACAGCAAAGTTCTCATTTTAAAGTAATAAATTACTGTCGCGTTAAAAAAATAAAGTTTTTCCACAGAAAACCATTGACAATTTATTAAAAAAGTATAAACTATTAAAAAACGGAGTGCACTCTATTTTAAAGAATGGGAGATGAGGATTTTATGGCAACTTTTTTAACAGGACTTATGATACTTTTACTGGGAGGCTATTTATACGGGAAATTTGTGGAGCGTGTGTTTCACCCTGACGACCGTAAGACTCCGGCTGTACGGATGAAAGATGGAATTGATTATGTCCCTATGAATAAGTGGAAAAACGCACTGATCAATTTACTGAATATAGCGGGTACCGGACCGATCTTCGGACCGATTCAGGGAATCCTGTTTGGACCGATCGCGTTTATCACGATTCCTATCGGATGTGTGATCAGCGGAGCAACACATGATTATTTAAGCGGTATGATGTCACTGCGCCAGGATGGAGCACAGATGCCGGGGATCGTCAGAAAATTCCTCGGCAACAAAACATACCAGGTATACAATATTTTTCTCTGTTTTCTGATGCTTTTAGTCGGAGCAGTATTTACATATACTCCCGGCGATCTGTTTGCCGGACAGATCTGTGGTTTTACGGAGGTCAACGTATGGACCTGGGTAATTTACGGAGTGATCTTGCTGTATTATCTGGTAGCAACTTTGTTCCCGATTGATAAGATCATTGGTAAGATTTATCCGATTTTCGGTGCGATTCTGCTCTTATCGGCAGTCGGAGTATTTGCTGGAATCTTTATTCAGGGATATCAGCTTGATAATATTGATTTCAGCCATGGTCTCAAAGGAATTTTTGATGTGTATCCGATCTTTGATGCAGAAGGAAACTCCGGAGCCGGAACAAAATTCCTTCCTGTCTTTTTCGTGACGGTAGCCTGTGGAATTACATCTGGTTTTCACTCTACACAGTGTACTTTAATTGGACGCTCTGTAGAACATGAAAAAGAAGGACGCACAGTCTTTTATGGAATGATGATTCTGGAAGGCCTGATTGCCATGATATGGGCAGCTGCAGCCATGGGACTTTACAATACCGGTTCTACTGCCGGAGCAACAGCTGCTGTAGGCGAAGTTGCCAAAGGACTGCTCGGACCGATCGGCGGAGTCATTGCGATCCTTGGAGTGATCGTTTTGCCGATCACATCCGGAGATACGGCTCTTCGTTCCTGTCGTCTGATGGTCGCAGATTATTTACACATTGATCAAAAGACCAGAAAAAATCGTGTGCTTGTAACATTGGGAATTTTTATCCCTGTCATTCTGATTTTAATCTTTGCGAAGTTAAACGCAGAAGGGTTTAATATCCTTTGGAGATATTTTGCATGGAGCAATCAGACCATCGGAGTATTTGCGTTTGCAGCCATTACCATTTATCTGATGGCGAAAAAAGGGGCAAAAAAAGGAATTTATCTGATCGCGCTGCTTCCGGGAAGCTTCTATATGTTTATTATTTCTTCCTTTATTTTGAGTCAGAAGATTGGATTTGGACTTCCGATGACAGCTGCATATGTCATTGCCGGTATATTGACCGTCCTTTATTTTACCGGTCTGATCCGACTTGGAAAAAAATACGCTGCAAAACACGAAGAAGAGTAGCGTTGATTCAGAAAAACTACTGAAAAACTTTTTCAGATATTTACATAAAAGTTTCTCCTGCGTTATAATATTTACAATAAGTTCAAAAGAAAGAAGGAATCGCAGATGAAAGTTTTAATGTTAAATGGAAGTCCAAGAAAAGAAGGATGTACGTATACGGCACTTTGCCAGATTGCGGAAACTTTGAAAGAGCAGGGAATTGAAAGCGAGATCTTTCAGGCTGGAAATCCGGAAATGGAGAATATAAAAGCTGCAGCGGAAAAAATGAAAGAAGCAGATGCTCTGATCGTAGGATCGCCGGTTTACTGGGCATCTCCAAGCGGACAGATCATCGAATTTATGGATAAATTCTGTTCCCTTGCCGGAAAAGATATGTTGTTAAAGCCGGCCGCAG
This sequence comes from uncultured Ruminococcus sp., assembly GCA_900544395.1. Lineage (GTDB taxonomy): Bacteria > Bacillota > Clostridia > Lachnospirales > Lachnospiraceae > Mediterraneibacter. The sequence goes on along the minus strand of UQVC01000033.1, from coordinate 22,123 downwards.
CGATCGCATCCGCAAGACGTGCCGGTACGACAGCCACCCTGGATGTTCTTCTGAAATATTTTTCATTCCATCAGATGCCGATCGTATCTTCCAATTATTGGAATATGGTCCATGGCAACACTCCGGATGAAGTGATGCAGGATCAGGAAGGATTACAGATCATGCATGTGCTGGGCAAAAACATGGCATGGCTCTTGCACTGTCTGGAAGCCGGAACACAGGCGCAGATCGCAAAACCAGAACCAGAAGAGAAGATCAAGACAAACTTTATCCGTTAAAGCAGGGATATGCCAGAAGCACGGATGAACAAATGAAATATAACCAGATCATTTAGGAGAGCCTGGAAACAGGCTCTCTTTTCTTGCACCAATCTCACTTCATAAAAGCATTCTATTTACAACACACTTCTAACAAAAATACCGATAAATCCTATAAAATCGTCAATAATAATTAAGAAAGTTTAAGATTTGCTTTGGAACTTTTTTAAGAATCCATCCCCATAATGATTCTCAGGAGGTGACAAGTTATCATGAAAAAACATACCATTACCATAATCATTCCCTGTTTCAATGAAGAAGAGGCGCTTCCGGTATATTATCATGCCATGTGTCCTGTGATGGAACAGATGAATGATGCAACATTTGAACTTTTATTTATTGACGATGGTTCCAGCGACAGTACTTTGCTGAAAATGAAACAGCTGCACCGTCAGGATTCCCGCTGCAAATATTTTTCATTTTCCCGAAATTTTGGCAAAGAAGCAGCAATTTATGCAGGTCTTTCCCATGCAAACGGCGATTACGTTGCCGTTATGGATGTAGATCTTCAAGATCCCCCAGATCTGCTGCCGGATATGTATGAAATCCTGACAACCGAGGACTATGACAGCGTCGCTACCAGGCGTTCTACACGAAGTGGAGAACCTAAAATCCGATCGTTTTTGTCCGATCGTTTCTATCGTGTGATCAACCGGATTTCAAAAACAGCAATCGTACAGGGAGCCAGGGATTTCCGTCTGATGAAGCGAAACATGGTAGATGCTGTTCTGAAAATGAGCGAATACAATCGCTTTTCCAAAGGGATTTTTGAATGGGTGGGATTCCGTACAAAATGGCTGGAATATGAAAATATCGAACGGTCTGCGGGAGAAACCAAGTGGTCTTTGAAAAAGCTGTTTGTATATTCCATGGAAGGAATTACCGGATTTTCCGTGGCGCCGTTATCGCTGGCTTCTGTTCTGGGACTATTCTTTTGTCTGGTATCATTTGTTATGATCCTCGTCATTGTGATTCGGACCTTCCTGTGGGGAGACCCGGTCTCCGGATGGCCTTCTCTTGCCTGTATCATTTTTATGGTGAGTGGAATACAGCTTTTATGCACCGGGATCGTAGGGCAGTATCTGTCCAAAACCTATCTGGAAACAAAACACCGGCCCATTTTTATTTTAAAAGATTCCAGTGAGGAAGAAAAGGAGCAGGATTATGAAACATAAGAAGAGTGATCTCTCTCGTCTGATCCCTCTGTTTCTGGTTGTCCTTACCCTTGGTTTCTGCTGGCTGTTTTGCGGCAGATATGGGGTGTTTGGTTCCAGAGTAGACTGGATCAGTCAGCACAGCGTTTTTCCGGACTATTTCCGGCAGCAGTTTTATGATACAGGAGACTTTTTCCCGGAATTTGCCCTCAACATCGGAGGCGGACAGAATATTTACCATTTTGCCTATTACGGATTGTACAGCCCCGTCTTCTGGCTTTCATACTTGCTGCCGTTTGTGAACATGAGCGATTATCTGATCGCAGCATCCGTCACCTGTCTTGCATCAGCAGCTGTTATGTTTTACTGCTGGTTAAGAAGACATGGATTTTCCCAGGCAATCTGTTTTGGAACTGCTCTTATGTTTTTACTGGCAGGTTCCATGATCTATCAGTCCTACAACCAGGTTTTGTTTATCCTTTACATGCCGTTTCTCTGTATGGCATTGTGGGGAGTCGATCTGTTTCTGGAAAAAGGACAGAGGATACTTTACATATCCGGTGTCTTTTTGATGATCCTGACCAGTTTTTATTTTAGCATCGGAGGAATTTTGGTCTTACTTTTATATGGTCTGCACCGATATTGGATCCTGGCAGAGACAACCGAACGATCTATTGGGTTTTGGCAGTTTTTTCAGGATGGAATTGGGTTTGTACTTCCCATTCTCACGGCGGTATTGTGCAGCGCTTTTTTGCTGGTTCCTTCCGCAGCTGCCATGACAGGCGGCAGAGAAGCAAGCGCTGCTGTCATGGCAACGTCCTTATTTCTTCCGACTTTCAAGTTATCGGCTGTTTTGTATCATCCCTACGGCATCGGACTGACGACGTTCAGCCTGACAGTTCTGATCGCGGGAATGAGATGGAAGAGAAGAGGCGAACGGATTCTTGTCTGGGGACTTCTGCTGATCCTGACCCTTCCGTTTGTCTGGTATCTGCTCAACGGAGGCTTATATATCCGGGAGAAGGTGCTGATCCCCTTTCTTCCCCTGTTATGCTATCTGATCGCCTGTTACCTGCAAAAGCAACTGGAACGTCCCGCTTCGTTCTGGCGCGGATTTCTTCCCTATTTGCTGTCCATCGTGCTGGTCTTCTTCGGAAATATGGGAAGCTTGTCGGTGACTCTGAGACCCATTCTGATTTTAGATGCCGGTATGATGTCTGTCTGTGCTCTGATCTTCTGGAAGGTTACCCACAGGGAACAGGAATCCCGATATGCAAAATTTTTCCGAAAAAATGCTCCTGTTTTCTGCTTTCTGCTTCCATCGGTCTTGTTTCTTTTCGGATATCAGCTTTTTTTCCACAGACAGGCTGACACGTTCTTGAGTCATGATTTTTATGAGAACGTAACAGGATGTGAAACCAGACAGGCAGTTGATTTCATCACAGACAGGCAGGAATTTGTCCGTATGGAGCAACTGGGAACCCCTTTGGAAGGATTTGCCGATCAAAATCGGATCTGGAATGTGGGGCAGTACAGTACTTCCGTGTATTCTTCCCTGTATCATTCAGAATACCAGAATTTTCGCACCCAAATCTTTGGAGTGGAAGAACCCCATCGGAACTTTCTGATGCAGCCGGCATCCCGAAACCCTGTTTTTCAACGGTTTATGGGAATCCGGTATCTGATCTCCCAGGAAGAAATTCCAGGCTATGAATTGGAATGCACGGTGGCAAACAAAAAAATATGGAGAAATGACCAGGTTTCTCCCATTGCTTATGCAACGGATCGATTGTTCCAGCAAAAGACTTATGAGGCCTTACCATTTCCATGGAATCAGACGACACTCTTGGATTATGCAGTGGTAGAAGATGAGGGAAGAAAAGAAGCACCTTCTTCTGAGAGTCTGGACATCCAGCCCGGGACACTTTCCTTTCCGGCACTTCAAAAACCAGGAAACCACCTGACTCAAAACGGACAGACCATACAGGCTGTATTAAAGAAGCCGGAAACCCTATCCTTCAGCCTTTCAGAATTATTTCCAGAGTGGGAAGACGCACCGCAAAGAGAACAGGATCACGTGATATTTTTGCAGTTTTCTGTAAACAATCAAAAACCGACTTCGGATGTCTCAATTACCCTGGAAAAGGAACGGAATAAATTAAGTGCAAGTTCTCATATTTACCAGAACCACAATACCACCTTTACCTATGCCGTTCCCATCAGGGCAGGGCAGCGCAGTATTTCTCTTACGCTTGGAAACGGAAGCTATCAGCTTTCTAAAATTCAGCTTTTTGGGGGAACCTGGAAAGAGAAGTCAGACGCGAACTCGTTGTATCAGTCAAAATTTCAGGCAGATACAAATGCTACGAAGGGAAATCAAATCAAAGGAACGATCGAGACAATCTCCGATGGATATTTTATCACGACCATTCCTTATGATACACATTTTGAGATTTTAGTAGATGGAAGGCACGTAACCCCTGAAAAAGTGAACACCGCTTTTCTGGGATTCCCGTTGAAAGCAGGAGAACATCGAATTGAGATCACCTACCATGCGCCAGGCGCCGCTGCCGGAAAACTGCTGTCACTGATCGGACTGTTCTTCTGTTTCTTTCATTTGAAATCCGACCTTCAGCATTCGAAACAAACGTCTCGCCGCATTGAGATATAATTCTTCTGCCTGTTCCAGCGCTGTATGCAGTTCCATGGGGGCATTGACCGTCGTCAGGATCGAATCAATCCCGGATTCATAAATCTGTTCTGCCCCCTGCCCCATGGATCCTGCAAGCGCCACCACCGGAATGTGATATTTCTTGCAGCGCATTCCAACACCGTGCAGGACTTTTCCGAATGCCGACTGCCAGTCTGTGCACCCTTCTCCGGTAACTACAAGAGACACCCCCTGAAGTCGGGTATCAAAATCTACCAGATCTAATACCGTCTCAATCCCGGATTTCAGAGTGGCATTTAAAAATACCACCAGGGCAGCGCCCAGTCCCCCGGCAGCTCCTGCTCCCGGAACCTCATTGACATCTACCTGAAACGTCTCCAGAAGAAGTTCCCGATAATGAAGCATTCCTGTTTCCAGCTCTTCCAGAATTTCAGGCGTGCCTCCTTTTTGGCCTCCAAAAGTATAGGTTGCCCCATTTTCTCCGCAAAGCGGATTGTTTACATCACACATTACCGTAAATTTTGTTTCTGTAATTCTTGGATCCAGATCCGATAGATCGATCCGGGCAATTTTCCCCAGATTTTCTCCACATCCTGTTAACTCTCTGCCTTCCTGATCCAGGAAGCGCACTCCGAGGGCGCACATGCATCCCATTCCGCCGTCATTGGTAGCAGATCCGCCAATGGCGATGGAAATATCTCGAAATCCATGATCCAGCGCATCTTGTATCATTTCCCCGGTTCCATAAGTCGTTGTCTTTCGGGGATCCCGCTGTACTTCCTGTAAAAGCGGAAGACCGGAAGCGGCCGCCATTTCCATGACTGCCCGCCTTTCATCCAGTTTTCCATAAAAACAGTCTGTTTTCTTCCAAAGAGGCCCATGTACGGTCAAAAACATCCGCTGTCCGTTGACTGCATCTAACACGGCCTCCGTGGTTCCTTCTCCGCCATCTGCGGTTTCCACGCTGGTGCAGATACAGTCCGGAAATGATTCTTTTGCCGCTGTGGTGAGCAGTTCTGCAATCCGTGAGGAAGACAGCGTCCCTTTAAACGAATCGGATGCAAATAGAAATTTCATAATAAGAAGCCCCCTTTTTCATGTAGTATGTATGCTTAGTGTAAGAAGAGTGACAGCAGAAAGATTTCCAGCATACCGGCAATACCAAGCACAAGAGTTGCCATGGTCTGTGTTTTGTATCCCTTTTCCGGAGTCATACCACCAAAATTTGTCACTACCCAGAAATAGGAATCGTTGGCATGAGAAACGGTCATTGCACCGGCTCCGATAGCCATAACTGCAAGGGTTGCACGGATCGGAGAGTCTAACCCAAGAACCGGCAGAATCGGCGCTACGATTCCTGCTGTTGTTGTAAGAGCTACAGTGGAAGAACCCTGCGCACTCTTTAAGATTGCTGCCAGGATAAACGGGAAGAAAATTCCGATCGTCTCCAGCAGTTCTGCATTCTGTGTAATATAATCGATCATACTTGTAGAAGCGATCACTTTTCCAAGAACTCCGCCTGCTGCTGTTACAAACAGAATCGGTCCCACTGTTTTTAATGTTTCATTGGTCAGATCATAAAACTTACTGATCCTGTCTGCCCCCACCAGCTGGATCACTCCAAAAATCGTACCAACTGCCAGAGCAATGATCGGTGTTCCTAAAAACTTCAAGATATCATTGGCTGTGCCTGACCAGCCTGCCATGGATGCGATCGAACTTGCCGCCATCAGAAGGATTGGGACAAGGATCGGTGCAAGCGCTACAAATCCATTGGGAAGTTTTCCGTATTCGGCAACCAGTTCTTCATAAGATTTCTTTACGTCATTACAGTTTGCTTCGTCGTTTGCCTTGACTTTTTTCCCGATGTATTTTGCAAACATATATCCTGCGATCAGAGGAAATACGGAACACAGTGCGCCGATTCCCATAACCATCAGCAGATTATTGCCGATTCCAAGTGTAGACGCTGCCGCGATCGGTCCTGGTGTCGGCGGAATAAATACATGGGAAATGTACAAACCGCAGGAGAGTGCCACGGACATGGCAACAGACGATACGCCGGTACGGTTTACCAGCGCTTTTCGGATTGGATTTAAAATTACGAATCCGGAATCACAGAATACCGGGATAGATACCACCCAGCCCATCAGTTCCATGGCAAGTTCCGGATGATTTTTTCCGACCAGATGGATGACCATATCCGCCAGCTTCAGTGCTGCTCCGGTTTCTTCCAGAATACTTCCAATCAATGCGCCAAGGATGATCACAATACCAATGCTGGTGAATGTACCGGAAAATCCGGCTCCGATCACGGTTGCCAGTCCACTGGTAACGGTTCCGTCCGATGCAGTCTGATCTACCAGCGGAATCCCTGCCACCAGTCCCAGAATCAAAGAAACACCCATGATAGATAAAAATGGATGGATCTTAAATTTGGAAATGGCTATGATCATAACAACAATTGCAACAATAAAAGCGATGATAAGTGGTAATCCTGTCATATTAAAGCCCCCTTTGTTTTTTTGCTTTTATGTTTCCTTCATTTATTGTAACAAAGGACGCCCGGAAAATTTTGCATGATCCATCCAAAACTTCTGCGATATTTTGTGCTTCCGGCACAAAACATGTGTTCTGTCAGCTGAGATACAGATACAGACAGATCAACATCCAGGTATCCTGAATGGAACGCTGATGATCCAGACGCAGAAGATCTCGGATTTTGTTATAGCGATATGTAAATGTGTTCTTATGCATAAAGCACTGATTGGCTGCATTCTGGATATTAAAATTATTCCGGATCAGACTTCCTGCGATCTCGATATAATTTTTCTGGAACTCTTCTGAAAGTTTTGAGGAAAATACATTAAAAATCTGCTGTAATTCCTGGCGCGGAATACAGGATGTCAGATATTCTCCGATGAAATCATAAAAATAAAATGCCTGATGTTCTCCGGTAGCATGTCTCTCCAGCCATTTGCAGTGCTGATACGCGTAGTAATACTGAGAAAAACTGGTCTGAAAAGTTCCTACATAAAATGTGCCGCGAATGCTATTTTCGCGCATCCACTTCAGCGTATTTTTCAAATAATCTGCAAGCAAAAATTTGTAATCAGAAAAAAGATGTTCTTCTTTTAATGTTTTAAAAATGAGAACATATCTGTCTTCTAATAAAAAACTGATATCTTGTGCAAGATGGGTCTGGCTGCTTTTGACAGAATGCAGTAAAGATTCCTGATCTGCAGACGACTGCAGACGGCAGAGGATCGGGATCCGGATCAGATCCTCCCGGTAATTTAATTCTGCTGCCAGTTTTTGGATATCCTGAGGCGCACGGTACTGCTTCTGCGTCAGCATTTCCATAAATCGGTCTTTCTTTGTCTGTCTGCGGAATGCCTGCATCTTTTGATTCTCATATTTGATCAGTGTTTCGATCGCCATCTTGATGATCAATGCAATGGGACGTATCTCTTCTGGATTTCCGGTTACGCCGACCACACCTTCCCGTTTTCCTTCGATCTCGATCACCATGTTGATCCCACTGAGCACACCGGGATATTCGTTGTCCGTTTCTGTCACCATAATGTCGGTTGCTCCCTGCACGATCTGCCAGGCGACTTCGTGAAATTTTCCGATTCTCTCTGGATTACGGCTGGCAATGATCACGCCCTTTTCATTCATAATATTGACATTGTAACTGGTATATCTGGTAACTTGTTCGATCAGCTTTTCTGCCAGTGAATTTTCTAACATTGTCTTATTCCTCCCGCCTGTTTCTTTTGGATCGTTTCTTAGATTGTAGCAAAAATCAGAAAGAATGTCAGCGTTTGGAAGTCGGAAATCAAAAGATGCATTATATTTTAGAAAAACTCCCTCTTATCTTTCCCGGACTTTTGCGATATAATGATGTAGCATGATGTAATTTTTAAGATGAAGGGGGAGAATACTGTGAATACAACAGTGAAAAGAAACAAATATGAAATAGACATGTGTAACGGAACAGTTTTAGATAAACTGATCTCGTTTTCCATACCTTTGATGCTGTCAGGAATTTTGCAGCTTTTGTTTAATGCCGTAGACATTGTTGTCGTTGGGAGATTTTCCGGAAGTCAGGCATTGGCAGCGGTTGGATCAACGACAGCTTTGATCAACGTATTTACCAATCTGTTTATCGGGGTATCGCTTGGAGCCAATGTACTGGCGGCACGTTTTTATGCATCGGGGCAGGAAAAAAAGATGTCCGAAACGGTACATACAGCGATCACATTTGCTCTGATCAGCGGGATTGTCATGGTCTTTGTTGGTCTGTTTTTTTCAAGAACCGCTTTGGAACTTATGGATACTCCGGCAGATGTCATTGATCTGTCTGCTCTCTATATGCGGATTTATTTTGCCGGAATGCCGTTTTTTATGCTTTATAATTATGGAGCAGCCATTCTCCGGGCAGTAGGAGATACAAAACGGCCGCTCTTTTTCCTGATCATCGCAGGAGCAACAAATGCGCTGCTGAATCTGTTTTTGGTCATCGTACTGCACCTTGGGGTTGCCGGAGTTGCGATTGCGACAGTAATCGCACAGATGATTTCCTGTCTGCTGGTACTGCGGTGCCTCTACCGCTCAGAAGGCAGTTATCAATTCCGATTTTCCAAGATGGGACTGAAATGGATGTATTTAAAACAGATTTTTCAGGTAGGAATTCCGGCGGGAATCCAGAGTACCGTGATCAATTTTTCCAATGTCCTTTTGCAGTCTTCTGTAAACTCATTTGGTTCTGTGGCAATGGCCGGATATACGGCTGCCAATAATATTTTTGGATTCCTGTTTGCATCAGTCAATTCGATCACACAGGCCTGTATGAGTTTTACCAGTCAGAATTACAGCGTTGGAAAATGGAAACGGATGGATAAAGTTCTTCGAAATTGTATCTTTTTGTCTGTGACTGTTTCTCTCATCCTGGGAGGCGGTTCTTATCTGATGGGGCCACAGCTTTTACGGATCTACACATCAGATGCAGCTGTTATTCAATGCGGTATGGAAATCCTTCTGTACACAACAGTGACGTATTTTATGTGCGGACTGATGGATCTGTTTCCGGGCGCACTGCGTGGTATGGGATTTTCTGCTGTACCAATGATTTTATCGATCATAGGAACCGTGGGAACCAGAGTTGTCTGGATATTCTGGGTATTTCCAAAGCATCGTTCCTTAGATATCCTTTTTATTTCCTATCCTGCATCTTGGCTTATTACCATTGTATTGCAAGTGATCTGTTATTGTTTTGTGCGGAGGAAAATAAAAAAATCTGTTGAGATAAAAAATGGAAGATAGAAGCGACCAATATATATGACCGGTCGGGCATATTTCTTATGCCCGGTGTACCGGAATCTGGATTTTATAGATCAACTTTCCTGAAGTACTCAGCGGAAACTGGCTGAGTACTTCGCAAAGATAATCTCCGCATGGTTCCATATTTTGTCGTTTCATCTCTGTGTACAATTTGTGTGCATACTCAGCTTCTTGTTCTGGATTATCAGAAGTAATCGACAGATACGTATTGGGAACAAGTGTACACAAATTTTCCGTTTTTGGATAAAGTTCATCTACAAAAATAAATGCCGCATGCGAAGTATAGCTTCCGCTTATGAAATCTTCCTTTTTCATCATAGTTCCTACATTTATGAAATAGGATGGTGGAAGTTTATTTTCATGCAGATAGTTTTGCATTTGCAGCATCATATTTTCATAGCCTTCATATCCAAGAGCAAAAAAATCAAAATCGGTCTGCTGAAGATCCATTTTCCGTTCAGGAATATATTCAAAAAAGACCTCTCCGAAAGGCGGCAAAGAATTCAGCACTTGTAAATTTTTCTGGATACGTAATAGATTATTTCTTCCAACAGATAGTTGATATAATTCTTTCGTTAAAGCTTCCGTTTGTTCTTCGAGCGCTTCCAGCAATACTTTTGCCGAAGGAAGTTCTATGATATATTTTATTTGTTCAAGAGACAAACGGCAGCTCTTCAAAGCCCGAATCAAATCAAGTTTTGCACATTGTTCTAATGTGTAATAACGATATCCGGACTCTTTATCCAGATATTCTGGTACTAAAAGTCTATTTTTAGCATAGAGTCTCAATGTCTGCGTACTTACATGGTTCATCTTTGCCATTTCTCCAATCTGCAACAAAGATTTCTTCAAAACCAGCACCTCCTGAATCTACTTTTCTATTTATCATAATATAGAATCATTTTTTTGACAATAATATGGATTGACTTTATACCAGGTATAAGGTTTATACTTTATAACATCAATACCAAAAGGAAAAACAAAAAACAGGAGGTTGCTTTATGGAAAGAAAAATTACGTTTGCACAATATGGATGCGGAAAGATGGGGAAATATCTGATTCGATATGCGATGGAAAAGGGCGCGTCTTTAGTAGCAGCTTTTGATGTAAATCCTGCTGTTTGCGGAAAAGACGCAGCAGAAATTGTCGGAGATGGTTATCCGGAAACCAAAATTGCAGTTTCTCCCGCAGAGCAGGCAGATGAACTTCTCAAAACTTTGAAACCTGACGTATGTATTATTGCGACGAGAAGCACTGTAGCTGAACTGGAAGATATTTTTACAATCTGTGCAAAATATGGGATCAATGCTATCACAACTTGTGAAGAAGCATTATATCCTTGGAATTCTTCCCCTGCACTGACCCATAAACTGGATGCCCTTGCCAAAAAAGGAAACTGTACACTGACAGGAGTGGGTTATTGTGATCTTGTATGGGGAACCATGGTGACAAACCTTGCAGGATCTTCTTTCAAAATCACAAAGATTCTCGGAAGCAGCTGGTATAATGTCGAGGATTATGGAATTGCATTGGCAGAGGGACATGGAGCCGGATTCTCATCCGAACAGTTTGAAAAAGAAATTGCCAATATCAATGATATGCCGGAAGCAGAACTAAAGGAATTAATCGAAAGCGGTCAGTATGTACCGGCATATATGTGGAATCAAAATGGATGGCTTTGCAGCAAGATGAATCTTCATATTTTATCTCAAACCCAAAAGTGTTATCCAACCACACATTCAGAAGATCTGTTTTCTACTACCTTGAATAAGATGATCAAAGCTGGTGAACCGACCGGTATGAGAGCAGTTGTTACGACAGAGACAGAAGAAGGAATTACTTTGATCACGGAATGTGTCGGAAAAGTATTTGCACCGGATGAATTTGACAAAAACGACTGGACATTTATCGGAGAGCCTGAAACAACTATTTCCGTAAATCGTCCTGCGACAGTAGAAATGACATGCGCAACGATTGTAAATCGAATTCCTCAGTTGATCGATGCGCCTGCCGGATATGTTACAACCGATCAATATCCGTATAACGAATATTGTGTACACGATTTGAACACCTATGTAAAAAGTAAGTAGTTTAAGAATAAATTTTATATCTGATTTTAGATTATCCGCATAAACACTATACTTTTAAACATTTTGGAGTATAGCAAAACACCCATTTTACCACGATTGCTTGAGCCTTGATATGACACTAAAAATAATATGGGAGATAGCAGAAAACGTCTGTGTATCTCCCGTTTTTCATTCATGTAATATAATTAACAGTTTTTGAAACTTTAAAGCTGAATAAACTCTTTGATTAGATAAAGGTCGGATGCTTTAATACTTCTTTTGCTGATGTAATCGGTAATGTGTGTTCTTGTGATTTATACTATCTTATTTAAAAATAAAAATATCTTCTATCGGTGTATTGAGAACCCGTGAAATATCAATCGCCAGTTTTAGGGATGGATTGTATTGTGCTTTTTCTAATCTCATAATTGTTTCTCTACGAACACCAACTTTTTCTGCCAGTTGTTCTTGTGTTAAACCTTGTGCCACACGATATACCTTTAAGTTGCATATAAAATCTTCTACCATAATCTATTCCTCTTTTTCGTAGCGGTATAATAAATAGTTGCTAAGAAAAATGACTAGAGCATAAATAAATGAAACCGAAATGAACATAAAAATTGCACACCATTCCACATTATGAGAAAACATTCCCATTGCCATAAGCCAAATGACTATAAAAAGAAGTTTAAATCCTACTTTATAGGCTTTTATTTCTGCCTTTCTTTTATTTTCTAAAAAAAGTTCATCTTCTAAAGTGTGAGATAGTTTTCCTTCAAAGAAAAAGCCGAAAAAGCCAAAAAATATAAAGAATACAAAAGGATATATTTCCCCGTATTCAAAATAAGTCCAAAAACCGCCAAAACCCAGAAACCCAAATATTCCACACAGTCCCCAATATGGAGATACTGTTCTTGAATAGTTTTTGTCTTTAAAATTTTTAGAAAAGGCGTTTTTAAAAAAGATAACTGTTACATATAACACATAAATAGCTATCAAAGCACCGACTATCAACATTGGTATGTCCTTTATGGAAAATGCATAATCAGACATATCCATGTTTTTAACCCAACGTGCATCGTTAAATAGTAAGGAGTAAATTATCCCTGCAATCAGCAATATTACGCACCCTATTCCCATAAAGATAAGTTGTTTCATTTGTTTTTTTGTCATAATCATACCTCTTTTCGATGTGATGTTTTTGTATCTTTATGAGATAAATATATCACTTATTACAAATGGAGTCAACAAAAAATGATACAAATACATCTCATGTTTATTTTAAATTCTACCTATCCTATTGTACCATTCTCACATCAATGCCATAATAAAATTTCACACACAATACTTTTATTGAAAAACTCTAACAGTACATCTTTCCCATCACCAACATGGAAAACCAAGCCGATTTCCATTCCCATAGATATCAGTATAACAGATATTTTTGCCTCAAGCCGATTTTATCTTCGACATTCCGGTAACTGACAAAGATTTGCTTGAACTCCTTCCTCAAAAAGTATATAATATGGCAGGTTAACATGCTGGTTCAGATGTATTCTGTGGTTTGTTATCAAATCATGTGATACAGCGCTATGTATTTTACGCAAGGGCAGAAAAATAGTGTATAATGATACATAGTACTACAAAGTAAATTTGTTACGCAATGGCAAAAATGAAATAAAAAACAGCCATTTTTCGTGAAAATCGAAAAAGAAAAGAAGATTACTTTTTTGTATATATTAAACAAAAATGAAAGGAGAAACATGAGAAAACTAGCTTTAAATGATGAAATATTACTAAAAATCGAGAAGCCGGCACGCTATATCGGGAACGAAGTCAACTCGGTAATGAAGGACAAACGGGAGGTGGATATCCGATTTGCCATGTGCTTTCCCGATGTGTACGAGATCGGAATGTCCCATTTGGGAATCCAAATCCTCTACGATATGTTCAATCGAAGGGAAGATGTCTGGTGTGAGAGGGTCTATTCTCCCTGGCTGGATCTGCATAAGATCATGAAAGAAGAACAGATTCCGCTATTCGCACTGGAATCCCAGGATCCTATCCGGGATTTCGATTTTCTTGGGATTACGATCCAATATGAAATGTGCTACACCAATATTCTGCAGATTCTGGATCTGAGTCAGATTCCAATACACAGTTGTGACCGTGGCGAAAATGATCCAATCGTTATCGGCGGAGGGCCTTGTACTTACAATCCGGAACCGCTGGCCGAATTTTTTGACATTTTCTATATTGGCGAAGGGGAGACCGTTTATGACGAACTTCTGGATGCCTACAAAGAATATCGGGCAGCAGGCAAGAGCCGGATCGAATTTTTAGAGCGTGCCGCACAGATTGAAGGGTTGTATGTTCCGATGTTTTATGATGCTGCTTACCACGAAGACGGTACGCTTGCTTCCTTTACGCCAAACAACCAGCATGCGCCTGCTGTGATCAAAAAGCAGATGGTGCTGGACGTAACAGAAGCTCCTTATCCACAGGCGCCGGTTGTCCCATTTATCAAAGCCACACAGGATCGTGTAGTGCTGGAAATCCAGCGGGGATGCATCCGCGGATGCCGTTTCTGCCAGGCAGGAATGCTGTATCGCCCGACCAGAGAGCGAAATGTAGAACATCTCAAACAATATGCAAAAGCCATACTGGAAAATACGGGGCATGAGGAAATTTCCTTAAGTTCCTTAAGTTCCAGTGACTATTCCGAACTCAAAGAACTTGTGACCTTTCTGATCGAGGAATTCAAAGGAGAGGGAATCAACATCTCCCTTCCATCCCTTCGGATCGACGCATTCTCTCTGGATGTCATGAGCAAGGTCCAGGATGTGAAAAAAAGCAGTCTTACCTTTGCACCGGAAGCCGGTTCCCAGAGAATGCGTGATGTGATCAACAAAGGATTGACAGAAGAGATCATCTTAGAAGGAGCCGGACAGGCTTTTGAAGGCGGCTGGAATAAAGTGAAGCTGTACTTTATGCTTGGTCTGCCCACAGAAACAGAAGACGATATGAAAGCCATTGCCCATCTGGCAGAAAAAGTAGCCAGACGCTACTATGAGATTCCAAAAGAACAACGAAACGGAAAATGTCAGATCACAGCCAGCTCTTCCTTCTTTATTCCGAAACCATTTACTCCGTTCCAGTGGGCGCAGATGTTTTCCAGCGAAGAATACATTCGCCGCGCTTCCATCGTAAAGCATGAGTTCTTGCAGCAGCTGAACAAAAAGAGCATGAAATACAACTGGCATGAAGCCGATGTTACCGTGTTGGAAGGCGTCTTTGCAAGGGGAGACCGCAAGGTCGGCAAAGTGATCGAAGAGGCGTACCGTCTGGGTTGTCTGTACGACTCCTGGAGTGAAAGTTTTGACAACGAAAAATGGATGCAGGCATTTGACAATACCGGTGTAGACATTGCATTTTACACCATGCGCGAGCGCTCCATGGACGAACTTTTCCCATGGGATTTCATTGATATCGGTGTAACAAAAAACTTCCTGAAAAAAGAGTGGGAGAGAGCAATGAACGCACAGGTCACTCCAAACTGCAGAATGCAGTGTTCCGGATGCGGTGCGGCAAAATTTGGAGGAGGTGTCTGTTTTGAAGGCAAGAATTAAATTTAAAAAATATGGCGCATTGCGCTTTATCGGGCATCTGGATGTGATGCGTTTCTTTCAGAAAGCAATCCGAAGGGCACATATCCCGATCGCTTATACCGGGGGATACAGCCCTCATATGATCATGTCCTTTGCCAACCCACTTGGAATCGGGATCACAAGTGAAGGAGAGTATTTTGATATTGAATTGAAAGAACCCATTGCCAGTGCCGAAGCCGTTTCCCGTTTGAATGCCGTCATGGTAGAGGGGATTGAGGTGCTGAGCTTCCGCCAGATCGCGGAAGAAAAGAAAATGACCGGAATGGCGATCGTTGCTGCAGCAGATTATCTTCTGGATCCGGTTCCAGAAACTCTGCCTGCAGGTTGGGAAACACAGATCAGCGCCTTTTTATCGCAGCCGGAGATCCGGATTCTGAAACAGACCAAACGCAGTGAAAAAGAAGTGGATATCAAACCGTTGATCTATCGGATGGAACTGCAAAACGGAAAGATTTATCTGCAGCTTGCCGCCGGCAGTGCGGAAAATTTAAAACCGGGACTTATAATGGAAGCATTTTGCCGGTTTTTACAGACAGATCCGGAAGCTCTGAAATTTTCACTCTGCCGCCTGGAGATGTATGCAGACATGGGAGCGGATGATACACGCGATCTGATTCCACTGGAAGCTCTCGGTACAGAGATCGCATGATCAGATTATCACAGGAATCAACAGATCAGGAGGTGTCACACATGGCAGCAGCACGCAAAATTTTAATGCTGAAAAAAGAAGGGAAAATCTGGACCTTTCTGTTAGAAAACGATCGGATTGCAGAAATCCATTGCAGTCTTCCTGATTCTATCCAGGATCGGCAGCCGCTCCTGGGAGATATTTATATCGGGAAAGTAAAAAATATCGCTGCAAATATCGGCGCGGCTTTTATCGAAATTGTACCTGGCAAAGAATGTTACTATGACATCAGTCAGGCGCCTCATGCCGTCTTTACCCACAAGATTGGGAAAAAACCTCTTTGCATCGGGGATGAACTGGTGGTTCAGATCAGCCGGGAAGCAGTCAAGACGAAGGCTCCAACTGTCAGCAGTAATCTCAATTTTACTGGACGCTACGCCGTATTAACCACCGGAAATACCAGGATTGGAACTTCCGGAAAACTTTCCAAAGCGCTCCGAGACGAGTATAAAAGCCGTCTAAGCAGCTTTCAAAATGAGGATTACGGGCTGATCATTCGTACCAATGCCAAAGATGTGCCGTTTGGAACTGTGTTTTCAGAAATCCAAAAGCTGGAATCCGCCTGCCGGAAACTAAAAGAAACGGCGCCGTTTCGCACCTGCTATTCCTGTCTCCAGAAAGCCCTTCCGTCTTATATTACAGATTTAAAAAACGTGTATGCCGATGGATTATCTGCGATTATTACGGATGATCGGGATTTGTATGAACAGATCCATACGTTTCTGGAAACCGAACAGCCGGAAGACCTTCCCAAGCTGCAGCTTTATCAGGATCAACTGTTGCCGCTTTCTAAACTGTACAGCACCGATCTGGCGGTAGAACGTGCGCTCAAAGAATATGTCTGGCTGAAAAACGGAGCCTCTCTTGTCATCCAGCCAACAGAGGCGCTGACTGTTATAGATGTGAACTCCGGAAAGTTTTCCGCAAAAACCAGAAGAAAAAGTGCAGACACTTATTTTAAGATCAATCTGGAGGCTGCAAAAGAAACGGCACGGCAGCTTCGGCTGCGCAATATATCCGGGATTATATTGATTGATTTTATTAACATGGATGACCCAGATATGATGCAGGAACTTTTAAAACAATTCCGGCATTTTCTCGCTCAGGATCCGATCCAGACTTCCGTGATCGATGTTACCGCACTTCAGCTGGTAGAAGTGACCCGCAAAAAAGTACGCAGGCCGCTGCATGAATGTGTCCGGACCAGAACAGAGAAATCAACAGAAAGAAGGGAACCCCTTGAGTAAAAAAGAGTTAAAGACCAATGCCATGCGCATTCTGGACCGCAGTAAAATTCCTTACGAATACCAAGCTTATGAGTGTGACAATTTTACCGATGGCATCCACACTGCAGATACGCTCGGTCTTCCCCATGAACGAGTTTATAAAACACTTGTGACAACTGGAAAAAGCGGAGCACATTATGTATTTGTGATTCCAATCGAAGCAGAGCTGGACTTAAAAAAGGCAGCTAAAGCAGTGGGGGAAAAATCGGTAGAAATGCTTCCTGTAAAAGAAATCACAGCTGTCACCGGATATGTGCGGGGCGGCTGCACTGCCGTTGGTATGAAAAAAGCATTTCCGACTGCCATTCAGGAGACGGCACAAACTCTGGATTTTATATATGTCAGCGGTGGAAAACTTGGTATGCAGCTGAAACTTTCCCCAGATGACTTAAAAAAAGTAACCCATGCCCAATATGCAGATGTTATTTTTTAATCGGGCAGCGTTATTTTTAGAGTATACTCGGTTTTTTGCAAATCAGTGATTTACATTCCGGAAGATACAGGGTATAATAGGAAAGCGAAATGATACAGGATGCCACAGTGCTGCATCTGTTTTGAAATACAAGACCTGTTGGAGGAAAGAAGATGAAAAAAGTAGTAAAATTCGGTGGAAGTTCTCTTGCAAGTGCCGAACAGTTTAAAAAAGTAGGAGAAATCATCCGGGCAGATCATTGCCGCCGTTATGTTGTCCCATCGGCTCCAGGAAAACGCAGCTCCAGTGATACCAAAGTCACAGATATGCTTTACAGCTGCTACAATCTTGCGATCCGGGAAAAGAAATTCACAGGACTGCTGGATGAGATCCGGGCAAGATATCAGGAGATCATTGACGGACTGGAGTTGGATCTTTCTCTGGATCATGAATTTGAAACGATCCGGGAAAATTTTTCCAGAAAAATCGGAAGAGATTATGCTGCTTCCCGCGGAGAATATCTGAACGGGATCATTATGGCCAACTACTTGGGATTTTGCTTTATCGATGCTGCCGAAGTGATCCGTTTTGATGCGGACGGCAATCTGGACGATGAAAAGACCAATGAATTGCTCGCCCTCCGTCTGGAAGGGGAAGAATTTGCCGTGATCCCCGGATTTTACGGTGCAAAAGAAGACGGCGCCATCGTGACATTCTCCCGCGGCGGTTCGGACATCACCGGCTCACTGGTTGCCCGTGCAGTTATGGCTGATCTGTACGAGAACTGGACCGATGTATCCGGATTTCTGATCGCTGATCCAAGGATCGTCAAAAATCCAAAATCCATTGAAACGATCACCTACCGGGAACTTCGGGAGCTTTCTTATATGGGAGCAACTGTCCTTCATGAAGACGCCATCTTCCCGGTGCGAAAAGAAGGCATCCCGATCAACATCCGCAACACCAATGCACCACAGGATCGCGGAACCCTGATCGTAGAAAGCACCTGCAGACAACCAAAATATACCATCACCGGAATCGCCGGAACAGACGGATTTGCCGCTGTTACCATCGAAAAGGCGATGATGAACTCCGAAATTGGTTTCTGCCGGAAAGTGCTGGAAGAATTTGATAAAAATGGAATTTCAATTGAACACATGCCATCCGGTATTGATACCATGACAATCTTTGTACATAAGGATGAATTTGAAGAAAAAGAACAGCAGGTGCTTGCCGGAATCCACAAGGCAGTCAATCCGGATCACATTGAACTGGAATCTGATCTCGCACTGATCGCCATTGTAGGACGGGGGATGCGCTCCACACGCGGCACTGCAGGCAGGATCTTTTCTGCGCTTGCCCACGCCCACATCAATGTAAAAATGATCGATCAGGGATCCAGTGAACTGAATATTATCGTAGGAGTCAGACACGATGACTTCAAAAATGCCATTCGGGCGCTTTATCAGATTTTCGTAGAGACACAAATTTAAAGACAGAGGTGACACCATGAATATTTTGTTCTTTTTACATCCAAAACAGGAGGTCGCATATGTCTATGACGACTGCACACTCCGTCAGGTTCTGGAGACAATGGAACATCATAAATATGCTTCGATCCCCATGCTCAACCGCCAGGGAGAATATGTCGGAACTATCACTGAAGGAGATCTGCTCTGGGGAATGAAAAAATACACCAATTTGAATCTCAAACAGGCAGAGCATATCTTTATCCGTGATTTTGAGCGAAAAGCAGACTATATTGCGGTTGCAGCCGACTCGGATATGAGAGATCTGATCAGCAGAGCCATGAACCAGAACTTTGTTCCGGTTGTCGATGATCAGAAGAAATTTATCGGGATCATTACAAGAAGAAGCATTATCGAATATTGTTATGAGAAACTGAATGAATGTGACAAATAATGTCCATAATGATAGGAAGCGGAAAATTTTTCGAAATATTTTTCAGCTTCCTATTGACTTATACAGAATACACGTGCTATACTGACGAAGTATGCCGCACAGCGAGGTTTGCAAGTTCTGATTCAGACACCGAAGCTGGCGAGTAATGATAATAGGAGGTGCCATATGTACGCAATTATAGCAACAGGTGGTAAACAGTACAAAGTAGCAGAAGGCGATATCATTAAAGTAGAAAAACTTGGTGTAGAAGCTGGAGAGACTTATACATTTGACCAGGTGCTGGCAGTAAGCAATGACAAATTAGTTGTTGGAGAGCCTACAGTAGCAGGTGCAACAGTTACAGCTTCTGTAATCGGTGACGGAAAAGCTAAAAAAGTGATCGTTTACAAGTATAAGAGAAAAACTGGATACCATAAGAAAAATGGTCACAGACAGCAGTACACAGCAGTTAAGATTGAAAAAATCAACGCTTAATCTGTCATATGATCAAGGTAACCGTTTATAAGACAGTAAATCATGACTATGCAGGTCTGGATGTGATCGGACATGCAGGGTATTCGGAAGCGGGAAGTGATGTGGTCTGTGCGGCTGTATCCGTACTGGTCATTAACACACTCAATTCGATCGAGCGTTTTACTTCTGACAAGATTTCTCTTGTTTCAGATGAAGAGACCGGACTGATCGAATTTCGGTTCACCCGGAATCCTTCTCATGATGCCAAGCTGCTGTTCAAATCTATGGTTCTTGGATTACAGGAAATAGAAGACAACAGCGAATATGAACCATACATTGATATCATTTTCAAGGAGGTGTAACAACCATGATGAAATTAAACCTTCAGTATTTTGCTCATAAAAAAGGAGTTGGTTCCACACGAAACGGACGTGACTCTGAAGCTAAAAGATTAGGTGCAAAGAGAGCTGACGGACAGTTCGTTAAAGCCGGAAATATCCTTTACAGACAGCGCGGAACAAAGATTCACCCAGGTGTGAATGTAGGACGCGGCGGAGATGACACATTATTCGCATTAGTTGACGGTGTTGTCAGATTCGAAAGAAAAGGAAGAGACAAAAAACAGGTTTCTATCTATCCGGTAGCTGAATAATTACCGTAAGAAAGCCTCAGACTTCTTAGTCTGAGGCTTCTTTTTCGTAACGCACACCACACATTTTGGTACCAGACACATAAACGACAGATTTTAATTTTTAAATAAGAGGGAAAAATAATGTTTGCAGACAGAGCGAAAATATTCATCCGTTCCGGCAAAGGCGGGGACGGACACTGCAGCTTCCGCCGGGAACTCTATGTGCCAAACGGCGGACCGGACGGCGGAGACGGCGGAAGAGGCGGTGATCTGATTTTTGAAGTAGACGAAGGTCTCAACACACTGGTAGACTATCGTCACAAACGAAAATATGCTGCCGGGGACGGAGAAGAGGGCGGCAAACGAAAATGCCACGGAAAAGACGGCAAGGATCTGGTCCTGCGCGTTCCGGAAGGCACTGTGATCAAAGAATCCACAACCGGAAAAGTCATTGCAGATATGTCCGGTGACAACCGCAGACAGGTGGTCTTAAAAGGTGGAAAAGGCGGTCTTGGAAATCAGCATTTTGCCACTTCTACCATGCAGGTGCCAAAATATGCACAGCCGGGTCAGCCTGCCATGGAACTGGAAGTCAATCTGGAATTGAAAGTCATTGCAGATGTGGGACTCATCGGTTTTCCAAACGTTGGGAAATCTACCTTCCTGTCCAGAGTCACAAATGCACAGCCAAAGATTGCAAACTACCATTTCACCACATTAAACCCAAATCTTGGAGTGGTCGATCTGGACGGTGCAAAGGGATTTGTGATCGCAGATATTCCGGGACTGATCGAGGGAGCTTCTGAAGGAGTCGGTCTGGGGCATGAATTTTTACGTCACATCGAACGTACAAAAATGATGATCCATGTCGTAGATGCCGCAGGAACAGAAGGACGTGATCCGGTGGATGATATTTATAAGATCAATGCCGAACTTCAGGCATACAATCCAGAAATTGCCAGACGTCCACAGGTGATCGCCGCAAATAAGACGGATTTGATCTACAGTGAAGAGGAAGATCCGATCCAGCGTTTAAAAGAGGAATTTGAGCCTCAGGGGATCAAAGTATTCCCGATTTCCGGCGTATCCGGTCAGGGATTAAAAGAACTGCTTTATTATGTAAGCGAACAGATTCAGCATATGGATGTGGCTCCTATCGTATTCGAGCAGGAGTATTTCCCGGAGGATGAACTGATTTACGAGGAACTTCCGTTTACCGTAGAGAAAGAAAAAGACCTCTATGTGGTAGAAGGTCCGAAGATCGAAAAAATGCTCGGTTATACGAATCTGGATTCAGAAAAAGGATTTGCGTTCTTCCAGAAATTCTTAAAAGAAACCGGTATTTTAGATCAGTTGGAAGCCGCCGGCATTGAAGAAGGCGATACGGTGAAGATGTATGGCCTGCAGTTTGATTACTATAAATAAATTTCATATCGTTAACAGGAGATTGAACAGAATGACAACAAAACAGAGAGCTTATTTAAAAAGCCTTGCCATGACCATGG
>UQVC01000032.1 GCA_900544395.1 uncultured Ruminococcus sp. | reverse complement strand
TTGTATTTACAGGGATTATGGCACTTTTTTAACTAATCAACTGTCAAAGATGAGAGTATAGCATATTCTTTTTAGAAACGCAAAACAACTGGCAAAAGTTTTATCCTATGGCAAATTATAAACATGATATCTTTGAATCACAAAAATAGAAATCGGCTACATTTTCATCTGTAAAACCGATTTCTATCCTGTTTCTATATTCTATTGTTCATTCATATTCGCGAGTTTTGCACTTTGATCTGCTGCGATCAAACTGTCGATCACCTCATCCAAATCTCCATTCAAGATCGTATCCAGCTTGTGCAGGGTCAGTTTAATCCTGTGATCCGTTACACGTCCCTGCGGGAAGTTATAGGTTCTGATCTTCTCAGAACGATCCCCTGTACCGATCTGACTTCTTCTCGCCTCTGCCTCTGCGGACTGCTGTTTTTCCAGCTCCAATTCATACAACTTGGAACGAAGCAGACGAAATGCCTTTTCTTTATTCTGCAGCTGTGATTTTTCTGTCTGGCTGTAGATCACGATTCCTGTTGGATAGTGGGTCAGACGCACTGCGGAGTCTGTAGTGTTTACACATTGCCCTCCATTTCCGGATGCTCTCATGACATCAATCCGGATATCTTTATCATCGATCACAACGTCCACATCTTCTGCCTCAGGCATCACTGCGACTGTGATCGTCGAAGTATGGATCCGGCCGCCGCTCTCGGTCTCCGGTACACGCTGTACACGGTGCACTCCACTTTCATATTTCATACGGGAATATGCGCCCTGTCCTGTGATCATGAACACACACTCTTTGAATCCGCCGATCCCATTTTCATTGAGAGAGATCATCTCCGTTCTCCATCTGCGGCTTTCTGCATAATGCACATACATCCGATACACTTCAGCTGCAAACAGCGCTGCCTCGTCACCGCCGGCACCGGCACGGATCTCTACGATTACGTTCTTGTCATCATTCGGGTCTTTTGGAAGCAGCAAGATCTTTAATTCCTGCTCCAGTTCTTCCACTCTGGCTTTGGATTCATTTAATTCTTCCTTTGCCAGTTCCCGCATTTCTTCGTCAGACTCTTCTTCCAGCATCATCAAACTGTCTTCTATATTCTGCTTACACTGCTTATATTCATTATATGCTTCTACGATCGGAGCAAGATCACTTTGTTCTTTCATCAGCTTTCGGAAACGCTCGGGATCGTTTGCAACACCCGGCTCCTGAAGCTCGCCCATTACTTCCTCATAGCGGATCAGTAAATCCTCTAATTTATCAAACATCTCTTTCCTCGTCCTTTCTATTACTTATCGTTCCTATCATACACGCCAAAGACCACGCGGTCAAGACCTGCCAGATCCTTTTTCACGCAGATCTGCGTGTACCCGTTCTGTTCCATCAGCTGTCTTACCTCTTCTCCCTGATCAGAACCGATCTCAAACAGCAGCCATCCGCCTGCCTTCAGATACTTTGGTGCCTGTCCGATGATTTTTCGGTAAAAATACAATCCGTCTTCTTTGCCATCTAATGCAAGATAAGGATCGTGATCTTTCACTTCTTCCTGCAGTGTTTCAATCACGGAAGTCCTGATATACGGAGGATTGGATACGATCACGTCATACATCCCCTCTACCTGTTCAAACAGATCACTCTCTAAAAACTTTGCCGGAATTTTCAGTTTCTTTGCATTTCTTTGGGCTACAAGAAGCGCCTCTTTGGAAACATCCACTCCCACACCAGATACTGCTCTGGCTTGTAATCCATGCAGCAGACTTAATAAAATACAGCCGGAACCTGTACACATATCCAGAAGATGAAGATTCTCTGCCCCGTCGTTTCTGCACACCTCCAAAGCGGTTTCCACCAGAACTTCTGTATCCTGCCTCGGGATCAGCACATGCTCATTCACCTCAAATTCCAACCCCATAAATGCCTGCACCCCTGTCAGATACTGCAGCGGAATCCTGTTTTTTCTCTTTTGGATCAATTCCTGATACGCCTTCTCCTCTTCCGGATGCATGGGATGCCCCGGCTCCATATAATAAGAAGCCTTTGTGATCCCGGTCACATGCTCCAGCAGATACCAGGCATCCAGATCATATTCTGAAATACCGGCTTCCTGTAAGATCTGCGCTCCTTTCTGCCACGCCTGTTTCCATGTCATAAAGCACATTCCTCCTGCAAATCTGCCGACTGTTCTTTCTGGCTGAAATTTTCTTCCAGATATGCTTTCCAGTCGAATACTTCTTCCACTGCCCGGATCGCCACTTCGATCATACTGTCATCCGGCTCCTTCGTCGTCATATTCTGCACCCACATCCCCAGCTGACTCAAAGCGTTGACAACCGGATTCTCACTGTTTCCCGCCAGCCGAATGATCTCATAAGAAATCCCTGCGATCAGAGGCATCAGCGCGATCCGAAGCCCCACTTTCAATGCCTGGGATTCTGCCGTGATAAAAAAGCATACGATAATACTCACGATCATCACAAAAAACAAAAAACTGGTTCCACAGCGCTTATGCTGTCTGGAACTCTTTCTTACATTTTCAACCGTAAGAGGCATTCCATGCTCAATACAGTTGATACACTTATGCTCTGCACCATGATACATGAACGTCCTTTGAATATCTTTCATTCTGGAGATCAGACTGAGATATAAAAGAAAAACAACCATTCGGATCACACCTTCCAGTGTCGTAAGCACACCTCTGGAAGAAATATACGGTTTGAGCAGACCGCTTAAAAAATAAGGAAAGACCATGAAAATCCCGACCGCTGCCACAACCGAAAATGCCATGGTAAGTCCCATCACGATCTTTTCCTGCTTCTCCTGTTTCTGCGCCTCTTTTTCTGTCAGGATCTCTCCTTCCTCTTCCTCGAAAAAACTGGCTGAATATGTCAAAGTCTTCATACCTAAAACAAGCGAATCTATAAAATTGAAGATTCCACGAATAAACGGGATTTTATAAACTCCCTGCCATGGGATGATGCCCCGATACTCTTTCACACAGACCTCTATCTCCTGATCTGGTTTTCTGACAGCCACTGCATATCTGGTCTTATTTTTCATCATAATCCCTTCCAGCACTGCCTGTCCCCCTATATTTGATGACTTCATACTGCCCTCCTGCTTTTCTGTATACGAAAAACAGGCTGAGATACATTCACCTCAGCCTGCCATAATCTTTTCTTATTTAATACCATATTTTTTGTTGAACTTGTCAACACGTCCGCGAGCCTGAGCAGCTTTCTGCTGACCTGTATAGAATGGATGACATTTTGAACAGATTTCTACGTGAATGCTCTCGTTTGTAGATCCTGTTACGAATGTGTTTCCACAGTTACAAGTTACTGTTGCCTGATGGTACTCTGGATGGATTCCTTCTCTCATGATTTTCACCTCTCTATTTTAAATTATTATTTAATCTCTAAACAGCTATCCCATAATAGCATAGTTTTTTAGGTTTTGCAAGTTTTTTTCATAAGAAAACGCGATCTTTTTTATTTCTTTTTTATTTTTTCGCTTCTTACTGCTTTTCCGTGGCCTTTTCTTTTGCGATCAGGAAATACGGAACTGCCAAAAACAGGATACCTCCTGCCATATTTCCGATGGTTGCAACTGCCAGATTGTAAATATATCCTCCCAGTCCGATCTCCAACTGCGCCGGATTCATCAATCCGATCATCATTGTGGACATGTTTGCTACACTATGCTCAAAACCGGCTGTAAAAAATGTGATCAGACACCAGAATACCATGATCAGTTTTCCGGATTCTGATTTCATCTTTGTTCCACACCACACTGCCAGACAGACTAACATATTACAAAGGACTGCCCGCATAAACAGCTCTCCGGGAGCGATCGTCATTTTCGTCAGAGTCGTCTCTGCCAGAAGTGCTTCTACGCTTCCGCTGCAAAGCCCTGTCAGCGTATACATTCCCGCCAGCAGAATAGAACCTGCCAGATTTCCCAGCCAGCAGATCACCCATACCGTCACCGCATCTTTGATCGTTACTTTTTTCTGGAACACACCGACAGCCATCACAAAATTACTTCCCGTAAAGAGTTCTGCTCCTGCCATCAGTACCAGGCTCAACGCAACGCCAAAGCATGCTCCCATAATAAATTTTACACCTGGCACGCCGCCTTCTTTTAACATCCCGCCGGCTGTAAATGCCAGAAGAACTCCAAATCCAACAAACATTCCTGCCAGCATGGCTGACAGAAAATACCCCGCCTTTTTCTGACGCAGAAACTGGATTTTCGTTTTAGCAGCGCTTCCTACCATGTCAATTTCTTCACGAAACATCTTGATTTCCTCCTCAGCTTCTTACTATTCAAGTATTCTTGGATGTCCCGCATTTTCTTGCGCTTTTATAAGACACCAACCAGAACATCATATCTGTTTTGAGCTTCGGAATCAAGTATTTTCTTTCGTACAAGACGGATTTTAGATAAATTTTTGACGAATGACAGTCTGTACCAATTCTGCATTTGTTCTTGTTCGTGAAAACATATTCAACAGATTGTCCACAGACTCATCGGCTTTCATGCCATTGAGCGCCTTGCGGATAATATACACTGCTTCTTGCTCTTCCTTATTTAACAGCAGATCTTCTCTTCTTGTTCCAGATTTCGGAATATCGATGGCAGGGAATACCCTCTTCTCCTGCAGCTTTCGATCCAGCACCAGTTCCATGTTGCCGGTTCCTTTGAACTCTTCATAGATCACGTCATCCATTTTACTTCCGGTATCTACAAGAGCAGTTGCCAGAATGGTAAGACTTCCGCCTTCCCGCATATTTCTCGCCGCTCCAAAGATCCGCTTTGGCATATGCAAGGCAGCTGGATCCAGACCTCCGGAAAGGGTTCGTCCTGAAGGCGGCACTGTCAAGTTATATGCTCTTGCCAAACGGGTGATACTGTCCAGCAGAATCATAACATCTTTTCCATGTTCTACCAGACGCTTGGCCCGCTCGATCACCATCTCCGATACTCGTTTGTGATGCTCTGGAAGCTCGTCAAATGTGGAGTAGATCACTTCCACATTCGGCCCTGCGATGGCCTCACGGATATCGGTCACCTCCTCTGGACGTTCATCGATCAAGAGGATCAAAAGATGCATATCCGGCTCTCTTTTCTGCACAGAGAGCGCCACTTCTTTTAACAGGGTTGTCTTACCGGCTTTCGGTGGTGACACGATCATCCCTCTCTGTCCTTTTCCGATCGGAGACAACAGATCCACGATCCGCATGGCTGTGGTTGCTCCTGGTGTCTCCAGAGAAATCCTCTGATTTGGAAAAATCGGGGTCAGATCTTCAAAATTGTGTCGTTTTGCCGCCTCTGCCGGACGCACTCCATTGATCGTGGACACATACAACAGTGCACTGAACTTTTCAGACTGGGTCTTGATCCTCGTATTTCCGGTAATAATATCTCCTGTCTTCAGATTAAATCTGCGGATCTGGGACGGAGACACATACACATCGTTTTCTCCCGGAAGATAGTTCTCACAACGAATAAATCCATATCCGTCCGGCAGTACTTCTAAAATCCCATTTGCCGTACGACCGCTGTCCAGCTGCTCGATATCTGTCCCCTCTTTTTTCTCTTTTACTTCTTCTTTCGCCTGTGCGTTTGCCTCTTCCTGCTTTTCTTTTTCATCCTGTGTCAGCATTGCTTCGATCAGTTCTCCTTTCTTTAACGCAGAGATACCTTTCATTTTTCTGGCTTTTGCCAATTCACGCAATGTAGCGAGAGGTAATGATTCATACTTTTCTCTTGTCATAATGACCTGCCTTTCTCAAAATCACATTTGATCTATTTATTTTACATTCAATCTTTCGGGAATCTTTGTCTGAACTGACTTAAATTTGAACTATTTGTAAAGCTTGTGTTTTATTATAACGCACTTTTTCTGAAAAAGAAAGTTTTTTTTGCAATCTTGCACCCATTCCCTATCAGTGTTATGATTAAGAAAGAATGTGTTCTGCACAGGAAATATAGAAATCAGCGAGGTAAAAAGAACTATGACAAACAGCGAAAAAGCATTACAGATGCACGAACAGTGGAACGGAAAACTGGAAACCACAGCAAAAGCACACGTAAATTCCAGAGAAGATCTGGCGATCGCTTACACACCGGGTGTGGCAGAGCCATGCAAAGTCATTGCTCAGGATCCGGAAGCCGCTTACAAATATACCATCAAATCCAACACCATTGCCGTAGTATCTGACGGAAGCGCCGTACTCGGCCTTGGAAACATCGGTGCCCTTGCCGCCATGCCTGTGATGGAGGGAAAAGCCGTTCTGTTCAAAGAATTCGGAGGCGTCAATGCCGTTCCAATCTGCCTGGATACACAGGATACCGAAGAGATCATCCAGACCATCGTCAACATTGCTCCTGCTTTCGGCGGGATCAATCTGGAAGACATTTCAGCGCCGCGCTGCTTTGAAATTGAAGAGCGTTTAAAAGAGCTGCTGGATATTCCTGTTTTCCATGATGACCAGCACGGAACAGCCATTGTCGTTCTGGCCGGGATCATCAATGCCCTGAAAGTAACCGGCAAAAACAAAGAAGACTGCCGAGTTGTTGTCAACGGCGCCGGTTCTGCCGGGATTGCTATTGCAAAACTGCTTCTGAAATACGGCTTCAAACATTTGACAATGTGCGATATCAACGGGATCATCAGCAGTGCATCCCCGGATCTGAACTGGATGCAGAAAAAGATGACCGAAGTGACCAATCTGGAAAATCGGACAGGTTCACTGGCTGATGCAATGTGCAAAGCTGATATTTTTGTTGGTGTTTCCGCCCCTGGAATTGTCACAAAAGAGATGGTCGCTTCCATGAATTCGGATGCTATTTTGTTCGCCATGGCAAATCCGGTACCGGAGATCATGCCGGATCTTGCAAAAGAAGCCGGAGCACGTGTGGTTGGAACCGGACGTTCCGATTTCCCGAACCAGGTAAACAATGTAGTCGCTTTCCCTGGAATCTTCAAAGGCGCACTGGAAGGACGTGCCACTCAGATTACAGAAGAAATGAAGCTAGCTACTGCCAAAGCCATCGCAGGACTTGTTCCGGATAACGAATTAAACGAAGACAACATTCTTCCGGAAGCCTTTGATTCCCGGGTTTCTGAAGCTGTCAGCCGGGCTGTAAAGGAACTGATCTGATGAGACGCTGGGGAGAAAAACGATATCATTCTCTGGACTATGACCTCAGACAGATGTTCGGTGAAAAAGTATACAAAATCGCCTTAAACGGCGGTATGACCTGTCCCAACCGGGACGGGCATGTGGGACATGGCGGCTGCATTTTCTGCAGCGCCGAAGGATCCGGCGATTTTGCCGGCTCTTCCCGCCTTTCCATTACAGATCAGATTCGTCAGGGAAAACAAGATATTTCCTCCAAGCGTCCGGTTCACTCCTACATTGCCTATTTTCAGGCATTTACGAACACCTATGCCCCTGTGGAGAGGCTTCGGTCTCTTTATCTGGAAGCCATTGCCGATCCGGAGGTGAAGATTCTTTCCATTGCCACAAGGCCGGATTGTCTGGGACCGGATGTCCTGGCACTTCTTTCTGAGATCAATCAGATCAAACCAGTCTGGGTGGAGCTTGGTCTTCAGACCATTCATCCAAAGACCAGCGCCTACATCCGCCGGGGATATGATCTGCCGGTATTTGAGGAGGCCGTAAAGAATCTAAGGTCCATCGGTATTTCCGTGATCGTCCATACGATCTTATATCTTCCGGGAGAGACCACACAGGATATGTTAGACACGATCCGCTATCTGAATCACATGGATATCCAGGGGATCAAACTGCAGCTTTTGCATATCCTCAAACATACCGATCTTGCAGCAGACTACGAAGCACAGCCTTTTTATACCCCGGACATGCAGGAGTACATCCGATTTCTTGGCTCCTGTATCTCCCACCTGAATCCGGAGGTCACCATTCATCGACTGACCGGAGACGGTCCAAAGGAACTGCTGATCGCGCCTCTTTGGACCAGCCAAAAACGAACCGTATTAAATCAGCTTCACAGCCACCTGAAAGAGCAGGATATCTGGCAGGGAAAGGAGTATTATGTCTGAAACTTACACACTGTATAAACTGATCGTATTGTACATGTTGGAGAAAGTGGATTTTCCATTGACAACTTCGCAGATTTCCGAGTTTATCCTGGAAAAAGAATACACCACTTATTTCAAGCTTCAGGAAACCCTCGCCGAGATGGAAAATTCAGACCTTCTGCGGGCAGAGACCACGCATAACCGTACACTGTATCACCTGACAGACAACGGACTGGACACGATCCAGTATTTCCGCAACAAGATTTCTCCTGCCATTCAACGGGATATTGATGAATTCTTAAAAGAAAAGAAATATGATCTGAAAGAAGAAGTTGCCGTAAAGTCCGACTATTATCTGAACACCAACCACGAATATGAGGTTTGCTGTCAAATTGTAGAAAATGGCTTCAGTCTGATCGATCTGAAACTCACTGTTCCTACTGAATCAGAGGCTGAAGCCATTGCCGGAAACTGGGCTTCTAAGAGTCAGGATATCTACACCTTACTGCTTACGAAGCTTTTGTAAATGTTCTTTAATCTGTTTTTCATAGCCAAGATCGCCGGGTTCATAGAACCTGGCGTTTTTAATTTCATCTGGAAGATACTGCTGTTCTACATAATGGTTCGGATAATCATGCGCATACTTGTAGCCAATGCCGTGCCCCAGATTTTTGGATCCTTTGTAATGGGCATCCTGCAGATGAGATGGAACAGTTGTCCTGTACTGTCTTACATTTTCATTGGCTGCAAAGATGGCATTGACTGCCGAATTGCTCTTTGGCGCGCTGGCTACATAAAGCACCGCCTGTGACAGGATGATCTGTGCCTCCGGCATTCCGATCCTCTCCACCGCCTGGGCCGCAGAAACCGCCACCGTCAGCGCCATGGGGTCTGCATTGCCCACATCTTCGGACGCACAGATCATAATCCTTCTGGCAATGAATTTGATATCTTCTCCTGCATACAGCATTTTTGCCAGATAATAGACTGCCGCATCCGGATCCGAACCCCGCATACTCTTAATAAATGCAGAAATCGTATCGTAATGATTGTCTCCGCCCTTATCATAACGCACCGCCCGCTTCTGGATGCATTCAGAAGCCACATCCAATGTGATATGGATCTTTCCGTCTTCACTTCGTTCTGTCGTCAAAATTCCCAGTTCAATGGCATTGAGGGCGCTTCTGGCATCTCCGCCGGAAACATCTGCCAGAAACTCCAGCGCGTCTTCGTCAATCTCTGCGCGAAAGCCTCCCATCCCCTTTTTCTCATCATAGACCGCCCGCGTTAAAAGCGTGCGGATATCTTCTTTTTCCAATGATTTCAGTTCAAATACACTGGATCTGGAAAGCAGCGCCCCATTCACCTCAAAATAGGGATTCTCTGTGGTTGCCCCGATCAGAGTAATGGTGCCGTCCTCCACAAACGGAAGCAGATAATCCTGCTGTCCTTTATTAAACCTGTGAATCTCATCAATAAACAAGATGGTCTTTTTATGATACATCCCCAGCAATTCTTTGGCTTCATTGACCACCTGCTCCATATCCTTTTTTCCTGCGACCGTGGCATTGATCTGCTTAAATTCTGCACTGGTAGTGTGTGCGATTACTTTTGCCAGAGTGGTCTTTCCGGTCCCCGGCGGTCCGTAAAAAATGATCGATCCCAGCTTATCTGCCTTGATGGCACGATACAGCAGCTTGTCTTTTCCAATAATGTGCTGCTGCCCCACTACTTCTTCCAGAGTCTGCGGACGCATCCTGGACGCCAGCGGAGACTCCTGTTCCTGTGTTTTTTCTCTCATATAATCAAATAAATCCATATGATTCCTCCCGATGCTTCTTCTATCTCAGACTCCGCTGATCTCCCGGATGACCTCTCCCGCGATCAGAAGCCCTGCCACCGGCGGCACAAAAGAAATGCTGCCCGGAAGTGCACGGCGCATCCCTTTGTCCTCCCCGGTCTCAGACCCTGATGTATCGATTGGCTTTTCCGGTGAATACAGCACTTTCAGATGCCGGATTCCTCTTGCTTTGAGTTCTCTTCGCATCACTTTGCAAAGCGGGCACATCGTGGTTTTTGACAAGTCCGTAATCTCAAAAAGCTCCGGATGCAGTTTGTTGCCGGTTCCCATGCTGCTGATCAGAGGGATCCCCCTCTTTTGTGCCAGCTCCACAATCGCCAGTTTTGCCGTCACCGTATCAATCGCATCAATGATATAATCCGGAGCTTCTTCAAACAATTCCTCCACGTTATCCGGCAGCACAAACATCTCATAAGTCTTTACAACAATCTCCGGATTGATGTCCCAGATCCGTTCCCGCATCACCTCGGTCTTCATCCGTCCAATGGTGCTGTGATATGCGATCGACTGCCGGTTGATATTCGTCAGGGAAACCTTGTCATTGTCGATCAGGAGCAGCTTCCCGACACCGCTTCTGGCAAGTGCTTCGATACAGTGAGATCCAACGCCGCCCACACCAAACACCATGACCGCTGCCTGCTTCAGCTTTTTCATCCCCTCTTCTCCGATTAAAAGTTCTGTTCTGGAATATTCATTCATCTTGTATCTCTCCTCATCTATTGTCTATGGCAGCAGCAATCGATCTGCCGTCACAAATTCAAATCCTTTTTCCTGCAGGCTGTCTATGATCTGAAACGCTGCCTCCACAGAGGTGCTATAACAGTCATGCAACAAAATCATATCATTTTCTTTTGCCTGCGTCACTACCCTGCTGACAATTTTATTGGTATCTTTCACAGACCAGTCCAGAGGATCTATTGTCCACATCACCGGGATCATGGAAATTTCCCGGACAATCCTTCCGGCAATTCTCCAAATGGCGGTCTGACATATTCCACCGGGTTTCCTGTGATCTTCTGTATCAGTTCATTCGTCTCCTGCAATTCTTTGATTGCTTCCTCTTCCCCGATCTTTGTCAGCTGGACATGATGGTACGTGTGATTGCCGATCAGATGCCCGTCCCTTGCCATCTGCTGTACCAGCAGAGCATTTTCTTCTTTTTCAATATTTTCTCCGATCAGAAAAAAAGTAGCATGCACTCCCCGTTTTCGCAGCCCTTCCAGAAGTTTCCCCGTATAGGCCGCGCTGGGACCGTCATCAAATGTCAATGCGATCTTCGGTCTGATTTCTTCTTCTGATACAATATCTGCACTGACACTTTGCGCTCCCTTCTCTTGCGTGATCTCTACAAATGGCTGAATCTGCAGCAACAAAAAAACATAGAAAATGGTCAGAGCTTTCCCCATCCATTTCCAACCCATTCCACTCACATCCTTTTTCCTCATTGCTGCAAGTATATGCTCTGTATCCCCCATTTATGGCAGATGATGTTTTCGATACTGAGAGGGACTGATCTGCATCTTCTTTTTAAATGCTTTGGAAAAATACAGATTGTCTTCAAACCCGACAGAATATGCAATGGACGCAACAGACAGACTGGTCTCCCGCAGCAGATGACATGCCTGCCGGATCCGAAATTCCGTCAGATATTCTTTTGGAGACTGCTTCTGGTACATCTGAAATGCCCGAAACAGATAGCTCCTGCTGATCCCTGTATAATCCGCCACATCTTCCACGGTGATCGGATAGGAATAACTGGATGCGATATAATCTTTGGCTCTCTCTACATACACCTGGCGAAGGTCATCTTTCGGTTCTTCTTTGGTCCCATAATGGATAAAGACAGACAACAGCGTGTACAGCGCCCCTGTCATAGCTGCAGCTGCCTCATAGGTAGTTCCTCTCACCTGATAGATCTGTTCCAACTGCTTTTGGATCAGCTGTCCCGGAATTTTTTCTTTCCGAATGACCGGCCGCTTTTTGGTAAAATCTGTAGCCCGCACCATGACCGCTGCATCCGTCCCCATAAATCCTGCCCAGGCATATTCCCAAGGATCGTCCGGGTCTGCAAAATACTTTACCTCGGTGTCCGGGTATAAAATAAAACTGTCCCCCACACCCAGATGATATACTTTTTTATCTGCCACATAAGTGCCTTTTCCCGCAATAATATGATGGATACAATAGTGATCCCGGATTCCCGGCCCCCACTGCTGCTCCGGACCGCACTGCTGATATCCCACATTATATACAGAAAGGGAGCTTAAAAGACTGTCTCCCACTTTGTAAGAATATTTATAGGTCTGCTCCACGCCTCTGCCTCCTTTTTCATACCTCTGCTCCGAATCTTTTCGCCCCTTCATTATACAACATAATTCCATATATATGCACGTATTTTTTATGGACTTTTTCCACTTTGATTTCTATAATAAGTGATAGATATTGAGTCTTTTATAGAAAGTGAGGAAACGAAATGATAAAAGAAAATCTGATCAAAAAATTTGAAGAGCTTTTCGGCAGCACAGACGGTGCAGGCTTTTATTTTTCTCCGGGGCGTGTGAACCTGATCGGAGAACACACAGACTACAACGGCGGACATGTTTTCCCCTGCGCGCTGACTCTGGGAACTTACGGCATCGCAAAAAAACGCAGTGACCGTACTGTGCGCCTTTACTCTATGAATCTGGATCATCTGGGTGTGGTAACTGCTTCTTTGGATGATCTGACTAACAAACCGGAATACAACTGGGCAAACTATCCACTGGGTGTATTCTGGGCGCTGAAAGAAAAAGGATATACTGTAGATTTTGGTATGGATCTTGTTATTTATGGAAATATCCCAAATGGCTCCGGACTGTCCTCTTCCGCTTCTCTGGAAGTTCTGACCGGTGTGATTGCAAAAGATCTGTGCGGATTTGATGACCTGACTATGACAGAGATCGCATTGATCGGACAGTATTCGGAAAACAATTTCAATGGATGCAACTGCGGGATCATGGATCAGTTTGCTGTCGCAATGGGTAAAAAAGACTGCGCCATCTTCCTGGATACCAGCACTTTAGATTATGAATATGCTCCGGTAGAACTGAAAGATTCCAAGATCATCATCACAAACAGCAAAGTAAAACACAGCCTGGTCGATTCCCAGTACAACCAGAGACGCCAGGAATGCAGCAATGCGCTCTCCCTTCTCCAGACAGAACTGGACATCCATGCACTGGGCGACCTGGATATCGAAACTTTTGAGTCACACAAAGCTCTCATTGCCGATCCGGTAGAACAGAAACGTGCAAAACATGCGGTTTATGAAAACCAGCGGACGATCGAAGCGATTGCTGCATTAAAAGCCGGCAACATTGACCGCTTTGGAGAACTGATGAACCAGTCCCATGTTTCTCTTCGTGATGATTATGCCGTATCCTGCGATGAGATCGACATCCTGGTGGATCTTGCATGGCAGATCCCGGGTGTTGTAGGCTCCCGCATCACAGGCGGCGGATTTGGCGGATGTACGGTCAGCATTGTAAAAAACGAAGCAGTAGACACATTCATCAGCACCATCGGACCTGCATACAAAGAAAAAGTAGGACATGAAGCAGAATTTTATACCGTTGATATCGGAAACGGCGCTCAAAAACTGGAAACACTGTAAGAAAGAAGGGCTTTATCCATGTTATATGAATCGATCAAAAAACTGGTACAGTACGGGATCGATACCGGATTAACACCGGAATGTGAACGCACTTATACCACGAACCTATTATTGGACGTATTTCACGAAGACAACTGGGAGGATAGGGACTGCGATCTGACTGATCTTGTGTTGGAAGAGATTCTTGCAGACCTTCTGCAGGAAGCGGTATCCCGGGGCATTATCGAGGACAGCATCGGCTATCGCGACCTGTTTGACACCAGACTGATGAACTGCCTGCTGCCACGCCCTGCCCAGGTACAAAGTGACTTCTGGAGACAGTATGAGATCTCCCCGGAAGCTGCCACGGTATTCTACTATAAATTCAGCCAGGACAGCGACTATATCCGCCGTTACCGGATCAAAAAAGACCGCCGCTGGACAGTCGATACCAAATATGGCACTCTGGATATCACCATCAACTTATCCAAACCGGAAAAAGATCCGAAAGCAATCGCTGCTGCACGCAATGCTGCCGTTTCTGCTTATCCAAAATGTCAGCTGTGTATGGAAAACGAAGGATATGCAGGCCGCCTGGATCATCCTGCCCGGGAAAATCACCGTATCATTCCGCTCACGATCAATGACAGCAAGTGGGGATTCCAGTATTCTCCATATGTTTACTATAACGAGCACTGCATCGTGTTTAACGGAGAGCATACGCCGATGAAGATCGAGCGGGAAACTTTTGTCAAACTGTTTGACTTTATCAAGCAGTTCCCACATTATTTCCTGGGTTCCAATGCAGACCTTCCAATCGTAGGCGGCTCCATCTTAAGCCACGATCACTTCCAGGGCGGACATTATACGTTTGCCATGGAAAAGGCTCCTGTTATCCGCGAATTTGTAGTAGAAGGCTTTGAAGACGTCACAGCCGGCATTGTAAAATGGCCACTTTCCGTCATCCGTCTCCAGTCCGAAGATGTGACACGGGTGATCGATCTTGCCGATCACATTCTGCAGGCATGGAGAGGCTATACCGATGAATCTGCCTTTATTTTCGCAGAGACAGACGGGCAGCCGCACAATACGATCACTCCAATCGCCAGAATGCGGGACGGAAAATATGAGCTGGATCTGACTCTGAGAAACAACATCACGACAACAGAGCATCCTCTCGGTGTTTATCACCCTCATGAAGCGCTCCATCACATCAAAAAGGAGAATATTGGTCTGATCGAGGTTATGGGACTGGCAGTCCTTCCGGCACGTCTCAAAGATGAACTGGAACTGTTAAAGACTTATATCCTGGAGCACAAAGATATCCGCAGCAATGAGGCCATCGCAAAACATGCAGACTGGACAGAAGAATTTCTGCCTTCTTACCCAGATCTCAATGCAGACAATATTTCCCATATCCTGGAGCAGGAAGTCGGAAAAGTCTTCTGCCAGGTACTGGAAGATGCCGGCGTATACAAATGCACAGAAGAAGGTCTGGCTGCGTTTGGCAGATTTATTGACACATTATAACTATATTTTTAAGGCTCTTCCTGTCAGAAAAAAAGAACATTCCCGTCAGATGCGGCGGAAATGTTCTTTTTTGTTATTTCTTCTTTTTCTTCTGTTTGCTCTTTGACTTTTTCTTTTTTACACTGTGTCCAAATGTCCCGATTTTTTTCCCAAGAGACAGATATTCTCCATGGGAATATGCCATCAGACCCGTTTTGTTCAGCTCGAACTTATTCTTTTCATTCAAATACTCTTCATCGATCTGTACTGCCAGTACTTCTGCCAGAAACATATGATGACTTCCCAGCTCTTTGATCTCTGTCACCTTACACTCGATATTGACCGGACATTCTTCGATCACCGGTGCATACGCAAGCTTTTCAGCTTTTGCCGGTGTCAGATGTGCCTCTTTCCATTTATCTACCTCTTTCCCGGAACGCACTCCACAGTAATCTGTTGCCCTGGCAAGCCGCTCCGTGGTCAGATTGATCACAAATTCACCGCTCTCTTTTATCATATGATACGAATATCGTTCAGGTCGGACAGAAATGTAGACCATAGCCGGATTGGTGCAGATCGTCCCCGTCCACGCGATGGTCAGAATATTGCTGCTGCCATTCTTATCTGCTGTGCTTACCATCACTGCCGGAAGTGGATACACCATATTTCCGGCTTTCCAAACTTGTTTTCCCATGCTGTTTTCCTCCTATTGCTGCATTGCCGCTACCAGGGTCGGCACAAGCTGTTTCTTTCGTGATACCACTCCTTTTAATTCCAAAACTTCCGGATTCCCTTTTAAGTCAAACGCTGCGATCACTTTCTCTCTGGCTCCATTTCCGGCGCACAGCAATTCTGATGATTCGGCAAGAATATTCGTCAGCATAAAGAAGATCATATCCAGTCCATGGTTCTTTCTTGCCTGCTCCAGATAAGAAGACACTTCTCCTTTGATCTCCCACAGTTCTTCTGCGCTCATAGAACTGATCTGACCAACGCCAAAATTGATATCATTGACCGTAAACTGTTTGAAATCCAGAAAACAGATTTCTTCTGCTGTCTTTCCTTTCAGATTGCTTCCCGCATTGAACATCTCCAGCGCCAGCTGTTCGATATCGATCCCGGCAATCTCTGCCAACTTTCTGGCAGAACGTTCATCCAGTGTCGTACAAGTCGGCGAGCGGAACATCAGAGTATCCGAAATAATTGCCGAGCAAAGCAGCGATGCGATCACCGGCTCAACTTCCACCCCCTCTTCCTGATACATCTGATAAACAATGGTAGCGGTACAGCCTACCGGCTGATTCCGGAAGAATACCGGCCCCATAGTCTCAATGCTGCTCAGCCGGTGATGGTCAATGATCTCCAGCACCTCTGCTTCTTCCACACCGTCCACTGCCTGATTTTTCTCATTGTGGTCCACCAGGATCACCTGTTTTCTCCGGCTGTTTAACAATCTTCTTCTGGAGATAAACCCAAGAAAATTGCCGTCTTCATCCAGGATAGGAAAATCACGGAATCTCCTGCGTGCCATCACATCTTTCACGTCATCGACATAGTCATCCAGCTGAAACGAAACAATCCCTTCTTTTGTCATAAACTGCTTCACTGGAATGCTCTGGTTAATCAGACGTGCCACTGTAAATGCATCATGAGGAGAAGAAATGATCACAATTTCCTTTTTCTCCGCCTGCTTCAAAATCTCGGTTCCAATACGGGCGCCATTGCACACTACCATACAGCTCACATTCAGATCTACCGCATATTGCTGTGCTTCCTGACGATCTCCTAAGATCACCAGATCATTTTCCTCTACAAATTCTGACATCAGACTCCGACTGGATGCCAGAATCCCAACTTTTCCATTCAAAACATAACTGTGGGGATTCCCCACAATGACTGTCCCATCAATCGTAGATGCAATATTACGGTACTGCGTTCTGGCACGGGAAAGAATCCCACTGTCATACACATCCATATATGAGGTTGCAATATCTCCGATGGTGATCAGTCCTTCCAGTTTTCCAGCCCGCGTCACCGGAAGGGTCTTGATCTTTAGTTCTTTCATATGCTTCCAGGCTGTCTTAATGGAAACGCTGGCTTTGATCCCTTCGATACTGCGCAGCTCCACATCTTTGACCTGCACCCGCAGATCTGACAAGAGCTTCGGAGGCTCTACCTGAAAATGCTCCAGTACATACTGAGTCTCTTCATTGAGCTGTCCTGCTCTTCTGGGACTGTAATCTTCCCCTGTGATCTTTGATTTCAGGTTTGCATAGGCGATTGCGGAACAGATGGAATCTGTATCCGGATTTTTATGACCTACCACATATACTTTATTGTTGCTCACTCCATCATTCATGTATATTCAAACTTCCTTTTCTATTTTCTCTATATGTAGATTGCCACCTTTTCCTGATTTCGTCAACCCAATTTTCAAGATTCCATGTCTTTTTCCATCCATCTATGCTATACTGTTTTTAATATGGAACAAAACAGATTCTTTTCGAACTGCTTTGTTTGGAAGTTTTAGAAAGTCGAGGTGCAACAATGAGTGAAGAATTAAGAACCGAAGAATTGCAGAACACAGCAGAACACACAGAGACCATGGCAGATTATGAAGATCATTTCGATGATGCGAACCCCTGGAACCGGGTTCTTACATATCTGGAAGAAAAGACAGTTCTTTCGGTTAAGATTGAAGGAATTGTAAACGGCGGTGCCATTGCCATGGTAGAAGGACTGCGCGGATTTATTCCGGCATCCAAACTGTCGCTTTCTTATATTGAAGATTTGGAGAGCTATCTTCTCAAAGACATCGAAGTACAGGTGATCGATGTCGATCAGGCAAACAACCGCCTTGTGCTCTCTGCCCGTGAACTTCTCAAAGAAAAAGAACGCAAAGCAAAAGAAGCACAAATCGCAAGTATTCCGGTAGGTACTGTCCTGTCCGGTACTGTTGAGACTCTGCAGACTTACGGCGCATTTATCAAACTGGAAAACGGACTTTCCGGTCTGGTACACGTTTCCCAGATTTCTCAAAAACATGTAAAGAGCCCTTCTGCTGTCTTACATATCGGAGATGAAGTACAGGTGAAAGTCATCGGTATCAAAGACGGAAAGATCAGCTTAAGCATGAAGGCTTTGGAAGAACCGGAAGAAGAAGTGATTGAAAAAGTAGAGATTCCAAAAGCCGAGGAAATTGGAACCAATCTTGGAGACCTGTTCAAAAACATTCAGTTATAATTTTGATCATAAGCTCCAAAAAGACCATTCGCTCCAAAGGATATCATTTTCTGGAACGAATGGTCTTTTTTCTGCATCTCTTTTGCTTAGATCAGCCCTGCTGCCATAGGAAGACCCGTACTCAAAAATGGTACGTAAGTCACCAGAAGAAGCCCGACTAAAATCGCAAAATAATACCACATCATATACGGCATAGTTTTTGACAGTGTTGTATTTCCAACTTTGATCGATACAAACAGCGTATTTCCAACCGGTGGTGTAATGTTTCCAATACACAGGTTATACACCAGGATCAGGCCAAAATGTACCGGATGCATGCCAAAGGTCTGTACGATTGGCAAAAACAGCGGTGTAAAGATCAAAATTGCCGGAGTTACATCCATAAATGTTCCCGCGATCAGCAGGATCACATTCATGATCAGCAGGATCAGCACATAATTATCTGTAATTCCCAACAATGCAGCAGAGACTGCCTGTGGAATCTGTAAAAATGCCATGACCCAGCCAAGAATATTCGATACACCGATCAAAAATACGACCATACCACTCATTTTGGCGCTGTCTACTACGATCTTCCAGAAAGATTTCACGGTAATATTCCGATAACAGATTCCAAGGATCAGCGCATATACTACCGCGATCGCAGAACCTTCTGTTGCTGTGAAGACTCCAATTACAATTCCTCCTATCACGATCACGATCAGAGAAAGAGCCGGAAGTGCCCGGACTGTCGTTTTTCCAAGATTCTTCCAGTCGTATTTGCCTTTCACGCCCTGATAGCCTTTTCTCTTTGCAAGAAATACTCCTACCACGATACAGCACAATGCCCAGAGTATCCCCGGTATATAACCGCCAAGAAACAAGGCTGCCACTGAAGTACCTCCGGATGCCAGAGAATACGTGATCAGTGCATTGGACGGCGGGATCAACAGCCCGGATGGAGCGGAAGCCCCATTGGTAGCAGCACACAGAGCCGGGTCATAGCCAAGTTCCTCTTCTCCTTCTTTTACCATGCTTCCAACAGCAGCTGCTGCTGCAGAAGCAGAACCGGAAATCGCACCAAACAATGCATTCGCACCTGCATTCGTAACAAGCAGTGCTCCCGGCAGTTTTCCAAGAATTGCCATCACAAAATCTACCAGTCGTTTTGCAATTCCACCCTGGTTCATCAGATTGCCTGCCAGGATAAAAAACGGGATCGCCGTCAGACTGAATTTACTCATTCCTACAAAGGTTCTCTGAGCCGCAGTCACAACCGATACATCCAACGGTACGGTCTGCAGGATCGCAACCAATGCAGAAATCCCGATTGAATATGCAATCGGAACCCCCAGCGCAAGCAGAACCAGCAAAACACCCAGAATGATCAATAAAGATTCAATTGCCATTTACACTGCCTCCTTTTCTTCTGATGTTCCCTTACAGATCTCGATCACATTAAATACGGTATAGATCATATTGAGCACCCCGCAGAGAGGAAGCACAATATAAAAAATCCCGATGGGCACTCCAAGTGAGGAAGTCATCTGCCCCATTGCCAGATTTGTGATCTGCACACCGCCAAACACAAGAATGACCGCAGAAAACAAAAACGCAATGATCTCTCCCAGACAGTTCATCACCTTCTGTCCGTTCTTTCCAAACCGCTCCACAAGGATCGGGATATTCATATGCCCTCTCTCCTGTGTCACCAGAGAAGCTCCCAACAGACTCATCCATGCGAACAGATAGCCAACCAGTTCTTCCGACCATGTGGACGGATTCTTCAATACGTATCTCGTAAATACCTGCCAGCAAGTCAGCACTACCATCGCAATAAAACTAATCCCTGCCAGTCCGTTTAAACACCAGGTAATTCCTTTTCGAATTTTATTCATCTGCTTCCACCTCCTGTTCTGCCGCTGCCGGATACTGCTGATTATATTCCTGGATCTTATCATAGATTGGCTGAAGATCCGGGTAAGATTTCAGCATACTCTCATGCATAGGCTCGCAGATTTCCTGAAATGGCTTCGTGTCCGGATACAAAAATGTCACACCCTGTGCATTCTCTGCTTTTTCCTTGGCCGCCTCTACCGCTTTGACCCATTCTTCCCGCTCGATCTGATTGACAAGTTCAAAACCTTCCTCAAAGATCTCCCGCTCTTCTTCTGTCAGTTCTTCCAGAAATGCACAGTTTCCAATCAGAATATCCGGGATCATCTGGTGCATATCGTATGAATAATATTTACACACATCTCCATGTCCATTGGATGTAAGCGCCATCTCATTATTTTCAGCTCCATCGATCACCTTAGACTGCAGCGCTGTATACACATCTCCAAATCCCATCGGTGTGGCAGAGCCGCCCAACAGATTCATCATCTGTACATTCGTCGGCGACTGCTGTACACGGATCTTCAGTCCTTTGAGATCTTCTGGCTTCTCGATTGGTGTAGAAACCGTATAAAAATTACGGGTACCGGCATCGATCCAGGTCACTGCTTCAAAGCCCGCCTGGGTCGTAGATTCGAAAATCGGATCCACCACTTCCGGATCGTCCATTGCCGCATGATACGCCTCTGCAGAAGCAAACAAGTACGGCATATTAAACAAGGTATAATTCTCTGAAAATGTCTCCAGGATGGAATTGCTGGCCACACAAAAATCAATGGCGCCTGTCTGCGTCAGCTGCACCATGTCTGTCTGAGAACCAAGCAGTTCACTTGGATAAACCTCCACGTCATACTTGTCCCCCAACTCGCTTTCAATGTACTCC
The DNA here is from genome assembly GCA_900544395.1 of uncultured Ruminococcus sp. Lineage (GTDB taxonomy): Bacteria > Bacillota > Clostridia > Lachnospirales > Lachnospiraceae > Mediterraneibacter. The sequence continues at coordinate 6,270 of UQVC01000032.1, read as the reverse complement.
TCAAAAGCTGTCAGCGCAATATTCGTAGGATGATCTGTAGCCTGATTATGTCCTACTCTGACAATCCTTCTGTGATCTCCTCCTTCTGCACTGCAGCCGGAAAGTGCCACCGCAGCCAGACCCATCATACACAGCATTGCAGCAAGCACTCTGCGACGTTGTTTCATAACTTGTTCCCTCCTTTGATAAATTGATATTTTTTTCACTTTTAAATACAGTATAGCAAGAATCACCATTTTTTACATGGTAGTTAATGCTTGAAATATCGTAATTCTTGCCCTATAGTAAACCAATCTGGATATCTTGTACTGACAATGTCACTGTCACTCGCACATGAATCTCCCTATACTATTAGTTCCCGTTCTGGTACTTTTTATAAAATCATTTTCTTTCTGTCTGGAAATGTGAACTATAAAATTCAAATCAAGTTTTATAAAAAAGAGAAAGTCGCCCATACTGCTTTGTGTCTCAAACTTTCCCTTTCTTTTCACTTTACAATTCGATGTCTTTTAAATATGGATTGGTCACTTCATAAAACTTCTCTGCTTCCACCGCTTCTGCAATGGCAGTATCGATCGGCATCTTGCCAAGTACCGGGACTCCCAGCTCTGCTGCGATCTCGTCGATATGGCTTTCACCAAATACCTTGATCTCTTTTCCGCAATCCGGACATTTTACATAGCTGTAATTTTCCACAATTCCAAGAACCGGAATATTCATCTGCTTTGCCATGTTGTATGCCTTCTTCACGATCAGCTGTACCAGATCCTGCGGAGAAGTGACGATCACAACGCCGTCTACCGGAAGTGACTGGAATACCGTCAGCGGAACATCTCCTGTTCCAGGAGGCATATCCACAAACAGATAATCCAGATCTCCCCACATTACATCGGACCAGAACTGTGTCACAACACCTGCGATTACAGGACCTCTCCAGATGACCGGAGTATCTTCTTCCTCCAAAAGCAGGTTGACAGACATGATCCGCGTGCCGTCCGGTGCATTACATGGAAGCATTCCCATTTCATTGCCGATCGCCATCTCATGGACACCATACATCTTCGGGATGGACGGACCTGTGATATCCGCATCCAGGATTCCGGCTGTATATCCCTTTTCAATCATCATACGTGCCAGAGACGCAGTTACCAGAGACTTTCCAACGCCTCCTTTTCCACTGATGACTCCGATCACTTTTTTCACCTGCGATCCCACGTTCGCCGGCGCTTTGGATGGCGCCATATTGCCTGCATTCTGCTTCTGGCTTTCACAGGAACCGGAATGAGAACATCCTGCACAGGATTCTTCGGAACATTCGCCTGTATATTGTTCTTCCATTTTCATTACCTCTCTTTACTCTATAAATTCATCTGTCTCCATTTTGAAAACAGGATTTCAGACTAATTGTATTGTACCACAGGTTGCTGCTTTCAGACAAGTCTACAACTCTTCTCTTGTTACATCCTTCAGCCATTTATAGCTCTTGTACCGGCGCCAGGTGATCGGAATCTTAATGATCTCATCACTCATCAGGAGCATATACACCACCGGAACACTGCAGTGGAACACAAAGGCTGCGAGCGCACCAAATAAAATGGAACATCCCCACATAGTAGACATATCCAAAAGAAGTCCGAACCTGGTGTCGCCTCCGGAACGAAACGTTCCCACGACCATCGTCGTATTGAATGCCTGTCCTACCACAAAATAGGACATCACAAAAAACATAAATTTCATATATCCTTTCGCTGTCTCTGACAAAGTCATCGTATCAGCCATGATCGGAGAGATCAAAAGGATCAAAATCCCTCCGGCTACTCCCATGATCACACTTAACCATACAAATCTTCTGGCATAAGCTTTGGCATGTTCATATTTTTTCTCGCCAATGGTCTTTCCAAGATAAATTGCCGTTGCACTGGACAGTCCGAACGCTACCACTGTTGCAAGCTGTCTCGCCACCTGCGCTACCGAATTTGCCGCAACTGCCGCGCTTCCCATATGTCCCAGCACTGCTGTATTGGTAGCTGTCCCAAGTCCCCAGAGCACTTCATTTAAAATAACCGGAAACGCATACTTCAAAAAGTCCCTGTTTAACACACGCTCTGTCCTGAAAAAATAAGCAATCCGAAACTTGATCTCCCGATTCCATCCTTTGGAATACACAAATACCAGAACCAACTCCAGAATCCTGGAAACCAGCGTTCCGATGGCCGCTCCCTGTATCCCCATGGCCGGCATTCCCAACAATCCGAAGATCAAAATGGCATTGATGGTAATATTACACACCAGAGAACATAAATATACAACAGTAGCTACAACCACCCGCTCCACACTTCGCATAATATACAGATAAGTCTGCGTAATCCCCATAAAAATATAAGAAAAACTGACGATCCGTAAATATTTCACACCTTCTGCGATCACTGCCGGCTCACTGGTAAAGATCCGGAGCAGCTGCTGCGGCATGATCTGTGCTGCCAGGAAAAACAGGGCTGTTACAAACACTGCTGCCCGCATTCCCAATCCCAGGATTTTTTCAATGGTACGGATGTCCTTCTTTCCCCAGTACTGCGCAGTCAGAACCGTTGCGCCTGATGTCAGTCCAAACAAAAATAACGTCATAATATACTGTACCTGTCCTGCCAGGGAAGACCCGGACAGGGCAGTCTCTCCTACCCGACCCAGCATCACCACGTCGGCTGCTGTAACTCCCACATTGATCAGATTCTGAAGCGCCATGGGGATCACCAGTGCGAGTACGCTCAGGTAAAAATGCTTCCAGTCGATCTGCAGGTCTTTTTCACTTTTTCTCATAAATCTCTTGCCCTCCTCTGGATTCCTTTTATAAAAAACCCACGGCAATTATAACATGTTTTCAGAAATTTCATATACCATATCTCATGATTTTTCAGAGATTTTGACCTTTTTCCTGCCCGTACTTTATATTATAATGAAAAAGAAAAAACGATTTTATAAAGGAGCTGGTTTTTATGTCACTTCATACCTCCGATCTGGTACTCGTTCCCGGGCAGCAGCTGCCGCCGCTTGAAACCATATCCGGATTTCAGGTACGTCCCGGATTTTTTCGCTTTTTCGGCGCGACTGTGATTCCGGGCGGTGTAAACTTTACCATACAGTCTCACGGGGCAACGTCCTGTGAATTACTTCTGTTTCATAAAGGCGAGGAAGAGCCTTTTGCCGTCCTCCCTTTCCCGGAACATTATAAGATCGGTTTTGTATACTCCATGATCGTGTTCGGATTTGATATCGAAGAATACGAGTATGCCTACCGTCTGGACGGCCCCTATGATGAAAAACAGGGACTGCGCTTTGACCCTGCCAAGATTCTTTTAGACCCATACGCCAGATCAGTTACCGGACAGAGCCACTGGGGCTGTGTCAATCATGCTTCTCACGGCTACCGCGCCCGTGTCACACACAACAACTTTGACTGGGGCAACAGCCGCCATGCACAGATTCCCATGGAAGATATGATCATTTATGAATTACACGTCAGAGGGTTTACACAGGATCCTTCTTCCCAAGTCAAATGTCCTGGCACCTTCCGTGGGCTGGAAGAAAAAATCCCCTATCTGAAAGAACTGGGGATCAATACCGTGGAACTAATGCCGATCTTTGAATTTGACGAAATGCGGGATGCCCGTCTGATCGATGAAAATCAGCTGATCGACTACTGGGGATACAATCCGGTCAGCTTTTTCTCTCCAAACTCCAGCTATGCCTCCAAAAAAGAAGACAACGATGAAGGAACGGAACTGAAACATCTCATCCGCACATTACACGCCAACGGAATCGACGTCATCCTGGATGTGGTGTTTAATCACACAGCAGAAGGCAATGAACTTGGTCCCTGCTTTTCTTTCAAAGGTTTTGACAATAATATTTATTACATGCTGACACCGGACGGTCATTATTACAATTTCAGCGGATGCGGGAACACCCTCAACTGCAATCATCCCGTGGTCCGGGAACTGATCCTGGACTGTCTGCGCTATTGGGTCACAGATTACCGGATCGATGGATTCCGATTTGACCTTGCCTCTATCCTGGGAAGGAATGAAGATGGTTCTCCCATGAGCCAACCGCCCCTTTTACAGAGCCTTGCCTTTGACCCCATTCTTGGAAACGTCAAACTGATCGCCGAAGCGTGGGATGCCGGCGGCCTTTATCAGGTCGGTTCTTTTCCATCCTGGAGGCGCTGGGCAGAATGGAACGGCCGTTACCGGGACGATATGCGCCGCTTCCTGAAAGGGGATGACGGACTGAGTGAAATCGCCGCAAAACGGATCTGCGGTTCTCCTGATCTGTACAATCCACTCTATCGTGGCGGAAATGCTTCTGTCAATTTTCTAACCTGTCACGATGGGTTTACCCTGTATGATCTGTACAGCTATAATCAGAAGCACAACGAAGCCAATGGCTGGAACAATTCCGATGGATGCAATGACAACTACAGTTGGAACTGCGGGGAAGAAGGAGAAACTTCTGATTCCGAGATACTGCGTCTCCGGCTAAAAATGATGCAGAATGCCTGTGCCATCCTCATGTGCAGCCGCGGAACCCCCATGTTTTTATCTGGAGATGAATTTGCAGATACCCGGTTCGGCAATAACAATCCCTATTGTCAGGACAATGAGATTTCCTGGCTGGACTGGAGTCTGCTATCGAAACATCAGACTTTGTTTGCATTCTTTCAGTACATGATCGCATTCCGCAAACAGCATCCCGTGATCCGCAAAGATCTGGAACCAAGTTATACCGCATATCCGGCAATGAGCAGCCCGCATCCATCCTCGGAAACCGCTCCATCCAACGACTCTCATATCTGCTGTATCCTGTTTGCCGGGTTTGACGAGACAGCTCAAAAGGAAGATCTTGTCTTTCTGGCTGTCAACACACACTGGTTCTCCAGACAGCTGACACTGCCACCTCTTCCAGAAGGTTATATCTGGAAGATTGCCGTCAATACCGGAGATCCCGTGCAGCAGACATTCCAGGAAAATGACATGCCAACTGCCGGTCAGAACATTCTGCTTGGCGAACGCTCCGTGATCCTGTTTGTTGGTACAAAAACAGAGGCAGCCTCCCAGTGAGACTGCCTCTGTCTGTTTTCGTGTCAGAATGATCATTCTTCCCCTTCAAACGCTTCTTTTACTTTATCCATAAAGCCTTTTTTCTTCGGCTTTTTCTCTCCTTTTTCCGAATCACTGTCATTTTGACGCAATGAATTTCCACTCAGTTCATCAAATCTTCTCAGCGCCTCTTTCGCCTCTGCACTGAGTTTTTCCGGTGTCTGGATCACCAGTGTCACATAGTGGTCTCCACGTACTGCGGAATTTCGAAGAGAAGGAACTCCTTTTCCTTTTAAACGTACTTTTGTATCGGTTTTTGTGCCCGGTTTTACATTATAAAGTACTGCCCCGTCCACAGTCTGGATCTTCACATCTCCGCCAAGTGCTGCCTGTGCAAAAGAAATCGGCACAGTAGAGAAGATATGCATATCCTGACGCTGGAAGATCGGATGTCTGGATACATTCACTTCTACCAGAAGATCTCCTCTTGGACCACCGTTCGTACCCGGCTCTCCTTTTTCCCGGATGCGTACACTCTGCCCATTGTCGATACCTGCTGGGATTGTCACTTCGATCTTCTTCTTGCTTGAGGTATATCCTGTTCCGGAACAAGACGTACATTTCTCTTTGATCACCTTGCCGGAACCACCACAGCTCGGACAGGTCTGTACATTTTGTACTGTTCCGAAGAAGGACTGACTGGTATAAACAACCTGGCCTTTCCCTCCACATTTCGGACAAGTCTCCGGTGATGTTCCCGGCTTTGCACCTGTACCGCCACATGTCGTACATGGATCTTTCAGGATCACTTCCAGTTCTTTCTTGCATCCAAACACCGCTTCTTCAAATGTGATACGAATACTCTTACGGATATTGGCACCTTTCATCGGTCCATTGTTCGCACGTCCGCCCCTTCTGGCACCACCGCCAAACAAATCTCCGAAAATATCTCCAAAAATATCTCCAAAATCAGCGCCGTTGAAGTCAAAGCCTCCGAATCCGCCAGCACCGCCTGCGCCGCCTTCAAACGCAGCATGACCAAACTGATCGTACTGACGACGTTTCTCAGCATCACTTAGTACCGCATAGGCTTCGGATGCTTCTTTAAATTTCTTTTCCGCTTCGGCATCGCCCGGATTCATATCCGGATGGTACTTCTTCGCCAGTGCACGAT
>UQVC01000031.1 GCA_900544395.1 uncultured Ruminococcus sp. | reverse complement strand
ACAGATATAAGAGTTGGAAGTTACAGATAGCTGCTTAATCAGCAGACACTAATTAGGAAGGAATTGTCTGAAAATTGAAATTATTAAGGAATTTGGAAAATCCAGAAAAAGAATTTACGCCGATTCCATTCTGGTTTTTAAATGGAGATTTGAAGAAAGAAGAATTAGAACGTCAATTAGAAGATTTTGCAGAACATGGAGTCTACGGAGTGGTATTGCATCCAAGAATGGGCTTGCCTAAAAGAATTAAATATTTAGAGTCTTCATTTTTTGACTATATTCGTATAATAGTAGAAAAAGCAGCAGCTTTGGAAATGAAGGTGGTACTGTATGATGAAGGCATGTACCCATCAGGTTCCGCGTGTGGTAAAGTAGTAGAAGGACATCCGGAATTTGCAAGTCAGGGAATTGCACTTGTAACAAAGCAAGAGCCGGGGGATGAGATTATTGCGCAGATGGAAGGAGCTGTTTTAGTTGTTCGAAAAAGCGGTGGGACATTGCGTGGAATTCATTGGGGAGAGGATGATGGAGAACCATTCGCACCTGCGAGTGCAGATATTTTAAATCCGATGGCAGTAGATCGGTTTATTATGTTGACACATGAGGCTTATTATAAAGAATTAAAAGAGTATTTTGGAAATACAATTATTGGATTTTTTACAGATGAACCAAGTATTCTTGGAAGAAATTCAAAAGAGGGCCTCTTTCCATGGACACAGAATTTTGCAGAAGAATTTAGAAAAGCAGGTGGAACATTGAAAAATCTTGTGGCAATGTTTAGAGGAGAGAAAAATGAAGATACGGCATTATATGAAAAAATGATTTTGCAGAAAGAAAGTCAAAATTATTATGGAAAACTTTTTTCTTGGTGTGAGCAACATAAAATTGCATTGATGGGACATCCACATCAAAGTGATGATATTGAAGTGCAGAAATATTTTCACATACCAGGACAAGATTTGGTACTTCGCTGGGTTTCGCCTGAAACAGGGGGCGTAACAGGAATGGATTCCACAATGGGAAAATGTAGTGCTGATGCGGCAAGGTTGATGGGAAGAAGGCGTAATTCAAATGAATGTTTTGGCGCATGTAATAAAGATAACAACCCATGGCAACTTTCGGGCGGGGACATGAAGTGGTATTTAGATTGGCTGGCAGTGCGAGGCGTGAATTTGTTTATTCCTCATGCATATTATTATAGTATTGAAGGGAGAAGAAAAGCTGAGCGTCCCCCGGATGTTGGCCCTAACAATATATGGTGGAGACATTATGAAAAATGGGCAACGTATATGAAACGTCTGGCATTTATGATGACAGATTGTAAACTGTATGCTTCAACAGCTGTGTTATGTCACAACAGAGACTTAAAAGAAGACGAAGTTCGGCCACTTTTTGAAAATCAGATTGGATTTCAATATCTTCCAGAAAGTGTGTGGAAAGATTGTAGAGTAGATGAACATGGATTTTGGTATCAAGGACAGTGCTTTCAAGCTGTTATCGGAGATATCTCTAAATTTCCAGAAGCAAGGCGTTTGAACGATAGACAGGTAGTATCGGATTGCATTTGTATACCATCCATGCCAGAATTAAGAGTTGTACATTTTGAAAGATTAGAAACAGAGTGCTGGTTTTTAGTGAACGAGGGAAACCAGATGTTACAAATGGAATTAATTCTCCCGACAGAAAAATTAATTGGAATCTATGATTTGTGGTGTGGAAAAGCAGCAAAACTGGAATCAGAAAAGGTGGAAAAAGGACGTAAAATTTCGTTAGAAATTCCAGAGAGAGGAAGCGTATTATTATTTGTATGTTCTAAAGAAGAGTATAATCTTCTTCCGGATCCAGTGTCAGACGTTTTAAAAATTAGTCCTCAATTTATATTAATCCAAGAAAATGAAGATAAAGTACAGAAAGAATATCAAGCAATATTGAATATTTCGGAAGAAGAGCTATCTCATAAGGAAATCAGAATTTATTTTGATGCAGAGGAAATGGTAGAACTTACGATAAATAAGAAGTTTGTAGATGCTGAATTTTGGTCCCCTCAAGTGTTTGAAGTGAAAGCCTTTCTTCAACCTGGAAAAAATGAGTTAGAAGTAACAGTGACAGGAAGTTTGGCGAATATTTATGGAAACAAGTATGTATGGTATGGGATTAAAGACCAGTGAAATGACGGTATATTTCAACAGGCATAAAATTGTGATTCACCAAATCATCACTTTACCTCAAAAAAGTACTTGACAAATCCCAAATAGGACATTACAATAAGACACATCAAAAGCAAAACCGATGAGAAAGAAGAGTAGGTTTTAAAAGAAATCACAGAGAGCAGCAGGTGGTGAGATTGCTGTATGGATTTTAATTCTGAATGGACTTTCGAGGGCGGCCTGAAATGAAAAGAGTAGGCGTCGTCGGGAACCGAACCCGTTATCAATCAGGAGCGTATGTCAGTACGTGAGAAAGTGGACATTTGTCAATTTGAGTGGTACCGCGATAGTAAATTTGTATTTATTACCGTCTCAAGCATATAGCTTGAGGCGGTTTTTTTGTACGATTACTGTAAAGTATCAGCTTGTATCCACATGATCGGCTCCTTTGCTTTTGGAATATAATATAAAAAAGGAGAATCAAATTATGAAGAAAAGAGTATTTGCGGTTATTTTAGGAAGTGTAATGGCAGTAAGCCTGATGGCATGTGGAACAAAGGAAAAAGAGGCAGAAGACGGTACAAAAATATATACGGTGGGAATCTCGCAGTTTGCGGAGCATGGTTCGCTGGATAACTGCCGGGAAGGATTTATCGAAGGACTCAAAGAAGCCGGATTTGAAGAAGGAAAGAATCTTGAGATCCAAGAGGAAAATGCAGCGGCGGATCAGGGTACAGCCAAACAGATCAGTGATGGATTTGTTTCTGATGATGTGGATCTGATCTGTGGAATTGCAACTCCAAGTGCACAGTCGGCTTATAATTCTGCAATGAATACAGAAATCCCGGTAATCTATACAGCGGTAACAGACCCTAAAGCAGCAAAACTTGCAAATGATGACGGATCTCCGGTGGGAGAAGTGACAGGTACAAGTGATGAGCTGCCCATCAAAGAGCAGTTGGAAATGATCCGCAAGATGCTTCCGGATGCAGAAAAAATCGGAATTCTTTACACGACCAGTGAAGTCAATTCCGCATCTGCCATCGAAACATACGAAGAACTCGCAGAAGATTATGGATTTGAGATTGTGAAAAAAGGCGTGACCCAGACAGCGGATATTTCGCTGGCAACGGAAGAAATTCTTTCGGAAGTGGACTGTCTGACAAATCTGACAGACAATACGGTTGTCAATTCGCTGGCAACGATTTTGGATAAAGCAAATGAAAAGAAAATCCCGGTATTCGGAAGCGAGATCGAACAGGTGAAACTTGGCTGCCTGGCAGCAGAGGGGCTGGATTATGTGGCGCTTGGAAAACAGACCGGAAAGATGGCGGCAGAAGTATTAAAAGGGGAAAAGAAAGCATCTGAAATGAATTATGAAACGATTTCAGAGCCGGGGCTTTATATCAATACAAAAGCGGCAGAAGAACTGGGTGTGACTGTTGACGAGGAACTGCTTGCTGATGCGGCAGAAACATTTGACAGTATTTCCAAATAACAAAGCAGCAGGAATGGAGAGGGTTTGAGATGGATATTTTGATAACGATTTTGGAACAGGGACTGATTTATGGAATCCTTGCGCTGGGAGTTTATATCACCTATAAAATTTTAGATTTTCCGGATCTGACAGTGGATGGAAGCTTTCCTCTGGGTGCAGCCGTAACGGCAGCTATGATCACGCAAGGTATGAATCCATACGTGACGATTCCGGTATCATTTCTGGCGGGGGCTGCGGCAGGGATCTGTACGGGACTGATCCATGTCAAAGGAAAAGTCAGAGATCTCCTCTCCGGTATTATTATGATGACGGCACTTTGGACGATCAATCTTCGAATTGCAGGAAAGGCCAATGTTCCGATTTTTGGAGAAGAGAATATTTTTGATAACGAGACGATGAATGGGATTTTCTCAGGCGGCGCTGCAAAATACAAAGTTCTTGTTGTAGTTTTGGTAATTGCTCTGATTGTGAAAATCCTGTTGGATCTGTATCTGCAGACAAAATCAGGATTTCTTCTTCGGGCAGTGGGCGATAATGCAAATCTGGTTACTTCTCTGGCAAAAGATCAGGGAAATGTGAAAATATTAGGACTGGCGCTGGCCAATGGAATGGTAGCGATGGCAGGGGGGATTTTCTGCCAGGAGCAGCGGGTCTTTGAAATTTCCAGCGGTACAGGGGCCATCGTGATCGGACTGGCGAGTGTGATCATTGGAACCAGCCTGTTTCGGAATCTGACATTTTTAAAAGCAACGACAGCGGTGCTGATCGGTTCTGTGGTATACAAAGCCTGTGTGGCGGTTGCATTGAAGTTTTTTGAACCACAGGATATGAAACTGATCACAGCAGCATTGTTCCTGGTGATCTTACTCATCGGAATGGAACGGAAAAAGAAGGTGAAGACAAATGCTTGAGTTAAAACATATTCATAAATATTACAATCCTGGGACAGTCAATGAAATGTGTCTGTTTGAAGATTTCAATCTGACAGTAGAGAAGGGAGATTTTGTTTCTGTAGTAGGCAGCAATGGTTCCGGAAAGACTTCTATGCTCAATATTCTCTGCGGCAGTATTCCGGTGGAAGCGGGGCAGATTTTGATGCAGGGAGAAGACATTTCCCGCATGAAAGAATACAAAAGAAATCGGAAGATTGGAAGGGTGTATCAGAATCCGGCGCTTGGAACCTGTCCCTCTATGACGATTCTGGAAAATATGTCTCTTGCGGACAATAAGGGCAGATTTTATGGTCTGGGGAAGGGGATCAATAAAAGCAGAAAGTCTTATTATCAGGAACTGTTAAGCCAGTTGAATCTGGGGCTGGAAAACAAGCTGAATGTGAAAGTCGGTTCCCTCTCCGGCGGGCAGCGTCAGGCAATGGCGCTTTTGATGTCGACTATGACGCCCATTGATTTTCTGATCCTGGATGAGCATACAGCGGCGCTGGATCCGAAGACCGCGGATCTGATCATGGAATTGACCGATCAGATTGTGAAACAAAAAAATCTGACAACGATTATGGTGACGCACAATCTCCGTTATGCAGTGGAATATGGCAATCGTCTTCTGATGATGCATCAGGGAGAGGCAGTCATGGATCTGCCAGCAAAAGAAAAAGAAGCATTGAAGGTGGAAGATATCCTGGAAAAATTCAATGCGATCAGTATTGAATGTGGAAATTAAAAAAGGCATCTGTCCGGCAGCGGACAGATGCTTTTAAAATGGAGAAAAAGAGGAAGTGTCTGTCAAAAAATTCTTGACAATAAAAAATCTCCTCCGTATAATAATTAAAAGTTAGGAAGCTAACTATATAAAACAAAGGGGATGGGAACATGCAGGAGACAGAGGATAAGACCAGTTGTATGCATACTGGCCGGATGATCCATATTCTTTCACATCAGATGAAGCGCAGGAATGCATCGGCAGCTGTTCAGGACGATGAGCTGACCGCAATGCAGAGGCATGTATTGAATTACATTCTGTTAGAGACGTTGCATCGAGAGTTGTATCAGAAAGATATTGAGGAAGAATTTCAGATTCGAAAATCTACAGCCACAGGAATTCTGCAGCTGATGGAGAAGAATGGATTTATCTGCAGAGAATGTACCAAACAAGATGCCAGATTAAAGCGGATCGTACCGACTAAAAAGGCGGAAGCGCTCAGACCCAAGATCTTAGAACATATCCGGGATACCGAAAGGCGGCTGGTAGAAGGGGTATCCGAGGAAGAGATAAAGATATGCAGAAAGGTACTTTTGCAGATGATCCGAAATCTTGCAGAAAGCAAAACAGAAAAAAAGGAGGAAGACGAGAACAATGAATAAGACACTTTTAAAATCAGTCCGGGAATATAAAAAACAGTCTGTGCTGGCTCCATTTTTCGTAATCCTGGAAGTTTTGATGGAAGTTCTGATTCCGATGGAGATGGCAAAGATCATTGATGTTGGAATTGCAAAGGGAAATTTAAGTTATATCGTGCAGCGTGGAGTGATTCTGGTGATCATGGCAATGATCGCGCTGTATTTCGGAGTTGTGGCAGGAAAAATGGCAGCTGTTGCCAGCGCCGGATATGCAAAGAATCTCCGACATGATATTTTTTATAAAGTACAGGAATTTTCATTTAAAAATATTGACCGATTTTCCACATCCGGTCTTGTCACACGTATGACAACAGATATTACCAATGTACAGATGGCGTATATGATGAGCATCCGTCTTCTGGCAAGAGCACCGATCATGATTGTATTATCATGGGTCATGACACTTCTGATCAACAAAAAGATTGCCCTGTTATTTCTGATCATTATTCCATTGCTTGGGGGAACGCTGATCTTTATTGCAAAGAAAGCACATCCTCATTTTATCAAAGTATTTGACGAATATGATATTTTGAATAATTCCGTACAGGAAAATGTCAATGCAGCCCGTGTGGTCAAGGCATTTGTACGAGAGGATCATGAGATTGAAAAATTTCATGGGATTTCCAGATATGTATATACTCTGTTTACAAAAGCAGAGAAGATCGTGGCATGGAACTCACCGGTTATGCAGTTTACCGTTTATACCGTGATGCTTTTCATGGTAGCGATCGGTGGAAGAGGAATCGTGTTTGGTACGATGGCAACCGGAGAACTGACCAGTGTGATCGTATATGCATTCCAGATTATGATGTCATTGTCCATGGTTACATTTGTGTTCGTTATGATCATGATCGCAGAAGCATCAACAGACCGTATTACAGAAGTGTTGAAAGAAGTACCGGAGATGCAGGATCAGGAGAATGCGGTAACAGAAGTGGCAGATGGAGACATTTGGTTTGAGCACGTAGATTTCAGTTATGCAGGAGAAGGCGGCAATCTGTCCCTGAAAGATGTGAATCTTCATATAAAATCCGGTCAGACGATTGGTATCATCGGAGGTACCGGAAGTGCAAAATCTACCTTGGTACAGTTGATTCCGAGACTGTATGATGTGACAAAAGGAAGCGTGAAAGTGGGCGGAGTCGATGTGAGGGAATATAACCTGGAAGCGCTGCGCAATCAGGTATCTATGGTTCTGCAGAAGAACGTACTCTTTACCGGAACCATTTATGAGAATATCCGCTGGGGAGATGAAAATGCCAGTGAGGAAGAAGTGGAGAGAGTCTGTAAACTGGCACAGGCAGATGGATTTGTCAAAGAATTTCCGGCCGGTTATCAGACTAAGATCGTACAGGGTGGAAACAATGTTTCCGGAGGACAGAAGCAGCGTCTTTGTATTGCCCGTGCACTTTTGAAAAAGCCGAAGATATTGATTCTGGATGATTCCACCAGTGCAGTAGACACAAAGACAGACGCCCTGATCCGAAAAGCATTCCGGGAAGAGATCCCGGATACGACCAAAATCATCATTGCACAGAGAGTATCATCTATTGAAGATGCAGACCAGATCATTGTGCTGGATGAAGGAAAGATCATGGGAATCGGGACATCGGAAGAATTGCTTGCGACAAATGAGATTTACAGAGAAGTCTATGAATCACAGGTAAGAGGAGGTGAGGATGATGAATAAGAAGCCAAAAGTTTCCAAAGAAAACATACAGACGGCAAAGCGTCTTTTGAAATATGTGACGGGAACGTATAAGATTCGGTTTGCCATCGTGTTTATCTGTATTTTGTTAAGTTCGGTGGCGTCGATCTCCGTATCTATGTCGCTGAAGTTTTTGATCGATGATTTTATCACCCCTCTGATTGGTCAGCAATCACCGGATTTTGCAAATCTGTATCGGGCGCTTGCCGTACTTGGCTGTATCTTTTTAATGGGAGTGATTTCGACTTTTACATATACAAGACTGATGGTTTATATCGGGCAGGGTGTTCTGAAAAAGGTCAGAGACGATATGTTTGAGCACATGCAGACACTTCCGATCCGTTATTTTGACCAGAATACAAATGGTTCGATCATGAGTCTTTACACCAATGATACGGATACATTAAGACAGATGATCAGCCAGTCGATCCCGCAGGCTTTGATGTCTTTCTTTACGATTATTGTGACGTTCATTTCCATGGTGATCTTAAGTCCGCTGTTGACGATCCTGGCAGTTGTGATGATCGGAGTCATGATGTTCGTGACGAAAAAAATCGGTGGAAACAGTGGAAAATATTTTGTGCGGCAGCAGAAATCACTGGCAGATGTGACAGGGTTTGTGGAAGAGCGCATGAATGGACAGAGAGTAGTCAAGGTGTTCAATCATGAGAGAAAATCAGAAGAAGAATTTGACAAACTCAATGAAGCGCTGTTTGAAAGTGCGTCTCAGGCAAATACATTTGCAAACATGATGGGACCGGTGATTGGAAATATCGGGAATATGCAGTTTGTACTGACTGCGGTATTAGGCGGCTTTTTGTCCGTATTGGGAATCGGAGGAATTACCCTGGGTGTTCTGGCATCGTATCTGCAGTTTACAAAGAGCTTTACGCAGCCGTTTATGCAGGTGGCACAGCAGTTTAACTCCATTGTCATGGCGCTTGCCGGAGCAGAGAGGATCTTTGATCTGATCGATGAAAAACCGGAAAAGGATGAAGGATATGTGACTCTTGTCAATGCAAGAAAAGACGAGAATGGCAATATTGTAGAATGCAAAGAAAGAACTGGAATGTGGGCATGGAAACATCCACATGCAGCAGACGGAAGCGTTTCTTACACAGAGCTGACCGGAGATGTGCGGTTTGAGGATGTGACGTTCGGATACAATGAAGAGAAAGTGATCTTAAAAGACATCAGTCTCTTTGCAAAACCAGGACAAAAACTGGCATTTGTCGGTTCTACAGGAGCAGGAAAGACGACCATTACCAATCTGATCAACCGTTTTTATGATATCCAGGAAGGAAAAATCCGATACGATGGAATCAATATTACGAAGATCAAAAAAGACGATCTGAGACGGTCTCTTGGAATTGTACTTCAGGATACCCATTTATTTACCGGAACAATCATGGATAACATTCGTTACGGAAAACTGGACGCTACAGATGAGGAAGTTTATGAGGCAGCGAAACTGGCTCATGCAGATCAGTTCATCAAGATGCTGCCAAAGGGGTATGATACCATGTTAAGCGGTGATGGAGAAGAGTTGTCACAGGGACAAAGGCAGCTTCTTTCCATTGCGCGGGCAGCGGTTGCCAATCCGCCGGTACTGATTCTGGATGAAGCAACCTCCAGCATCGATACCCGGACAGAGAGCATTGTGCAGAAGGGAATGGATAACCTGATGAAAGGGCGTACTGTATTTGTCATTGCCCACAGGTTGTCTACGATCCGCAACAGTGATGCAATCATTGTTCTGGAGCATGGAAAGATCATAGAACGTGGTGATCACGAAGACCTGATCAAAATGAAAGGAACATACTACCAGTTGTACACAGGAAAACTGGAGTTGTCATAAAAGATTTCTTACAGAAAGTGTAAGTGTTTTTCATTTCAAAAACGGCTTATAATATTCTTATCACGAAAGGGAGGGATATTATGAGCCGTATTATTTTGGAAATAGAATCATTGTACAAAACATATGGGGAAAAGGAGAATGCAGCAGAAGCGCTCCGTGGCATCTCATTTCAGGTGTATCAGGGGGAATTTCTCGGGATTATGGGAAGCAGTGGTTCCGGAAAAACGACGTTATTAAACTGTATTGCCTCGGTACTTAGACCCACAAAAGGGAAAATTCTGTTAAGAGGACAGAATATTGGAACATATACAGACAGTCAGCTGGCAGCTTATCGAGGAAGGCAGATCGGATATCTGTTCCAGCAGTTTGAACTATTAGATAATCTGACCGGCGGGGAGAATATTCTTCTGCCGGCGCAGATCCATGGGATGCCGGATCCAGAAAGCAGAAAACGGATGCAGAGACTGGCAGAATATTTTGAAATCGAAGAAGTGCTGGAGAAGTTTCCGAATCAGATGTCAGGCGGACAGAAACAGAGAGTGGCGGCAGTAAGGGCGTTGCTTTTACATCCGCAGATCGTACTTGCAGATGAGCCAACCGGGGCATTGGACAGCAGAAGTGCAAGGAGTCTGATGGAACAGCTTGCCGGAGTGAACCGGGAAGATGATGCGGCAATCCTGATGGTAACGCATGATGCACAGGCGGCCAGCTTCTGCACCAGAATCCTGTTTATCGAAGATGGAAAAGTATCCCATGAGTTGCGAAAAAAGGTCGGAGAGGAGACAAACCGGGAGTTTTACGAGAGGATTCTGGCTGTTATGGCACAGTTGGGAGGAGGAAGCGCATATGTTCTCTGAATTGATCAAAAGAAACAGCAAACGCAGCCGAAAAGAAAACACGCTGTATTCTGTGACCATGATCCTGACAGTGGCAGCATTTTACATCATTCTTGCATTAGATCAGCAGGATGTGATGGTGTTTCTAAAAGAAATGGAACGGGATGCCGTGGACAAACTGCTGATGCTGATTCCTGTACTGTATGTGGTATCCTTGGGGCTTCTTTACTTTCTGGTTTATTTTACAGATAAATATCAGATGGAAAGGCGAAGCCATGAATTTGGAACCTATCTGATGCTTGGCATGAAGAAACGAAGTCTGTTTCGGATGCTTTTTCTGGAAGATCTGCGAAACATTGCATATGCACTGGGTATTGGAATCCCAGCAGCACTTTTGGTTTCTGAACTGACAAGTCTGGTTACGGCGAAGCTTGCGGGATTTGGAATTCTGCGTCATCAGTTCACCTTTTCCGGTTCAGCGGTTTTATGGACAGTCGTTGGAATTTCAGGAATTAAAATAGTGGCAAGATTTGTACTTTGCATGAAGCTTTGGAACAAAGAAGTTTACGATTTGCTATATGGAGAGCAAAAAGAGAGCCAGAGAACATGTTCCCCGGTAAAGTCCGGTGTGAAGCTGGCTGCAGGAATCACACTTTTGCTGATCGCGTATTGGATTGGATGTGTGTGTTTCCATTCGGGATTGGGAGTCAGACAGTTACTTGGCAGGATCGGGACGTTATGTGTTTGTGGTGTGACCGGGACTTTTTTGCTTTTTCAGGGACTGGCATATGTCTTTGATAAACTGTGCAGAAAGTTTCCCGGAAAACGGCTTTGGACTTTTCAGTGCCGTCAGCTGCAGGAATCCGTCTTTTTAAAATCCGCTTCTTTGGCGGTATCCTCGCTGTTGATTCTATTTGCCATTGTATGCTGTTCCTACGGGATCGGAATGAGTGGACAGTTGGCCAAACAGGACATCGCAGGGATTGATTTTACATTTGATGAGAAAAAAGAAACCTTGGAAAAAGTGCTGACAGATTCCGGGGTAAGAGATTCTTTTTCTGATATCTTTGAGATTCAGAATGGATTGCTGATGACAGAGTTAGATTTTAATCCCGAGTTGCTGGAAGGTGAAACGCTCTATGCATATGATTGTGGAATGCTGGAGCAGTATACAGAAGAGGTGTTGGGAACATATTTTTGGAGAGAATCCCCCTATTTGATCGCAGAATCAGGATATAATAAAATTTTACGATCCAAAGGGATGGAACCGTTAAATCTGCAGGAACATCAGATTGCAATTTATGGACATCCGCAATTTTTATCAGATGAGAAAGCACGAAATGTGGAAGCGCTTCTCAAAGAAAAGATTTCGGTACAGATAGGAGCAACGAATTATGAAGTCGTTCCGAGAGTGTGCAATGAAAACCTGGTAGCATATCAGATGGTGACGATTCTAAGTGGATTTATCGTTCCAGATCAGATGTTTGAAGATTTGATCGGGGAGAGCAGTTATTCATACTGGAACGGAATCCTGGATCCGGTTCTGGTAGAGGAAAAAGGGCTGATGGAAGCGGTAATGTCAGTGAATGACCGATTAAAAACAAGTGATCTGTATTATGAAAGTTATCTGGAAACAGCAGGAAGAGAAATGTTTTATCAGGTGGCGATCGGCTATACAACCATTTATCTGGCAGTTATCTTTTTGATCATTGCCAATACCTTACTGGGTGTTCAGTTTTTGATCCAGCAGGAAAAAACGGGAGATCGCTATCGGGTGCTGCTTGCTATGGGAAGTAGCTGCCGGGAGCTTTGCCACAGCACAGAGATTCAGATCCGATGGCATTATGGGCTGGCACTTGGCATTGCATTTTTCAGCAGTATCTTTGGAGTACAGACTTTATTCCGTCTGATTGGACATGTGCAGGATCCAAAGGATTTCTGGCTGATGGCTGTGGGAGTGATCCTGCTCTTGTGTCTGACAGAGACAGCTTATATAATAGGAGTGAAAAAGATCAGCAATCGCAGAATTTTGAATTTTATTCAGAGAAAAGAGCAGGAGTAACAGACAGAGATGCAAAAAATCATGATCGTAGAAGACGATGAATTTCTTCGGGAAGAACTGGAAAATATTTATGAAAAAGCAGGATATGCCGTGGTTTGTGTGACTGATTTTTCCAATGTTTTGTCCTTTTGCGAAGAGGAACAGCCGGATCTTCTGGTATTGGATCTTGGGCTTCCCGGAGTCAGTGGATTTACATTGTGTCAGGAAATTCGCAAAAAGGGGAAGCTTCCGATTCTGATCTTGACCTCCCGGGACAGGCTGCAGGATGAGCTGCAGGCGTTGGAACTGGGGGCGGACGAATATCTGACGAAGCCGTGTCATAAAGAGCGGCTTCTTGCCAGAACAGAAAATCTGTTGAAACGTTCCATAGGAAGAGATCATTTGCTGGATGGAGGAGACTTTCTGTTTGATTTTCAGACCAGCATGCTCTATCGAGGAAAGGAAACTTTCAGGATTCCGGAAAACCAGGGGAAGATTTTAAAACTTCTTTTGGAAAACCAGGGACTGGAAGTGGAAAAAGAACGACTTTCCCGGGAATTATGGGGAACGACAGAATATATTGATGAAAATGCACTGCAAGTGAATGTGGCACGACTGAAAAAGAACTTAAAACAACTGGGAATCGAAAACCGGATGGAAACGATTCGTGGGAGGGGATATTGCTGGAGAAGGAACGTATGAAGACGAACAGACAGATATGGAATGTCGTAAAAAGAGAAAAAGTGTGGCTGCTTCTTCTCCTGTGTATGGACTTGATTTCAGCATTCTTTTTATGGCTGGCAGGAATGCAGCAGTTTTTGGTTCTGGCCGGTTTGGAGGGGATTTGTTTTGTGCTGCTATTTTTCGGAGCGGTTTTGTGGAAAGTCAGGGAAGAACAGAAACAGGTACAGGCGCTTCGGGCATTTCTTGCAGAACCGGGGGAAGAAATCGGGCGGGCATCCGGAATGGCAGACAGAGACCTTCTGGATATGATCGGACAATCTCTGCAAGAGGCGCGAAGGCAGGCAGACGAAGGAAGAATCCAATTGGAGGAGTATGAACGGTACGTAGAAGCATGGGCACATGAGATAAAAATCCCGCTGTCCCTTCTTACATTACTGCTGGAAAACAGGCAGGACGAAATCTCCCCATCTGTCTGCAAAAAGCTGGAATATGTCAGACTGCAGATGCACTCCTATGTAGAGCAGATGTTGTATTATGCCAGAATCAAAGCAGTCAATAAAGAATACGTGTTTGAAGAGCTTGATTTGGAAGAGTGCTGTGAGGAAGTACTGAACGAATATCAGATGTACCTGGAAGAAAAGAAATTTGCAGTGAACCTTCAGCTGGAAGAGAGAAGTATCTTGTCAGATCAAAAGAGCCTGTGCTTTCTGCTCAGTCAGGTTATTTCAAATTCCATCAAATATACAGGCAAGAACCCTGAAAAACAGCCACAGATTTGGATTTATTCCGGAATAAAAAATCACAGAGTGCATCTTACAGTTTCCGATAATGGCTGTGGGGTGAAGCCATATGAGATGCCATATCTTTTTGAAAAAGGATTTACAGGAGAAAACAGTCAGAAAAAATCAACAGGTATGGGATTGTATCTGGTGAAACAGCTTGCACAGGAATTAAACATAGAAGTAGAAGCCATATCTGTATATCAAAAAGGGATGAAGATCAGGTTCTGGTTTCCGATGGTATAAGGGCAGTCTGGAGGAAACTGCTCTTTTTCTATGTCCACAGAAAAGTTTACAGGATATTTATAGAAATTTTATTGTGCCCGGTTCATAGTTTTAGTATAATAAAATCAATCTTGAAAGGAATCCCTTTCAAATTTCTAATCTGGCAGAAGATGCCATTCCAAATAATTCCCAAATAGGAAGAAAAAGAGAAAAAAGATGGAAGAGAATATCCGGGGAGTTTGTCTGTATTTGCGATTGAGAAACATCGTGTCAAAAGATATAATAAAATCAGAGATACAGTTCCATGCTCACGAAATGATTCTAAGTTCCATCAGAACACAGGAGGAGCATGTATGGAAAAAGAAAAAACAACACCATTTTTAATGAAGCCAAAAGTAGATTTTTGTTTTAAAGAACTGATGGAAGATGAAGAGGTACGCAATGCATTTCTGGCAGCAGTACTCGGACTTGATGTGAAAGATATTATAGAGAGCAGGATCTTGCCAGCACATTTGCGTCAGAAAGATAAGGACGATAAACTGGGGATTTTAGATGTTCTGGTTCTGTTAAACAATCGGGAACAGATTGACATTGAAGTTCAGGTGACAGGCAATGAATACTGGGCAGAACGTACGTTGTTCTACTTAGGAAAGATGTTTGTGGATCAGTTAAAACCAGGAGAAGACTATCAAAAATTAGAGAAGTGTATTCATATCGGGATTTTAAATTTTACAATGTTTGAAGATGAGGAATATTATTCCAGTTTTCATTTCTGGTCAGATCAGGGGAGAAAGATGTACAGCGATAAGATAGAAATCCACACGCTGGAATTGCCTAAATTGGCGAAATATGACTATCCAGAGACAGAATTGCTGCAATGGCTTCAGTTCATCAATGCAGAGACGAAGGAGGAGTTTGAAATGGCAGCGGGAAAAAGCGAATATATTAAGAAAGCCTATGAGGATTTGAACCGAATCAGTGCAGACGAGGAGAAACGACTGGAATATGAGGAGAGAGAACGTGCGATTCGGGATCATCAGTATTTTTCTACAGTGTATAAAAATACTGGATTGAAAGAAGGCAGGCAGCAGGGGATACAGGCTATGGTAGAATTATTACAGGAACTGGAAATGGAAAAAAAGGATGTATGTGCAAAGATGCAGGAAAAGTTTCAGCTTTCTTTTCAAGAGGCTGAGCGGGAAGTGGAAAAATACTGGAAATAATAGAGGGAGATTTTTTGGTTTTTAAAACTGGCATGGTTAAAAGCGTTAAAACTGGATATTTAAGAAAAGCCAATCTTAATGTAGTATTCATATAAAAATGATAGCAATTAAGAGGAGGTACAGCAAATGAGTGCAGAAAGATATGAGCTCAACAAGCAGTTAGCACAGATGTTAAAAGGCGGAGTGATCATGGATGTGACAACACCGGAACAGGCAAGGATTGCAGAGGAGGCGGGAGCATGTGCAGTGATGGCGCTGGAAAGGATTCCGGCTGATATCCGTGCAGCGGGTGGAGTATCCAGAATGAGTGATCCGAAGATGATCAAGGAAATTCAGGAAGCAGTATCCATTCCAGTTATGGCAAAATGCAGGATCGGACATTTTGTTGAAGCACAGATATTAGAGGCAATCGAAATTGATTATATCGATGAGAGTGAAGTACTTTCTCCGGCAGATGATGTTTATCATATTAATAAACGCAAATTCCAGGTACCATTTGTATGTGGTGCAAGAGATTTGGGAGAAGCGCTTAGAAGGATCAATGAAGGAGCTTCTATGATTCGTACAAAGGGAGAGCCGGGAACAGGAGATGTGATACAGGCAGTCAGACATATGAGAATGATGAAGCGGGAAATTGCAAAACTGGTCTCCATGAGGGAGGATGAGTTGTTTGAGGAGGCAAAGGCCCTAAATGTGCCGTATGAATTGGTTGAATATGTACATCATAACGGACGTATTCCTGTTGTAAACTTCGCGGCGGGAGGCATCGCAACTCCGGCGGATGCGGCGCTGATGATGCAGCTTGGTGCAGAAGGCGTATTTGTGGGATCTGGTATTTTTAAGTCAGGAGATCCGAGAAAGCGGGCAGAAGCAATTGTAAAAGCGGTAACAAACTTTGAAGACTACAGGATGCTGGCAGAGCTTTCTGAGGATCTGGGAGAGGCAATGGTAGGAATTAATGAACAGGAGATAGAACTTTTGATGGCGGAAAGGGGCAGATAGAATGAAGATCGCAGTACTTGCAGTACAGGGAGCATTTGCGGAACATCGGAAGAAAATAGAAGACCTGGGAATAGAATGTATGGAACTCCGCAAAAAAGAGGACCTGATGAAACCGTTTGATGGATTGATCCTTCCCGGAGGTGAGAGTACTGTGCAGGGAAAACTTCTGAAAGAGCTGGACATGTATCAGATATTGAAGCAGAAAATCGAAGAAGGACTGCCGGTGCTGGCAACTTGTGCCGGCCTGATCCTTCTGGCGGAAAATTTGACAAATGACCGGAATATTTATTTTGCAACATTGCCGGCAGCGGTGAAAAGAAACGGTTATGGCAGACAGCTTGGAAGTTTCCGTACAGTACAGGAAATGAAGGGAATCGGGAAAATACCGATGACATTTATAAGAGCTCCATATATTGAAAAAGTTGGAAAAGGAGTAGAAGTTCTTGCGGCAGTAGATGATCGGATCGTGGCGGTAAAATACGGGACACAGTTTGGGCTGGCATTTCATCCGGAATTAGATCAGGACAACAGAATACATGAAATGTTTCTGGATACGGTTAAAGCAGCCATAGAAAGCAATGAGTCTGCTATAAAATAAATCTATAACAGGATATTCTCAATCTATATTGGACAAATAAATCCTACTATGTTAATATGATTACAAGGAATTAAGGAAGAAACAGATTCCAAAGAAGGAGGAAATAGAAATGGCAGATATCAGAGATTCTAAAAACTGGGGATTTGAGACAAAGCAATTACACATTGGACAGGAACAGGCAGATCCGGTTACAGATGCAAGAGCAGTCCCGATCTATGCAACAACCTCTTATGTATTTCACGACTCACAGCATGCGGCAGACCGCTTCGGACTCCGTGATGCAGGAAATATATATGGAAGACTGACAAATCCGACACAGGATATTTTCGAACAGCGTATTGCAGCATTAGAAGGCGGTGTGGCAGCGCTGGCTGTAGCATCCGGTGCGGCAGCAATTGCCTATGCATTTCAGGCACTTGCAAAGGCGGGAGAGCATATTGTGGCATCCAAGACCATCTACGGCGGCACATACAATCTTCTGGCGCATACTCTTCCGCTCACAAACGATGTGACAACAACGTTTGTGGACCCTGAGAAAGAAGGATCTTTTGAGGCAGCCATTCAGGAAAATACAAAAGCGATATTTGTAGAGACACTTGGAAATCCGAATTCAAATCTGATCGATCTGGAGAAGGTGGCAGAGATCGCGCACAGACACAATATTCCGTTGGTAGTAGATTCTACATTTGCAACACCGTATCTGATCCGGCCGATCGAACATGGTGCAGATTTGGTGATTCACTCCGCAACGAAATTTATCGGCGGTCATGGAACAGCGATTGGAGGCGTGATCGTTGACAGTGGAAAGTTTGACTGGAAGGCATCCGGCAAATATCCGTGGATTTCAGAAGCCAACCCGAGTTATCATGGTGTATCGTTCTCAGATGCAGCAGGCAGTGCGGCATTTGTAACCTATATCCGTGCAGTGATCCTGCGTGATACGGGTGCAACACTTTCTCCGTTCCATTCCTTTATCTTCCTGCAGGGGCTGGAGACATTATCTCTGCGTGTTGAGCGGCATGTGAGCAATGCGCTGAAGATCGTGGAGTATCTTGCGAATCATCCGCAGGTAGAGGCTGTACACCATCCTTCACTGGAAACGGAGTCAACCCATGAATTATATAAGAGATATCTCCCGAACGGAGGCGGCTCTATCTTTACTTTTGAGATTAAGGGAGATGCGCAGACGGCCCAGGCATTTATCGATCAGCTGTCTATCTTTTCCCTGCTGGCAAATGTAGCAGACGTGAAATCTCTGGTGATTCATCCGGCAACCACCACTCACAGCCAGTGTACGGAGGAAGAATTGTTAGATCAGGGAATCAAACCAAACACGATCCGGCTTTCGATCGGAATTGAAAAAGTAGAAGATTTGATCGAAGATCTTGATGCGGCATTTAAAGGAGTAAAATAATGGATATTGATGTTTTAGCGATAGCGGCAGTGGCGATTACAGTAGTTCTGTTTGTACTGCTGTCCTATCTGGGAAGAAAAAAGAATGTGGATTTCGGAATACTGACAATACTGGCCCTTGTATTCGGTATCGTGATCGGAATCGTATTTAAGGGACATGTGGAGCTGACAGCGGTTTTCGGAAGAATCTATACAAATCTGATTTCGGCGCTGGTTATTCCGTTGCTGTTTGTAAGTATTATCTCCAGTATTTCGTCACTGGATAATATCAGCAAATTAAAGACAATCGGGCTTAAAAGTATTTTCTGGCTGGTCGCAAATACATTTACAGCATCGTTGCTGACATTGATCATTGCGGGAAGTCTGAAGGTAGGACAGTCAATCAATTTTACACTGCCTACAGATTATGAGCCAAAAGAGGTTCCTTCCTTTCTCGATACGATCGTGGGATTGTTTCCGAAAAATGTTGTTTCACATGCAGCAAACGGCGAGATCGTTCCATTTATCGTCTTTACGATCATGGTAGGAGTTGCGCTTGTTTACTTACAGGAACGCGAGAAAGAGGCGGCAGTGCCATTCAAAAATTTCATTGATTCAGCGAATAAGCTGATGTTTGTAGTAGTGGAATTTGTAGTAGATCTGACACCGTTTGCAGTGCTTTCTCTGATCGCAAATGCGGTAAGTACATATGGTGCGAAAGAACTGATTCCGCTTCTGGGAGTTCTTGTACTGTCATACGTACTCTGTGCGATCCAGATGTTCCTGATAGACGGAGCACTGATCCGGTTTGCAGGCGGATTAAGTCCAATCCGGTTTTTTCGCGGATTCTGGCCGGCACAGGTGGTGGCATTTACGTCCCAGTCCAGCGTGGGAACCATTCCTGTCAGCGTAAAACAGCTGGTATCCAGGCTGGGAGTCAATGAGGATATTGCGTCATTTGTCGCAGCCCTTGGAGCAAACCTGGGAATGCCGGCATGTGCGGGAATCTGGCCGACGCTTTTGGCTGTACTTGCCATCAATATATTTGATATTCCGTACTCCATTGGTCAGTATGCATTTTTGATTGTACTTACATTGATCGTTTCCATCGGAACAGTAGGAGTTCCGGGAACCTCCACAGTAACAACCACAGCACTGTTTACTGCAGCAGGACTTCCGGTAGAGATCATTGTACTTCTGGTTCCGATCTCAAGTGTTGTTGATATGATGCGTACGGCAGCAAATGTGACAGGTGCGGCAACAGCAGCAGTTCTTGTGGCAAAATCCGAGCAGCTTTTAGACAGGGAAGTTTATGACCAGGGAAAGAGTGAAGAGGGATTGAGCGGAGCAGTTGCAGTTGGCGAATCTGCGAGATAATAAAACAAAAAGCATTCCTGCCGGGAATCATATGCCAAGGAGCAATGATCCATGCAGGAATGCTTTTTACTTTATGTCTGATTCTGATAACAATATCCGCCGTTTTCTTTCACTCCGTAAAAATCAGCGAACGACAGGTGGAAGACATCTTTTTCCATACCGGAAAGATCAATCTCATTTTTGATCAGATACTGATAGATTCCGGAATAATCAATATTTCCCTGTAATAAGATACTGTCTAATTTTCCGTTCCGTAAAATTGCACGTTTATAATTGTGAGAATCTTCCTGTTCGAGAACAACATCTCCCTCTTCTTCTGTTCCTCTTCCAAGAGAAAGTGTAACCAGCCCATAGAAATTCATCGTATTTTTCATAGCATATCGGTCTTCGTAAAGTGTTTTAATTCCGCACATATTCAGGGCAGCGACCTGTCCCTGTTTCATGGCATTTGGCCAGATTCCAGATAATCCGGTTACATCTCCGGCAGCGTAAATATCTTTACAGCTGGTTTCCATGGTGTCAGACACTTTAATAAAACGATCTACTTCGATCGGAGTATCCAGTACGCATTCAACTGCGGGACGAACACCGGCAGCAACAATGACCAGATCACAGTCTACCCGGGTTCCATCATCCAGAAGGACATAGTCGATTGAACCATTGCTGTTCATATGCGTTTCAGAAGCCTTTTTTCCAAGAAGAAAACGGCATCCGTGTTCTTCAAATAATTTCCGATAGGCAGTTCCGGCAGTTTCATTTAACTGGATCGGAAGAATACGATCTGCCATTTCCACAACAGTAACCTCTTTACCCTGCTCGAGAAATGCATAGGCAGCGTCCATTCCAACCAGACCGGAACCAACGATCAGAATCTGTTCTGCCTGATCGGCCAGCGGGCGGATCGCCTGAGCATCCGAAAGATGCCGCAGTCCGAATACATTGTTTGCCTCACGGAACTGTCCAACAGGCGGGATGAAGCTGTTTGCACCGGTTGTGATCAGGAGTTTGTCATAGTGGCAGGATGTGTCATTATCAAGCAGAACCTGCTGGTTTTTTACATCCACTGTTTTTACAGAAACACCCTTGATCCATTCGATTTTATTGGTTTCAAAAAAGTCAGGTTCTACAAAGGACAAGGTATCTTCCTGACGTTCATGGCTCAAATAACGGTGAAGCATGCAGCGGGAGTGTACATGCTC
Source organism: uncultured Ruminococcus sp. (assembly GCA_900544395.1). Taxonomy (GTDB): domain Bacteria; phylum Bacillota; class Clostridia; order Lachnospirales; family Lachnospiraceae; genus Mediterraneibacter. The sequence goes on along the minus strand of UQVC01000031.1, from coordinate 7,718 downwards.
ATCCGTGGAAATCATGGTAATAGAGGCATCCGGCTGCTGGCTGCGAATGGTTTTTGCTGCGGTGATCCCGGCAGCCCCCACTCCGATAATAACATGCATCATAATGACACCTCCTCAACATAGATTGCCTGTTTTGGACAGGCTTTTACGCAGTTTGGTTCTGCACCGTCCTGCAGGCAGAAGTCGCACTTTACGACTTTGGTACGGGTGGCAGTATCTGCTTTGAGGACGCCGAACGGGCAATTCATAACGCACATAAAACAGGAGCCACATTTTGTTTCATCATAAGATACGAGTCCCGTTTTCGGATCCTTTGTCAGAGCACCGCTCATACAGGACATCACGCATTCCGGCTGATCGCAGTGTCTGCAAAAAATCGGGCGATAGGTTCCGTCCGGCAGCTTTTCGATGTGGTTTCTGGATTCATTGCGGATGTCCGTCAGATCCAGATCATAAACAGTTCCCGGTGTTTCCCGGTGCGCCTGCATACAGGCGATGGTGCAGTTTTTGCATCCATCGCACTTTGAGGCATCGATCATAATTCGTCTCATAGCGGCACCTCCTATATATGTAAGCCCTGGCGTTTTTCCAGAATAATCTGCTCCAGGATATCAGCAGATTCTTTCGCATCTCCGTTGATGATGACCTGTCCTCCGGTCAGTTCTTTCATATCTTCTGTGAGTACTTTGACTGCAGTTTTGCTTCCTGTTACGAACGGAGGAAGTCCAAGGTGCAGCGGAAGTCCCAGTGCAAGTCCGAAGCATCCGTCAGCCAGTGCCTGCTCTTCCAGCCACTGTGCGGCAGAAAGTACCAGTGGAAGCTGTGGAAGATCTACGCCAAGCTCTGCGGCGATTTCTGTTGCAACGATTTCCAGACGGCCGATCGCAAGACAAGGACCAAAATTCAAAACCGGCGGAATGTTCAGTTTTTCACAGACAGCGCGCAGCTTTGGACCGGCATATTTGGCAGCTTCCGGAGTCATGAGTCCGCAGTTTTCGATTCCGCCTGAAGAACATCCGGCAGTGAGGACGAGGATGTCTCGAGAAATCAGTTCTTTTGTCAGTTCCACGCTTAAGACATCATGTCCGCCTGCAGTCAGGTTGGAGCATCCCACCACACCGGCAAGACCTTTGATCTCTCCGGATGCCAGCAGTTCGATCAGCGGTGTCCACTTTCCGCCCAGGAAGGATTTTAAAGATCCCTCGCTGACTCCGGTTAATGTGTGGTCATTTCCGTGTTCTTCCATGAGATGCAGCGGAACCGTTCCACGGCGCTCCTGATAAGCTTCAATGATCTTGTCAATGATAAGATTGCTTTGTTCTTCTCTGTTTTCAAATTCAAACGGCATCAGCTCGGCATTGGCTTTTTTGGCAACGTCATCCAGACAGATTTGTTTGATCTTCAGTTCTTCACAGATCGGTTCAATTCCCGGAAGTGTACAGTTGAATTCAGAAAGTACAGCATCAATGGCTCCGGTTGCGAGAATGGCTTCACTGGTATAGTTATTTCCTGCATGGCCATCAAAGACCTCTGTGTAGTGCGCCCCTCTCAGCTGCAGATCCTGTCCGACACAGGTACATCCTACCAGTTTGAATCCTTTTGCTCCTGCAGCCTGTGCTTTCTTTTTCGCTTCTTCGGAAATCAGACGTTCTTGAAGATCCACGAAAATGGTGTGCTGATGACCGGTGATCATGATGTTGATGTAATCTGGATCAATGACACGAAGTCCGACAGGCGCAAGACGAAGTTCTGGCTGTCCAAGGAGAACATCATTGAGCAGATTGGTCAGTGTCAGTCCATAAACTCCGGTGGAAATTCCAAGCTTCAGACAGTCTGTAAGCATATCTACCGGATCAGAGTTCAGGTTTGTGGAACATTTTACCACTCCTTTGAATACTTCTGCTTTCGCGCCGCCCGGCATGATCCCCAGTTCTTTCCAGCGTTTGATACGCGGAGCATAAGCAATCTTTTCAATCAGTTCTGCAGAAACATATTCAGGCTTATACAGGTCGGCAAGGACTGCATCTGCTACTTTTTCGGCCTTTGCGTAAATATCTTCCTCTTCAATGCCGAAAAGTTCTGCCAGATGGTTTAAGGATTCCAGACCTTTTAATTCCCCTTTGATCTGAGCTGTCTTTTTCAGGTTGAGAGCGGTATTTTCAACGATATGGATATAGCATCCGCTTCCGGAAGCAACAGCCCGTAAGAAATTGCGGGTTACGATGGTATCAGCATCGGCTCCGCAGATTCCCCTTGGTGCATTTGGGGTGATGCGGCAAGGGCCATTGGAACAGAGACGGCAACAGACTCCCTGCAGTCCAAATCCACACTTTGTACTTTGACCTTCTACGCGGTGGTGGGAAGTCTCCACTGGAAGTGAGCGGATAAATCCTTCCAATGGTTTATCTGCGCTTTTGCAAGTATTACATCCATAACATTGATTCATTTTGTAAAATCCTCCTTCAATAAACAAGACTAAAATAGTAAAGATTCAGAGTAAAAATAATTACTGAAATAATTCTGCCAGAGATTTCTGTTTCATTTCCTGCACCAGGATACCCTGCAGTCTGCAGAACTCGTGATGTACCAGACAAGGGTGCTTCGGATTGTTCCGGGAACAGTGATACGAGTTCTTCATACATTCTAAAAGAAGAATATCCGGATCGATGGCAGCGCAGATATCATAAAGAGAAATCTCTGCAAGCTGTCTGTTGAGTGCATATCCGCCGTTGGTGCCCCGGCAGCTTTTTAAAAATCCAGATTTTTCCAGCTTTCTGGTAATCTTGTAAGTCATGGCAGAGGGCAGATGCTCCATCTCGCAGATTCTGGAGACGCTGATGAGTTCTCCGGAAGATAATGCCCGCATGATGCGGATTGCATAATCACATTCTTTTGTAAATAACATATCTGACCTCCTTGACGTTTTGTCTCATATTATAATAATGGACTAAAATAGTCAAGTATCAAAGGGAAGAAAAAATAAAATTGGAAATTTGCATAAAAAAGGACGGAAAATTCAGGAGATAGACGAGGAAAGTCAGAAGAAAACTGTACAATACCACGAAAGTACAGAAACAGAATTGACAGAAATGAAGGCCTGTGCTTATAATAAAGCCAAGATATGAAACGGGTTTCAAATTGTTTCATAGCAGCAAAAGGGAGTGGCAGAAAAGATGGCAAGTATCAGAGAAGTTGCAAGGATCGCAGGTGTTTCTCCTGCGACTGTATCAAGAGTCATGAATGGAACAGCAAATGTAGAGGAAGAAAAGAAGCAAAGAGTTCTTGACGCGATAGAAGCAACAGGTTTCAAACCGAATGAGCTGGCGAGGGCACTGTTTAAGAAGTCTTCTAAAATTATAGGTATGATCGTTCCGAATATTGAAAATCCATTTTTCAGTGAGATTGCTAAGGCGGTAGAGGAAGAAGCATTTCAAAATGGATATAAGATGCTGTTGTGCAATTCCTCAGATAATCCCAGGAAAGAACGGATGAACATTCAGATGTTGGTTCAGATGCAGGCAGACGGGATCGTGATCATGACAAACAGCGACAAGACGGGAAAGAAGCTTACAGAGTGTGGTCTTCCGGTTGTGGGAATGGACCGTAAGCTTTCGGAAGGAAAGGAAATCGCATTTATTGAAGCAGATCATTATAAAGGCGGAATGCTTGCTGCGGAGCATCTGATTGAGTGTGGATGCCGGCATATCGTATGTCTGCGGGGACCAATGAAATTTTCCAGCGGACAGCAGCGCTACCGGGCCTATGAAGACGTCTGTAAAAAGCATGGAAGAAAGCCTGTCTGGATTGACTGTGATTACGATTATGATGCGGGGCTGAAAGCGGCACAGGAGTTGATCCGCAGATATCCTGAGACAGACGGGATCCTGGCAAGCAATGATATGGCAGCAATGGCAGTATATAAAGTACTGATGCAGAATGGGCGGAGAGTTCCGGATGATGTACAGCTGGTGGGATTTGATAATATTGAATTTAGCAGAAGGATGACCCCGGAGCTGACCACCATTTCACAGCCGATTGAAGAGATGGGAAAGCTGGCAGTACAGATGATCATGCATCATGGAGACGGGAGTTCGTATCAGAAAGAAAATGTGTTTGATGTGGAATTGATCAGGCGTCAGACAACGGAAAAGAAAGGAGAACAGGAATGAAACTGGCAGTAGTGGGAAGCATTAACATGGATATGACGGTAACAGCGGAGCGGATCCCATTAAAAGGGGAGACATTGCGCGGAGACAGTCTTCACTATATTCCGGGAGGAAAAGGAGCCAATCAGGCAGTTGCCATGGCAAAGCTGGGAGCAAAAGTAGAGATGTTTGGCTGCGTGGGAGATGACGCAAACGGCACGCAGCTTTTAGAAAATTTTAAAGAGGTCGGAGTAGAAACCAGACACATTAAGGTTTTATCGGGGGTGCCGACGGGGATTGCTATGATCACAGTGGGAGAAAATGACAATACCATCATTGTGGTTCCGGGAGCAAATGGAAAGGTTGACAGAACCTATATTGATGAGATCAAAGAAGAATTGAAAACATTTGATATGGTGGTACTGCAGCAGGAGATTCCTCTGGACACCGTATATTATATAGTAGATTTTTGTGATGAACATCAGATTCCGGTAGTTTTAAATCCTGCTCCGGCATCCAATGTTCCGATGGAAGTCATTGAAAAAGTGACATATGTGACACCGAATGAACATGAAGCAGCCTTGATCTTTGGGGAAGAACATTCTGTGGAAACGTTATTAAGGCAGTATCCGGAAAAATTGATCATTACACAGGGTTCCAGAGGTGTGGTCACCTGTCTGAAAAATGGAGAGATCTTAAAGGTTCCTGCAAGAAAAGCAAACGTAGCAGACACGACAGGAGCCGGAGATACTTTAAATGGTGCATTTGCCATCCAGAGAGCAAAAGGAAAAGAAATGGAGGAAGCTCTTCGTTATGCGAATGTAGCAGCCAGTTTATCTACAGAAAAATTCGGAGCTCAAAGTGGAATGCCGACGGCACAGGAAGTGGAAAAAGAATTAAAAAAACTGGAGGGAAGAGTATGAAACGACAGGGAATCTTAAACAGTGATATTTCAAGAGTCTTATCTTATATGGGACATACGGATACAATCTGCATCGGGGATTGCGGATTGCCGATTCCGGATGAGACAGAACGAATCGATCTGGCAGTCAGATTTGGACAGCCCTCTTTCATGGAAGTGTTGAGAGAAGTGGGCGCAGATATGAAGATAGAAAAGATCGTGCTGGCAGAGGAGATCAAAAGTCAGAATCCAGAGGTATTACAGGAAATCGAACAATTTTTTGCCGAGAATGAAACGGGTTTCAAACCGAAGGTAGAATTTGTGCTGCACAGCGATCTGAAACAAATGACCAAAACATGTAAGGCAGTCATCCGAACCGGGGAGACAACGCCTTATGCAAATATTATCTTGCAGTCAGGTTGTATTTTCTAGAGAGGAGAGCAGCTCATGGAAATTGAAATGAGAGGGATCAACAAGTCTTTTGGAGACAATGCCGTATTGAAAAATGCAGGATTTGTACTCGGCAGTGGAGAAATCCATGCACTGATGGGAGAAAATGGTGCAGGAAAATCTACGCTGATGAAAATCCTGACAGGTGTTTACACAAAAGATGCGGGACAGGTGATCGTAGACGGGAAAGAAGTCTGTTATAAAAACGCCAGAGAAGCAGAAAAAGCAGGAATCGTATTTATCCATCAGGAACTCAATGTATTGTTTGATCTTACTGTAGAAGAAAATATGTTTCTGGGGAAAGAACTGAAAAAGAAGTGCGGCATCTGTGATAAAAAGTCGATGCGTCGGGAAGTGAAAAAAATATTAGAGCGTCTTGGAGTGAAGATTGACCCGGGACAGCGGATGGAAGAACTTTCTGTCGGACAGCAGCAGATGATTGAAATTGCAAAGGCGCTGATGGCAGATGCCAAAGTCATCATTATGGATGAACCGACGGCAGCGCTGACGCAGAGTGAGACCAGGGTACTGTTTGAAGTGGCCAATGGGCTTCGGGAAAAAGGCGTATCCATTGTGTATATTTCGCACCGGATGGAAGAAATCTTTGAATTGTGCGACCGCATCACGATCCTGCGGGATGGAACGTACATCGATACAAAGAAAATTTCCGAGACAGATATGAACGATGTCGTCAAAATGATGATCGGAAGAGAAATCGGAGAGCGATATCCGGAAAGAAACGTGGAGATTGGAGAAAAGGTTCTGGAAGTGAAGAACTTGACCTGTACCGGAGTTTTTGAAAAGGTTTCGTTTGATGTGCGGGCAGGAGAAGTATTAGGTGTTTCCGGGCTCATGGGAGCAGGAAGAACAGAGATCATGCAGGCAATCTTCGGAAATATGCCGCATGTGACCGGGGAAATTTTCCTGAATGGAAAGCAGATTGAGAACAAAACGCCGAAACAGGCAATGGAACATGGAATCGGCTTTATTACAGAAGATCGAAAAATAGAAGGACTGATGTTGGAAGAAAGCATTATGAAAAATATTTCTCTGGCAAATTTGAAACGTATCTCAAAATGTGGAGTGATCCGAAGAGAAAAAGAACGAGAACTGGTAAAACAGGGAATCGAAGAATTACACATCCGATGCTTTGGTCCACAGCATGAATGCAACAATTTAAGCGGGGGAAATCAGCAGAAAGTTGTGTTTGCGAAATGGATGTATACAAATCCGAAAGTACTGATCCTGGATGAACCGACCAGAGGTGTTGATATCGGAGCCAAGAAAGAAATCTACAGCATCATTAATGATCTGGCGGCAAAAGGAGTGGCGATCATTATGGTATCTTCGGAACTTCCGGAAGTGCTTGGAATGTCTGACCGGGTGATGGTAGTCAGAGAGGGTCTGGTGAGAGGATTTTTGAGCAAAGAAGAGGCAAATCAGGAAAATATTATGATTCTGGCGACAGGAGGAAATCTCAATGAATAAGAAAAAAGCGGCAAATTATATACAAGATCTGGGCGCGCTGATCGCGCTTGTATTACTGATTGTTGTAATCGGGGTGATCAGTCCGGAATTTCGGACGGCAGGTAACTTTTTGTCACTGCTTCGGCAGTCTTCGATCAATGGATTCATCGCATTTGGTATGACCTGCGTGATCCTGACAGGCGGGATCGACCTTTCGGTAGGTTCGGTACTTGCTCTGACAACGGCGCTGTGTGCGGGATTTATTTCCGGTGGAATGCCGGTAGGACTGGCAATGATCCTGGCGCTGGTAATCGGAATTGGATTTGGATGCATCAGCGGACTTCTTGTAACCAAGGGAAGATTACAGCCGTTTATTGCAACATTGATCACCATGACGGTGTTCCGTGGACTGACGATGATCTATATGGATGGAAAACCGATTTCCAATCTGGGGGACAGCTTTACACTAAAAGTAATCGGAAAAGGAAACTTTTATCATATTCCGATTCCGGTCATTTTGTTTATTCTGATTTTTGTAATCTTTTTATTTGTATTGCAGAAAACAACATTCGGACGTCATATTTATGCAACAGGAAGCAATGCAAAAGCGGCAAAGCTGGCAGGTGTGAATATTGACCGCACCAAACTGGCTGCATATGCAATCTCCGGTGGTATGGCAGCGCTGTCCGGGCTGATTTTGTTATCCCGTCTTGGTTCTGCACAGCCGACACTGGGAGAAGGATATGAACTGGATG
>UQVC01000030.1 GCA_900544395.1 uncultured Ruminococcus sp. | reverse complement strand
TTGGACGCCCTCTTTACGCGCATACCGAAACCTTCGGCTGTCAGATGAATGCCAGGGATTCCGAGAAGCTGACCGGAATTTTGGAGCAGATTGGATATGTGGAAGAAGTTGAAGAAAATCAGGCAGATTTTGTGATCTATAATACCTGTACGGTGCGGGAAAATGCCAATCAGAAAGTTTATGGACATCTGGGACAGCTCAACCGTGTGAAAAAGAAAAATCCGCATATGCTGATCGGGCTGTGCGGATGTATGATGCAAGAGCCGGAAGTAGTCGAGAAGTTAAAGAAAAGTTATCGGTTCGTAGATCTGATCTTCGGAACGCACAATATTTTTAAATTTGCAGAGCTGGTTGCAACAAGGTTGGAGTCAGGACGCATGGTGATCGACATCTGGAAAGATACGGACAAGATCGTGGAGGATCTGCCAAGTGAGCGGAAGTTCTCGTTTAAATCCGGAGTCAATATCATGTTTGGATGCAATAATTTCTGCAGTTACTGCATTGTACCGTATGTGCGCGGACGAGAGCGGAGCCGGAATCCAAAAGATATCATCCGGGAGATCGAGAGTCTGGTTGCAGACGGCGTAGTGGAAGTAATGCTTCTGGGACAGAATGTCAATTCTTATGGAAAAACGCTGGAAGAGCCGATGACATTTGCACAGCTTTTGCAGGAGATCGAACAGATTGAAGGACTGGAACGTATCCGGTTTATGACGTCCCATCCGAAGGATCTTTCAGACGAACTGATCCGGGTGATGGCGCATTCGAAGAAAATCTGCAAGCATCTGCATCTTCCGGTACAGTCCGGAAGCAGCAGGATCCTGGAAAAGATGAACCGGCGTTATACCAAAGAGCATTATCTGGAACTGGTAGAAAAGATCAAAGCGGCTGTGCCGGATATTTCCCTGACAACGGATATTATCGTAGGATTTCCGGGAGAGACAGAAGAAGACTTTCAGGAGACACTGGATGTGGTGCGAAAAGTCCGTTATGACAGCGCGTTTACCTTTATTTATTCCAAACGGACCGGAACTCCGGCCTCAGTGATGGAAGAACAGATTTCGGAAGAGGTGGTCAAAGACCGATTTGACCGTCTGTTAAAAGAAGTACAGAGTATTTCTGCTGAAGTGTGCAGTGTGCATACAGGAAGTGTGCAGCGAGTATTGGTGGAATCCGTAAACGATCACGATGATACACTGGTAACTGGAAGAATGAGCAATAATCTTCTGGTGCATTTCCCGGGAGAGGCGCATCTGGTCGGCAAACTGGTGGATGTCCGTCTGGATACCTGCAAAGGTTTCTATTATCTCGGAGAAATGGTGTAGACCATCCGGAAGAGAATTCCAGACATAATTTAAACTAAAACGCCCAAACTATTCGTAGGAGTCTACAAGACCTGCGGACAGGGAGGGCGCTTTTTGTGAAAAAATGGAGTGAAAATGTATTTTTATGGGTGCTGGGAGGCTGTTTGTATTATGGGTTTGAAGTGGTGTTTCGCGGATTCTCTCATTGGACCATGTTTGTTCTGGGAGGGATCTGTCTGTTGTTTTGTGCCAAACAGGGGCTTTGGACCGGCTGGAGAGAACCCTTGTGGAAACAGGTACTCTGGTGTACGATTTTTGTGACGGCAGCTGAATTTATTACCGGGATCATCGTCAATCGATGGCTGGGATGGAATGTGTGGGACTATACAGGACAGAAATGGCAGTTGTTCGGACAGATCTGCCTTCCATTTGCTGTCATTTTTTCTGCACTGTGTCTGTTCGGGATCTTGCTTTCTGGATATCTGTTATATTGGGTGTATGGAGAGGAAAAACCACAATTTCATGTGCTTTAGAAAGAAAAACAGCAGAGAAAATCGAACCTGTCACCATTGAACTGGATTTCCAAAGATGCTATAATGGCAAAGGAAAATTTACACAAAGGAGAAAAACGTGTGGCTGAATTAACACCAATGATGCAGCAGTATATGGAAACCAAAAAGCAATATCAGGACTGCATCTTATTTTATAGATTAGGCGATTTTTATGAAATGTTTTTTGAGGATGCTCTGACAGCATCCCGGGAACTGGAGATTACCCTGACCGGAAAGAACTGCGGACAGGAAGAGCGTGCTCCCATGTGCGGGGTTCCCTATCATGCCGTGGAAGGGTATCTGAACAAGCTGGTATCTAAAGGATACAAAGTAGCCATCTGTGAACAGGTGGAGGATCCCAAACAGGCCAAAGGGATCGTAAAGCGGGAAGTGGTACGGATCGTGACTCCGGGAACCAATCTGGATACTCAGGCGCTGGATGAGACAAAGAATAATTATATTATGTGTATTGTCTATATTGCGGACCGGTATGGGCTTTCCATTGCAGATGTCAGCACCGGGGACTATTTTGTGACAGAGCTGGAAGAGAGCGCAAAACTTCTGGATGAGATTTATCGTTTTATGCCGTCTGAGATCATCTGCAATGAATCTTATTACATGAGTGGGATGGATTTAGACGATCTGAAAGACAGGTTGGGAATTACGATCTATTCTCTGGATTCCTGGTATTTTGATGACGAAGTGTGCAGGCAGAAATTATTAGAACATTTTAAAGTGGCATCCTTTGCCGGACTTGGCCTGGAAGACTATGACTGCGGGATCATCAGTGCCGGAGCGCTTCTGCAGTACTTGTATGAAACACAGAAGAACTCTCTGGCACAGTTGACCCATATTACGGCATATACGACAGGAAAATATATGATGCTGGACAGTTCCACAAGGAGAAATCTGGAACTGTGTGAAACGCTGCGAGAAAAGCAGAAGAGAGGCTCGCTTCTCTGGGTGCTGGATAAGACAAAAACAGCAATGGGTGCGCGTATGCTGCGAAAGTACGTGGAGCAGCCGCTGATTGAGAAAAAAGAAATCCTTCGGCGGCTGGATGCTGTGGAGGAATTAAAAGAGCAGGCGATCTGCCGGGAAGAGATTCGGGAATACCTCTCACCGGTTTACGATTTGGAGCGTCTGGTGACAAAGATTACATATGGTTCTGCGAACCCGAGGGATCTGACTGCATTTGGAAGTTCTCTGACGATGCTTCCGCCGATCCGCTGTATTATGGAGGATCTGCGCGCCCCTCTTTTAGAAGAGATCAAAGAAGAACTGGATCCGCTGGAGGATATTTCGGCGCTGATCAAAGAGGCAATTGCAGAAGAGCCGCCTCTTGCCATGAAAGAAGGCGGGATTATCCGGGATGGCTACAGCGAAGAGGTGGACACTCTGCGCCGTGCAAAATCAGAAGGAAAGGACTGGCTTGCAAAGCTGGAATCAGAAGAACGGGAAAAGACCGGGATCAAAAATCTGAAGATCAAGTACAACAAAGTGTTTGGATATTATCTGGAAGTGACGAATTCATTTAAGGATATGGTTCCGGACTATTACACGAGGAAACAGACACTCGCCAACGCAGAGCGTTACATTATCCCGGAATTAAAAGAACTGGAAGATACCATTCTTGGTGCAGAAGACAAACTGTATGCGCTGGAATATGAGATTTATTGTGATGTCCGCAATCAGATTGCTGCCCAGGTGGAACGGATCCAGATGACGGCAAAAGCCATCGCACAGGTGGATGTGCTGGCATCTCTGGCGCTGATCGCAGAGCGTAATAACTACGTGCGTCCAAAGATCAATGAACAAGGCGTGATCGATATCAAGGACGGACGGCACCCTGTAGTGGAAAAGATGATCCCAAACGATATGTTTATCAGTAACGATACGTATCTGGATGATAAAAAACAGCGGATTTCCATCATCACGGGACCGAATATGGCGGGAAAGTCTACGTATATGCGACAGGCGGCGCTGATCGTTTTGATGGCACAGCTTGGATCCTTTGTCCCGGCCTCTTCTGCCAATATCGGTCTGGTGGATCGGATCTTTACCCGTGTAGGGGCATCCGATGATCTGGCATCCGGACAGAGTACGTTTATGGTGGAAATGACAGAGGTGGCTAATATTCTCAGAAATGCCACATCTAAGAGCCTTCTGATCCTGGATGAGATCGGAAGAGGAACCAGTACCTTTGACGGATTGTCCATTGCCTGGGCAGTTGTGGAGTATATCAGCGACAACAAACTGCTTGGTGCGAAGACACTTTTTGCGACACACTACCATGAACTGACAGAGCTGGAAGGAAAGATCCACAATGTCAATAACTATTGCATTGCAGTCAAAGAAAAGGGAGACGATATCGTATTTCTCCGCAAGATCGTCAAAGGAGGGGCAGATAAAAGCTATGGGATCCAGGTTGCAAAACTGGCAGGGGTTCCAGATGTGGTTATCAGCCGTGCCAAAGAGATCGTGGAGGAATTAAGTGATGAGGATATTACGACCAGAGTCAGTGAGATCGCATCCCGGGAAAAAGAACAGAAGAAAAAATCAAAAACAAAGAAATATGATGAGGTGGACATGGCACAGATGTCATTGTTTGATACCGTAAAGGATGACGATGTTCTGGAAGAATTAAAGAGCATTGACGTTGGAAATCTGACCCCGATCGATGCGCTCAATACCATTTACCGCCTGCAGAATAAACTAAAGAACCGCTGGTAGAAACGTAAAGGAGAAGACAGATGCCGCAGATTCAAGTTTTAGATCAGATTACAATTGATAAGATCGCCGCAGGGGAAGTGATCGAACGTCCGGCATCCATTGTCAAAGAGCTGGTGGAGAATTCCATTGACGCCAGGGCGTCCTCTGTGACCGTGGAGATCCAGGACGGGGGGATTTCCCTGATCCGTGTGACGGATAATGGAAACGGGATTGAGCGGGAAGATATCCGCAATGCGTTTTTGCGCCATTCCACGAGCAAGATCCGCAAAGTGGAAGATCTGGCACACATTGCATCACTCGGATTTCGGGGAGAGGCACTTTCCAGTATCTCTGCGGTGACAAGGACGGAGCTGATCACCAAGACGAAGGAGGATACCTTTGGAACCCGCTATGTGATCGAAGGCGGAGTGGAGCAGAGCCTGGAGGACATCGGAGCGCCGGACGGGACGACTTTTCTTGTGCGGCAGTTGTTTTATAATGTGCCTGCCAGACGGAAGTTTTTAAAGACACCGATGACAGAGGCCGGGCATGTACAGGATCTGCTCATGCGTCTTGCACTTTCCCATCCGGAAGTGTCCTTTACTTTTATCAATAACGGACAGACAAAAATGCGGACGTCCGGAAATGGAAAATTAAAGGATGTCATCTACAGCATTTACGGGAGAGAGGCAGCGGCCAATCTGATCGAGCTGGACTACTCCATGGAAGGGCTGGTGATGAAAGGGTATCTTGGAAAACCGACGCTCACCAGAGGAAACCGGAATTTTGAGACTTATTTTGTAAATGGACGCTATGTGAAAAATGCAATGCTCTCCAAAGCCATTGAAGACGCTTATAAAGATTTTCTGATGCAGCATAAATTCCCATTTGTTGTCATTCATTTTCAGGTGGATGGTGAAAAAATCGATGTGAACGTGCATCCTACCAAAATGGAAATGCGGTTTCAAAGGCAGCAGGATGTCTATAATATTGTGTATGAAGGAGTTCACAGAACCCTTCTGGAGCCGGAACTCATTCCCCGGGTGGAGGCGCCGGCGCCAAAAGTAATTTCACAACCAAAGAGCGAAAGTCCGTTTTTATTAAAGCCCAAAACAGCGCCGCAGCCAATGGAGAAAAAGCCAGAAGAAAAAGAAGAGACTCATGACGAAGCATATTTCATGAAGAAGATGAAGGAGAGAGTTCTCTCCTATCATCAGCGCAATTCTTCGGCAGAAGTCGCAAAGAAAGAACAGATCTTTCGGCCGCAGGCTCAGGCGGAGCGGATCAAAGATGCACTTGCCCGTGCGAAGGAAGTGGAGAAGCAGCCGCAAAAGCAGGCAGAAGAACAGCCAACATGGATCCGGGAAACACCGGTCTATGAAACGAAGCCTGTAACAGAAGAACAGGCAGAGCAGCTAAATTTGTTTGAGGAGCATCTCCTGAAACGGGAGGAGAAAGCAGAGTATAAGCTGATCGGGCAGGTGTTTGAGACTTACTGGCTGGTAGAATTTGAGAATAGCCTGTATATCATCGATCAACACGCAGCCCATGAGCGGGTGTTGTATGAACGAACCTTAAAGGGAATGAAAACCAGAGAATTTACTTCCCAATATATCAGCCCGCCGATTATTTTAAGTCTGTCTATGCAGGAAGCACAGGTATTGCAGGAAAATATGGAACGATTTACGCGCATCGGTTTTGAAATCGAGCCATTTGGCGGAGAAGAATATGCAGTTCGCGCCATTCCGGACAATTTATTTGGAATTGCAAAAAAGGAACTTTTGTTGGAAATGCTGGATGATCTGGCAGATGGGATCAGTACGTCCATGACACCGGAACGGATCGATGAGAAAGTGGCTTCCATGTCATGCAAGGCAGCCGTGAAAGGGAACAATAAGCTTTCTGCCCAGGAAGCCGATGCGCTGATCGGGGAGCTGTTGTTGTTGGAGAATCCATATCATTGTCCTCACGGACGCCCCACGATCATCGCTATGACACAGCGGGAACTGGAAAAGAAATTTAAGAGGATTGTATAGATGAAGAAACCATTGATTATATTGACCGGACCGACTGCCGTTGGGAAGACGGCGGCATCCATCGGACTGGCTAAAGCCATCGGCGGAGAGATTATTTCCGCAGATTCCATGCAGGTCTATCGCCATATGGACATTGGATCTGCCAAGATCCGGCCGGAAGAGATGCAGGGAGTGCCCCATCATCTGATCGATGTACTGGAACCGGAGGAAGCCTTTCATGTGGTACGGTTTCAGCAGATGGCCAAAGAAGCCATGGAGGGGATTTATGAAAGAGGCAGGATTCCCATTGTAGTAGGCGGGACCGGATTTTATATTCAGGCATTGTTGTATGACATTGCTTTTGGAGAGAATGAAGAAGATCGTTCCTATCGAAAAGAACTGGAAGAGCTGGCAAAGAAAGAAGGTGCAGAAACGCTGCATGCTATGCTGGCCCAGGTGGATGAAAAGGCAGCTTTGGAAATCCATGCCAACAATGTAAAACGTGTGATCCGTGCCCTGGAATTTTATCATCAGACCGGACAGAAAATTTCCGAACACAACGAAGAGGAACGCAAAAAAGAATCCGCTTACAATTCCGCATATTTTGTGCTGAATGATGAGCGGTCCCATCTTTACGACCGGATCAACAGAAGAGTAGACCTGATGTTTGAAGCGGGACTTGTGGAAGAAGTCAGAGCATTAAAAAACAGAGGATATACAAGAGATATGGTGTCCATGCAGGGACTGGGATACAAAGAGATTTTTGCCTGTCTGGACGGGGAATGCACGCTGGAAGAGGCAAAAGAAATTATCAAAAGAGATACCAGACATTTTGCAAAACGTCAGATTACCTGGTTTAAGCGGGAGCGGGATGTGATCTGTATCGAGAAACAGGCGTATGGATATAAAGAAGAAAAGATATTGGAAAGGATGCTGGAAGAACTGAAAGAGCGCAGGATCTTTCCGCAGAAAGAAGAGGAAACAAGATGAAAGAGTGCAGGACAGAGACGATGTATGAAAAACTGGGGATTTCAAAAGAAGTCTTCGAGTTTGGACAGAAGATAGAAGCCGGATTAAAAGAACGGTTTGCCAAAATGGATGAAGTGGCAGAATACAACCAGTTGAAAGTATTGCATGCCATGCAGGAAAATAAAGTCAGTGAAGGTTGTTTTAATTATGCCAGCGGATATGGGTATAATGATATGGGAAGAGATACCTTGGAGCAGGTATATGCCAGTACGTTTCATACGGAAGCGGCTCTGGTCCGTCCACAGATCACCTGTGGGACACATGCCCTGGCGCTTGCCCTTGCGGCCAATTTAAGGCCTGGGGATGAGTTGCTCTCACCGGTTGGAAAACCATACGACACCCTGGAAGAGGTGATCGGGATCCGCCCTTCCAAAGGATCTCTTGCGGAATATGGGATTACCTATCGTCAGGTAGAACTTCTGGAGGATGGATATTTTGATTATCCGGCCATCAAAGAAGCCATCAATGAACGTACGAAACTGGTGACCATTCAGCGTTCCAAAGGATATCAGACGAGACCAAGTTATTCGGTAGAGAAAATCGGAGAACTGATCGCTTTTATCAAAGACATCAAGCCGGATGTGATCTGTATGGTGGATAACTGCTATGGAGAATTTGTGGAAACGATTGAACCAAGTGATGTAGGGGCAGATATGATCGTCGGCTCTCTGATCAAAAATCCGGGAGGCGGACTGGCACCGATCGGAGGCTATATTGCCGGAAGAGAGGATCTTATTGAAAATTGCGGATACCGTCTGACGTCTCCGGGACTGGGAAAAGAAGTGGGGGCATCCCTTGGGGTGATGCAGTCCTTTTATCAGGGATTTTTCCTGGCTCCGACAGTGGTCAACAGCGCGGTAAAAGGAGCGGTATTTGCAGCAAATATTTATGAAAAGCTGGGATTTGGAGTGATCCCAAACGGAACAGAGTCCCGGCATGATATTATCCAGGCCGTGGAACTTGGCAGCGCCAAGGGAGTCATTGCCTTTTGTAAAGGAATCCAGGCCGCAGCTCCTGTGGACAGTTATGTCAGCCCGGAACCATGGGCAATGCCGGGATATGATAGTGATGTGATCATGGCAGCAGGCGCATTTGTGCAGGGCTCCTCGATTGAATTGAGTGCAGATGGTCCCATCAAACCACCGTATGCTGTTTATTTCCAGGGTGGACTGACCTGGCCCCATGCGAAACTTGGAATTTTAAAATCTTTGCAGAGTATGATCGACGCAGGAGTGATCGATGTTGAAAGATTGAATGTGTAGGATAAAAGGAGAGACCATGAGAAAGGTTGTTGTGATCGGCGGCGGGGCTGCCGGAATGATGGCGGCAATATCCGCAGCAGAACATGGCGCGCAGGTGCTTGTGCTGGAGCACAAAGACAGAGTGGGAAAAAAGATCCTCTCCACAGGAAACGGAAGATGCAATTTTACCAATCTGGTTCAGACACCCGATTGTTACCGCAGTGAAAATCCGCAGTTTCCGTGGAAGATCATCCGGCAATTTGATGAGAAACAGACAGTGGCATTTTTTCAGACCATTGGGGTGTATCCTAAAAACAGAAATGGATATCTGTATCCGAATTCGGATCAGGCCAGTGCAGTGCTGGACGCTCTTCGCATGGAAATGGATCGTCTTGGCATCGAAGTGCGCACAGAGACAGAAGTGTTGGAGATTCTTCCAAAGAAGAAACGGATCATGATCCGTACCGGCGGTGAGATGGTATCGGCAGACCGGGTGATTCTGGCAGCAGGATCAAAAGCTGCCCCTGTCACCGGCTCGGATGGTTCCGGGTATACTCTGGCAAAAAAGCTGGGGCATCGGATCGTCCCGGTGCTTCCGGCGCTGGTTCAGCTCAGATGCAGAGGCAAGTTTTTTCCTGGGATTGCCGGTGTGCGGATCCAGGGCAGTGTTTCCCTGTTTGTGGATGGAAAGAATGTCTGTCAGGATATCGGAGAAATCCAGCTGACCCAATATGGGATTTCCGGCATTCCGGTGTTTCAGGTCAGCCGTTTTGCAGCAGAAGGACTTTATCAAAAACGGGAAGTCAAAGCCGTGTTAAATTTTATGCCACAGATGACGGAAACAGAATTTCTGGAATTTTTGATGAAACGGGCGCAGATCCGTCCGAAAAAAACAGCCGAAGAATTTCTGACAGGTCTGTTCCACAAAAAGTTGATCACATTTTGGGTGAAATCCAGTCGGATCCCAAAGGAAAAGCAGATTGGCGCATATTCTAAAGAGGATATGAAGCGTCTGGCCAGGCTGATCCAGAAATTTGAAGTGGATGTAGAAGCAACCAATTCCTTTGAGCAGGCTCAGATCTGCTGCGGGGGAGTTGCAACAGAAGAAGTCCGGGAAGAAACGTTGGAATCATGTTATGTGCCGGGAGTCTATTTTGCAGGAGAAATTCTGGATGTAGACGGGATCTGCGGAGGATATAACCTGCAGTGGGCATGGTCCAGCGGATGGGTCGCAGGAAGAGAGGCAGCAGATGTTACGAATTAGTCAGTTAAAATTACACATAGACCACAGCGAAGAGCAGTTAAAGAAAAAATTGATCCGGGAATTGCGGATCCGCCCAGAAGAACTGCAGGGGTTTGAAGTCCGCAGGCAGTCTGTGGATGCCAGAAAAAAGCCGGAACTTTATTTTGTATACAGTGTAGATGCAACAGTAAAAAAAGAAGCGGAAGTTTTGAAAAAACGACTCAAGAATGTACAAAAAGTACAGGAAATTTCTTACCAGATCCCATGTCTGGAAAAAGAAATACCTAAAAAGCGTCCCATTGTAGTAGGAAGCGGGCCGGCAGGATTGTTTTGCACCTGGCTTCTTGCCAGCGCCGGATGCAGGCCGATCCTTCTGGAGCGTGGAGCCTGTGTGGAAGAACGTCAGAAAGATGTAGAAACATTCTGGAGAACCGGAGTTTTAAATCCCGCTTCCAACGTACAGTTTGGAGAAGGCGGAGCCGGAACCTTTTCGGATGGGAAGCTCAATACCCTTGTAAAAGACACAAAAGGCAGAAATCGATTTGTATTGGAAACCTTTGTGAAATTCGGAGCGCCAAAAGAGATTTTATACGAACAGAAGCCGCATATCGGAACGGATATTTTGATTTCTGTTGTTAGAAACATGAGACTTGCCATCTGCGAGACAGGAGGAGAAGTTCGCTTTCACAGCCAGGTAAATGAGGTGTTTGTTGACAAGGAACATAAGGCAGTAACCGGAGTGCGTGTGAACGAATCGGAAATCATGGAAACCGATACCCTGATTTTTGCAGTAGGACACAGTGCAAGAGATACCTTCGAAATGCTCTATGAGAAGGGAATCCCAATGGAAGCAAAATCTTTTGCAGTGGGAGTCCGTGCAGAACACCCACAGAAGATGATCAATGTCTCCCAATATGGCTGCGAAAAACATCTCAAACTTTCTGCAGCGCCCTATAAAGTGACTGCGAAGCTGGAAAACAACCGGGGAGTCTATTCTTTTTGTATGTGTCCGGGCGGGTATGTGGTCAATGCCTCTTCGGAGGAGGGACGCCTTGCAGTCAACGGAATGAGTTATCATGACCGTGCAGGAGAAAATGCAAACAGCGCGATTATTGTAACGGTTACGCCGGATGATTTTGAAAGTACCCATCCTCTGGCGGGAATGCAGTTTCAGCGGAAACTGGAAGAACGGGCATTTCAGGCAGGAGGCGGAAAAATCCCGATCCAGCGGTATGAAGATTTTTGCAAGGATCAGATGAGTACGGACTTTGGAGCCGTGCAGCCTCAGATGAAAGGGGAGTTTACATTTGGGGATGTCCGGGGGATTTTCCCGGAAATACTGGCGGAATCCATTGAAGAAGGAATTCGGAAGTTTGATCAGAAGATCCAGGGGTTTGCAGATGGAGATACGATTCTTTCCGGAGTGGAGAGCCGTACGTCCTCACCGGTAAAAATACCAAGAAACGAGAAATTAGAAAGCGAGATCCAGGGATTTTATCCTTGTGGAGAAGGAGCCGGATTTGCAGGTGGGATCACCTCGGCTGCCATGGATGGAATGAAAGTGGCAGAAGCTGTGATCCAGAAATACAATGAGAAAAGGTCATAGAATCTTCATAAAAATTTAAGGGGTCAGCCCTATACATGATTTTTAAATTGTGCTAAAATAAATCACTGTATTGTGTTGTCATTTAAATGTTATGATATGGAAAAAACGAATTTGATGCGAGAAATGGCATGTGAGGAGCGTCCTTACGAACGATGTGAACAGTTTGGAGCGAGCAATCTGACAGACTGTGAGCTGCTTGCGGTTTTATTGCGCACTGGTACCAGAGGAGAGAATGCGCTGCAGCTGGCAGAGAAGATCCTGCATCCTGTGTTTTCACAGAAGGGAGTGCTGAATCTTCATCAGTGGACATACGAGCAGCTGAGACAGATCAAAGGGATCGGAAAAGTGAAAGCGATCCAGATCTTATGTCTTTCAGAGCTTAGCCGGCGTCTTGCAAAGGCAACGGCACAGGAAGGATTGAATTTTTCCAATCCGGCATCCATCGCCAGATACTATATGGAAGATTTGAGGCATGCCAATCAGGAACAGATGAAGCTGTTGCTTTTAAATACAAAATCCCGGCTGATCGGAGAGACAGATATTTCGAAAGGAACCGTGAATGCAGCCGTGATCTCTCCAAGAGAGTTATTTGTGGAGGCACTGCAGAAGAATGCAGTGTCCATTGTGCTTTTACACAATCATCCCAGCGGGGATCCTACACCGAGCAAAGAAGATGTGCTGATCACCAGACGGATCCAGGAGGCAGGCCTTCTGATCGGGGTAGAGCTGTTAGATCATATTGTGATCGGGGATAACTGTTATGTCAGCCTCAGAGAAAAGGGGCTGATCCGATAAGAGATAAGGGGATGACAACTATGTTTCGAAAGGTATATGGTCTGGATCTGGGCACATATGAGATTAAAATATATGACAAAAGAAAAGACCGGATCCGAAGCGTCAAAAATGTGATCGCCATGCAGCATGAAACGGAAGTGCTTGCAGTTGGAAGCCGCGCGTATTTGATGGAGGAACGTGCACCGGCCGGTATCCGGGTGGTGTTTCCGATGCGGGGTGGTGTGATCGCACAATTTCGGGAGATGCAGTTTCTTCTGTGTGAACTGCTGCCGGGGAAGACATCTTTCCATACAGAGTATCTGCTGGCTATTCCTACAGATGTGACAGCGGTGGATAAAAAAGCGTTTTACGATCTGGTCTGTCATTCCATGGCAAGAGTCAAAACAGTCCGGGTGGTAGAGCGTGGACTTGCAGACGCAGTGGGCATGGGTGTGGATGTGCATCAGGAAAGAGGAATTCTGGTCGCCAATTTTGGCGGAGAGACTACAGAATTGTCCGTGATCTCGAAAGGAAAGGTTCTGGTGAGTCGCCTTCTTCCTGTGGGTGGACGCTGCCTGGACGATGCGGTGATCGAAGCAGTCCGCAGTCACTGCGAATTTCTCATTGGGCGGCCAACTGCCGGACAGCTGCGGATGCAGTTTGGAATCGTAGGGAAAAGAAAAGAACGCCCTCTGTCTGTCGCAGGACGTGATCTTGTGACAGGGCTGGCGGGGAAGACATCTGTTTCCGGTTCACTGATTCGAAGAGCTCTAAAAAAAGTCTTGTTCCAGACTATCGCAGAAGTGGAGAGAATACAGAAGAGGATCCCTCCGGATGTATACAGGCAGGTTCAAAAGCGCGGGATCTGTCTGACAGGCGGTCTGGCAGAGTTGTCCGGTCTGGATGCATATCTGGAAGCACAGACCGGGCTTTTTGTGCACAAAACAGCAAATTCCAGGTTGAGCGCGATCCAGGGGATCCGGCAGATCCTTTCCGATCCATATTACAGAGACCTGGCACATGGAATATCAGATGAAGATTATAGGTGGTTGAGATAGTATGAAGAAAAAAAATCAGAGATCCCGGTCGAACAAGTACTGGGTTGTGGGCTTGAGCCTGTGTTGTATCTTACTGATGATTTTTTCTGTGTTTGCAGAAAAGATCGAAGGTCCTTTCCGGGGGGTGGCAGATATTACAGTCATTCCGATGCAGAAAGGGATCAATCAGATAGGTATCTGGATTCGAGATATCAGTGAGAATTTCGACACATTACAAGAGGTAAAAGCGGAAAATAAAAAATTAAAAGATCAGGTGGAGCAGTTGACCACAGAGAACAGTAATCTTCAGGAAGAAAAGTATGAACTGGAGCGTCTGCAGGATCTGTATAAACTGGATCAGACCTATGCGGAATATCCGAAAGTCGGAGCACATGTGATCGGAAAAGATTCCGGAAACTGGTTCAGTACGTTTACCATTGACAAAGGAAGCAACGATGGGATCAAAGTAGATCAGAATGTGCTGGCAGGAAGCGGTCTGGTAGGGATCGTAACGAAAACAGGACCTACCTGGTCCACTGTCAGAGCGATCATTGACGATGCAAGCAATGTCAGCGCTACCGCGTTGTCTACATCAGATAAGTGTATGGTCAGGGGAGATCTTGCTTTGATCGGAGAAGGAAAGATCCGGTTTGAGCAGATGGAAAACAATGACCATGAAGTAGAAGTTGGAGAACAGATCGTTACCTCACATATCAGTGACAAGTATCTGCAGGGACTGCTCATTGGATATGTCAGTGAGATCAATGTAGATGCCAACAATCTGACCCGTTCCGGATATATCACACCGGTTGTGGACTTTAAAAATCTGCAGGAAGTTCTTGTGATCACTACAACAAAGGCAGAGATGACAGGAACCACACAAGAAGATTCATAAGGAAGGAGTCCCGTAGAGATGAAAAATAAAATCAGGCGGTTTGTGATCACCGCTGTAATCGTGATCCTCTGCTACCTCCTTCAGTGTACGGTGTTCCCATATCTGGAGCTTGCGTCAGTTCGTCCGAACCTGATGCTGATCGTCACAGCAGCGTTTGGATTTCTGCGTGGTCCGAAGACCGGGATGTGGATTGGATTCTTTTCCGGTCTTTTCATGGATATCCAGTTTGGAAGCGTACTGGGACTCTACGCATGGATCTATCTTCTGATCGGATCTGTAAATGGAATCATCGGAGAACGATATTTTGAGGAAGATGTCAAACTGCCATTGCTTTTGATCGCAGGCAGTGAATTTGTATATGGACTGGTCATTTATTTTCTGATGTTCCTGCTGAGAAGTGAATTTGACTTTTTCTATTATCTGATGCATGTGATCATTCCAGAACTGATCTATACCGTCGGAGTGACAGTACTGATGTATCAGTGGATCTTATGGATCAACAAAAAACTGGAAGCAGAAGAAAAAAGGAGTGCAGGTAAATTTGTTTGAAAAAATCAAAGAAGTATTTCGTCGGGTAGTAAATTCAAGACTGATCGTTTTGATCCTTGCATTCTGCGTGTTGTTTGCCGTTCTGGTAAACCGTCTGTTCTATCTGCAGATTGTAAAAGGAGATTATTACCTGAATAACTATAAACTGAAAATTCAAAAGACAAGGGAGCTTTCCGGGACAAGAGGAAATATCTACGACCGGAATGGAAATCTTCTGGCATACAATGAACTGGCATATTCCGTTACATTTGAAGATAACATTGCCAGCGGCTCCAAAAAAAATGATACGGTCAACGGAATTTTGAAGAAAGTGATCGAGATCGTTGAGGCTCATGGGGATTCTGTGATCAGTGATTTTGGAATTGTACTGGACTCTGCCGGCAATTATCAGTTTTTGCAGACGGATGAGACTCTCCGATTGAGATTTGTCGCAGACGTATACGGAAAGGCCACAATTGAAGAGCTTTCCGCAGAACAGAAGCAGCAGTCGGCCGAGGAGGTGATCCATTACCTTTGTACGGATGATAACTACGGATATGGGATCGATGATAAAAATCTGGATAAAACACAGGTATTGAAGCTGGTGACAATGCGTTATGCGATTGGTCTTAACAGCTTTCAGAAATATATTCCAACCGTGCTTGCGTCCGATGTCAGTGACGAGACTGTTGCTGCCATTATGGAAAATCTGGATCAGATGGAAGGGGTTGACGTTGCAGAAGATTCTTTGCGCCGTTATACGGACAGCAAATATTTTGCATCCATTATCGGTTATACAGGGAAGATCTCTCAGGAGGAGTATGATGCCCTTGGAAAAGATCAGAAAAAGAAATATTCTCTGTCTGATACTGTGGGAAAAGCAGGATTGGAACAGACAATGGATGAAGTTCTGCAGGGCACAAAAGGTGAGATCAGCTATTACGTAGACAGTGTAGGAAAAGTTACAGATACGGTGAGCAAAAAGGATCCGGGAGCAGGAAATGATGTGTATCTGACCATTGATAAAAATTTGCAGGTACAGACTTATAAACTGCTGGAGGAAAAGCTGGCAGGGATTGTAAGATCAAAATTGCGCAATGTGATGAATTATGATCCGAGTACGACCAATGATGCCAGTGAGATCATCATTCCGGTGGATGATGCTTACAATGCATTTATTGCGAATGAGATCCTGGATGAAACGCATTTCGGAGCAGAAGATGCCAAGCCGGTGGAAAAGGCAGTGCATGAGATTTTTGTCAGCCGCAAGGAAAGTGCCATCCAGGAGATCCTGGCAGAGATGAACAATCCATCAGCCCTTCCATATAAAGAGCTTTCTAAAGAGATGCAGGCATATATGGATTATGTATGTGATACCGTGCTGACGAAAAACACGGAAATCTTGAATATGAGCGCGGTGGATACATCCGATGAGATTTATCTTGCATGGGCAAAGGAAGAGACGATCAACATCAATCAGTATTTGAATTATGCCATTTCCAAGAACTGGATCAGCACTTCCAAACTCTCTTCGGATGTTTCTTCCCAGAAATATTCGGATTCTGGAGAGATTTATCAGGGAATTTTGAAGTTTTTAGAAGAATATTTGCGTTCTGACGTAAATTTCGACAAACTTCTCTACAAATATCTTATAAAATCAGAGGGTATCAGTGGGGCACAGATCTGTGCCATGGTATATGAGCAGGGAGTGCTGCCTATGGATGAGGCCGCTTACAATGGGCTGAATAATGGAAGTGTGAACCCATATACCTGGCTGTGTCAGAAAATTGAAAATCTGGAGATCACTCCGGGTCAGTTGGCTCTGGAGCCGTGTACCGGTTCTGCTGTTGTCAGTGATCCAAATACAGGGGAAGTGCTGGCATGTGTTTCGTATCCGGGATATGATAACAACCGGTTGTCTAATACCATGGATTCGAACTACTACAATCAGCTTGTGACCGGTTTGTCCCGTCCATTCTACAATAATGCTACACAGGAGCGTACCGCTCCGGGATCGACATATAAGATGCTGACAGCAGTAGCCGGACTGACGGAAGGAACGGTGACAGGTAATACGACTTTCTACTGTACCGGAGTTTTCGATAAAATCACACCCAACCCGAAATGCTGGATATATCCAGGTGCACATGGCTATGAGAATGTGGTAACTGCACTTCGGGATTCCTGCAACGATTATTTTTACAATATCGGATATGCCATGGGCATGTCAGGGGAAGAGTATGACAGTGATAAAGGCACAGATACACTTGCAAAATACGCAAAAGAATTTGGGCTGGATGAAAAATCCGGAGTTGAGATTCCGGAAAGTGAACCGCAGATCTCAGATGAATATTCGGTACAAAGTGCGATCGGACAGGGAACCAACAACTATACTGTCAGTCAGCTGAACCGCTACGTTGCGGCAGTGGCAGACAGAGGAACCGTACACAAGCTGACTCTGCTTGACAAGACTACGGATGTAAATGGAAAAGTCATCAAGGAGTATGAGCCGGAAGTGACCAATACGATCGAGGAAGTCAGCGATAACACCTGGAATCTGATCCATCAGGGTATGATCGCCATGGTTCAGGATATGCCGCAGTTCAATGGAATGGAGGTATCCATGGCAGGAAAGACCGGAACGGCTCAGCAAAGCGAAGTCCATCCCGACCACGTACTGTTCGTTGGATTTGCACCGGCAGAGAAACCGGAGATCGCAATTGCCGTGCGTATTGCAAATGGATATAATTCCGCTTATACAGCAGAAATCGGAAGAGATATCGTGAAGACTTATTATCAGACATCAGATTCCGATAAACTGATCACAGGAAAAGCAGCACAGTTGGGTGCAGCAGTATCCGGTGACTAAAAAGGATGTGAGATGTGTGGACAAACTGGTGCTGTTAAAAAGCAGCCGGTATGGTCTGGAAATTCATTTGGATCCACAGGCAGAATTTTGGGAGCTTCAAAAGGAGCTGGAGCAAAAACTGGAGGATGCCGCAAAGTTTTTTCGGGGTGCAAAGATGGCGGTGGAATTTAAAAATCGCCATCTTTCCCAAAACGAAGAAGAGCAACTCTTAGACCTGATTGAAAAAACAGGCGGTGTACAAGTTTTCTGTGTGATCGAACATGACCAGACAAAGGAAATGACATACAAAAGCGTGATAGAACGTACGATGTCCAGCCTTCGAAAAAGAGAAGGACAGTTCTATCGGGGTACTCTCAGAAAAAGACAGGTTCTGGAATCAGATACCAGTATTCTCATCCTTGGCGATGTGGAATGTGGAGCAAAAGTAATTGCCAAAGGCAGTATTGTTGTGCTTGGCAGGCTGGAAGGAACGGCATATGCGGGCATCTGCGGAGATCCGCAGGCATATGTGGCAGCCCTTTCCATGCAGCCGGGAAGGCTTCGGATCAACACAAAGAAAGCGACTCGCTCCCAGCTTTTGGGATGCCGTCAGTTTCCGGATGGTCCGCAGATAGCAGTTGCAGATGACAGGAGACTTTTGTTGCATACACTGTAGACAAATTTATGAACATAAGTTGGAAAGGAAGAATAGACATGGGAGAAGTGATTGTCATTACATCAGGAAAAGGCGGAGTCGGAAAGACGACTACGACAGCAAATATAGGGATCGGGCTCTCGCAGCTTCAGAAAAAGGTAGTAGTCATTGATACAGATCTGGGACTTCGAAATCTGGATGTTGTGATGGGACTGGAGAACAGGATCGTATACAATCTGGTCGATGTGATTGAAGGAAGCTGCCGGCTGAAACAGGCATTGATCAAGGATAAGAGATTTCCGGAGTTGTATCTGCTTCCGTCAGCTCAGACCAAAGATAAGACAGCAGTTTCTCCAGAACAGATGAAAAAATTGATCTCGGAACTGCAGACAGAATTTGATTATGTACTGCTGGATTGTCCGGCAGGGATCGAGCAGGGCTTCCAGAATGCCATTGCCGGAGCTACCAGAGGAATTGTAGTGACTACGCCGGAAGTATCTGCCATCCGGGATGCAGACAGGATCATTGGTCTTCTGGAGACGAACGGGATCAGGCAGAATGATCTGATCATCAATCGGCTCAGGATCGATATGGTCAGACGAGGGGACATGATGTCCGTAGAAGATGTCACAGAGATTTTGGCGATTAATCTGCTGGGTGTGATACCGGATGATGAACAGGTCGTGATTGCTACAAACCAGGGGGAACCGATCGTGGGAACGGACTGTCTTTCCGGAAAAGCATATGAGAATATCTGCCGCAGGATTCTGGGAGAAGAGATCCCGATCACAGAATTTGGAAAGTCGGAAGGGCTGTTCTCTAAGTTTGCCGGGCTGTTCCGGAAGAATTAGGAGGCGTATCTTATGCGTATACCATCTGTTCATGTGGCAAAAGACAGGCTCAGAAATCTGCTGACAGCAGATCGGCTTACGTGTACACCAGATATGTCCGAGAGGATGACGTCGGATATTTACCATACGATTTCAAAATATATTGAATTAAAGCCGGAAGATTTTCGCATACAGATAACACATTCAGAAATACATATCAAAATAACAGGAGAAGAGCATTGAAAATTCCATTTTTAAATCTAAAACAACGATACAATTTTAAAGATTATAAATTCAGCCTTGTATTGCTTGTGCTGGCAATTTCGATGATCGGTATCTTTATGGTAGGGAGCGCGAATGCAGAATACCAGCCGAAACAGATCATGGGGGTTGTGCTTGGTTTGATCGCCATGGCGGTAATTTCCCTGATCGATTATAAATGGATCCTGAATTTTTACTGGTTGATGTATATTGTGAATCTTTTGCTGTTGCTGGCAGTTGTTTTTTTCGGCACGAATGCAAATGGAGCGACTCGTTGGCTGGATCTTGGATTTATCCAGTTTCAGCCGTCGGATCTGACAAAGCTGATCACGATTCTTTTTTTTGCACGGTTCTTATCCAAGAAAGAAGAGATGATCAATGATAAGAAAACCATTCTTGAAGCCATTGGCCTGATGATCCCTTCCCTGATCCTGGTATATAAGCAGCCAAGCCTTTCTGCCACGATCTGTATTGCAGCATTGTTCTGCGTGATCATGTTTATGGCAGGGCTGAGTTATAAATTTATTGGAACGGTTCTTGTGATCACCATTCCGACTGTTGCGCTTTTGATCGGAATCGTTGTGCAGCCCAATCAGCCATTTCTGAAGGAATATCAGCAGAAACGTATTCTGGCGTGGCTGGAGCCGGAAGCATATGCAACCGAAGAAGCTTATCAGCAGTTGAATTCTGTGATGGCGATCGGATCCGGGCAGTTAGATGGAAAAGGATATAACAGTGATGCCACCACTTCTGTAAAGAACGGAAATTTTATTCTGGAACCGCAGACTGATTTTATTTTTGCAATTATCGGTGAAGAATTAGGATTTGTGGGTTGTTGTGCGGTCATAATTTTGTTATTATTGATTGTGATAGAATGTATTGTGATCGGCTTGAAGGCCAAAGATACCGGCGGGCGGATCATATGCGGCGGTGTCGGCGCACTGATTGGGATCCAGACATTTATCAATATCAGTGTAGCGACAGGAATTTTTCCCAATACAGGGATCTCGCTGCCGTTTGTAAGTTACGGATTGACATCCCTGATCTGTTTTTTCATGGGGATTGGATTTGTTTTAAATGTTGGTCTGCAGCCGAAAAAATATCAATAGAGGAGACGAAAGCGTATGAACATAGGATTAGTGGCACATGATGCAAAAAAGAAACTGATGCAGAATTTCTGCATCGCATACAGAGGGATATTGTGCAAACACCATTTGTGTGCAACAGAGACAACTGGAAGACTGGTAGAGAGTGTTACCAATCTGAGCATTCACAAATTTTTGCCGGGGCATCTTGGTGGAAACCAGCAGTTGGGAGCACAGATCGAGCACAATGAGATCGATCTGCTCATCTTTTTCAGGGATCCGCTGGCACCGAAAAAGCATGAGCCCAATGTGAATGATATTGTGAAACTTTGTGATATGTATAATATTCCGATGGCTACGAACATTGCCACAGCGGAGGCACTTGTCCTGGCTTTGGATAGAGGAGATCTGGACTGGCGTGAAATCTACAAATAGACACAAAAGGAAAAAGAAAACAACAGGTATCGGGAAACTGGCAGTATCGGGTATTGTTCTGGCAGTTTGTCTGGTTCTGGTACTTGCAGGCACCTGTGCATTGATCGTGTATGACAGTCAAAAGCCATTTGTGATGGATTACGAGAAAGCACAATATGAAAAAGATCTGTATCGGGCAGATACGTTTGCCCAGTCATTGTGTGTTACGGATCAGGATGTCGCTTTAACGGGATACACCCAGGATCCAACACTTCATGCAGTCGGGCTGTTTGATATACAGGGCAAGGAAGTACTGTATGGAAATCAGCTGTTTCAGCCCCTGTATCCGGCGAGTACGACAAAGGTACTGACAGCTTATGTAGCCTTAAAATATGGAAATCTGGATGATGTGGTAACTGTCAGCCCTCAGGCAACCAATTTTGCAGCAGATGAGCAAGTCTGCGGTCTTCAGACGGGAGATCAGTTGTCTTTGGAGGATCTGCTGAACGGACTTTTGTTATATTCCGGAAATGACTGTGCAGTTGCGATCGCCGAACATATTTCAGGCAGCACAGAGGCTTTTGTAGACAAGATGAACGAAGAGGCCAGACGGTTAGGGGCAACCAGATCGCATTTTGTCAATCCACATGGTCTGCATGATGAAGATCATTACACAACAGCCTACGATCTGTACCTGATTTTTCAGGCATGTCTGCAGGATGAAAGATTCGTGGAGATGATCTCACAGTCGTCTTATACCGCACATCTTATCTCTGCTGCCGGCACACCTTATACGATGACATGGGAGCCAACCAATTATTACTCTCTGGGAGAGGCTCCGGTACCGGAAGGTATCAAAGTGATCGGAGGAAAGACAGGAACTACTGATCAGGCCGGATCCTGTTTGATTTTGTATGATCAGGATATGCAGGGACGTCCTTATATATCCATTGTGATGGGAGCATCGCAAAAACCGATCCTGTATGATAATATGAGCAGATTGATGGAACAGGGAATCAAAAAATAAAAAGGAAAAAAGAAAGCGGCAGTTCACAGTGAGCTGCCGTTTTTATGTCAAGTGGTGATTTTTACATATCGCTGGCGGAATCGCTGATTCTGCCGAAAAAACTGATCAGATAGAGTCCGCACAGACCCACCAGGGTATAGATGATCCTGGAAAGCCAACTTAAATTTCCAAAGAGAAATGCGACCAGATCAAATCGGAAGATTCCGATAAGCAGCCAGTTGACCGCTCCGATGATGACAAGCACAAGGGCTGTATTATCGAGCCATTTCATAGTGAGTTCCTCCTTTTTTGCTTTTGATAATCTTATTATTGCCGCAAAAACTGGAAATATACATGCAGAAATGTTATAATTAACAAGTTATCAAGACAGCATATGGAACAGATTTTAGGAGGAAATCAGTTGGCAGGAAAAAAGAAACAAAATTCGATCAGCATCAATCAATATAAAACAAAACGGGAATTAAATATCGGAACCGTGATTTTTGCATTGGTTTTTATTTATTTGGTAGTGGCAGTGGTTGCTTACGCAACGGATAAAAAAATCAGTATTTATGAGGTGAGAGAAGGCAGCATTCTCCGAGACAACTCCTATACCGGTCTTATTTTAAGAGAAGAGTCCGTTGTAACTGCAGAAAATGACGGGTATGTCAATTATTATCAGAGCGGGCAGAGCAAAGTCAGGACAGGGATGAATCTCTGTGCGATCTCACCCGAAAAGCTGGAATTGGGAGATGCAGAACAGAAAGAGGGGACACTCAGCCGGGAAGAACGGGATGATGTTGTAAGGGAAGCGCAAAACTTTAATGAAAATTTTGTGCCACAGAAATTTACGTCTGTATACAGTCTGAAACGAGAAGTGGAAGAGACCCTGCAGAATGCATCCGATCAGACCCGGACTGCACAATTGGATGCAGTGATCGCAGAGAGCGGACAGACAGTAAAGGCATATCCTGCATCCAGAGACGGAATCATGGTATTGACTTATGATGGAGATGAGGGGCTTACCAGAGAGAATTTTTCAGCAGACGATTTCGATAAAAGCGAATATACAAGCACAAATCTGGAAGATAATATGCAGATTGAAAAGGGAGATCCCATATATAAACTGGTGACCAGTGAAGAGTGGTCCGTCATGATCCCGCTGGAAGATGAGACTGCAAAAGAACTTGCAGAAACGGAAACCGTCAAGGTAAGACTGGATAAAAGCAATGAAACAACATGGGCAGATTTCTCAGTGTTAAAAAAAGAAAAACAGTATTATGGATGTCTGGAATTTAAGGAAGCCATGATTCGTTATGCAGACAAAAGACATCTGAATGTAGAGTTGATCCTGGAAGATCAAAGTGGATTGAAAATTCCGAAAAGTGCGGTTGTGAAAAAGCCTTGTTATGCAATTCCGCAAGATTATCTGACCACGGGCGGGAACAGCTCTGATCAGGGTGTGATGATACAGGATGGAGACAGTGCAAAATTTCAGCCAGTGGAGATCTGTTATATGACAGAGGAAGGAATCGCCTATATCAATCCAAACGAATTAAAAACAGGCACAACTCTGATCAAACCAGAATCGTCGGAGACGATGACCGTGGATCGGATGACAGATTTAAACGGTGTTTATAATATCAATAAGGGATACGCTGTATTTTCTGCAGTCGAAATCCTGTGTGAAAGTGACGAATATTATATTATCAAAGAAGGAAATGCTTATGGGGTGTCCAATTATGATCATATCGTCCAAAATGGAAAAGATGTAAAAGAAGCAGAAGTTGTATTTTAGAAAGGAGTCGCGTAAAAATGATCAGAGAGCAGTTAGAAGAAGTAGAGCGCCGGATCCAGGCGGCCTGTGACAGGGCGGGAAGGAAACGGGAGGAGGTGACACTGATCGCTGTCAGTAAGACCAAGCCGGAATCTATGATACGGGAAGCATACGAACTTGGTATACATGTATACGGAGAAAATAAAGTGCAGGAACTGACGGAAAAATACGAACATCTGCCAAAAGATATCCAGTGGCATATGATCGGACATCTGCAGACAAACAAGG
Organism: uncultured Ruminococcus sp.; assembly: GCA_900544395.1. GTDB lineage: Bacteria > Bacillota > Clostridia > Lachnospirales > Lachnospiraceae > Mediterraneibacter. The sequence goes on along the minus strand of UQVC01000030.1, from coordinate 5,692 downwards.
TAAAATATATCATAGGAAAAACCGCGCTGATCCATTCTGTAGATTCCATGAAACTGGCAGAAACGATAGAAAAAGAGGCGGCAAAGAAACACTGTACAGCAGATATTCTGATCGAAGTGAATGTTGCGGAAGAAGAAAGCAAGTTCGGATTAAAAATGCAGGAAGTGATTCCGTTTCTTGAAAAAATTTCAGGATTCCCTCATATTCGGGTTAAGGGGCTGATGACAATTGCGCCTTTTGTAGAAAATCCAGAGGATAATCGGGCTGTTTTTGCAAATTTACATAAATTATCTGTTGACATTATGAATAAAAACATTGATAATGTTAATGTGAGCATGCTTTCAATGGGGATGACCAATGATTACGAAGTTGCGATCGAAGAAGGTGCGACTATGGTACGGATCGGTACCGGAATTTTTGGTGTCAGAGATTATGCAAAATAATGTCTGGATAAGAAAGCAGGTTTTCAATTTTAAAATACTTTATGCAAAGATGGCATAAGAAGATAGGAGTGTAAACATGGGTGTATTTGATAAATTCCTGGATATTATGAAGCTGAATGATGACGAATACGATGATGATGATTTTTACGATGACGACTTTGAGGATGATGAGTTTGAGGAGAAGCCGCATCGTTCAATTTTTGGAAGTAAAAAGAGCAGAAGTGACGAGTATGATGATTTTGATATGGATGACGACAAGCATCCGGCTCCATCTTCCGGCAACAAGGTAACACCGATGCGTCAGCCGGCTGCAAGAAGAGGAGTGAATATGGAGGTATGTGTTGTAAAACCGACTTCCGTTGATGATTCCCGCGAGATTACAGAGACGTTACTTGCAGGCCGTACTGTAATTTTAAATCTGGAAGGAATGGATCTGGAGATTGCTCAGCGGATCATAGATTTTATTTCCGGAGCCACATTTGCAATCAGTGGAAATCTCCAGAAGATTTCAAATTATATCTTCCTTGTAACACCGACGAATGTAGATATTTCCGGTGATCTGCAGGATCTTTTAGGCGGTTCTATGGAAAAACCGAGCATGAGAGGCAGATACTAGGGATTACTTATATGCAAAAGGAAGAACAGCAGTTAGAAAAGCGGCTGTCAGAATTGTCAAATCTGGCATACAACCGTGATATCATTACATATTCGGATTTTCTGAATCTGAACGAACTGAATATTTTGCATTCAATGCCAAAGGACAGACTTTATACAAAGTTCATGACCTTTGGCGGATATCGCTTGGCAGAGCGTCAGATGGCAGCATTTCTCCCTGATGCTCTTTCTTTGCGTGGAGAAACATTTGATCTGAATCGGAAAGAAGAAATCCCATATCCGCTTCAGATCCTCCGTATTTCACCACTTCATGCAAAATATGCAGAAGAACTGACCCATCGAGATTATCTCGGTACGATCCTGGGCTTGGGCATTGAACGGGCAAAACTTGGAGATATTTTAGTGACAGGGAAAGAAGCCATTGTTTTTGTCCATGCAAAACTGAAAGATTTTCTGATGGAAGAGCTGACTCGCGTCAGGCATACCCAGGTTTTTGTGGAAGAGATTTTCAAAGAAGAGTTTTCCTATGAACCAAAGTATGAGGAAATACAGGGGACGGTGGCATCTGTCCGTCTGGACAGTCTGCTGTCGCTGGCGTTTTCTTCTTCCCGCACAAAACTATCCGGATTGATCGAGGGCGGAAAAGTTTTTGTAAACGGAAAGTTGATCACAACAAATAGTTATCAGCTGAAAGAACAGGATATAATTTCTGTCAGAGGATATGGGAAGTTCCGCTACAATGGAACCGGATCCAGAACAAGAAAAAATCGAATTTATGTATCTATTTACAAATATATTTAAACAAACAGACAAAGGAAGATGCAATGGAAAATAAAAAAAAGAAGAAAAGCAGGAGCTATCTGATCGCATGCTGCGCTTTTTTCATAGCAGTTGCGGCAGATCAGTTTACAAAATGGCTGGCAGTGACTTATTTAAAAGATCAGGATCCCGTGGTTGTCATCTCAGGAGTTTTTCAATTTCAGTATCTGGAAAACAGAGGAGCAGCTTTTGGGATTCTGCAGAATCATCAGTATATTTTTGCGATTGGAGCTGTCTTGATCCTGATCGGAGTAATCTGGATATATGGCAGGATTCCGGATACCAGAAGATTTATACCGCTGAAGATCTGTGCAGTCCTGTTGGCATCTGGTGCAGTAGGCAATCTGATCGATCGGCTGGCATTGAATTATGTCGTTGATTTCTGTTATTTTAACCTGATTGATTTTCCGATTTTTAATGTGGCAGATTGTTATGTAGTTGTTGGGTGCATATTATTTGGTGTTTTGCTTCTGTTTTACTATCAGGATCACGAATTTGACTGGCTGACGTCAAAAAAGGGGCAAAAGGCATGAGAGAGGAATTGTTTTTTACAGCAGAAGAAACAGAGGGCACACAACGAATCGATAAATTTTTGTCAGAGCAGCTGCCTGACAGATCCCGTTCCTATATTCAGAAGCTGATCAAAGATGGTCTGGTACAAGTGAATGGCAAACAGGTGAAAGCCAATTATAAGCTGGACAGGGAAGATGAAGTAAAACTTGAGATCCCGGAGCTTGAGATCCCGGATATTTTACCGGAGAATATTCCCATTGATGTGCTTTATGAAGATGAGGATCTGATGATCGTAAATAAACCAAAGCAAATGGTTGTGCATCCTGCGCCGGGACATTATACGGGGACACTGGTCAATGCTCTGATGTATCATTGCAGGGAGAATCTTTCCGGAATCAATGGAGTCATGCGTCCGGGAATCGTGCATCGGATCGATATGGACACGACAGGATCCCTGCTGATTTGTAAGAATGACAGGGCGCATCAGATTTTGGCTCAACAGTTGAAAGAACATTCCATCACCAGAAAATATGAAGCAATCGTGTACGGAAATTTAAAAGAAGATACCGGAACTGTCAACGCACCCATCGGAAGACACCCGGTTGACCGAAAGAAAATGAGCGTACATGCACCGCATGGAAGAGAGGCTGTGACTCATTATCAAGTGCTGGAGCGATTTGGAAATTATACACATATTGCGTGTGAACTGGAAACGGGCAGAACGCATCAGATCCGTGTTCATATGGCAAGCATCGGACATCCGATTCTGGGAGATCTGGTGTATGGACCGGCAAAGTGTCCCTATAAGCTGCAGGGCCAGACGCTGCACGCCAGGATTTTGGGATTTACACATCCATCGACCGGAGAATACATGGAGTTTGATGCTCCGCTGCCGGAATACTTTACAGAACTTTTAGCAAAATTGAGAAAGCAGACAAAAAATTAAGAAGAGAGGAAACGGATATGTGGAAATACACAGATACCGATTCCTTTTCTTTTTAGCAGACAAACGGGAAGATATACTCTATAATAAAAAAATAAATGTACAGGAGGAAGACCACGATGAAACACTTTAGTAAAAAAGAAATCTTTTCCATTCCGAATCTGATGGGATATTTTCGTATCCTTCTGATTCCGGTTTTTTGTTACCTGTATCTTACAGCAGAGAACGAACAGGAATACTTTCTGGCGGCTCTGGTCGTTTTGATATCCAGTTTGACGGATCTGTTTGATGGAAAAATCGCACGCCGGTTTCACATGGTAACAGAACTTGGAAAAGCGCTGGATCCGATCGCAGATAAACTGACCCATGCAGCGCTGGCAATCTGCCTGGCAACCCGTTATCCACTGATGTGGGTGCTGATTGCACTTTTAGCAGTGAAAGAGGGATATATGGGGATTATGGGGCTGATTTTTCTCAGAAAAGGAAAGATGTTAAATGGAGCCATGTGGTTTGGAAAAGTATGCACTGCAATTTTGTTTGCAGGATTGTTCGTACTCTTTTTATTCCCCAAGATCCCAATGGTTTTTGTGAATGGAATCATATTTGGAATGATGATCGTAATGGGAATCACATTGTGTATGTATATTCCGGTATTTAAAAAAATGAAAAACGAGGAAATGAAAGATGGCAAAAAATAAGTATTATGCAGTAAAAAAGGGACGTGTCCCCGGAATTTATCGCACCTGGGCAGAATGCCAGAAACAGGTGACGGGATATCCGGGAGCCATGTTCAAGGGATTTGTCACAAAAGAAGAGGCAAATGCATTTCTATCTCCTGAGAAAAAAATGTCCGAGGCTTTAGAAACAGCAGAAACAATGCCCCTGTATCCGTACGCATACGTAGATGGATCGTATTTTCAGGGGGTTTATGGATTTGGAGGTTTTCTGAAGATATCCGAAGAGGAAGAAATGATACTGCAGGGCTCTGGAAATGAGAAAGAGCTGGCTAAAATGCATAATGTAGCAGGAGAACTTCTGGGATGCATCAAGGCAGCAAAGGAAGCACAGACACAAGGACTTACAGAACTATATCTCTATTATGATTACCAGGGAATTGAATCCTGGGTAACCGGAGACTGGGCGGCAAAACAGGCAGGAACACAGAAGTATCGAGAGGTGATGACTGCTATTCCTGTAAAAATCCATTTTGTAAAAGTGAAAGGACATACCGGTGTGGAAGGGAATGAACGGGCAGACAGCCTGGCAAAAGAAGCAGTCAGCAAACGGATCGGATTCAATCAGCTTACCATAGGATAGAAAGAAGGAGCACACGTGATGAAGAAAAAAAGGTTATTAGTATCGTTAGCATTCACCCTGGTATTGCTCCTATGCGGATGTCAGGCTTCTGATAATACGGTGGGAAATCATCCATCTGCGGCTGCAAATACAGAACAATCTGCCTATACACTACAAACCATTCCGGAATATTCCGGAACTCCTTATGTAGAATTAAACGGAAATGTACCGGATTTTTCAGAGGATGCGTATACAACGGATCCATTTGAAACATACAGTGAACTGGATGCTCTTGGACGCTGCCAGAGTGCGTATGCAAATATCTGTCAGGAAATCATGCCCACAGAGAAAAGAGGAAAGATCGGCATGGTAAAACCCACAGGCTGGCATACGGTCAAATATGACGGTGTAGACGGAAAGTATTTGTATAATCGTGCCCATTTGATCGGATTTCAGCTGGCAGGGGAAAATGCCAATGAAAAGAATTTGATCACGGGGACCAGATACTTTAACGTGGAAGGCATGCTGCCATTTGAAGATCAGGTTGCAGAGTATGTACATCGGACCGATCATCATGTACTGTATCGGGTGACACCTGTCTATGAAGGAGACAATCTTGTGGCAAGCGGTGTGACAATGGAGGCAGCATCTGTGGAAGACGAAGAAATCCGATTCCATGTGTATGTGTATAATGTACAGCCCGGAATCGAGATTGATTATGCAACAGGAGAAAGCTGGGAAGGAGCAAAACCTGAAAATCAGAAAGATGCTTCCTCTAATACTTATGTGATCAATACCAATACCAGAAAATTTCACAGACCGGATTGCAGCAGTGTGGCGGATACAAAGCAAAAAAACAGAAAAGAAACTACAGATGACAGAGAGACTTTGATCCAACAGGGGTATTCCCCTTGCAGTCGCTGTAATCCATAAACTGCAGATAGAATTGTATCAAATCACGAAAGAGAGCAGGATTTTTGTTGTTATTTCATACAAATTGTTATATAATCTCATCTTTGACAGTTGATTAGTTAAAAAAGTGCCATAATCCCTGTAAATACAA
>UQVC01000029.1 GCA_900544395.1 uncultured Ruminococcus sp. | reverse complement strand
TCCATCTCTTTGATAAAGAAACAGAGTTGACGATTACAAACTAATGTTTTAAAATAACTATAATTAAAAATGACAGGGGGCTGTACAGTTTGTGCAGCTCCTTCTCTGTCTACCGGGAGAACGATTATGGATCATACAGCTGAATTAGAGAAAGCATTGACAGAACTAAAACGTATTACAGGCATTTCACTGGAAATTCATGCCCAGACAGATGAAGAGACTCTTCAGGCACTGGAACAGCTAAAACTTCTGTCATCTGCTTATAAAGAAAAATATAACCGGACACATTTTCTTCAGAGCCTGATGACTGACAGCATCCCAACTTATAATGTATATGACCGGGCTGCCCGTCTTCATATCGCACCGGAAGAGCCTCGCGTTCTTTACCTGTTGGAAACAGGGCACGGTATGGATGAGACGATTTCTGAGATTTTAAAAAATCTTTTTCCATCACAATCCGGAGTGTTTCGCATCCCTCTTACCGAGAATTCCCATGCGATTCTTTATCCTGTCAAATTATTGGCAGATTCTTCTCCGGAAACAGTGCATCACACCGCACGTATGATCGTGGATACATTAAACGCAGAAGCTCTGGCACGGGTTCGAGTGTCCTACAGCAAGACCCTGCACAGTCTGCTGGAACTTTCTTCAGCTTTCCGGGAGACAAGTCTGGCATTGAAAGTCGGAAAATTATTCTATTCTGAACAGACCGTCTTTCCGTACAACAGACTTGGTATCGGTCGTTTGATCTATCGGCTTCCAACTTCTCTATGCGAAAATTTTCTGCATGAGATTTTTGGTGAGGAAATCCCGCAATCTTTGGATGAAGAGACAACTGCTACTTTGAACAAATTTCTTCAGAACAATCTGAACATTGCGGAAACCTCCCGACAGCTTCATATGCACCGAAACACTCTGATCTATCGCTTAGAGCAGATTGAAAAACGAACTGGTCTGGATCTTCGACAATTTGAGGATGCCATGACATTTAAGATTGCCTCTATGGTAATGAACTATTTATATACTGAAAGGAACACATCAAATGAATGACGCACTTTATGAACAATTAGTTACCCGTAAATCCCGCCCCATTGATCTCGTGATCCGTATCGTGAGCATTGCATTCCTGGCACTCGTCCTCTGCGGCGGTATGCTCTTCCTCGGTTTTCTGGCAGTTCCGATCACTGTATTACTTGGTGTTCTGGTGTATTACTTCGTATTTCCAAAACTGGATGTGGAATATGAATATACCCTGTTAAACCATGATCTGGAAATTGATGCGATCTACAGTAAATCGAAACGAAAAAAACTCATGACTCTGGATATTCAGCAGGCTGAAATCATTGCGCCAAAGAATTCTCACCGCCTGAATTCCATCCATCCTGAAAAGACAAAGGACTTTTCTTCTGGAACCGGAAATGGGACTTATGCGATTGTAATTCCTTCCGAGCAGACGATCACCTGTGTCCTGATCGATCCGGACGAAAAGATGCTGGATCATATGCAGCAGTGGATGGGATCAAAGATGTTCCGTGACTAGCAGGTCATACTGGCACCGTAAAACAAGGAAAGACACGTTGTTTTACGGTGTTTTTTTATTTTTGCAACTTTTTTTGCTTTATTTTTATCTAATGAGTATCAATCGATTGTAAAATAAATAAAACGCACAAAGGAGGGGAGATTACGCGGATGATCCCACTTGTAAAAAAAGCACAAAAAGGCAGTCAGGAAGCATTTATCCAGTTAATAGAAAACAATAAACAAGATATGTATAAAATAGCAATCAGCATTTTAAACAATGATGCAGATGCAGCAGATGCAATTCAGGACACCATTCTCAGCTGTTACGAAAATTTATGTTCTTTGCGCTATCCAAAATATTTTAAAACATGGATGACCAGAATTTTGATCAATCACTGCAACCGGATCTTACGAGAACATCAAAAGTTTATTCCCATCGACAGTTATGATGTAAAAAGTTCCCGTCTTCCTTCTGAAACGTGCTCCTTCCAGGAACCAAATTTTTTCACTCAAAATGAAGACTTTTTTGAACTGCTCAATCAAATGGATGAAGCTTATCGACTGATTCTTTTGCTTTATTATTTAGAAGAATTTAACATCAAAGAAATCAGCCAGTTGCTGGATCTGAATGAAAACACAGTAAAGTCAAGACTTTCCAGAGGACGTAAGATTTTCCAAAAAATGTATCTGAAAAAGCATCCCACGTATCAGTATCAAACAAAGGAGGTTATGTAAATGAAACCAGAAGAACAAATAAGAAAAAATTTAAAGAATCCGGTTCCGCTTCCTTCTAATGTAGAGCAAAAAATACAAGATTCTTATCAGAAAATTTCAAGTCATGAAGTAAACATGAAAGGGAAAAACAGAACTCATACCATATGGATTCAACTTGCAGCCACTTTATGCGTAGTATTAGGGATTAGCAGTATATTTTTTGCAAATCCCGCTATGGCAAAAGATATCCCTGTAATCGGCAGCATCTTCGAACAACTGATTGATATTCAATCCCAGGAAGTAACTTCAAAAGACAAGACCGCTTATCAAAATATTGCCAGTCACTCTCATAGCACAGATCCAAACAACAATATTGCTGATAATAACGGCGTTACCATACAGGCATCCAACACCTATTGTGATGGTTATAATCTATATTTCACACTTTCTGTTCAATTAGATAAACAAAAATTTAAAGAACCACAAGATTATATACATTCCAATATTAACATCAAAATCAATGATACCGAAGTCATTCCAACTGCAGAATATCTTCCAAAATCCGGTGAGCAAACTTATATCGGCTTATATCAAATCAGTCGAAATGCCCTGAAAGAATCTGCATTTCCAGATACTATGACGATTGATCTGCACATTGATGAAATATATGCCACACCTTCTTCCCCTGATCTGCTGCCCGACTCCATAAAGGGGAATTGGGATTTACAATTTACAGTTAAAAACGAAGAAGATCTTACTAAAAATAAATCTATGCTTGCTGAAAACAATGGATTTATAATTGCAGACTTTGCAAAATCCCCGAGTAACCTGTATTTCACATTGCAAATTCCACAGGCATGGACAACACAGAATCCTGCTCCTCTTGTCACTGACTCAAGCGGAAAACAGATTGCCATTTTGAGCGAACATTTTACTACTATGGAAGACGGCAGTCAAGTTTATCACTATACACTGGAATATACAGATGATACCGATTTTACAATTCAAATATTAGATAAAAACAATCCAAATCCTGATGGAACAATTCCTGTTATTGCCGAAATTCCTGTAAATTTTCAATAGTTTAACAATGGGGGGTTTTTCGATGTCTACATTTTGTTTATCAAATGCCATCAAAGGCCACCCTTAACTCGACTATAAAATCACAACTCCTTTTATTCCTTCCAATATTTCTCCACAATCTCCTCAGCCTTTTCCACTACATAGGAAAATTTCTTCTGAACCCGTTCTATGATCTCTTCTTTCGAAAATCCTACCTCCTGATATGCCTCCACAGCTCCCTGTTCAATTCCATCCTGATACAAATCTTCTAATGCTTTACACATATCCACCTGCTCCTCTCTCTTTTCTTTTTCAAATGCTTGTTTTAATATTGTTTCAGAATGCAGAAATTCTCGAAGTGCCTGATAAGTCTCTTCATCCACATGCCGAAAGTATTGTTCTTTACTTTTTACGTAATGCAGCAATTTTTCTTTATCCTGCCTGCATTGTAACATTCCAAAAATCTCCTGTAAATCCGTATGAAAACGCTCCAATTCCTTTACATTTCCTGCATCGATCAAATTGATCCGATAGTTGGATATATATTTTTTCAGAATCTCGTTCTTATCCTCATCATCACTCCATCTTAAAATCCCATGAAGATCATGACTCCCATCCCAGGTATCTGGGTGATAATAAAACACCAGAGTAATCACCGGAACCAACCTGTCTTCCTTCCGAAACCTCGACAAAAACTCAGCCTCCGCGACTTTTTGTTTTTCTGCCTCTTCCAGACACTTCCAGGACTGTCGAATCTGCTCAACATAAGACAGGCTGTCATACAGCATATTTCTCACTGTCATGGCATAATGTACATTCTCTTGATTTTCACACGCCAACAGTACCAAATATGCCCCCTGCTCCCATCGCATAATGATATCCCGATATCGTTGAACCTCCTTTGCTTTTTCGTTTTTATCAGATACAAGAATATCTGTCTCTCCCGTTGCCAGATGCAAATCCTCCGGCAATATCACTTGCTTGCCCTGAAATACAATCCCGTTGAACAAATCTGCAAACCGTCTGGGATTTCCAAGCCATTGCTTTACTGCAGCATTTCCTTTTCCCATACTGCACTCCTCCTTATTCTTTTCTTTTTTCATCAAAATTGAATATTCGGCGAAACTGCCTTTGAATTTGAACCGTTTAGAAACGATGTTCCAGACATCTGAATTGTCACACAGACAACGTCTGAGAATTTGATGTATCTTCATTATACTATGTAAATTTCTTTTTTCAAGTATATTTTCACCAAAACAGCCTGTCCCTGCATACACATTCTTCTCAATATGTACACAAGACAGGCTGTCCTCTTATTTCATTTTTTTATTTCACCTTAAAAATTCATAGAAATATATTTACACGCTGCCAACGCCGCCACACTTCCGTCTGCTGCCGCTGTTGTCAGCTGACGCACTTCTTTGGTCCTGCAGTCTCCCGCTGCAAAGATTCCCGGATGAGAGGTCATACAATCCTCCGATGCCAGAATAAATCCATTTTCATCCAGACGTACCAGACCATCAAAGATCTCATTCTGCGGAATCTGTCCGATTGCCACAAATACACCGGATACCGGGATATGGAAGTCTTCCCCAGTTTTCTTGTTGCGAAGGAACAATCTCTCTACCATAAACTTTCCTTCAATATCTTTGACAATAGAATCCAGAACAAACTGGACATTCTCTTTTTCTTTCAGCACTTCTACCAAATTACTTTCCCCACGGAATTCATCACGGCGATGTACCACATATACTTTATTGCAGTAATTCGAAAGGAATTCTGCATCCTGCAGAGCGGTATTTCCTCCACCGATCACCGCTACATCTTTCCCCCGGAAAAATGCGCCGTCACAGGTCGCACAATAAGAGACGCCGGAACCGGCAAGCGCCTCCTCCTGTGGGATCCCCAGATGCCGGTGAGCCACTCCTGTTGCAAGGATCACGGCCTTACATGGATATTCTTTCTGGTCTGTCACGATGATTTTGATCCCGTCTTCCTCACGTACTTCTTTTACACGCTCGGAAGCAGTCTCTGCTCCCAGCTTCATCGCCTGATTCAGCAGATTCATAGAATACTGACTTCCGCTGATACTCTCCAATCCCGGATAATTCTCTACTTTCGGTGAATTTACAATCTGTCCTCCAAAATTCAGTCCTTCGATCACCAGAGTCCGTTTTCCTGCACGCTGTCCATAGATAGCTGCTGTCAGACCTGCTGTCCCCCCTCCGATAATTCCAATATCATACATATCGAGTTCCTCCGTTTTCTATTTTTCTATCGTTTTTCTGCAAATGCCCGGATATTGGACGCATTTGCAAGTTTCTGTACACCTTCTTCTTTGATCACGATCAGTGTCGGCGCCTGCATGACCCCATATTTTCTAACCAGCTCTTCATTCTCTCCCGCATCAACTACTTCATAAGAAATATTGGCTTTTTCCAGGGAATCTTTTGCAAGCTTACAGTTCGGACAGGTCTTCGTTGTAAAAAGAAGTACTTTTCCTTCCTCTGTATTCACCTCTTCGAAAATACGCTGTTCTTCTTCCTGTTCTGTCTCCCTGAAATTCTCCTGCTTCACGTGAGAGTGTTCTACATCATACACTTTTCGTTCCTTAAATTCCTGCAGTTTTCCATCATTCCAGTTCTTGACCGGACGATAATAACCGGTAATTCTGCTGTATACCTCTGTTTCTTCTCCACAAATCGGACAAGTATACTGCTCTCCGGAAATGTATCCATGATTCTTACAGATAGAATATGTTGGAGACATTGTATAATACGGCAGCTTATAATTCTCTGCGATTTTTCTGACCAGAGCTGCCGCTGACTTCCAGTCCGGAAGTTTTTCTCCCAGGAATGTATGGAATACCGTTCCTGATGTATACAGCGTCTGCAGCTCATCCTGAATATCCAGTGCGGCAAATACATCCTCCGTATAGCCAACCGGCAGATGAGAGCTGTTTGTGTAATATGGTGTTCCGCAGTCCTCTGCTGCTGTGATGATATCCGGGAACTGCTCCACATCATGTTTTGCCAGGCGGTATGTGGTAGATTCTGCCGGAGTTGCCTCCAGGTTATACAGATCACCATATTCTTCCTGATAGTCGGACAGCCGCTCTCTCATGTGATTCAGAACATCTTTTGTAAACTTCTGCGTTTCCGGATGTGTCAGATCTTTACGGATCCATTTTGCATTCAGTCCTGCCTCATTCATTCCGATGAGCCCGATCGTAGAGAAATGGTTATCAAAACTTCCCAGGTATCTCTTTGTATACGGATACAGCCCTTCATCCAGAAGTCTGGAAATCACCACTCGTTTGATATGAAGTGATCTTGCGGCAATATCCATCATTTTATCAAGTCTCTCGTAAAATTCTTCCTCATTTTTCGATAAATATGCAATTCTCGGCATATTGATCGTCACAACACCAACGGAACCTGTGCTCTCTCCGCTTCCGAAAAATCCACCGGATTTCTTGCGCAGTTCCCGCAGATCCAGACGCAGACGGCAGCACATACTGCGCACGTCGCTTGGCTCCATATCACTGTTGATATAATTGGAAAAATACGGTGTTCCGTATTTTGCGGTCATCTCAAATAACAGACGGTTGTTCTCCGTATCCGACCAGTCAAAATCTTTCGTGATGGAATACGTCGGAATCGGATACTGGAATCCTCTTCCCTGTGCATCTCCCTCGATCATGGTCTCAATAAATGCCCGGTTGATCATATCCATTTCTTCTTTACAATCACCATATGTAAAGTCCTGTTCTTTTCCGCCCACGATCGCCGGCAGATTGGCAAGGTCATTCGGAACCGTCCAATCCAGTGTAATATTGGAAAACGGCGCCTGTGTTCCCCATCTGGACGGAATGTTCACCCCGAAAATGAAAGATTCGATGCATTTTTTCACTTCCCGATATGTCAGATGGTCTGCTTTTACAAATGGTGCAAGGTAGGTATCAAACGATGAAAATGCCTGTGCTCCTGCCCACTCATTCTGCATGATTCCCAGAAAATTCACCATCTGATTGCAAAGAACACTCAAATGCTTCGCCGGAGCAGATGTGATCCTGCCCGTCACACCTCCCAGACCTTCCTGTATCAGCTGTTTTAAAGACCAGCCTGCACAATATCCGGTCAGCATAGAAAGATCGTGGATATGAATATCCGCATTCTTGTGTGCTTTTCCAATCTCCTCATCGTAAATTTCTGACAGCCAGTAATTGGCTGTGATCGCACCGGAATTACTCAGGATCAGACCCCCAACAGAATACGTCACGGTAGAATTCTCCTTAACGCGCCAGTCTGTCACCTTCACATAACTGTCTACGATCTCTTTGTAATCCAAAAGTGTAGAATTCAGATTTCGGATTTTTTCTCTCTGCTTGCGGTACAGGATATATCCCTTCGCAACATCTGCGTATCCCGCTTTGATCAGAACAGACTCTACACTGTCCTGAATATCCTCTACTGCAATTTTGTGTTCTTTTATCTTCGGCTCAAAATCTGCAGTCACTTTCAGTGCCAACAGATCAATAATATCCTGATTATACTCTTTTTCTCTGGCTTCAAACGCTTTTCGTATCGCCTCGCTGATCTTGGTCAGATTAAATTCTGTTATTTCCCCGTCCCTTTTTGTGACTTGATACATGTTTCGTACCTCTCCTTTCTGCAGCTAAACGCTGTATTTAGTGTATCACCGACATTTTTGAATGTCAATGAAAAACACCAATATCTAGTATGCAGGTTTTCCTCCAAAAACTAGATATTGGCGTTTATAACTATTTCATCGTTTCTTTATAAGAGTTATCCGCCTGCTGTGTGAGCGCTTTTCCACCGTTTTCATACCAGTTCTTTACGAATGTATCAAAATATTCAGGCGGCTTTTCTCCCACTATGATCTGCAGAAATGTATTTTTCTCTTCTTCCAGCAATTCTTCCGGGATTTTGATTTCCTGACTGCCTAACGAAAGAGGCGGTTGATTTTCATCCAGATTCTCTTTCGTCAAAAGTCCCGTTGCCTGTATCCGGGAAGTGTATGCTGCCCATGCATTCGACGTGGTCACATCTCCCGTAAGGAATGACTTACAGATTTTATAATAAGCGGCTTCCAATCCATTCAATTCGCTCTGCTGTGTTTTCCCATCCAGAACATTCTGTATATTTTGCTGCACTCTGTAGATCGCATCCCAGTAGTCTACATTGATATTCAACGGTCTTGCTGTCGGATCCACATTCAAAGAAAAATATTCATTGATTTCATCGGACTGCTTCTGATCTTCAAAACGACCATAATCAAACAGTGTACTCACATATTTCCCCACGATCTCCGGATGCTCATATCCCTTTCTTACCACCACATACAGACAGTCTTCATAGGATTGAAATGTACGTGTCCTGGTCGCTGCATTTCCAGTCAGCAGATACGGCTGCCATTTTGCAGTTCTGTCCGCACTATAAGATAAACTCAGTGGATTGTTCGGTGCCCACCAGTATCCGAAAATAGCCCCGCACTTTCCTTCTTTAAGAAGTGTATCCAGATTTTCCTGCTGCCGCAGCAGAAAGTTGGAGTCCAGAATTCCTTCTACATAAAGCTGATGCAGATAGATCAGCGCCTGTTTTGTCTCTTCTGTCACAGAACCATACACCACATTCCCCTGATCGTTCAAAATCCACTGGCTCGGTTTTGCATGATACTGGTCAAAAACAGCATCCAGCCCATAGGTTCCGCTGTTTTCAGAAACCAAATCCGTACTTCCTGCCAACCCCACCGTCTCTTGATTTCCTGCCATATCAGCTTTCACAAACTGCCGGATAATCTCCATCCCTTCCTCCAGCGTTACAGGATCGGAAAGTCCCAACCGTTCCATCCAGTCCTTGCGCAGCCACAAAAGAGAAGCTCCATGATCTATCTCTGCATCCGGAAGTGCGTAGAGTCTGCCGTCAAATGTAGCCGATTCCAGAAGTGCTTCTCCGTAGCTTTGATACATTTCCTTGATCCTTTCTGTGGTACATTCTTCATATACTGTGGTAAGATCTTCGACCATCCCACGCCTGACCAGTTCTTTGACTGTCTCCCTGCCTTTTACCACCAACAGATCCGGCAGCTGCTGATCTTCCATCAAAATCTGAACGGCCTCCTCATAAGAATCGGTATTTTCCCCTTCCAGAACATCTTCGTTTTGAATATTCAACCGTTCTTTCAAGTATCGTGTGTAGGCATTATCCTCATAAGTCGCCTTCACAGGCAGGTTTGCATTATTAGATCCAACGATTTTCCCCAGTGTATAAGTAACAAGCTCGGGATATTTCCCATACGGTGTGTGTGCTGCATTTTCCCACTGTGCGTTTATCACCTCTTTCGATTCCACCGTCTTACCGGTTTCCGATCTTTTGCAGGAAGCGATCAGGAACATCGAGAACACACATAACAGCAGTATGTATTTAATTTTTTGTTTCCTGTTTCTCATGTCCGTTCTCCTTCTTCTTTGGAATCCGTATGCATACTCTGGTTCCTTCTCCTTCTTTACTCTCCACCCGGATTTTATTTTCTTCTCCATAGAGAAGCACGATCCGTTCATTGACATTGCGCACACCATACCCTTTGGATCGATATGTCACGATTTGACTCGCTTTTTCCTCTGTCATTCCGTTTCCGTTATCTTCCACCATAAAATATAAAAACAGCTCATCATGCACAACCTTTATCCGCAATACTTTTTCGATCTTTTCCGACACATCCAGCCCATGATCGATCGCATTTTCCACCAATGGCTGCAAAATGAGTTTCGGGATCTCACAACTTCCCATTGTATTATCATAAACTTCCTCCACCCGGAAACTATTATCGTGCATAATCAGCTGGATTTTCAGATATGCACGGATATTCTCCATCTCGCTTACTACTGTCGTCATTGTCTCCCCCCGGTTCAGACTGGTCCGATAATAGGTAAACAATGCCAGTGTCACCTTACTGATCTCCTGTTCATCTGCTTCGATTGCCTTCCAGTTGATAATTGAGAGTGAATTGTACAGGAAATGGGGATTGATCTGCGCCTGCAATGCCCTCATCTCTGTCCTTTGTAACACAATTTTCGCTTCATATACTTCTGAGATCAGTTTATTGATCTCATCCATCATACGCCGGAAAGTACGAATGAGCACACCAATCTCATCTTTGGAATCACTTTGTACGGTCACTTCCCGGATTCCACTGTGGATCTGATTCATATTTTCCGTCAGCTGTTCCAGCTTACAGACCAGACGTCTGGAAAAGAAATAGCTTAAGATTCCTATCAGCAGAATACAGGCTGTCAGAAGCGGCAGATTTTTCAACATCAAATATCTTGCCGATTCCATAATCGTATCCGTAGGACAAAAATAACAGAATTTCCACTGATTCCCTTCCATCTCCTTTGTCACACTGGAAAAACTTTTCTGTACTTCCGAAATTGTATCCACCTTCCCGGTCTTATATTTAGCGGGAATTTTATTGCAGGAATACACGACATTGCCGTTTTCATCCCAGACAATTCCGGCAAAATCAGATTCCATGATTTTTTCAAACGGTTTGAACAATTTATTATAATCCAGTGTGATCTTCAGCACAGCATTTATCTCACTGCTCCCGTCATAAAACTTTCGGGCTACAATCACTTTATTCTGACTTCCAGTCTGTACATACCAGCGAATCAGACTTCTGTTGTTTCTGGGATACCAGTTTTCTCCCTGAATCTCCGACAAAGGAGCCAGTGTACTTCCATGGGCAACCTGAATATTATCCGCATACAGCGTGATCCCTTTAATTTCTTTGTGATACACCTGCGGCATATTCAACAACGGATCTGCCACCTGAGTATACTTCAGATATGTATTAAAATCTGATGCACGTTCCATTTTCAGCACTTTCCTGAGGTCTCCCGAATAAGACAGATAATCAATCAGATTTTCATAAATCTGCGCCTGATTGTCTATTGCATCGACTGCCTGTTTTAAAGACTCCTGCATATTTTCCATTTCCCGCTCCTTGAGCGTGTTCATCATTCCCATCTGCATATAGCATGTCACGATCAGTGTCGGAATGATCCCAGCGGTCAAAATCAGGATCATCAGCTTATATCGATATTTAAAATTATGAAACCGATAAAGAAGCTTCTTCATCACTCATACTCCCTTTCCTGCAAGACTCCGGTGTGCTGCCAAAATACTCCCGGAAGCTCCTGCAGAAATAAGAATTATTGGAAAATCCAACCTCTTTTGCGATCTGCGAGATCTTCATACTGGTATTTTCCAGAAGCTCCCTGGATTTCTTCATCCGGATATCCCGGACATAACGGTTCAGATTGACTCCGGTCTCCTCCTTGAATACAACACTTAAATATCCCGGGGAGAGATAGACTTGCCTTGCCAGATTCTCTACATTGAGATTTTCTGCATAATGATGGTGAATGTACTGTTTCACTTTCATAACTTCATTCCGAAATCCCTTGTTCTGCTCCTGTACAAATTTCTCCAGTTCACAGACTACCTGTTCTGTAATTGCCAGTACATCTTCAATTTTCCTGCAGCGGTACAGCCTGTCGATCATTTTTGACAATGCTTTCACATCTCCTGGATTGACCTCCTCATAAATATCTTTGACAATATTAGAAAATACAAATTTCACATACATCTCTGAAAATTTCATACTTTCTCTATATTTTCTCTCCAGCTTCTGAAAATCCTGCCGTAGATGGATACTGTCTTTATATTGAATGTCCTCTTTGATATTATTCAGGACCTGAGATTCTTCTGCCTCATCCATTTCTCTGGTCTCCTGCACTTCCCCTGCAAAGAAAATCTTCTGCCTGGGCTGATAAAATTTTTCTGCCAGTACCTCCTCTAAACCGGAAAATACTTCAGGAAGTTCCTGCCAGTCTGTAATTTCTTCACTTACTGCCAAATAGCACTCCTCATCGTACTTATTCTTAAAAAACTGATATAACTCTTTTGCCACTGTCTCATAATCTGCATATCTTTCCTGAAACAGAAATAAGGACTCATTTGCTGCCACATTCAGATAAAGGAACTGACGGGACATGTGCTCTCTGAGCTGACCCAAAAGCTTTTCTTCATCCACTTCAAAAAAGCAGTCCTCGCCGCCTGCCAGGATCATATGAGTATACTGCCCTCCATCCTGACATAAAAGCTCCGCAGCTTTTGTCCCGTTTTCTTCTTTGCCGTCATACAAAAAATTCTGCAGAAAATATTTTCCCAGATCATCCTGCTGCCTTGCAATTTCTCCTTTCTGCGTATTCTTCTCCAGAATATGATCTCTCACAGAACAATACGTCTTATGAAACTCTCCCGGATCTACCGGCTTTAGCACATAATCGACTACTCCGTAATGCAGCGCCTCCTTCGCATAAGAAAAATCATTGTATCCGCTAAAAATCACTATCTCGATCTCCGGCTGCAACTCCCGTGCAGCTTTCGCCAGTTCGAGCCCTGTCATATAAGGCATTTTGATATCCGAAAACAAAATATCCACCTGTTTTTTCTGCAAAATCCCCGCTGCATCTTTCCCGTTTATTGCCTCTAAAATCTCCAGTTCTTCCTGCTCTCGTTTCAGCAGAAACTTGATCCCGTTTCTCTCCAGTTTTTCGTCATCTGCAATCAATATCGTGATCATGTCCGTCCCTCCTCTGATACATGCCAAAAAATCCACCATGCCCCTCTGTTGGCTGCATGGCAGATTTTTTATTGATCTGTCCTCTTTATTTTAATCCATTCCCTTTTTTCTTACAAGCCTTATCCCTTCACAGCTCCTGCCACGACACCTTCTATAATATGTTTTTGGCAGCACAGATAAAAGATTACAATCGGGATGATAGAAAGTACCAGCGCTCCCATCATGGCTCCCATATCCACAGATCCATATCCACCTTTTAAATACTGTACTGCGATCGGAATCGTCCGGTATTTCTTCGTATCCAGCACCAGAGACGGAAGCAGATAATCATTCCAGATCCACATTGCCTGCAGAATCATTACCGTAATGCAAGTCGGTTTTGAGATTGGCAGGACCACCTTGAAAAAAGTCTGGATCGGAGTACATCCATCAATCATTGCCGCCTCTTCGATCTCCAGTGGAATGGACTTCATAAATCCGGTAAACATAAATACCGCCAGCCCGGCACCAAACCCCAGATAGATGAAGATCAGCCCCCATGGAGTATTGAGTCTGAGCATATTTGCAATCTTGGACAAAGTGTACATTTCCATCTGAAACGGCACCACCATGGCAAACAGACAAAGCATATAGATCAGTTTTGTCCACCATGTATTCACCCGGCTGATAAACCATGCACACATGGAACAGCACAGGATAATGACTGCAACTCCGCCCACGGTGATAAACAGACTCCAACCAAATGCCTCAAAAAACTTTGTCTGCTCGATTCCGCGGATATAATTTTCCAATCCTACAAACATATTGTCTTTTGGCAGATCAAATGGCACCCGGCTGATGTATGCTTTTTTCTTGAATGAGTTGATCACAACAAGAATGATCGGATATAAGTACAGCAGGCTGATAACAGAGAAGATCAGCGTAACCAGCCAGCCATGTTTTAATTTTTTGTTCACTACTGCTGCACCTCCTTTGATCTTGTCATGCGATTCTGAATCACGGCAACCAGACCAACGATCAGAAAGAAGATCACTGCCTTCGCCTGACCAACACCTTCATAACCGGCTCTTCCATAGAACGTATTGAAGATATTGAGCGCCAGAAGTTCTGACATTTTCGAAGGTGCACCATTGGTCAGCGCCAGGTTCTGGTCAAATAACTTGAACCCGTTTGTTAACGTTAAAAATGTACAAATCGTGATCGACGGCATTACCATCGGAATAATGACCTTGCGAAGTACCTGCCGGGAGTTGGCTCCATCAATCTTCGCCGCTTCGATCAGCTCTCCGGGAATATTCTGAATGCCGGAAATGTAGATGATCATCATATATCCAATCTGTTGCCAGCACACCAGAATGATCATTCCCATCAACCCGTAGGTCCCGGAATATGTAAGTGTTTTTCCCCAATGTGCAAGCACTCCGTTTAACAGAAGCTGCCAGATATATCCCAGAATAATTCCACCGATCAAATTCGGCATAAAAAATACAGTCCGGAAAATATTTTTCCCGCGCACTGGTTTTGTTAATACCATCGCCACCGCAAATGCCAGTACATTGATCAATAACATGGACAGTACTGTAAACAACACGGTATACCACAGAGAGTGTAAAAATGTAGGATCCTGAAATACCTTTCCATAATTCTCAAGCCCGATAAATCTGGCGTCTGTCACGGTTGTAAATTTACAGAACGAAAGATAAATACCCAGTAAAAACGGTGCGATAAACCCAATGGTAAATGCGATCATCGTGGGCAGTACAAAAACAGGGAAATATCGTTTTATTGCTTTTTGCATGTCCCTCTCTCCTTCCTCTTGATGGAAAAGGCGGACGGTTTGCCGTCCGCCTCAAATCTATGTTTTTATTCCGCATGCGCTGCCTGATACTCAGTTGCCCATCCATCTACAAATGCAGTTTCCACTGCATCCCATTTTCCAGTTCCCTGTGCATATTCAAGAAGTGCAGAGCCTACATTGTTTTTCCAGTTTTCAGAAGGCATTGTCGTAAAGTTCCAGCTTACAGGTGTCTTGCCTGCCTTGTTATATTCCTCATTTGCCTGCACCAGAGGATTTGACGGCAGATAGTCTTCAAATGTGGTGAACGGTGTCACAAATCCCATCGTATTTGCAAGCATATCGCGTCCCTCATCACTTTCCACAACCCACTGCAGGAAATCCAGAGTTGCCTGAATGTCTTCTTCTGAAGCATTTTTATTCACACACCAGTAGTTCTCAGATCCCGTGCAAAGTCCCTGCTCTTCTTCTCCTTTGGCACCGATGTAAATCGGAAGCATTCCCATGTCCTCATCGGCAACTTCCATATCCTTGATGTCGTTGTATGCCCAGGTTCCATTCTGATAAAATACAGCCTCTCCAAGTGCAAATTCGGAGCTTGCGTCCTCTGCCGTCTTAGAGGAGATCATAGACGGTTCACAGGTAGAATCTGTAATATATAAATCCCATATGTTCTTATAGTTTTCCAGATAGGTTCCTTTAATCGCATCTGTGGATGTAATGCCCTCATCTTTATATTCATAATAGATTGGAAGATTTGCCAGATGTGTCTTAAATCTCCAGTCAGAAGAAGAATCCATACCTGCGGATGTAAATGCACCTTTTACCCCCAATTCATCTTTGTGTTTCTGGATTCCGTCCGCAACTTTTTTCAGCGTTTCAAAATTATTGATCTCATCCACTGATTTTACAGCAGCATCTGAAAGTTCAAAGTATTGATTCAGGATCGCTTTGTTATAAATAATTCCGTATGTTTCTACTACATACGCAATTCCTTTGACTTCATCTCCTTCTTTTAACACATAATCGTCACTGGAAATATCCTTGTAAATCTGACTGTCTGACAGGTCATAACAGTAATCTTTCCAGGATGCCAGACCGACAGGACCATTGACCTGAAACAGGGTCGGCGCCTCTTCTTTTGCCATCTCAGATTTCAGCTGGGATTCATACGTCCCGGAAGCAGCTGTCTGCACATCCACCTGAACACCAGTCTCATCTGTGTAAGTCTCTGCAAGTTTTACCCAGTCATCTGCCTGCTCCGGCTTGAAGTTCAGATAGTACACTTTCCCTTCACTCTTTGCCTGATTTTTTCCTTTTTCATCTTCCTTGCTATCGGATCTGCCGCATCCTGCAAGCATCGTTCCTGCCATTGCTACTGTCAAAAGAAGTGCCAGCATTCTCTTTTTCTTCATTATCGTTTCCTCCCTTTTTATTCGTCTCTGTTTTTGATATCTGTATTATAGAAAAATATGGAATTTTCTAAAATAATAAAAAAAATAGAAACGTAACACTTTTTGAGGAAATTATACTAAGAAACAGTGGCTGATTATTACATGATTTTGCTCTTTTATACATGAACAATAAAATACAGGGAGGGTATGACCCGTTTTGAGTCACATCCTCCCTGTATGAAACCGTCTATTTTCTTGAATTTTCAGGCTTTTCTAACAATTGTTGTTGAGATAACTTTTAACCTACACACCCCTTAACTTCGCATTCGGAATATTTCTCTGTACAATCCCCAGTGCCTGTTCCATAATCTCTTTTGTATACCCCTTCATTCCGGGGCAGATCAAATCTCCGGAATCTACAAAGCTCTGCAGATAATATTGTTTTGCCCCCTTGATCCATCGCCCGATAGCAGCAAAATCTTCCCTTTTATGGAACTGCCGCACAACCGTGGTGCGAAATTCATAGGGAACATCCCCGGACATCAGAAAATCCACACTCTGAAAAATATTGGACATATCATATTCTTCAATTCCAATGGTCATACCATACTTATCCGGAGCATTTTTGATATCCATTGCTACATAGTCCACAAGCCCCTGTTCCACCAGCCGTCTCAGACGCAATACATTGCTGCCGTTGGTATCCAGCTTGACCTGATAACCGAGCTCTTTCACTTTCCGGATAAACTCTTCGATATCCGGCTGAAGCAGAGGCTCGCCTCCGGTAATGCACACACCATCCAGAATCCCCTGCCGTTTCGCAAGGAATGAAAACACTTCCTCCTCGGAAATTGCTGCCGCCGCATCTACGTGTGTCACCAGAGATGCATTATGACAAAACGGGCAACGGAAATTACATCTTGCCGTAAAAATCGTACATGCTACTTTTTCCGGATAATCTAACAGTGTCATTTTCTGAATTCCATGAATCTCCATCGCCGTTCCCCCTCATATTTGTTCTCTCACACTACATATTTCTGGATTTTTCCGCACACTCACGCATTGCCTCGATGATCGCACTGCGAAATCCCCGCTCTTCCAGCACCCGAACTGCCTCGATCGTAGTACCTGCCGGAGAACATACCATATCTTTCAGTTCTCCCGGATGCTTTCCTGTCTCAAGAACCATCTTAGCGCTTCCCATCACAGCCTGTGCCGCAAACTTATAAGCCTGAGGTCTTGGCATTCCGTCTGCTACTGCCGCATCTGCCATGGCCTCGATCATCAAAAATACATATGCCGGGGAGCTTCCGCTTGTGGATACGACTGCATCGATCAAATGCTCCGGAACCACTTCCACCTCTCCAAACGAACGTAAAATTGTCAGCACTTTTTCCAACTCCTCTTTGGTAACCTCTGCGTTGGCACATGCCGCTGTCATTCCCGCACCAACCATAGCCGGCGTATTCGGCATGGTTCGCACGATCTTCACGGTCTTTCCAAACTGCTCTTTCAGCCATTCCAGAGTTTTTCCCGGCGCAAGTGTTACGATCACCTGATCCTCTGTGACCACATCCCGGATCTCGGCAATCGTCTGTGCATAATACTGTGGTTTTACTGAAAGTACGACAATCTCCGCTTTTGCTGCTTCTTTGTTGTCCTCTGTTACATGGATGCCGTAAAGAGAATGTACCTTTTCTCTTCCTGCCTCCAGAATATCTGAACCGATGATTTCTTCCGGTTTTAATACCCCGTTTTTAATAATGCCCCCCATAATGGCGCCCGCCATATTTCCTGTTCCGATAAATCCTAATTTCATCCTGCTTCTTCCTGTCCTTTCTGTGCTATTGTCCAAGTTCTTCTTTTCTTCATTTTACGGTAAACGCCTTTTCTTCTTCCAACGGGATCTCCTTCGTATCGATCCATTCGATGGAAATAAACTGATTCTGATTCAATCCCACCAGAAGTTTATTGATCAGCGCTTCCCGTCCCTGTACTTCCATCGTCACGGTGCCGTCCCATTCATTCCTCGCCCATCCTGTCAGCCCAAGAGACAACGCAAGATATTTTGCAGTATAACGAAATCCTACGCCCTGAACCTTTCCATGGACAACAAAATGTTTTCTCACTTCCAACATTTCATCACCACTTTCTGCTGTTTCTGTGTCCAACTTATCACACCGTATCACCCCTGTCAATATTTCAGACTGAAACAATAAACCTCTATGTTTAAAACTGTGCTATAATAAAAAAATATAGAAAAAATTTTTCAGAAAGGAGTCAACCTGATGGATCCATATCTCTGCTCCCTGATCGATCAACTGGAACAGGAACATACCCTCAGCGCTTCCCAATGGACACAGCTGCTGAACGGACGCACACCGGAACTTGCCGCATATCTCTTTGAAAAATCACGCCGTGCACGGATCCGGTTCTACGGGCATACGGTCTACATCCGTGGACTGATTGAATTTACCAACTACTGCAAAAATAATTGTTATTACTGCGGGATCCGCAGCGGCAACGCACATGCACACCGCTACCGACTGACAAAAGAGGAGATCCTCGCCTGCTGTGCGGATGGATACAAACTTGGATTCCGTACCTTTGTCCTGCAAGGCGGAGAAGATCCATGGTATACAACGGATCGATTATCCGATCTGGTCCATACGATCCGCACCACGTACCCGGACTGTGCCATCACACTTTCTACCGGAGAAGCAACTAAGGCAGAATATCAGCAGCTTTTTGATGCAGGCGCTGACCGTTTCCTTCTGCGCCATGAGACCTACAACGCAGACCACTACCAACATCTGCATCCGCCTCGTCTATTGGCATCCCACAGACAGCAGTGTCTTTGGGATCTGAAAGAAATAGGCTATCAGGTAGGAACCGGCTTTATGGTAGGCTCTCCCGGACAGACGACAGAACATCTGGCAGAGGATCTTTTATTTCTCAAAGAATTAAATCCTCAAATGGTGGGGATTGGACCGTTTATTCCCCATCACGGTACCCCGTTTGCAGAACAAAAAGCGGGAACGCTGGAGCTGACCTTATTTCTCCTGGGACTCATTCGCCTGATGCTCCCCAAAGTGCTGCTTCCGGCAACCACTGCCCTTGGAACCATTGCCCCCAACGGACGGGAGCTTGGAATTTTATCCGGAGCCAATGTGGTCATGCCAAACTTATCACCCCGACAAGTCCGGGGAGATTATCTGTTGTACGACAATAAGATCAGTACCGATGCCGAAGCCGCCGAATGCCGAAATGATCTGGAGCAGCGTATGCAGTCCATCGGTTATCAGGTGGTCACTGACCGGGGAGATTCTTTAAACACAGATTTCCAAAAACTGTGATATTTATATTTACTTTACGAATTGGAGGAATGACTTATGTATGATGTATATTCAAAACACGCGGACGATTTTATCAATCACGAAGAGATTTTAGAAACTCTTGCCTATGCGGATGAGAACAAAGCCAATGAAGCGCTCATTGATTCCATCCTGGAAAAAGCACGTCTGAGAAAAGGACTTTCCCATCGGGAAGCGTCCGTTCTTCTTGCCTGCCAGATAGAAGAAAAAAATCAGGAAATCTACAAACTGGCAGAACAGATTAAAAAAGATTTCTACGGCAACCGGATCGTCATGTTCGCACCGCTCTATCTGTCCAACTACTGCGTAAACGGCTGTACATACTGCCCGTATCATCTGAAAAACAAACATATCGCAAGGAAACAGCTGACCCAGGAGGAAATCCGCAGAGAAGTCATTGCACTGCAGGACATGGGACACAAACGTCTGGCGCTGGAAGCCGGCGAAGATCCGGTACGCAATACCATGGACTACTATCTGGACAGCATCAACACCATTTACAGCATCAAACACAAAAACGGTGCCATCCGACGAGTGAACATCAATATCGCAGCAACCACTGTAGACAATTATCGTCTGCTCAAAGAAGCCGGTATCGGCACCTATATCCTGTTCCAGGAGACCTATCACAAGGAGAGTTATCTGACCCTCCATCCGACCGGACCGAAACATGACTACAATTATCATACAGAAGCAATGGACCGCGCCATGGAAGGGGGTGTTGATGATGTGGGAATCGGAGTGTTGTTCGGACTTGACAAATACCGGTATGAATTCGCAGGGCTTCTGATGCACGCAGAACATCTGGAAGCCGCTTTCGGTGTGGGTCCTCACACGATCAGCGTACCAAGACTTCGTCATGCAGACGATATCAATGCCGATGAATTTGACAACGGCATTGACGATGATACCTTTGCAAAGATCGTGGCATGTATCCGCATTGCTGTTCCTTACACCGGTATGATCATTTCCACACGAGAAAGCCAGAAATGCAGAGAACGGGTTCTGCACCTTGGTGTTTCCCAGATCAGCGGAGGATCCCGTACCAGCGTTGGCGGTTACTGCGAACCAGAACCAGATGACGCAAAATCTGAACAATTCGATGTCAGTGATACCCGCACACTCGATGAAGTCGTGCGCTGGCTGATGGAGATGGATTACATTCCAAGTTTTTGTACTGCCTGCTATCGGGAAGGCCGAACAGGAGACCGTTTCATGTCTCTGTGCAAAAGCGGACAGATCCAGAACTGCTGCCACCCGAACGCACTGATGACCCTCAAAGAATATCTGATGGACTATGCTTCCCCTGAAACAAAAGCCATCGGAGACCGTCTCATTGCAAAAGAAGTCGGAAACGTCCCAAATGAAAAAGCACGTGCCGTGGTTCTGGAGAATCTGCGCCTGATCGAACAGAACAACCGCCGGGATTTCCGTTTCTAACAGAAAGGAGCACCTTTATGACACTCAACCAGACCCCTTCTGCCGAACGCATCCACATCGGGATCTTCGGCAGACGAAATGCCGGAAAATCCAGTCTGATCAACGCTCTCGCCGGACAGCCTGTATCCATTGTCTCTGATCACAAAGGTACGACCACCGATCCAGTCAAAAAAGCAATGGAACTCCTTCCTCTGGGACCTGTCGTTCTGACAGATACCCCGGGACTGGATGATAGCGGAGAACTTGGAACCCTGCGTATCGAAAAAACACAACAGATTTTAAGCACAACAGATATCGCTCTGCTGGTTATCGATGGGCAGGCTGGCATGACCAGTGAAGATCTTCAGATCTTGCAGCAGATTCAGAAGAAAAAGATTCCTTTTGTGATCGCTGTCAATAAAATGGATCTTGCCCCGTCTTCTCCTGTTCTTCCGGATGAGATTTCCCCGGAGCAAATCCTGTATGTCAGTGCTGCCGTGGGAACACAAATTCACGAACTAAAAGAATTACTTGCAAAACAGTTCCATCAGACAAAGAAAAACAGAACCATTGTCGGAGATCTGATCTCTCCCGGAGACTTTGTAGTGCTCGTTGTCCCTATTGACAAATCAGCGCCCAAAGGCCGCCTCATCCTGCCTCAGCAGCAAACCATCCGTGATATTCTCGATCACGGAGCAACGGCAATCGCAGTCAGAGACAGCGAGCTTTTGAAAACGCTTCAAAACCTTGGAAGGTCGCCCGCTCTTGTCATTACAGACAGTCAGGTCTTTGATACCGTCTCCAAAATCGTACCAAAAGAAGTGCCGCTTACCTCTTTTTCGATTCTATTTGCCAGATACAAGGGAAATTTAGAACTTGCCGCCCATGGCGCACAGACTCTCAAGCAGTTAAAAGACGGAGATCATGTACTGATCTGTGAAGGATGTACCCACCACAGACAATGTGAAGATATCGGGACTGTCAAACTGCCCCGTATGCTGAAGCAGTTTACTCGGAAAGAGTTACTATTTACCTTTACAAGCGGAACAGACTTTCCATCCGATCTGTCCCCTTATCAAGTGATCATTCACTGCGGCGGATGCACGCTGACAGAAAAAGAAATGCAGTATCGGTTAGATTGTGCAAAAGAGCAGGGCATTCCAATTACGAATTATGGAATTGCCATTGCCTGTATGAAAGGAATTTTGGAAAGAAGTATGGAAGTATTTATTGATAGAACAACGCATGATTGAAAGGGGCAATAAATGAAAGAATTATATGATAAATTAGAATATTTCGTCGAAAATTCAGGTAGTAACAAATCCATTATCGCAACCATAAAAGGAGAAAAAGCAATTGCTCCATTTACCACAGAAAATAAACTTATGGCTTATTTACTTTCCATCGGAGCTATGACCTTTCAAGATTATGAAAATCTAAGCCATGAATTTGCAAAACGTTATCAAGAACAAAATAGATATCTTGATTTATTTGAAATGGCTCCACGTACTTTTGGACAAACATGGGGAGAAAAACACATACATAAACTTTTCCCCCAACTTCTTAAAGCAACAAAAAGTGCCCTTGCTACAGAATATCCTAACTTTAACGGTGAGTTTGACTTATGGTATTCCGGCATCCGCATTGAAGTTAAGGCATGCAGAGCAAACAACATCTTAACCAAAGGAAGTCTGTCAAGCCGCGCATACTCCTATGAAGAAGCACAAAAACACAATTTTAAATATCACTTTCAGCAGCTCAAACCTTCCTGTTGCGATATCTTCATATGGATTGGCGTCTGCAAAGATAAATTATTATATTGGATTCTCACAAGTAAAGAACTGCAGCAAACTGGAAAATTATGTCCTCAACATAGAAATGAAAATACTGGCAGAAAAAAGGATGATGTATTCGAAGGTCAGGTATTTATGACAGAACAAGAACTGGAAACATTTTTTACAGAAGAAAATGATATATTCAATGTCATACTTGCAAAAAGTAAAAATATCCCCTGAGAACTCAGCTCAGGAGATATTTTTCCTCATCAACACTTAAATATACCAACGAATATTCCTCCGCAGTAAGATTATATAATTTCGATATTTCCCTATCTATTTTATCGTATATTTTTACTCTCTCATTTGGCGAAGATGCAAGTAACTGGTCAATCTGTGCTATAATTTTTTTCTGTTTCCTTTCATCTACAAAAGGAATTGGTATTTGTTCAATATGTGAACGAAGCACTTTTACAGAATTAAATCGCTTTTTAAAATAAAATTGCGCAACTCTCGAATTTAAAATTGCCATAATGTATTTCATTGACAGACCTTCTATATGAGGAATCACAATATTACAGCTATTTAATGACAAAGTTTGCTTCTCATCATATGCAAAAACAAGTTGATCACAGATAAATCGATAGAATAATTTTTCTTTCGCACGATAGTACACAGTAGGAGCAACCTGCTGAAATAATTGTGGTTGAAATGCAAGATAATTTTCTGCTTTACGAAACTCATATTTATAAATATCTGTTCCTTTAAGAACCATCTCATTGCCCTGACATTTCTCTGTTGAAATATATTTCTTATTATTTCCTGTCACAATCCCCAGTGCAAAATCCGCCTTACCGTCAAGCGTTGTTTTCCATTCCAGCATATCCAGTTTATTTAAAATTGCATATTCTTCATCTGAAATCATAAAAGAAAAGCATCCGGCATTCACAAATCTTTGCTCTTGTACCGTAAACTCCTGTGCTCCATCATTTACTACCATTCCAACAGTTGAAAGGGGTTCTCCTGTATGCAATATCTGAAGAATCACGCAGGGACATTGCACCTTATCAAATGCATTTCCCAAAAACTCTATATATTGAACTGAACTGCACTTTGACATTACCTCTCGTATTGCCTTATGCGCTTTTACATTCAAAATTGCTTCTGGTACGATAAAAGATAATACCCCGCCATCCTTTAACTGATAAAGCGCCTTCTCACAAAATACATCGTAAGACTCTATATTTGCTGTAGCTGCTGATTTATACCGCTTTCTTAATTGCTTTTTATCAGATTCCGAAAACACATATCCCCACGGAGGATTTCCAATAATAAAATCATATCTTTTTTCATCTGTAAAATCAAGATAATCGCCATTCGTGATGTGATCTTCAATTATTTTCCTGTCGCTGACACAATACTTTAATGCATAATTGATCTGGGCAATTTTTACACTGACAGCATCAATTTCATTTCCATATACATTTCTGTAATCAATCTCCTTGGGAAGCTGAAGAATAAAATTCCCGGTTCCACAACATGGATCTAATACTGTACGATTTTTACATTCATTCATCGAAAACAACTTGCTGCAAAGTTTGTTTACCAAGACTGTTGGTGTATAATAAGAGCCGCTTGTCTTCCTGTTTCTCTGATTCTTGAGAGAAATATACAATAAGCCAAGTATATCCTCTCCCTCTTCATATTGATAAGTATATCGAAAAAGTTCTGGGTATTCCTCTATAACCTCTGTTATCCTGTCCTTGTCAGCAACCAGATTTTCCACCAAAAAAATATACGGATTCTCCCTGTATTTTCCACACAAAAAATCAAAAACGTTTCCTTTCTCATCTAAAGAAACTGTCCTTGCAATAATCAACTGCATGGCACAATCCGTGAGCAATCCCAGCATAATATCCTCTGTAATTCCAATTTCTTTTCTTTTTAATGTATCAATTACAGCTTCAACAACGGCAATATTGACTGAAGAATCCGAAACATATGAATTGTAAATATTATGACCGGAAACAAACTTCTTGTTTCTGCGACTTTTTAATGCCGGATTCTTTCCACTTTGAATCTCAGTTTTTATCCTGGAAACATATTCTTGTGAAAAATACAAAGTACGACCCTTCTTCATTGTCGGCACTATTTTTCCCAATCTAATCCAGTTACGTCCGGTTGCAATAGAAATAGACAGTTCCTCACACAAACCAGAGAGCGCTACCATTTCCTTACTTTCTGATATTTGAAATCCATTTACCGTTTCTTTTACTGATTGTGATTTCATCGCATATCCTCCAAATATATTTGCACTATGGATTATATACGCATTCACAAATCAGGTCAACACAAGTGAAAAAATCACTCTACTTCGCCACTGGCAAAAATGGTGCGATCACCCCGGCTACATTCGAAACCGGCATGGTCTGCAGCCAGATATGTCCTGGTCCGCTGACGACCGTATTAAACACACCTTCTCCGCCAAACAGCATATTCTTCACTCCTGGAACACTCTGGATCTCCATACTGCAGGTTGCATCCATAGCAGCCAGATAACCGGTATCTACCACGATCTGCTGCCCCGGCTTCAGCTCATACTCTACCACATGACCATCAAATTCCAGAAATGCCATTCCCCGTCCGGAAAGCTTCTGCATGATAAATCCCTCACCGCCAAAGACACCGGATCCAATCCGCTTCTGGAAGAAAACCGACAGCTCTACACCGGATTCTGCTGCCAGAAATCCTGACTTCTGCACCACGAGCTCTCTTCCCGGCGCAACCTCATGTGCAACGATCTTCCCTGGAAAGCTGGACGCAAAAGCAATCATCCCATGTCCGCCCTTCGCAGTATACGTGTTCTGAAAGATCGACTCTCCGGAAAACATCCTTCCAAATGCTTTGCCAATCCCGCCATTCGTACTTGTCTCCATCTTCATATTCGGAGACATCCAGCTCATGGCGCCTTTTTCTGTGATCATGGTTTCTCCGTCTTCTAGTGTACAGATTACTGCCGGTAATGTCTCCCCTACGATTTCATATCTCATACGCATTCTCCTTATAGAATTGTATCATCAAGTTGGTGCAATTATAAACGCTTTTTTGAGCTCTGTCAATCTGTGATCACAACATTCGCCAGCCGTTTTTTAGCGTTCCATTCTTGTTTCCATTTCTCCATCCGGCATCTCCGCTCTCTTCGGAAACACAATTTCTGCTTTGAACAAATCTGCTTCCGTAGAAATCTGAAGCGTACCATGCTGCAATTCGACAAAACTCTTTACAATCGCCAGGCCAAGTCCGCTTCCTTCTGTATTTCTCGAAACATCTCCTCTTACAAAACGATCGGTGATCTCTTCTGTGTTGAAATTCAGTTCCGCAGAAGATACGTTCTTCATCGAGATCCGTACGTCCTGCTCCGTCTCTTTCATATCAATATATACTCTCGTATGCGGCATTGCATATTTGGTAATGTTAACAATCATATTTTCAAAGATCCGATAGGTTTTCTGGCTGTCCAGCCATAAGACGATCTTGTGCTCCGGAAGATTCCACTTCATTTCCAGATTTGCATTCTTAATATTGCTGTCATACTCCAGACCTACCTGCTTCAGCAAATCCACAATATCTACTTTCATATAATGAAGGGTCACATTTCTGCTGGTCGCCTTGCTGATCTCAAACAGATCCTCGATCAATACTTTCAGCCGCAGCGATTTTCGCTCCAGAACTCCAATGTATTCTTTTCTCTTTTCCTCATCGGTCTCGTTCTTTACCAGATCCACATACGTGATGATCGCTGTCAGAGGTGTCTTCAGATCATGGGAAACATTGGTGATCAGGTCGGTCTTCATCCGTTCACTTTTCACTTCTTCACTGACCGCCTTCTTAAATCCGGTCTGGATCCGTTTCAGCTCATTCTGAACCGGAGTAAAGATTCCCACATCACCTGTGATTGGAAAATCCAGATTTCCTTCTGCAAGCTGGTTCGTAGACTTTAAGAGTCCCTGATACTGCTCCTGCACTTTATTAAAATACTTTCTCAAAAAGATGAACAGTCCCACAGAATACAAAACCAGCATCCAGAATCCAAACATCCAGAACAGACTGATCACAAAGATCACTGCAAAGTTAATCAGCACGATCCGCAAAATTGCTTTGTTGCTGTTATCCCGAAAATCAATGTGCAATAGTGCTTCATATTGATGGCGGCAGAATGTTTTCAGTTTTTTCCAACATCCGAGAATCAGGTTTTTCATCTTATCTGTCACACTGTTCCCTCCATTCTTCAGCCACACCAAAAACTTCACACACAAGGACCGCTCTCGCAGATATGATTTTTTCAATACAAAAATCTCTCTGACACAGCCTGCCATCCAGTACACAGCTGCAAAATATACAAACCAGATTACTCCATTCGCGAGCAAAGAAATTGCATCATTCAAATTCTCTCCGTAACTTGCTGAAACAATCCGGATAAATTTGTGATTACAGGTATTCCAGATCATGATCCCCAGTGCCCTTACACATGGGATCAGGCAGCATCCGATGATCACGGCGATCTCCAGCGGACATTTCCTGCTGTCCACAACAACGTCTGTTCCCAGGGATTTCTTTTTATAATATGGAATCCAAAAGGCTGCTGCAGCGCTCAACGCCATAAACAGCAGAACAGCTCCCATAAAGACCGGCTGCTCCATCAATTCATCTACGTACATGTATTCCGGCATTTCTTCCTGCTCCAGATAGGCTTCCAGATTCTTTTCCGTCATCGCATACACGATTTCTACATCCGTTGGTGCTGAAAGATACGTGTTGGTATAAAGACTATTGCTATATAAACTACGTTCTGCCGTAAACTGCTGCTCTTTATCATACGCCGTTCCTCCCACCTGGATCTCTGAAATTTCACCTTCATAATCGAATGCAAAACGGATACACAGAGCATACTTGTCACTGTTAAACTCTTCCAGCAATTTCTCACCGGATTCATCGGAAGTCACCAGCGCAATCCCGGATTCATCAAACATCCCATATTTCATATACTTTTTCATCAGTCCGAACTGGCTGTTCCGATATTCTTCCATTATATCCGAAGCATCCATCTCATTTGATACCTCGTTATACAGGAAGTAATTACCCTCCAGTACTGGATTGAGCATCTGGATCATCTGCTCTTCCTTTCGCATCTCTTTTCGGTCTTCATCTTTTATCGAAGCAGACAAAGAGGGATAGCAGGCCAGCATTCCGATCGAAGCAATCAGAAGCACAATGACTGCCAGCAGACTTCCTTTTTTACTGTTGTTTTTCAATTTTGTATCCAACGCCCCACACCACCTTCAAATATTTTGGATTTTTCGGATCCAGTTCAATTTTTTCCCGGATATTCCGAACATGTACCATGATCGTATCTGTATTGATCGCCTTTTCCTGCCATACCCGCTCATAGATTTCCTCTGCGGAAAATACTCTTCCCGGACTCTTGGCAAGAAGAAGCAGGATTTTATACTCGATCGGAGTCAGTTTTACCGGCTTTCCATCAATAGATACTTCCACGGTATCTTCATTGATCTCCAGGCCGCCGATCACATGCACGTTTTCACGCACCTCCAGTTTTTCCATGAATCTTCGATATCTGCGAAGCTGAGAATTCACCCTTGCCATCAGCTCCATGGGAGTAAATGGTTTGGTCACATAATCGTCTGCCCCGATATTCAGCCCCATGATCTTGTCTACTTCTTCCGATTTTGCCGACAGCATGATTACCGGAAAATCGTATTTTTCTCTCAGCTTCATGGTCATCCGTATTCCATCCATTCTCGGCATCATAATGTCCACGATCGCCAGATGGATTTCTTCTTTTTCCATCACTTCCAGCCCTTCCACGCCGTCTGCTGCCAGAAATACCTCATAACCCTGGCTCTGCAAATAAATTTTTACACCTTCTCTGATCTCTTTATCATCTTCCACAACTAAAATGTGATTCATTTCCATCTTTTTTTCTGTCTCCTTTTCTCGTCATTTGATTTCTCATGCATCTTTCAACAGTATACCACATTCTTCGGCTTCTGCCTTCGTTGGAAGCGCTGGAATTTGCTTTTTATTCACTTCCCCATAATCATGGACTGCCACACTGACCCTGGAAAACGGAAGCGGGATCGCATAATGGTCCCATCTCCAGAACAGCCGGATGCATCCATGATAAGAAACAGAAATTCCCACAAAAGACTCCTGGGCCTGTTCCGCCAGATAAAATGCCAATTTTTTCGGCTCATGCCGTGGTCCCAGCGGTCCATCTAACGCTACTGCGATCGAGCGTGTGCTTTCATAAGAATCCTGCAGGATCTTTTTCAAGGCACCGAAAGCTGCAAATCCATCCGGTACTCGCAGCGCATGTCCGCCGCACGCCTGCAGCATATGTTCAATATAATCCCCTCTTGTATCCGCCGTTACGATCACATCCACCGGACTGGTCTGCCCGGATAACTTTTCCAGCACCAGATTCATAAAGAAACTGTCTTCGTGCCAGAAACCAAAAATCTGATTTCCCGTTGTAAACTGACTTTCCTGCCATTCAATCGTCACAGTCTTTTTAAGAAGTTTTAAATAGCCGGAGAATAGATGCTCCAGTATGTTCCTTCCGATTTGTATATTCCTCATCTCTCATTTCCTCTTTTCTTTCCACACATTGCTTATACAATAACTCTGCATATGCAGCAATCCTGGACGCCCGATAAGTTTCTGCCGTCTCTCTTGCTTTCGCACATACCTGACTGTAGTCTCTGCTTTGGATTAGCTCTGCTGCTTTCTCACTCCAGATTTCAATATCCTCTTCTGTCATATATCCATTGATGCCGTTTTTTACCACATCTTCCACACCGCTTGCCCGGACTGCCACAACCGGATTTCCTGCTGCCATTGCTTCTTCCAGGACAATTCCCTGAGTTTCTGATTTCGATGCAAATAAAAACAACTCGCTTGCATACAGATAATGTTTGATCTCATCATTTGGGATATTGCCGGAAAATACCACCGTATCTGACAATCCCATCTGCTCTGCCATCTTTTCCAGTTCGCTTCTCATACTTCCCTCGCCAAGCAGCAATACTCGAAATGGAGCCCGCAATTTTTGTTTCAGCCTCTGGATTCCTTTCAGCAGAAATACCGGATTTTTCTCTTCTTCCAGCCGGGATACCGAACAGAATAAATGCTCTGCTTTTGATCCTCCCAGATAGGTTCTGCGGATTTCCTCTGTCTTTTCTTGTTCTTCTATATAAAAACTTTCATCCAGTCCGGTAGGCATCACTGCCATCGGAACTTCTGTTCCGTTTCCCCGGATCCTTGCCTGCATTCCGGGAGTAGGCGCTAAAACCAGATCGCATCTGTTGGTAAACCATTTCATATATCCGGGAACTACCCGTTCTTTTCCCAGCCGGATCAGTCTTTGTCTCCATTCTCCGGCATTCTCTTCTTTAAAAAACGGGATATAATGCAGATAGTCTTCATATCGCGTGTGATACGTATAGATCACCGGAATCTGATACTTTTTCCCCAGATACAATGCCTGTGTTCCTACGAACATTGGCTGATGTACATGAATGCAGTCAAACTTTTCTCTTTCGAATACGTCCAGAATTTCCTGACTTACCAGCTTCGGATATACCATCCCGTTTTCCATCTTTCTGCGTGTCACCTGAAAGCGAACGACACCGTCTTCTTGTTCCTGTCCATATTCAGCGTCAAATCCATAATCCGGAGCAAAAATAGTGACCTCATGTCCCTGATTTCTCAGTTCCTTCGTCAGTCTCTCAATGGAAATCGGTACGCCCCCGACAAACGGTTTATAATTATTGGTCAGCATTGCAATTTTCATGATGTTTCCCTCTCTTCTATGCCAATACGTTGATCGCTGCTTCTCCAAAGAAATATCCTGCTCCCACAAACACCAGATTCCAGATTAAAATTCCCATACAGGAACTGATGGTATATTTTACAAAATCCATTTTTACCATCCCTGCCGGAATTGAAATAATGGTTCGCACCATGGGAAGGAGCTTGCTTACAAATACCCCGATACTTCCTTTTTCACGCAGCATATCGATTTTACTTTCCACTGCTTCTTTTTGTTTGGGAAACTTTTTAAAATAGAATCCAAGTACTTTATCGCCTCCTGCTCTTCCCAGCCAGTACAACGCCCAGCTTCCCGTCAGTCCGGCTGCTACTGTCAGCACCATGACCAGAGGAAAACTGATCTCTCCTTTTGCCGCCCAGATTCCTGCCAGCGGCATGATCACTCCTGCCGGAAATCCCGGAAGATTCAGATATTCCAAAAGCACGATCAAAAAAATGAAAAATGCTCCATATTCAAGAAAATAATTCGTTAATGTCTGGATACTCATAGAAAAACGGCCTCCCTTACTTTTGTATTTATCTTAAAATACAAAAGTAAAGGAGACCGTTATAAGATTCAAAAGAATTTCTAAAGGATCTTTAAGAATTTCGGAATTCATATTCTGCTAAAAGGTCGATCACCTCATACAAGGTATCAAACCGACGCCATACCAGCTTCAAAATCGACTCATCCGGCTCGACTAAATCCGGAATCATCACCGGACGCATCCCTGCCGCTGCTGCAGCGCGAATGCCAGATGGTGCATCTTCCAATGCGATCGCAAATTCCGGAGCAACTCCGATGGAATCACAAGCCTTTAAATAAATCTCCGGATCCGGCTTTCCTGCCGATACCATATTTCCATAGACTGCACCGTCAAAATAGTCAAACAACCCATATTTTTTCAGCAGAAACTGTGCATGAAGCTCTCTAGAAGAAGTTGCCAGAGCCACTTTGTACCCATGCTTTTTTGCATACTGTAACAGTGCTTCTGCCCCGGGTTTTCTGTCCACACCCTCGTCTTCCATGATCTTGTGATAAATACGGCGGGTATTCTCTGTGAATTCTTCCATCGGAAAATCTGGAGATACCTGTTCTTTAAAATACTGCTCTCTTCTCACAACATTAAATCCTATGGTGTGATAAATATGATCTCCAAACTGCTCTCCAAATCCCATCTGTCTTCCAACTTCATTCCAGGATTTCTGCACCACCCGCTCAGAATCAAAAAGAAGCCCGTCCATATCAAATACAAGTCCTTTTATCGGCTGCTCGCTCATCTGACTGTCCTTTCCTATCTGTATGATCTACTGTTCTCTGAACACAATACTTCCGTCTTCTGCATTCATCTTGTCAATAATCGCCAGAGATTCCAACTGGAATCCAAGATTGCGGATCATACGTCCGCCGGACTGGAAGCCCTTCTCGATCACGATTCCGATTCCTTCTACAGACGCCCCTGCTGACTGTACAATCTGGATCAATCCCTGCAGCGCACAGCCATTGGCAAGAAAATCGTCAATAATCAGTACTTTGTCCTCCGGATTGATAAACTTCTTTGCAACGATCACATTATTCTTACACTTATGTGTGAAAGACTCTACCTCTGCTACAAGCATCTCTCCCTCCAGGTTGATGCTCTGTGATTTCTTCGCAAATACGACTGGTACGTGGAAATGCTGTGCCACAATACAGGCAATTCCGATTCCGGATGCTTCGATGGTCAAAATCTTATTGATCTCTTTCCCCTCAAAACGTTTCTTGAATTCACGTCCAATTTCATTAAACAGATCAATGTCCATCTGATGATTCAGAAAACTGTCTACTTTCAGTACATTTCCCTCTTTGATAATTCCATCTTTTAAAATGCGTTCTTCTAAAAAATTCATCTTCTGCTCTCCCAATCACTTCATTTCGTTTTGTTCCTCATTATACCTGTTTTCCAATAGAAACACAACAAATATTTGATTTACTTATACCATCTTGCTGTCCGCTTTCTCCTGCGGCTCATCAAAAATAAGAAAGACTCTTCTCAAAAGCAGAGAATCCAGCCATGCTACTACAGAAACACCGATCATCAGCCAAATTAAAATTCCTAATAACAACGTCCGGACTGTGAGCAATGTTATAATGATCGGAGCGATTGTAATGACCAGCATCAGCAGTGTGTATGGCGCCTTTGCGATTGTGAGAATCATGGCATTTTTCAATGTGTTTTTAATGGTATTCTCATATCTCGCCTGCAGAGAAAATCCATAAATCCCCATACTGATCAAAAAGATACTCATAATCGTTAAAAATACCTGCATCACATTTCTAATGGAAGAATTCATCACCCATACAAGTCTGAAATCTACCACGATCAAAATCCCGACAACCAGGTATAACAGCCACATGATCGTACTCTGTTTAAAATTCTCTTTGAAGGCTTTTAAAAATCCTTTTACGATATATCCTTCTTCATTTTTTACCAGCTTCAGCATTACGGAATACATCGCAGTAGTTGATGCCCCAATCGTAACGATCGGGATTGAACACACGATCCACAAGATGTTCAAAAACATAAAATCTGCAATCCTTCCTAAAAAGCGTGTTACTCCATTATCCATCCAGTTCATTTGTCATACTCCTACTTCTTTTTTCTTATGGTATATTGTATCACGCCCGACTTCCAATTCAAACCCTTGTTTACAGAAAAGAGAGAAAAAAACAGGACGAAAACGCATTTCTTTGTCTCCGTCCTGTTTGCATGAAAAAAGCGGGTGATGGGAATCGAACCCACGTATCCAGCT
>UQVC01000028.1 GCA_900544395.1 uncultured Ruminococcus sp. | reverse complement strand
GAAGAGGAAGCGGCATCGGTTTAATATAGCAATTATTTATTATTCGCTGTACTAGATACAGAGGCATTTATGAGTCGTGGGAAAAAGGTAAGAAATTCTGGGGAACCGGTGGGAGTTCTTCTTGAAAAATTGGAAAAGCATGTTTCAGAATGGCTGAAAAATCAGGACATGGATACAGTAAATGGAAGGAGAACAGAAATTTTAAAGCATTGTTTAGAAGAAGGAAGATCTGAGAGAGGACTATTTCGTCTGACAGTTCCGACTGGCGGTGGAAAGACAATACCGGAACAATCAACATTCCTTTGATGTCACTCCCTTCTTGGGAGTGCGGAAAATGGAAGAAAATGGTTATTTACCACAAAAATAAACACAAATAATGGAGAGAATATCACAGGTTGAATTAACCAATATGCGTATGATTTAAAGATAGAATTGTATTTCCGGACAGGCATGTGGAGCCGGGGGAATCTTTGCAAGATTCCGTGCTTCGGGAAATGAGAGAGGAGACTAAAACAAATCAATTTGAGGAGAGAATTAAGAGTTTCAGAAGAAGGAACAGGAACAGTGTTTTGGGTGGAACAGACAGCGCTGGAAAAATTAAATCTAATCTGGAACATAAAAGAAGTATGAAATGTGTTTGAAACAGATACTTACAGCGAAATTTTCTCTGTATTGGAAAACGGAGAGTATCACGCAATATTACTTGGGTAAGGAGAAATGACATGTTTGAAAGAATTGATTATATTGTGAAAAGAATTGACGGGGAATATGCGTATCTGCAGAAACTGGAAGACGAAACAGCAGAAGAAAAGTGTGTGGCGATGGCATTACTCCCTACGGAAATCATGGAGGGAAGCCGGCTTGCATATGAGATGATGGAATATCGAATCGTGTAGAGAAAAATTATAAGATTGCTTTGACAGAATCTGTATCTGGTATTATCATAAACATCAGAAAGAGCAGAAAGGAGTGCGCACAAACCAGTCTGGGGCGGCTGCGCAAAAAGTGTGATGAAAGTAATCAAGAACAAGACAATTTATACAGGGGAAGGCGTTATTGATGACGGATTTGTAAGATATGGAAAAACCATTGCCGAAGTTGATTCCATGAAAAATTTTATTCCAAGAGAAGCAGATGAGATCGTGGAAATCGAAGGGGACTATCTGGTTCCTGGATTTATTGATGTGCACAGCCATGGCGGATATGGTCTGGACAGCATGGATGCTTCTGCAGACGAGATTGACTGGATGGTCAGACAGATGGCGGCAAAAGAAGGAATCACTTCCTATTTCTGTACGACCATGACACAGACTTCAGAAAATATCGAAAGCGCCATGAAAAATATCAAGGCTGCTGCAGAGAAGAATCCGGTGATCCAGGGAATCCATCTGGAGGGACCGTTTATTTCTGTAGATTACAAAGGTGCACAGGATGCTTCTTACATTCAGAAGCCGAATGCCGAAGTATTGAAACACTGGAATGAACTCAGTGGAAACAGGATCAAATTGGTGACTTATGCGCCGGAGGAGGCTGATACAGAATTTGAAGACTGGTGTCTTGCAAATGGAATTGTACCAAGTGTCGGACATTCCAGTGCGACATACGATCAGCTTTGCTGCTGCAGGGCACGCCATGTGACGCATTTGTACAATGCACAGAGAGGGCTGAATCACAGAGAGCCGGGAGTTACAGGATATGGACTTTTGACAGATGGGGTGAAAGCAGAGATGATCTGTGATGGAATCCACATCAGACCAAAGATGGTTTATATGGCATATAAAGTAAAAGGAAGTGATGGGATCGAACTGGTGACAGATTCTATGCGGGCAAAGGGAATGCCGGAAGGAAAGAGTGAGCTGGGCGGTCAGACAGTTTATGTAAAGGACGGCACTGCAAGACTGGAAGACGGCACCATTGCCGGAAGTGTTCTGACGTATATTGATGCGTTCCGAAATATCATGAAATTTACAGGCGCTTCTCTGGAAGAAGCGGTACAGATGAGTTCTGGAAATCAGGCAAGAGAATTTGGACTGTCACAGAAAGGCTCTATTGCGGCAGGCAAGGATGCAGACTTTGTGCTTCTGGATAATGCGTATGAATTGAAGAAGACGATCAGTATGGGAGAAATTGTAACAGCAGAATAGAAAAACGAAAAATCAGGAGAAACGTCATATGGGTGACGAATCTCCTGATTTTTATCATAATTGGAATACCTGAGTTGCAATGGTGAAATAAATCAAGATCGAACAGGTATCCACCAGTGTTGTAATCAGAGGCGATGCCATAATGGCTGGATCCATGTGCAGCTTTTTGGCAACCAGTGGAAGGACACAGCCGATCAGTTTGGAGATCACAATGGTAGCGATCAGTGACAGCCCGATCACCAGAGCCAGACCTGTGTTACGGTACATGATCAGAATACGCAGTCCATTGGCTAGCGCCAGTGCAATCCC
This sequence comes from uncultured Ruminococcus sp., assembly GCA_900544395.1. Taxonomy (GTDB): domain Bacteria; phylum Bacillota; class Clostridia; order Lachnospirales; family Lachnospiraceae; genus Mediterraneibacter. Next base: position 31,003 of record UQVC01000028.1, on the reverse strand, counting down.
TACGATCAGGGAAACACGAAATTCTTTGAACATGACACGGAACAGGTCGGAAAACTGAATTTCTCCCAGCGCAAGTCCGCGGATGATCAGAGTAGAACTCTGGGAACCACAGTTTCCACCGGTATCCATCAACATGGGGATGAAAGACACAAGAAGTGGAATGGCAGCAAAGGCGTTCTCATATTTTGTGATGATACTTCCTGTGATCGTAGCGGAAAACATCAGGATCAAAAGCCATGCGATCCGGTGCTTTGCATGATCCAGGACAGACGTTTCAAAATACGTTTTCTCACTGGGGCTCATGGCAGCCATTTTTGTGATATCTTCTGTCGCTTCTTCTACCATGACATCCATGGCATCATCAAATGTTACGATCCCAACCATACGCTCATCCTGATCCAGCACAGGAAGTGCGAGAAAATCATACTTTGTGAATAACTGTGCCACTTCTTCTTTGTCTGTATGTGTAGAAACAGAAATGATCTCTGTCTCCATCAGATCGCGGATCAGAACATCATCTGCAGTGGTCATCAGATCTTTGGCGCTGACAATCCCGAGGAGTCTGCGGTGATCGGTCACATAGCAGGTATAAATTGTCTCTTTATGGATTCCGGTCTCTTTAATATGTGCCATAGTCTGTGCTACGGTCATGGTTTCCCGGATATCCACATATTCTGTCGTCATGATACTGCCGGCGCTGTCTTCCGGATAATTCAAAAGCTGATTGATCAGGGTGCGGTCAGACGGGCTGACAGTATCTAAAATTCGGTTGACCAGATTGGCAGGAAGTTCTTCCAGAAGATCCACGGTGTCATCCATGTACAGATCATCGATGAGTTCTTTTAATTCCTTCTCGGAAAAAATCTCTACGAGATAAGACTGCATGGAATGATTCATGTTGGCGAATACTTCTGCCGCTTTGTCTTTCGGAATGAGACGGAATGCAAGTGCCAGTTCTTTATCTTCCAGATCAGAAAGCAGGGAGGCTATGTCCACTTCGTTCATGACATCCAGGATGCTTCTGACCGCCTGAAACTGGCGCTGTGCAAGGAGTTTTACAAAAATTTCTTTGTTCATGGTCGTTTACTCTCCTTTTCATATGTAATTTTCTAAAAAGTCCCGAAGGATGACTGGCTCCAGCGTCCATAACCTCACCACCTTTCTTGTTTGTTCTCTGCAAAAAGAAAATCGTCATTGGCAAACAATGACGGGAAATTTTTCGTTCTTAATTTTATACCAGAAAAAAAGAAAGTGTCAAGATAATATATGTAAGCAAAATGTAAACAAATTGGAAACAGGGGTTATTGATTTACAGTTAAACCGTGTTATGTTAAAATGGAACAACAGGAATCAGCAAAGGAGCAGACAAAAAGATGGATGCATATACAAGTTTTGCAGCAGTGTATGATACCTTTATGGATAATATTCCCTATGAAGAATGGAAAGCCTATTTGGAAGAGCTGTTAACCGAATATCATGTACAGGACGGTCTTGTGCTGGATCTCGGGTGCGGGACTGGGACCATGACAGAACTTCTGGCAGCAGACGGATATGATATGATCGGGGTGGACAATTCCGAAGAGATGCTGGAGATTGCAAGAGACAAGCAGATCCAGTCCGGTCATGGGATTTTGTACCTGCTGCAGGATATGAGAGAATTTGAATTGTATGGGACAGTGCGCGCTGTATTCAGTATCTGTGATTCACTGAATTATATCACAGATCCACAGGAGTTAAAGCAGGTCTTTCGACTGGTGAACAACTATCTGGATCCGGGTGGAATTTTTATTTTTGATTTTAATACCGAATATAAATACAAGGAAGTGCTCGGAGATCAGACCATTGCAGAATCCAGAGAGGACTGCAGTTTTATCTGGGATAATTATTATTACGAAGAAGAACGGATCAATGAATATGAGTTGAGCCTTTTTCTGAAAGATGAGTTCCTTTCGGAGACAGAAGAAAATATATACCGGAGATTTCAGGAAACTCATTTCCAGAGAGCGTATACGCTGGATGAGATACAAAGGCTGGTAGAAGAATCCGGACTGCAGTTTGTGGCAGCGTATGAAGCGTTTACAAAAGAAGCGCCTTCGGATGCCAGCGAGAGGATTTATGTCATTGCAAGAGAGCAGGGCAAAAAATACGAAGAAATGGAAAGAATAAAGGAGTAAGACAAACTATGAAAGATTATATTGTAAGAGCAACAGCGGCCAATGCACAGATTCGTGCGTTTGCAGCATCCACAACAGAATTAGTAGAGGAAGCAAGAAGCAGACACAATACAAGTCCGGTTGCTACAGCAGCCCTGGGACGTCTTCTGACAGCAGGCGCCATGATGGGAAGCATGATGAAAAATCCAACCGATGTTCTCACACTGCAGGTACAGTGCGGAGGCCCTATCGGAGGGATGACTGTGACAGCGGACAGTCAGGGAGAAGTCAAAGGATATGTACACAATCCGGATGTGATGCTGCCGCCCAAAAACGGAAAGTTGGATGTAGGCGGTGCACTTGGTCCAGGATTTTTGAATGTGATCAAGGATATGGGACTGAAAGAACCGTATTCCGGACAGACCATTTTGCAGACAGGAGAGATTGCGGAGGATCTGACGTATTACTTTGCAACATCTGAGCAGGTGCCATCTTCTGTGGGACTTGGCGTTTTGATGGAAAAAGACAATACCGTACGCTGTGCAGGTGGATTTATCGTGCAGGTGATGCCGTTTATTGATGAGGAAGTACTGAGTAAGCTGGAAGAAAACATCCAGAAGATCCAGTCTGTAACAGCTATGCTTGATAATGGACATACTCCGGAAGAAATGCTGGAACAGGTTCTGGAAGGGCTGGATGTAGAAATCACAGATACACTTCCGGCTAAATTTGAATGTAATTGTTCCAAAGAACGGATTGAAAAAGCAATCATCAGTGTTGGGAAAAAAGAAATCCAGGAAATGATCGATGATGGAAAGGATATTGAAGTAAAATGTCATTTCTGTAATACCGCGTATACATTTTCTGTAGAAGAATTGGAAGGACTTTTGAAAAAAAGCAGATAACAGGAAAGATCCACATTGAGAAAGTGAGGCAGGAAGATGAGACAGGGATTTATCAAAGTGGCAGCAGCAACGCCGGATATCCGGGTAGCAGATGTGCCATTTAATACAAAACAGATATGCAATGCCATAGAGCAGGCGGAGAAAAATCAGGCGAAGATCGTTGTATTTCCGGAGTTGTGTGTGACAGGGTATACATGTGGGGATCTCTTTACACAGGACATATTGCTGCAGGCTGCCAAAGAAGCATTGTTTGAAATTGCGGCATTTACCGGTGGAAAGGATATGCTGGTATTTATCGGGACTCCACTTATGGTGGACGGAAAGTTGTATAATGTAGCAGCGGCATTGAACAGGGGAAAGATTCTGGGACTGACCACCAAGACCTACCTTCCGAATTATGGAGAATTTTATGAGATGCGCCAGTTCACGGCAGGCCCCAAGACGCCGGAGGAGATTTTGCTGCAAGGAGAGAAGATTCCGTTTGGAGCAGGATTTTTGTTTCAGGCATCTTGTATGGAAGAACTGGTCGTGGCAGCAGAAATCTGTGAGGATGTGTGGTCACCGGTTTCTCCGGGAGCCTGTGCAGCAATCGAAGGGGCAACTGTGATCGTCAACTGTTCTGCAAGTGATGAGACGGTAGGAAAAGACCGATACAGACGAGATCTGATCAAAGGACAGTCTGCCCGGCTGATCGCAGGGTATATTTATGCCAATGCCGGTGAAGGAGAATCTACTACCGACCTGGTATTTGGCGGACACAATCTGATCGCAGAAAATGGAAGTATCCTGGCAGAATCCAGACGATTTGAAAATCAGATCATTTATACAGAGCTGGACATCAGACGGATCGTTGGAGAGCGCAGAAAGAATACGACATTTCAGACTGCGAAAGAAAAGCAGATGAAACGGATCCTGTTTTCTCTGGATATGGGGGAGACAGCCCTGACAAGGACATTTCCCAAAAATCCATTCGTACCGGAACATGCAGCGGAACGTGCGGTGTGCTGCGAGGAAATCCTGACGATTCAGGCAATGGGGCTGAAAAAGCGTCTGCTTCACACACATGCGCAGACAGCAGTTGTCGGAATTTCAGGCGGTTTGGATTCCACTCTGGCTCTGCTTGTGACAGCAAAAGCATTTGATCTGATCGGAAAAGACAAAAAGGATATCCTTGCCATTACCATGCCATGTTTTGGAACCACAGACCGGACGTATCAAAATGCCTGTAAAATGGCAGAACAGCTGGGAGCAACGCTGCGGGAAGTGAAGATTGCAGAGTCCGTCAGCCTGCATTTTGCAGATATCGGACATGATCCAAAAGAACATGATGTGACCTATGAGAATGCGCAGGCGAGAGAGCGGACACAGGTATTGATGGATATTGCAAATGGAACCAACGGAATGGTCATCGGTACAGGGGATATGTCAGAACTTGCGCTTGGATGGGCGACTTATAATGGCGATCATATGTCTATGTATGGAGTCAATGCATCCGTCCCAAAGACTTTGGTGCGTCATCTGGTACAGTATGCAGCAGATGTGACAGAGGATCCGAAATTGCAGGAAGTGCTGTATGATGTGCTGGATACTCCGGTGAGTCCGGAACTGCTCCCGCCAAAAGATGGAGATATTGCACAGAAGACAGAAGATTTGGTAGGGCCATATGAACTGCACGACTTTTATTTATATATGATGCTTCGATTTGGTTACGAACCGAGTAAGATTTACCGGCTGGCTGTTCAGACATTTGCTGGCGAATATGACCAGGAGACGATTTTAAAATGGCTCAAGACGTTTTGCAGACGTTTTTTCAATCAGCAGTTTAAACGATCCTGTCTCCCGGATGGACCAAAGATTGGTACCGTGGCACTTTCACCAAGAGGGGACTGGAGAATGCCGAGTGATGCGTGTGCCACAGTCTGGATGCAGGATCTGGAAAAGATTTCTTTGTAAAAGGTCAAAAAAGAGAGGTGTTGATAGGGATGAAACTAATCAGAACAGAAGAAGCGGAAGGCTGTGTGCTCTGCCACGATATCACTCAGATTATTCCGGGCGTTGTAAAAGACGCGGTATTTCGGAAAGGACATGTGGTGACCAAAGAAGATATTCCGGTTCTGCTTTCTGTGGGGAAAGAGCATTTATACGTGTGGGAAAAGCAGGAAGGAATGCTGCATGAAGACGAGGCTGCAGAAGTGCTGCGAAGTGTATGTCAGAATGCACATATGGATGCTTCAAAGCCCAAAGAGGGAAAGATTGAGCTGACAGCACAGTGTGACGGGCTGTTAAAAGTAGAGCGGGAGGCGTTATGCCGGATCAATGCCATGGGAAGAATGTGTATTTCTTCCAGGCATGGAAATTTTCCGGTGAAAAAAGGAGATAAGATCGCCGGGATGCGTGTGATCCCGCTTGTGATCGAAGAAGAAACGATGCAGCAGGTCAGAGAGAATGCAGGGGAAACACCGATATTTTCGCTGCTTCCGTTCCAGGCGATGAAAGCGGCGATCATTACAACCGGAAGTGAAGTGTATTACGGAAGGATCCAGGATCAGTTTACACCAGTCGTGCAAAAGAAGCTGGAAGAGTATGAAGTAGAAGTGATCGGACACTCGATCTGCAATGATGATCCGGCCATGGTGACAGATGCGATCAATGAATGGGTGGAACAGGGCGCACAGATGATCGTCTGTACCGGAGGCATGAGTGTCGATCCGGATGACAAAACACCCCTTGCAATTCGTCAGGCATCGGAGGAAGTGATCACATATGGGGCGCCGGTATTGCCGGGAGCGATGTTTATGCTGGCTTATAAAGGGGAGATTCCGATCATGGGACTTCCGGGCTGTGTAATGTATGCAAAACGCACCATCTTTGATCTGGTACTGCCCAGACTGGTGGCAGGAGAACGGCTGCAGGCGCAGGATTTTTACAGCCTGGGAGAAGGCGGATTATGTCTGTCATGTGATGTGTGTACGTTTCCAAATTGTGGATTCGGGAAATAGGATGGAAACAGGAGCGTGGAAGAATCATGGGAAATTTTTATGAATCTCTGACAGAGACCATGCAGAGTGGTCCTTGTGTTGTGATGACCGTATTGGAAGGAGAAGAAGTCGGGAAAAAAGTGTTATTGCAGGAGCCGGAGGAAGAATATCATGGAAAGCGGGTTTTTTGCGAAAAAGTAGGTCTGTCTCCCAAGCTGGTCATCTGTGGAGGCGGGCATGTTTCCATTCCGATGGTACATATGGGAAAAATGCTTGGATTTGAAGTGACAGTTCTGGAAGACCGGCCGAAATTTGCGGACAATGCAAGAAGTGCAGGAGCAGATACGGTAATCTGTGATACATTTGAAAATGGATTACAGAAGATATCTGGTGGAAAAGATACTTATTTTATCATTGTGACGAGAGGGCATCGATATGATGCGACATGTCTGGGAAACTTGCTGGAAAAGCCAAATGCCTATATCGGAATGATGGGAAGCCGCCGCAGAGTGGCAATCGTCAAAGATCAGCTGTGTGAACAGGGTCATCTGCGGGAAAAGCTGGAGCAGGTACATACTCCCATTGGTTTGAAGATCGGCGCAGAAACTCCGGAGGAGATTGCAGTTTCTGTGATGGCAGAGATTATTCAGGTAAAACATGAGAATGCAGCAGGCGTGGGGTATTCGAAGCAATTGTTAAAGGAGCTGTGTGGTGATACAAATTCCGGACAAAAAAAAGTCCTTGCAACGATTATTTCCAGAAAAGGTTCTGCGCCAAGAAGCGTTGGAACGAAAATGCTGATCCGGGAAGATGGAAGTCTGATCGATACGATTGGAGGCGGATGTGCTGAAAATGAAGTGATAACCAGGGCCCTTTTGATGATGCGGGAAGAAAGGGTGCAATTCCAGATCTGTACGGTGGATATGACAAGAGAAGCTGCGGAAGAAGAAGGTATGGTCTGCGGCGGAAAGATTGAAGTAATGCTGGAAAGGATATAGAATCCCTGATAAAATGCTTTTTGAGAGAAATATTGACATGAAAAATAGAGAATGTTACTATAATTCTAGTAAGGTACAAAAATAATTGTGTGGAACACACAAAAGTAGTGGTGCTTATATAGGTTCATAATTGGTTGGACGTCTCTACCAGCTGCCGCAAACAGCTGACTATAAGCAGAGTGGGAACAAAGTCCCGGTCTGTGGTCGGGCGAGCAGGTAAAGGAGGTCAGCCAATGAATGAATCTATTTTTATTTTGAAAGGAAATATTGTATACAGCAAAAGTACGGAGGAACTATGTATCTTAGAAGGTCAGTATCTGGTCTGTGAAGATGGGAAGGTACAGGGAATTTATGAAACACTTCCAGATGCATATAAAGACGCTCCGGTAACAGATTATGGAGAATGTCTGATCATTCCGGGTCTGACAGATTTGCATGTGCATGCACCGCAATATGCGTTTCGGGGAATGGGCATGGATATGGAGCTTCTGGAATGGCTGGAGACAACCACATTTCCGGAGGAAGCAAAGTATCAGGATCTGGAGTATGCGAAAAAAGCATATGGTATTTTTGCAGACAATCTGAGAAAAAGCGCCACAACGAGAGCTTGTATTTTTGGAACCATCCACAGAGATGCGACATTGCTTTTGATGGATATGCTGGAGCAAAGCGGACTTGTGACCTATGTGGGAAAGGTGAACATGGATCGAAACTGTCCGGATTATCTCAGAGAAGAGTCCGCAGAGGAATCCGGCATTCAGACGGTGGAATGGATCAAAGATGTGCTGCATAGAAAATATCAGAATACGATGCCGATCTTGACCCCCAGATTTACACCAAGCTGCAGTGATGAATTGATGGAAAATCTGAAGAAGATTCAGATGTATTATGGAATACCGGTGCAGTCTCATCTGTCAGAAAATCCGGGAGAAATTGAATGGGTGAAAGAACTGTGCCCGTGGTCTGCATTTTATGGGGATGCATATGATCAGTTTGGATTGTTTGGCGCAGACTGCAGGACAGTGATGGCACATTGTGTTTATTCAGGAGAAGAAGAGCGGGCACGGATGAAAGAAAATGGCGTATTTGTCGCTCATTGTCCGGAGTCCAATCTCAATCTTTCTTCTGGAGTGGCACCAGTCAGAACCTTTTTGGAAGAAGGAATTTCTGTTGGAATCGGAAGTGATGTGGCAGGAGGCTCCACAGAAAATCTGTTTACGGCGATGGCGCTTGCGATACAAGGCTCCAAGCTGCGGTGGCGAATGTTAGATGACAGTCTGAAACCACTGACATTAGAGGAAGTATTCTACATTGCGACAAAAGGCGGGGGAGCGTTTTTCGGAGATGTGGGAAGTTTTGAGCCGGGCTTTGAATTTGATGCAGTGGTTCTGGATGACAGCAGACTTATCCATCCACAGGAATTAGATGTAAAGTCCCGCCTGGAGCGCATGATTTATCTGGCAGATGAAAGAGAAGTCTGTGCAAAGTATGTACGTGGAAAAGAAGTCTGCCTGGGAAAAACTGAAAATTAGGAAATAAAGGCCTGCTGTATAAGTTCTTTTTTAAAATCTGGACACAATATCTGTAAAAAGAAAGGACAGATTATGAAGAAGAGTATGGCGGGATTGATTCTGGTATTGTTTGCTATAGCACTTTTTATGACCGGATGTGAGAAAAAGGCACAGGAGAAGGAAGAAGCGCAGGAGGCATCAGCCAGACAGCTGGTGATCCGAAAACAGACTCATACGGAACTCATAGAGAAGAAAATTGAAGAAAAAAAGAAAGAACTTCCCGGTCAGGCGCAGATTGAGATGGAGGTGATCCTGCAAAAACCGGAGCTTCCTACTGGTTGTGAAAGCGTTGCGTTAACTATGGTATTGAAGCAAAAGGGGTATTCCATAGAGAAAACAACGATTGCAGAGGAATATCTGATCTACAATAAGATAAATTATGCATCCGGATATGTGGGAGATCCTTCGACTTATGGTGGAGTGGGGATTTATCCGCCGGGACTCGTCAATACGGCGAATCGATTCTTAAAACAACGGTATCAGCAGCATACAGCATATGATTTAAGCAAACTGAATCTGGAAGAGTTTTTTCCTTATGTAGCAGCTGGAAATCCGGTGCTTTTGTGGTTGACGATGGATCTGGAAGAACCCTATTTTTCAAATCAGAGTGTGGAATATGGAGGCGATTCCTATCAGTGGTACTGGAATGAACACTGTGTTGTGCTGGGAGGATATGATCTGGAAGCACAGAGTGTGACGCTGTATGATCCCTTAAAGGGAAAGGTAGAATGTGCTCTTGAGCAAGTGAAAGAGATTTATAATCTGACAGGAAAATATGCGATGACCGTATATTAAAAACGGCTGTGGAGAATTGTAGAAATGAAATTCTCCACAGCTGTTTTAAGATCTGCTGTGTGCTTCAATATGAGCCTTGATGGCTTCAAAACTTTCTTTGCTGATGATGTGTTCCATGCGGCAGGCGTCTTCGGCAGCAATGGCTTCATCAACTCCTAACTGTGTCAGCCATGCGGTCAGAAGTTTGTGACGTTCATAGATCATATCGGCAATGGCCTGACCGGATTCCGTAAGATAAATAAATCCTTCTTTTGTCACTTTAATCTGTTCTTTTTCACGAAGATTCTTCATGGCAACACTGACACTGGATTTTTTAAATCCCAGTTCTTCTGCGATATCGACAGATCGTACAACCGGGCGTTTCTGACTCAGTATCAAGATCGTTTCCAGATAGTTTTCTGCGGATTCGTTAGTTTTCAATGGATGCACCTCGTTTCTCGTTAAAGTATTTTTAGTATACCATATTTTTACGGATACAGCAAAAATAATCTGCTTTGACAGAAAAATGGATTGACAAATTCCAAAATAAAGATTAAACTATCAATGGTTAGACAAAACTAATTGAGAGGGCGATAAGAATGAATACAGTGACAAGTATTATTTTGCTTCTTTTAATCATAGGTGTTCTATTCTCTGTCCGTACAATCATCCGTGACCGAAAAAAAGGTGGATGTGCAGGATGTTCCGGTTGTGGAGGAAGCTGCAGTGGATGCCACAGTGAAACAAAACAACAGATGAAATCAGAAGAGATTTTAAAAGAGCATAAAAGTTAAAAAAAGACAAAAATTTGTGCAAAAAAGTAGAAAATAGAGAGTATACGATGCGAATCATGTGTGGTATACTCTCTTTTGATATGAAAAAATGAGGGTTGAGGAACGAAAATGAATCTTAGAACAAATTATAATCATACGCTGAATGCCTGTTATTTAGGATATATTACGCAGGCGATCGTCAATAATTTTGCACCGCTGTTGTTTCTGACGTTTCAGAGTACTTATCAGATTTCACTAGATAAGATCGCGCTCCTTGTTTCTTTTAATTTTGGGGTACAGCTGTTGGTGGATCTGCTTGCAGCCAGGTATGTGGACCGGATTGGATATCGAAACAGTGTGGTGGCGGCGCATATCTTTGCGACCATTGGTTTGGCAGGACTGGCCGTATTTCCAGCAGTGCTTCCAGATGCCTATACGGGATTGCTGCTTGCAGTGTTTTGCTATGCGATTGGAGGTGGATTGATCGAAGTGTTGATCAGTCCCATCGTAGAATCCTGTCCAACAGAAAGAAAAGCGGCGGCCATGAGTCTTTTGCATTCTTTTTACTGTTGGGGACATGTAGGGGTTATTTTGATTTCTACGGCATTTTTTGCTGTGACAGGGATCGAAAACTGGAAGATGCTTGCAGTTATCTGGGCAATCCTTCCGGTATGCAATGCGGTGTATTTTGGTCTGGTACCGATTCAGGCCGAAGAGGAAACCGTTGAGGGGATTCCGGTGCGTCAGCTTCTGAAAATGAGGATTTTCTGGGTGTTGGTATTGCTGATGGTTTGTGCAGGTGCTTCGGAACAGGGAATGTCACAATGGGCGTCAGCTTTTGCAGAGTCTGGACTTCATGTAGAGAAAGCTGTGGGAGATCTGGCGGGACCGTGCCTGTTTGCAGTGTTAATGGGAAGCTCCAGACTTCTGTATGCGAAATTAAGTGAACGGATTTCTCTGCGGCGTATGATGCTTGGAAGCGGAATCTTATGTATTGCAGGTTATTTGTTGGCATCGTTGTCATCAAGTCCGGTGCTTGCGCTTATTGGTTGTGGGATTTGTGGATTTTCGGTAGGTGTGTTCTGGCCGGGAACATTCAGTATGGCGGCAGCATCCTGTCAAAATGGCGGAACAGCAATGTTTGCGATGCTGGCACTGGCAGGCGATCTTGGCTGTTCTTCCGGTCCCGGTGTTGTGGGAATGGTGTCAGGAGTATGTTCTGATAATTTAAAAGCAGGACTTTTTGCAGCGATTTTGTTCCCGGTATTACTTTTGGTCGGAATGCAGCTGCTGAAGCGTGAAAAAATGAGAGAAAGGGTAAAAGGATGAAAAAAGAATTGACAAATGATATGACTGTCGGAAGTCCGGCGAAGCTGATCGTGCAGTTTATGATTCCAATGTGTCTGGGAAATATATTCCAACAGCTTTATAATATTGCGGATTCCATCATTGCGGGGCAGTTCCTGGGAGTGAACGCACTGGCGGCGATTGGAAGTACCGGATCCCTGATGTTTTTTGTAACTGGATGGCTGCAGGGGATTACCAGTGGATTTGCGATTCTGGTATCTCAGTGGTTTGGCGCAAAAGATATGAAACGGATGCGGCATTATGTGGCAATGTCGGTATATCTGACGTTTGCATTTGCATTGGTTATGACCATTGGATTTGAATTTGCCAATGAGCCGATCTTGCGTTTGATGAATTCACCGGAAAATCTGATGAAGGATATCAAGAGTTATATGGCAGTGATCTACGGAGGTCTGATCGTTACAGCGGCATATAACGCACTGGCGGCAATTTTAAGAGCCCTTGGGGATTCCAAATCACCGCTGTATTTTCTGATCATTTCAGCGGTCATCAATGTGATTCTGGATATTGTGTTTATTGTGAATTTTGGAATGGGTGTAGAAGGATGTGGATATGCGACTGTGATCGCACAGGCCATTTCTGCGATTTTATGTCTTGTGTATATTGCGAAAAAGTTTCCGATTTTACGACTTGGTGAGGAAGACTTTAAAATTTCCTTTCAGAGCATGGGAAGACTGCTTGCACTGGGAATCCCGATGGGACTGCAGTTTTCGATCACAGCCATTGGAACAATCATTGTGCAGGGAGCGGTGAATGTATATGGGGCAGTTTACATGGCCGGATTTTCGGCAGCGGGAAAACTGCAGAACATCATCGTTACGGTATTTACTGCATTTGGCGCGACTATTGCTACCTATGTAGGGCAGAACCGGGGCGCCGGAAAAATGGATCGTGTTCACAAAGGAGTCAAATATACCCAGATCATGGTATTTATCTGGAGTGCAGTTACGATGGTTTTGGTATACTTTCTGGGAAAGGAAATGACATTGCTGTTTGTAAGCGGAACAGAAACAGAAGTACTTCATGCAGCAGAACTATATTTTCGGGCGGTCTTTTGGGCATACCCATTTCTGGGCAGTATTTTTATTTACCGAAATGCTCTGCAGGGAATGGGATACGGTCTGGTGCCCATGCTGGGAGGCGTGTTTGAATTAGCAGCCAGAGCGCTGATCGTACTTGTAGTAGCAGGAAAGACCAGTTTTGTGGGAGTTTGTCTTGCGGATCCTGCAGCTTGGATTTCTGCATTGATCCCGCTGATCCCGTATTATATTTATGTGATGAGAAAGTATGAGAAGAATAAGAGACATTTGAGGTAATGGCGAGGGCGGTTATCTTGGAATGTGATATGCTCCCTTCTGGGCAGACAAGTGAAATAATAAAAACTTGTCACGTAGGAGGGAGCATATTTTATGTCAAAGAAGACGATGAACTGCTTTTTTGGATAGAAATAGTTTCAGTTAGGAAAGCAGAAGTTTTTATTTTTAGAAAAAATTTCTTATTTATTTATGGATTCAGGAATACGTTTGTGTTAAACTATATCCATATCGGATACACAATATGCTGATTTCTCAGCAGTCGAAGAATCTTTCAGGCATATCGCCTTAATCTTAAGTATCCAGATTCAAATCAATATCCTGATTCAGGAGGAGTTTCAAAGAATAATTAAATCAATTCAAAGGAGAAGTGTGTATGACAGAAACTTTAAAACAATTATTTCCAAATATCCGGACGAAAGAAGCAATTTTGGACGAAATTAGCAGTGATGAGAATTTGCTCGCAGAATACGAGAGCTGGACAGAAGCTCAGCAGAGTGATTTTTTAAATTTCTGTTCGGGTGCACGTGGAGTGAAGGTATTGTATGATGGATTTGGAAAGGAGATTTTGAATCCCATTTATCATCCGGAACGTCTGGAAGAATTACTATCTTGTATTTTAAAGACTGATGTGAAGATCAGACAGGTGATCCCAAATGATGGAACAAGAATCGCAGATGAACAAAGTTTGGTTCTTATGGATATTGTGGTAGAATTGATGGATAGAAGCCTGGCAAATGTAGAGATTCAGAGAATCGGATATCTCTTTCCTAGAGAGCGGTGTGCCTGCTATTCTGCAGATTTGCTTTTGCGTCAGTATAAAAGCGTGAGAAGCAGAAAAAAGAGAAATTTTACCTATCGAGATGTGAAAAATGTATATACAATTGTATTTATCGAAAAAAGTACGAAAGAATTTCAAGAATTTCCACATACATATGTTCACCGGGCGAAGCAGCAGTTTGATACAGGACTTTCAGTGAATCTGCTGCAGGAATATGTATTAGTGCCGCTTGACATTTTTAAGAAAACAAAGCACAATAGCATCATCGATAACAAGCTTGATGCATGGCTTACTTTTTTAAGTAGTGATACTCCAGAAAAAATAAAAGAACTAATAGAAAAGTATCCTGAGTTTGAAGATATGTATCAAGAAATTTACGACATTTGTGAAAATGTAGAAGAGGTGGTACGGATGTTTTCAAAAGAATTACAGGAATTGGATCGAAATACAGTAAAATTTATAATTGAAGAACAAGAGCGGGAATTACAGCAGAAAAAAGAGCAATTGAGGCAGAATCAAGAGAAGCTAAAGGAGAATGAAGAAGAGTTGAAGGAAAAAGATGAACTGATTGCCAGTCTTAAGGATCAGATGGCAGCCAACAGAGAATAGAGATTTTTGTGATTTGTGATTGGGATAGAGTGAGTTCCAGAAAGAGTGGGAGAGAAAAATCAGGTTGAATTTCCGGAAAAAGACCAGTATAATAGACATACTGAACAATAGAGAATATGAGAGGTTTTTGGTGAGGAGGTAAGTATGACCGGACAGTATGAAGGTATGGCAATCGGAATATTTGAACTGGACAGTGAATGTGCCTGTTTTGTAGCGTTGGATGCAGCAGCCAAAGCGGCAGCAGTGCAGATTCAGGGTGTGGAGAGAAATCGTCTGGGAGCAGGCGCCTGTGTAAAGATGCGGGGAAGTATTTCAGATGTGAGGGCAGCTATGGAAGTTGCAATTCGTGTTGCGGAGCCATTGGCAAAGGTGGTTTCTCATACTGTGATCGCATCACCGTCTGAGGAGACAGAGACAGCGATTGCAATGACGATTACAAAATAAGGAGAGTGTGATATGACATACGGAGCATTTGGGCTGGTAGAAGTCTTAGGAGAAGCCAATGCAGTGTTGGTATTAGATAAAATGTTAAAGACTGCGGAGGTTTCTTACGAAACGCAGGATACGAAGTGTGGAGGGCATGCTCTGATATTTGTGAGCGGAAGTGTATCAGCCGTCACAGCAGCAGTAGAGAGTATTAAAGAGGCACCGCCATGCAAGGTATTCCAGACGGCGGTGATTTCCAATCCATCACAGGAGATGGTTCAGATTGTAGAAGGATTCAAAGCCAGAAAGAAAAAATAAAACAAAGGGACAAAGGACAGTATCTAAAAGAAAGTGCTGTCCTTTGTCTTTTTTTAAGAGACTGCCTGGATAAGCTCTGACAGAGGGTGGAAGGTGTATCCCATTTCCTCCCATTTGGACAGCAGTTCATCCATGATCTCACCGTTGGTCTTTGAAGTGTTGTGAAGCAGAACAACAGCTCCTGGATGGACACGGGAAAGGAGTTTTTCAAAAGCTTCGTCATGAGTAGGCTGCTGATCTTGCTGCCAGTCCACGTAAGCCAGGCTCCAGAAAAAGGTCTGATAGCCCAGCTGTTTTGCCATTTCCAGATTTTCAGTACTGTAGATGCCTTGAGGCGGGCGATAATATTTGACCATATCTGTTCCGGTAATTTCTTTATAAAGAGCTTCTACGCCGGAGAGTTCTTTCTGAAAAGAGTCTAAAGAAGCAATGTTGGACATGTCAGGGTGGGTGAGTGTATGATTTGCTACGGTATGCCCTTCTTCCGTCATGCGAAGAATCAGATCCGGATTGTCCCGGACAAAGTTTCCTACGACAAAAAACGTGGCAGGTGCCTGATGTTTTTTCAGAGCATCCAGGATTGCAGGGGTTGCACCGTTTTCATATCCGCAGTCAAAGGTAAGATATAATCGTTTTTCTGTGGTGTCTTGCGCAAAATAGGCATCATATGCTTTTAATTCTTGTATAGAGGCGTTGGTGACAGGAAGTTGCCCTTCTTCCTGAAAGCTGAGACCCCAGTTTTCAGAAGCGGACAGAACCGGGGCGGATACAGCGCGGGTGCGAAGCATTTGTTCTGTCCGTCCTGCAAGGGATCCAATCAAAAAAGCCAGCATCAAGAGACAGAGACGGCGAAAACAGCGGAGCAGGATTTGTTTGTCTTTTCTGGTAAAATTCATGGTAAGGACTCCGAATATCTATTTTTTCTACTATATTCCGGGATACGGAAAAATATGTAAAAGAATATGCACAGTTCAGGAAGGTAGAATTTTTTGAAAAAGAGTGATATAGTTAATGCGGAAAATGAATGAAAAAATCAGAGGTGACATATGAAAAAAGCAGCATTATTTTTTGATATTGATGGAACGATATTAAGCGAAAAGACAAAAGAAATCCCGGCAAGTGCGATTGAGGCGCTTAAGGCAGCGAAGAAAAAAGGACATCTGCTGTTTATCAATACAGGCAGAACAATGTGCTCGATTCCGGCAGAGCTGAAGCAATCACTGTTTGACGGATATTTATGCGGATGCGGAACATATCTGACATACCATGATGAAGTGCTGTTTTCAAGAACGATCGAGCAAAAGCGGGGAAGAGAAATTTTAAATAAAATTGCAGAATGCAATCTGGATGCCATTGCAGAGGGAACGGAAGATGTCTATATTCCAGAGAGGCCTTCCAGATTTGAGCGTCTGGAGACTTCCAGAAGATATTTTCAGTCTTATGGATTGGGAATGGAATGTTATCTGGAACAGGATGCATTTGTTTATGATAAGGTCTTTATCTATGCGGATGAAAAAAGCAATTTGCAGGAGTTCTTTGCATTTATTGCAGAGGATATGGAAGCCATTGACCGGGGCGGCAGCACCTATGAGGTTGTTCCAAAGGGATACAGCAAAGGGACAGCCTGTGACAGAATCTTAAAGAAATTCGGAATGGAACTGGATCAGGCATATGTATTTGGAGACAGTATGAATGATCTGTCCATGTTTCAATATGCAAAGCATACCATTGCAATGGGTGAACATTCCAAGGGGCTGGAACCTTATACAGAATATGTGACAGCAGAAGTCGAACAGGACGGAATCGCACAGGCTCTTCGGCATTATGGACTTATTTAGGAGGAAGGCAGTTATGAAAGTATTTGTATACAGTTACAGAACATTTGATGAAGATGTGTATTTCCAGAAGTTTTCAAAAGAGTATGGAATAGAACTGGGAATTTGCCATCAGGGACCATCCATGGAAAATGCACATCTGGCAGAAGGATATGATTATATCAGTATTTTGACAAGCAAGATGGACGCAGAACTGATAAAAAGATTTTGGGATTTAGGGGTGAAAATGATCTCAACCAGAACGATCGGATACGACCATATTGATCTGGCAGCTGCCAGGGCATGTGGGATGAAGGTAAGCAATGTGACCTATTCTCCGGAGTGTGTGGCAGATTATACGATGCTTTTGATCCTGATGTCCATACGAAAAATGAAGCGGATCCTGCATCGGGCAGAGATCAATGATTTTTCCCTGCCGGGAATCCAGGGAGGAGAACTGCATAATTTTACGGTAGGAGTGATCGGAACCGGGAAGATTGGACAGGCAGTGATCCGGGATTTGAGTGGATTTGGCTGTAAAATTTACGCATATGATGTGTATCAGTCAGAAAATGTGAAAAAATATGCGAAGTATGTGAAAACTGTCGAAGAGATTTATCAGCGCTGTGATTTGATCACCCTGCACATGCCGTTGTTTGAAGACAACTTCCATTTGATCAATGAGAACGCGATCGCACAGATGCGGGATGGTGTGGTATTGATCAACACGGCAAGAGGAGCTCTGATCGATACCAAAGCTCTGATCAGAGGTCTGGAGTGTGGAAAAGTCGGGGCAGCAGGGCTGGATGTGATCGAGGATGAATTTGGACTTTATTACAAAGATTTGAAAGCAGAAAGTCTGAGTAAGCATGACCTGTTTATTTTGAGAGGATTTCCAAATGTGGTCGTAACACCACATATGGCATTCTATACAGATCAGGCAGTCAGCGATATGGTGAAACATTCTCTTTTGAGCTGCTGTCTGAATGAACGGGGAGAAGAAAATCCCTGGGAAGTGATCTAAGATACAAAAGGCCAAAGCGACATTCACATTGCGTTTGGCCTTTCTGGTATTATTTTAATTTTCCGTGGTACATATCGCAAAAGATTCCGGGCGTCTTTATCAGTGTGTCATAAGTACCGGTCTGTGCAATCCTGCCATGATCCATGACAATGATCGTATCGCAGTTTTTCAGGGTAGTAAGTCTGTGGGCGATGGAAATGATCGTCATATCCTGTTCTGCTTTTAAGGTTTCGATGGCTTGCTGGATAAAGCGTTCGGAAGTGTTATCCAGTGCAGAGGTCGCTTCATCCAGGATCAAAAGTTTTGGTTTTCTTAAAAAGATCCTGGCAATGGCGATTCTTTGTTTTTGACCTCCGGAAAGGTTATTTCCGCCTTCGGAAAGCTGCGTATGGAGTCCGTCAGGAAGAGAGTCGATAAAATCAGATAAGCAGGACTTTTCAATTGCATCGGCAATCTCCCGGGAATCCGGGGTACGTGTCAATCCATAACAGATATTTTCATAAATGGTTCCCGCGATCAGAAATGGACTTTGCGGAACAAGGGCAATCATCTCAGAAAGTTCTTTTCTGGAAAGATTCTTCATATCTTTGCCGTCCAACAGAAGTTCCCCCTGATAAGGCTCCAGTTTGCAGATTGCTTTAATCAACGAGGATTTTCCGCAGCCACTTGGTCCGGCAATTCCAAGAAACGTTCCTTTTGGAATTGTAAGGTTAAAGTTCTGAAGAATGGGACTGTCTTCCTGATAGGCAAAGGTCAGATGACGAAGTGTCACAATCGCTTCCGATGCAGAGACGAATGATGGTTGTGCGAGCTCATTCTGATAAGAAAAATCATTTGGAATCTCGGTCATCTTAAAAAAGTCATTTGCAAGGATCACACTTTCGGACAATTCATCCAGGATTCGATGTAGTTCTTCCAGAGGACGGATCAGCTGGGAAAAGCAAAGATAAGAAGTCAGTACAGAACCAACGCTGATCACATCAATGGTTGCAAGATAGGCGGAAATCCCGATCATCAGTACCGTGAAAAAGGCTTCATTGATAAATTTCAGGCTGTCATATTTCGCCATCTGTATGTGGTGTTTCATCTCTTTGCTTCTCAGAAACTCTGATTTTGTGTCAAATCGCGTCTGTTCCGTCTCTACACTGTCTGTGACACGGATCGTTTCAATCCCATTTAATAATTCTACAACGGTCCCATCCATAGAGGCTTTGGTGTGCAGCAGTTCAATACGGATGCCTTTTTGTGTGCTGATCTGCCGCATGACAATTCCAATCCCGATAGGAATGACAAGAAGCATCGGAAGAGCCAGTGCGACGGGAAGCGTCAGAAAGATCACAATAATCGCGGCAATGCTGTTGAAAATCGCAGGTGCGAAATCCATAAAAAGCAGTTTTTCCAGATTGATGGTTCCTTCCAGACAGCGGAGCCTTCAAAAGTGCTGTGATTGCAAGATTTCTGGCCTTTTTTTCTGTTTTTGTAGCTGTATCCTCCACCAGAAGCCTGCGGAAGATTTTGATCAGTTCATTGACAATTGTGACAATAAGGATCAAAATCAGCGCAGGAATGACCTGAAGAAATCGGATCGTGCTCTGTGCCAGAATATCATCGGTTAGCCAGCCGATCGCTTTTGGTGTAAACTGGGTCAATGCAGAAGAAACAATCATGATCAGAAGGATTAGGATAAAATTTCTTTTTTGTTTTCGATCCAGCAGTGCATATAATTTTTTTAGGATTTCTCGAAATCCGGCGGTGTTGTTCATGAATACCTCTTTTCTGGTGAATGGGGCTTTCAAAAAGCTGTCATATTAGACAAAATAAAGCTCTTTGATCTTTTCTATTGGCATCTCCTGACCAGTCCACAGTTTGAATGCTTCTGCACCCTGGTAAAGGAGCATGTAAAGTCCGTTAAAGGTAGCGCAGCCGGCATCTTTTGCAAGGCGCAGCAGTCGGGTTTCTTTTGGATTGTAGATCACATCTGAAACGATCAGGTCTTTGCGGAAGAACGAAGGATCGGTAATGATGGAAGCCTCTGTATTGGGAGCCATTCCGACAGACGTTCCATTGGTCAGGATATAGCTGTCTGCGATCTCACGTTTCAAAATGGATGGATCATCAAAATCAAACAGACGCACTCTGCAATTGGTACGCTCGTTTAAAGTCTGCACAATGTGCTCTGCACGCTCATAAAACTGGTCGTGGATACTGAATACGGAAATTTCAGAAAGACCATCCAAAGCAGCCTGAACGAGAATGGAAGTGGCTGCACCGCCGGCGCCCAGCAGCGTCATTTTTTGGCCTGTCAGGTCATAGCCGGCATCTTTAGCAGCCAGAAGATATCCGGTTCCGTCTGTGGTGTGTCCGGTTAAAATTCCATGGTCGTTAACAACGGTGTTCACTGCACCGGAGATTTCAGCAGCCGGAGAAAGCCGGTCACAGAGCTCGCACATTTTGTTTTTATCAGGCATGGTCAGATTAAATCCACGTACATTCATGGCCCGCAGTCCTTCTACGGCAGCAGGGAGTTTGTCGGTTCCCACATCAAATGCAAGGTAGACATAGTCAAGCCCAAGATGTTCAAAAGAGGCATTGTGCATCATTGGAGAGATACTGTGTGCAACGGGACTGCCAAGAAGTCCGGTCAGTCCGGTGTGTCCGGTAATCGGTTTCATAAACGAATTCCTCCTGTTTTAAATTTCATCTGCATGGTCAAAAAAGGTAAGATCTGCAGGATAGACGTAACTGTCTCCGATCTGATGAAGGAGCACCAGATTCAGATGATTGTTCAGATTTTTTTTGTCCAGAGAGATAGCATCTGTTAAAGCGGACATCGGCAAATGGCAGGCATCCGGCAGTCCATATTTATGTAAAAGCGTCTGGATCTCTTTTGCAGTGCCGGGAGGGCATAAGCCCTTTTCCTCCGAGAGTTTTGTAATCTGATACATGCCGATCCCGACAGCCTCTCCATGGCTTTCCCGCTCATAGTGGAAGTACTGCTCGATCGTATGGGCGAGAGTATGGCCGAAATTCAAAAGCATACGTTCTCCGGTGTCAAACTGATCTGCTTCTACCACCTGACGCTTGATATCCACACAGCGGAAAATAATTTCCGGTAAAATATCAGCAAGGGCTTCAAAAGATCCATATTCTTTTAAGGTGTGAAACAGAGCAGCATCTTTGATACAGCCGTATTTGATGACCTCTCCCATTCCATCCATAATAAAATGGGGCGGCAGAGTGCGAAGTACCTGCGGATCAATGAGTACCAGCTTGGGATGATAAAAAGCGCCAACCAGATTTTTTCCCTGGGGGAGATCGACTGCAACTTTGCCGCCCACAGAAGAATCAACCTGCGCCAAAAGTGAGGTTGGGATCTGCACAAACGGAATACCACGCAGATAACTGGATGCTGCAAATCCTGCCAAATCTCCAATTACTCCACCGCCAAGGGCGATCAGCAGATCACTGCGGGAAAGTTTGTGCGCCAACAGTGCATCATAGAGTATCGGAAGGGTTTCAAATGCTTTGGTCGGCTCTCCGTGTGGAAGAACCAGTTCATGTACTTCATAATTGCCGAGAGAGGATTTTAAAGTCTCCCCATAGAGCGAAAATACATTGTCATCAGAGACAATCAGGATTTTTTTTCCAGAAAAGCAGGAGGAAAGATAAGAACCTGCCTGCTTCAAAATATCATTTTCAATATAAATGGGGTAGCTGTCAGCCCCTAAGTTTACTGTCAGTTTCAAAGGAATTCCTCCTGTTTTGGATTGTTATATTTGTTTTCCAACGACCTGAGCGATCTGACGGATCTGAGTCAGAAGAGCGGTATATTTTTCGGGTTTCAGAGACTGGGCTCCGTCACAGAGCGCACATTCCGGATCGTTGTGAACTTCGATCATGAGTCCGTCAGCTCCGGCTGCAACGGACGCTTTTGCCATCGGCTCTACCAGCCACCATTTTCCTCCGGCATGACTCGGATCGATGATGACAGGGAGATGTGTTTTTTTGTTCAGCACAGGAATACTCTGCAGATCCAGCGTATTGCGGGTGTAGGATTCAAAAGTACGGATTCCGCGTTCACAGAGAATCACGTTTTCATTTCCGGCTGCCATAATGTATTCTGCAGACATGATCCATTCCTCATAGGTAGCATTTAAGCCTCGTTTCAAAAGAATCGGGCGATCCAGCTGTCCCAGCTGTTTGAGCAGGTCAAAATTCTGCATATTGCGGGCTCCGATCTGAATCAGATCTACCTTTTCATTGAAGAGATCCAGATGATCCGGGGACATCAGTTCTGTTACGATCGGAAGTCCGGTCTCTTCTCTGACAGCGCAGAGGATCTCCAGTCCTTCCAACCCCAGTCCCTGGAACGAATACGGGCTTGTTCTCGGTTTGAAAGCGCCGCCGCGCAGCAGATTGGCTCCAGCAGCTTTGACCGATTTTGCGATTCCTAAGACCTGTTCGTAAGACTCTACGGAACATGGACCTGCGATCAGGGCCAGATGGTCTCCGCCCACTTTGACACCGGACACATCGATGATCGAATCTTCCGGATGGAATGCACGGTTGGAGAGCTTGTACGGCTCCTGTACATGCATGACTTTATCGACGGAAGAATCCACTTCGAAAAGACGTGCATCTAGGCGGGTTGTATCCCCGATGCATCCGATGATCGTCATCTCTTGTCCGCGGACTACATGGGTATCCAGACCATTCCGTTTGATCTGATGTTCTACTCTGGCAATGTCTCTGTCAGAGGTATTTGGCTTTAATACGATAATCATAATCTTCATCCTCCGGCCAGTACAGAAAAAGATCTTCTTGCACTGGTTAACTTCATACTGTAAAATTTTAGTTGTTTAAAGTGCGAAACTAAAAATATCATAAAACAAAAGGGGAAGAATGTCAATGATTTCTGAAGGAATTTGCAATTTTATTTTGGAAAACAAGGAAAACATGTTAGAATAAAAAGTGTGAATGAGAAAAAGAAATGAGAGAAGGGACATGATGAAACAGAGTGATGTGTGGAAACGTGCGAGGATGATTCCCGTTATGTTGATCGCAGAAGGGGTTCTGGTAGGACTTGTGGGAGGTCTCGTGGTACTGCTCTATCGGGTGGCACTGACCTTTGCGGGAGAATGGATGACGCAGATTCTTTCCTATATAAAAGGAAATCCCATCCGGTGTGTCGGATGGTTTTTGATTCTGGCAGGTCTTGCGTGGATCGTAGGAAAACTTGTAAAATGGGAGCCTATGATATCAGGGAGCGGGATCCCGCAGGTAGAAGGTGAAGTGGCAGGAAGACTTTCCCAGAACTGGAAACGAGTACTGCCGGCAAAATTCCTGGGAGGATTTTTGTGTATGCTGGGAGGCCTCTCTCTTGGAAGAGAAGGCCCGTCTATCCAGCTTGGCGCTATGGCGGGGCAGGGAATCTCCAGAGTACTGGGCAGAAGCAGACGGGAGGAGAAATTTTTAATGACGTGCGGGGCCAGCGCAGGTCTTTCCGGAGCGTTCCATGCACCGCTGGCCGGGATGATGTTTGCGGTGGAAGAGATCCACAAGGAATTTTCCATTCCAATTCTGTTGCCGGTTATGACGGCTTCTGTGACCTCGGATTACATTGCCTCCCATATCCTCGGGCTGGATCCGGTATTCCGGTTTCAGATTACGGAGTATCTGCCGCAGAATTATTATTGGCTGTTGATCTTACTTGGGATTTTAGTCGGAGCAGGAGGAGTGTTTTACAACTGGGGAATGCTAAAAGCGCAGGAATTGTATCGGAAAATCCCGTTTTTCAAAGAAACAGGGAGACTGTTGATCGCGTTTCTGACAGCAGGAGTGCTGGGGCTTGTGATGCCGTCAGTTCTGGGAAGCGGAAATAATTTGATCGTCAGTTTAACTGAGGGAAAGATGTTATTGGGAATGGTTGTCGTTACACTGATCGTTAAATTTTTGTTTTCTGCAGTCAGTTTTGGTTCCGGGGCGCCGGGCGGGATTTTCTTTCCGCTTTTGATCCTGGGCGCGCTCATCGGGGCAGTATTTGCAATGACAGGAGTACAGTGGTTTGGCTTGGATCCGGTGTATATCAACAATTTTGTTCTGCTTGGGATGACAGGATTTTTTACGGCGATAGTCAGAGCACCGCTGACCGGGATCATCCTGCTGTTTGAGATGACCGGAAGCATCAGCCAGATGTTGTCATTATCTGTGGTATCCGTGACAGCCTATATTGTTGCCACACTGATGCGCTCCGAACCCATTTATGACAGTCTGCTCAAGAGAATTTTGAAAGCAGATACTATAGGGCATGACAAATGAAATAACTTATGATATACTTCATGTTAGAATATGCGTATGCGGTGAAACAGGCCGGATACCAAAGAGTTTTGAAGGAGCCAGACAGATGAAAAGAGTATTGTTAAAACTGAGCGGCGAGGCACTTGCCGGAGATAAAAAGACAGGATTTGATGAGGCTACCTGTATTGGAGTGGCGAATCAGGTGAAGCAGCTGGTAGATCAGGGAATCCAGGTTGCCATCGTGACAGGCGGAGGTAATTTCTGGAGAGGACGTACCAGTGAGACCATTGATCGTACAAAAGCAGATCAGATCGGAATGCTTGCAACGGTGATGAACTGTATTTACGTGTCTGACATTTTCCGCCATGTAGGGATGAAGACAGAAGTGTTTACTCCATTTGTATGCGGAGCATTTACATCGTTGTTTTCCAAGGATGCAGCAGTGGAAGCGTTGGAAGAAGGAAAAGTGATCTTTTTTGCAGGAGGAACCGGACATCCGTATTTTTCAACCGATACAGGAGCCGTTCTGCGCGCCATTGAGATCGAGGCAGATGCCATGCTTCTTGCGAAAGCCATCGACGGAATCTATGACAGCGATCCGAAGGTAAACCCGGAGGCGAAAAAATATGATGAGATTTCCATTCAGGAGGTCATTGATCAGAAGCTGGCAGCAGTCGATCTGACCGCATCCATTCTCTGCCTTGAGAATAAGATGCCGATGCTGGTATTTGGATTAAATGAAGAAAACAGCATTGTAGAAACAATGAGCGGTACATTTACCGGAACAAAAGTGACAGTATAAGGAGGACAAAAACATGGATGAGAAATTAAAAGTATATGATGACAAGATGACAAAAACAATCAATAATCTGGGAAGTGAGCTTGCAGCCATCCGCGCAGGACGTGCCAACCCACACGTATTGGATAAACTGACAGTGGATTACTATGGAGTGCCGACTCCGATCCAGCAGGCAGCCAATGTATCTGTACCGGAAGCGCGTATGATCCAGATCCAGCCATGGGAAAAGAGCATGTTAAAAGAGATTGAAAAAGCAATCCTGATGTCTGATATCGGAATCAATCCGACGAACGATGGAACTGTGGTACGTCTGTTGTTCCCGGAACTGACAGAAGAGCGAAGAAAAGAACTGGTAAAAGATGTGAAGAAAAAAGGAGAGGCAGCAAAAGTTGCAATCCGCAATATCCGTCGTGATGGAAACGATGCATTCAAAAAACTGAAAGGAACCGAGATTTCAGAAGATGGGATCAAAGACCTGGAAGATTCACTTCAGAAACTGACAGACAAATACATTGCAGAAGTCGATAAAGCGGTGGAAGCAAAATCCAAAGAAGTGCTGACGGTTTAGGATGCAGCCCGTGTGAAGGGTCAATATTACGAAACAGCAGGAGGGGCAGATGTGAAGAAGCCCCTCTTTTCCATCTTATGAGTGGAAAGTTCTGCAAAAAGGAGGAAATACAATGAACGTACCGCAGCATGTTGCGATCATCCTGGACGGAAACGGGAGATGGGCAAAAGCCAAGGGAATGCCGAGAAATTACGGGCATGCACAGGGCAGCAAGAATGTAGAGCGGATCTGTGAGGAAGCATGGAGAATGGGGATCAAGTATCTGACAGTCTATGCATTTTCTACAGAGAACTGGAATCGGCCGGAAAGCGAAGTCAGCGCATTGATGAAATTGCTGCGCAATTATATGAAGACTTGTTTGAAGACTGCTGCCCAAAACGATATGAAAGTGCGGGTTTTGGGAGATCTTGATGCATTGGATGAGGATATCAGGAGTAGGATTTTAGAGTTGGAAGAGGCCACAAAGGATAATGGGGGACTCAACTTTCAGATTGCATTGAATTATGGAAGCAGAGATGAGATGATCCGTGCCATGCGCCGTCTTGCAAAAGACTGTGTAGATGGAAAGGTGACGCCTGAGAAAATCGATGAGGCGACTTTTGAGTCCTATCTGGACACTCGGGGGATTCCGGATCCGGATCTTTTGATCCGTACCAGCGGAGAACTGAGGCTTTCCAATTATTTATTGTGGCAGCTGGCGTATACAGAATTTTATTTTACAGAGATTCCGTGGCCGGATTTTACAAAAGAGGAATTAGAAAAGGCAATTGCGCAGTATAATAAAAGAGACAGAAGATACGGCGGTGTGAAGGAGGAAGAAGATGTTTAAGACACGTCTTTTAAGTGGGATTCTCCTGGTGGTGATCGCTCTGATCACAGTGATCACAGGAGGAAATGTACTGTTTGCAACTTTGTTCCTGATCAGTATGATCGGATTGTATGAGTTGTACAGAGTGTTTGAGATTCAGAACAAAGCAGTGGGAATCTGTGGATTTCTATTTGCGGCAGGGTATTACGGACTGTTGTATGCAAAGCCGTTTCTGCCGGATACGACAGACTGGTTTATGCTGTTGTTTATGGCATTTGTGATCTGCCTGATGGCAGTGTTGGTCTTTGCATATCCCAAGTATCGGACAGAACAGATACTTGCAGCATTTTTCGGTGTATTTTATGTGGCAGTGATGCTGTCTTACATTTATCAGACCAGGATCCTTCCGGGCGGAGTCTTCCAGGTATGGCTGGTATTTATCTGTGCCTGGGGGTGTGACACCTGTGCATACTGTGTGGGGATGCTGATTGGAAAACATAAGATGGCGCCAAAGCTGAGTCCGAAGAAATCCGTGGAAGGCGGAATCGGCGGAATCGTGGGGGCAGCGTTGATCGCTGTATTGTATGCACTTGCTATCAATCACTGGGGAGATGCAGGAGTCAGTGCGGTCAGCTTTGCTGTGATCGGAGCATGCGGCGGCGCGATCTCTCAGATCGGAGATCTGGCTGCATCTGCAATTAAGAGAAATCATGATATCAAAGATTACGGAAAGCTGATACCGGGACACGGTGGCATACTGGATCGATTTGACAGTATTATCTTTACAGCCCCGATTATTTATTACCTTTCCGTGCTTCTGTAAGAAAAAAGGAGAACAGGTATGAAGAAAATAGCAATCCTTGGTTCGACGGGCTCGATTGGAACGCAGACGCTGGAAGTAGTGCGGGAGAATCAGGACATTCAGGTGACAGCATTGGCAGCTGGAAGCAACATCCGGCTTTTAGAAGAACAGATTCGAGAATTTCATCCGGTTCTGGCAGCCGTGTGGGACGAATCCAAAGCAAAAGAGCTTCGGGAGAATCTCAAAGATCTGGATGTGAAAGTCGTATCCGGCATGGATGGACTCAAAGAGGTGGCTGTTCAGAAAGAGGCTGAGATTCTGGTTACCGCCATTGTGGGAATGATCGGGATCCTTCCAACGATTGAAGGAATCCGGGCAGGAAAGAACATTGCGCTAGCGAATAAAGAGACACTGGTGACGGCCGGGCATATTATTATGCCTCTGGCAAAAGAGTATGGAGTATCCATTCTTCCAGTGGACAGTGAACACAGTGCGATTTTCCAGTCTTTGCAAGGAGGACAGCATCAGGCAGTGTCAAAAATTTTGCTCACGGCGTCCGGCGGACCATTTCGAGGGAAAAAGAGGGAAGAGCTTCTTCATATCCAGGTAGAAGATGCCCTGAAGCATCCCAATTGGGAGATGGGACGCAAGATCACAATCGACTCTTCCACGATGGTCAACAAAGGATTGGAAGTGATCGAAGCAAAGTGGCTGTTTGATGTATCTGTGGATCAGATCCAGGTTGTCGTACAGCCGCAGAGTATCATTCACTCCATGGTAGAGTATGTGGACGGGGCAGTGATCGCACAGCTTGGAACACCGGATATGAAACTACCGATCCAGTACGCATTGTATTATCCGGAAAGAAGATATCTTCCGGGAGATCGGCTGGATTTTGGGACACTTTCCCAGATCACGTTTGAACGTCCGGATATGGAGACGTTTTATGGTCTGAAGCTGGCGTATGAGGCAGGGTGGATCGGAGGATCTCTTCCGACCGTGTTCAATGCGGCAAATGAACGCGCAGTTTCTATGTTTCTGGATCGCAAGATCGGATATCTGCAGATTCCGGAGATTATTTCACGCTGTATGGAGGAACATCAGGTGATTTTGGATCCAACTGTAGAAGAAATTCTTCAGACAGAGCAGGAAACTTATGAATATATCAAAAACAGGTGGTAGTATATGGGTATTATTTTAGCAATCCTTCTGTTCAGCTTGATCATCATCATCCATGAACTGGGACATTTTACGCTGGCAAAGTTAAACGGGATCCGTGTAGATGAATTTTCATTGGGAATGGGGCCGACTCTGTTTGGCAGGGAGTTTAAGGGAACCAAGTTCAGTTTAAAGCTCCTTCCGCTTGGAGGCGCCTGTATGATGGGAGAAGATGATGCAGATGATCAATCAGAAGGCAGTTTTAACAGCAAATCTGTGTGGGCCAGAATCTCGGTCATTGCAGCAGGACCGGTGTTTAATTTCATTCTGGCACTTCTGATGTCTGCAATTTTAGTCGGAGCAGCGGGATATGCGGTTCCGGTGATACAGGAAGTGGAACCCGGATCTTCGGGAAGTGAACAGGGGCTGAAAAAGGGAGACGTGATCACGCAGATCAATGGAAAGAACATTCATATTTATGAAGAGTTTCAGCTTTACAATCTGACACATGGCAAGGAAGATACAGCAGAATTGACCGTTGAGCGGGATGGAAAAGAACAGACCATCCAGATGGAAAAGAGACTGTTTCAAGATGAAACGACAAAAAGAATGGGATTCACTTATTCGGCAGATGTGGAGAAGCCGGGCTTTTTCAAAAGCATCCAGTACGGTGCATACACGGCAAAATACTGGGTAGAGTACACCCTGGAGTGTCTGAAAATGCTTCTGACCGGGCAGGTCGGTGTAAACCAGCTCTCCGGTCCGGTAGGTATTGTGGATGTTGTCAATGATACTTACGATGCAGCAGCGCCGTCCGGATGGTCAGCGGTGATCTTAAGTATGATGAATCTGGGAATTTTAATCTCAGCCAACTTAGGGGTGCTGAACTTGCTTCCGATCCCGGCGCTGGACGGCGGACGTCTGGTATTTCTTCTGATCGAGGCTGTGAGGAAGAAACGGATCTCACCAGAGAAAGAAGGAATGGTGCATTTTATCGGATTTGCGGCATTGATGGCGCTGATGGTATTTGTAATGTACAACGATATCATGCGGTTATTCTAAAAAGAAAATAGAGAAGAAAAGCGTTCCTGTGAATGAGGAGCGCTTTTTTGCGCCGGATTTCAGGGGGGGCGCGTTATTTTTGAGAATGATTCTGCATATAGTTAGAGGAAATATTTGATATTCGATATTCTCGTGGTGTCATGTAATATTGTTTTTTGAAACACTGATAAAAATGTGTAGTATTTGTAAAATGTAATTTTTCCATAATTTCTAAAATGGAGTCGTCTGTATTGCGTAATAGATAGGCGGCTTTTTTCATACAAAAAGTCTGTCCGTAATCAAATAGGCAAAGATCGGTATATTTTTTTACGATACTGTTGATATAATTACCACTATAATGCAAAATTTGTTCTAATTCAGAACGTGTAATTCGTCCATTTGTATCTTCTAATAAATGGCTGATATGAGAAAAAAGCAGAAAATCATTATTAGCTTCCACGTGAACAGGTGTGAAATGGAAATGTTCAGCATCAGAAAGATAACCAAATAATTCTAAAAGCATACCTTTAATTACATAGGTGGAACCTAATTTAGGAAACATAATGGCACGTAGGATATTATCCGTAAGTGAGTGCAGAACTTGGTGCCAGTTTTGATTACTGATTGTAGGGAGAAAGTCAAGGTATTCTTTAGTGTTAGGATTTTCCAAATTGTCAATTAAAAAATTAAGTATAGGATTTGTTCCTGGCTGTTCAAAGTTAGGAAAATATAAATTTTGTTCCTCTTCTGTCAAGTGCCGAACGAGCTCTTTTGATATTCCAATGCAAAGAATGTTTGCATTCGAATGAAACATTTCTTTATGAATAATATTTCTATTCATCAGACAACAACTACCGCAGTGAACGGTAAAATCAGATTGTTCAATTTGCTGATGAATTTCTCCGTCCAAAACAATTAACAGTTCATAGAAATCATGAAGGTGCGGTGCCCTTGCATTAAACTGCATAATTTCAGTATCATTCTGAAAATGATAAAAATTGTTTCCAAGAGGAGAAACCATAAGAACATTTATAAAATCAGTTTGAGAAGCGCCACTGCATGATTCCAAAGTAAACTGTATAGGAGCTAGTATCCTAAGATATGAGTTTATTTCACTCTCTGAATTTTCTTGTTCAATAATATTGCTCACAATGTAGCTCACATGCTTGCTCATAGCATACCTCCTCATACAATTCACGAATATGATAATTATTTTCTTCCTATTATAACATATCTGTCATTTCAATGTAGGAAAAAATTCATTAAAATTAGTACATCAAGAAAGGAAATACAAAATAAACATTTTACTTTGAGGGTAAAAATGTTACTGTGGAAAAGGAGGTTACATAGCAATGAAAGGAACAGAAACAAAATATTTGAAATGGTATCAAAAGGTAGCATATGGTGCAGGTGACTTGGCATCGAATACCAGTTATGGTCTGGTGTCTAGTATAGAATAAATTAAATTTCTACTATATATTTTTGAGATGATGTATGGTAAAATAGTGTTATCAAAGAAAGGATGAACGCTATGAGAAAAACATATCTTCCTCTGTCAGATGAAGACAGGAATTACCTTAAATCATTATCAAAAAAGAGAACCATTCAGGCACAAGTCGTGGATCGTGCCAGGATTCTTTTATATAAAGCCGATGGAATGACATTCCAGGAAATTGCTGATAAACTTGCCATTAGTACTGCAACGGTACGCCTTTGTATTTCGAA
>UQVC01000027.1 GCA_900544395.1 uncultured Ruminococcus sp. | reverse complement strand
AAGCCCCGGTGAATCCTCACAATCTGTTCCGTAGATTTGAAGAAGAAGGTATTTTTTAGAAAATGGGAGGTTTACGGTTATGTATGATATAAAAGCGCTATATGAAGCGGAAAGTGTACAGCATGCGATTTCCCTTCTAAAGGAGCATCCGCAGGCACAGATCATTGCAGGAGGCAGTGATGTGCTGGTACAGATGCGAGAAGGAAAACGAGCAGGGAAAGAGCTGGTGAGTATCTATGGACTGGATGAAATGAGAGGAGTCCGCTATGAAGAAGACGGAACAATCCGTATCGGTTCTCTGACCAGTTTTTCCCATATTACGAAAGATCCGATCATTCAGAAACACATCAATGTACTGGGAGAAGCGGTGGATATGGTCGGAGGGCCGCAGATCCGAAATATTGGTACGATCGGAGGGAATACCTGCAACGGAGTAACATCGGCAGATTCCGCTTCGACGTTACATGCATGGGATGCGGTTGTGGAGATTACCGGACCGGAAGGCGTCCGCAGGATTCCGATCCATGAGTTTTACATCAAGGCAGGAGTGGTAGATTTAAAACCGGCAGAGATCCAGACTGCTATTCTCATTCCGAAGGAAGCATATGAAGGATATCAGGGACATTATATTAAATATGCCATGCGAAATGCCATGGATATCGCGACCACAGGATGTTCGGCGAATGTAAAATTATCGGAAGACAAACAGATCATCGAAGATGTAAGGATTGCCTATGGAGTTGCCGGTCCAGTACCCATGCGCGCTCCGTCTGCAGAGGCAAAAGCGAAAGGAAAAGCAGTCAGTCAGGAGACAGTCAAAGAATTTGCCAAAGCGGTTTTGGAGGACATCAATCCGCGTGACAGCTGGCGGGCTTCCAAAGCATTCCGTCAGCATATCGCAGTGGTGCTTGCAGAACGTACCTTAAGAGAGGCAATCCGTCTGGCAGGAGGTGAGATCCATGAGTAATCAGTATAAACTGGTACATTGTACGATTAATGGAAAGAACGTGGAAAAGATGGTGGATATCCGGGCATCCCTTACAGATATGCTTCGGGATGATTACCGTCTGACAAGTGTAAAAAAAGGCTGTGAGGTCGGAGAATGCGGCGCATGTAATGTGATCATTGATGGAGAGTGTTTCAATTCCTGTATTTATCTGGCTGTCTGGGCAGAAGGAAAAGAGATACTCACGTTGGAAGGACTTGCAGGACCAAACGGAGAACTTTCTGATATCCAGCAGGCATTTATAGATGAAGCAGCCGTACAGTGCGGATTTTGTACACCGGGATTTATTATGAGTGCAGTGGAGATTCTGGAAGCCAAAAGAGAGTTTTCCGATGATGAGATCCGAAAATTATTGTCTGGACATCTTTGCAGATGCACCGGATATGAGAATATTTTCCGGGCAGTGAAAAAGACCATGCTGCGAAGACTTGGAAAAAACGAAGAGGCAGAACTGGTATAACGGAATGAAATAGAAACGGGAGAGGCTGAGGTATCCTTTGAGGGGGGCAGTCTCTCCTGTATTTGTTTGTGACAGATTAGATTCCATAGACATTACAGAATTTCAAAATCGATTCCTTTTTTCTGGAAAAATTTTTGTACCATGGTATCCCATGCCTGTTCCAGAGACTTGTCCATGGAGAAAGATTTGAAAGAAGTGCCTGTGATGCACTGAAGACCGGTGGAATCGTATCGGAGATTCAAATAGAGTCCCTGAACCTCTTCGACATGGAATCCCAGTCCGTTTTGTTCAATGAGACGGGCGATATTTTTCGGCGACAGGCTGAATACAAAACGGAAACCAAGAGGCGTCCGTTTCCCCTTGATGAGGGAAAAGCAGTATTCACGGAGCTGCTTCCAGTATGCGTATTCGGGAAGTGAGCCCATCTGTTCCAGCTCTTCGGAAGTATAAAAATGTTTCTGGATAAATCCGTCTATTTTGAAAGTATTGAATGTCGTAATCTCGCCCTCGATCAGAAGAAACGGATCAAATGTCTCCATTAAGAGGAGATGTGACATACATGCTTTGACATTCGTCAGTTTGAATGCGATCATAAGGAAACCTCCTAAATAAAAATACAATGTCTGGTTCATTTATCATACCATAAATAGAAGGGAAAAGAGTGAACATTTTGAATAAATAAAAAATTTGTAAAAAATGGGAAGGGAGATATTGATTACAGAAAAATTCTATAGTATTCTGGGATAGACCAAATGGTCTAAAAGAAAGGCCTGGAATCAAGCTAGTCAGGCAGGGGATTTTACACAATTAAAGGTGAGATAATATGGAAGAAATGACATTTGAAGAAGTGATAAAATTGAAGGAACCAGAGAAAATATTGGAGTCTGCAGCTCCATTTCAAAAGCTGATCATGCAGTATCAGTGCGCATTGCTGGAGGTGAAGACAAAATTTGAGGTATTGGATCATGAACTGTCCCTGAACTCAGAGCAGAACCCAATCTTGTCGATCGAAAGCAGGATCAAAAAGCCGATCAGCATCCTGGAGAAAATGAAACGGAAAAACATAGAGGCAAGTATACAAAATATTGAAGAAAATTTGTATGATATTGCAGGAATCCGTGTGATCTGTTGTTTTCCAAAAGATATTTATACGCTGGCAGAGAAAATCTGCGAACAGGATGATATCCGGCTGGTTGAGAGAAAAGATTATATTCGCAATCCAAAGCCGAACGGATACCGGAGTCTTCATTTGATCCTGGAAGTGCCGGTCTTTTTTATGAATGAGAAAAAGCCAATGAAGGTAGAAGTGCAGATGCGTACCATAGCCATGGATTTCTGGGCCAGTATTGAGCATAAATTATATTATAAGAAAAAGACAGATGGATTTCCGGGCTCTGTTTCAGAAGAGCTTGGAAACTGTGCAGAACAGCTTCATGCGATTGATATGAAAATGCAGGAGATCAGTGAGCAGATTTATCATGGAG
The DNA here is from genome assembly GCA_900544395.1 of uncultured Ruminococcus sp. Taxonomy (GTDB): domain Bacteria; phylum Bacillota; class Clostridia; order Lachnospirales; family Lachnospiraceae; genus Mediterraneibacter. The sequence continues at coordinate 31,456 of UQVC01000027.1, read as the reverse complement.
AGATGGAAGCGGAAGGGAAAACCTTTCGAACCAACGTTGACTTTTAAGTGGGGAAAACGTATTATAAAATAGTATGATGTGACAGGTGATAAGGGGACTGAAGATACAGATGAAAAAAAGACAAAACAGGAAAATATGGATCATTGGAGCCGGGGTGATCGCAGCCGTTGCAGCAGTGACGCTGATTGCAAAAGGGGTCAGCCATTTTTCAGCGGAAAAGGTGGATACCAAAGAGGGGATTTCGATCATCAAAGCGGCAGAAAAGGAAAACGTAAAAGAAATTGAGAAGAAGATCAGCAAGCTGGAGGAAAAAGAACGCCTGGAGCAGGCACAACAGCAGGAAACCACAGGTGAGATCAACTATAAAAGTGTATTCTCCAGCGCGGTTGTGATGGGAGATTCGATTTCAGAAGGTTTTTTAGAATATGATTTTTTGAATGCATCCAGTGTGGTAGCAGAAATTGGGGTCGAATTGGATGAATTGGATCGACCGATTCAGACTGTGGCAGAGATCAATCCACAGGTGATCTTCCTTTCTTATGGAATGAACGATGTGCTGGCAACCAATGGAGATTCCGAACTGTTTATTCAGCAGTATAAGTCTGTGGTGGAAAAGCTGCGTAAAAAACTGCCGGATACGACAATTTGTGTGAATTCGATTTTTCCGGTAAGTGCAGAAAAACAGGCAGAAGATCCAAGATTTGAGAAGATTCCGGAATTTAATGCGGCATTGCAGAAGATGTGTGATGAAAATCAGTTAGCCTTTCTGGACAATACCGGACTGGTCTCTGAGGGATACTATGAACAGGACGGAATTCATTTTAAATCGGAGTTCTATCCGATTTGGTTAAAACGTATGGCGGAGGTGGCAGCCTTATGATGGAGAAGATGAAAAGTCTGGGCAGGACTGAGATCATAAAATATGGACTGACAGCAGCCATCGTTGTTTATGTAGCAGTTTTGCTGATGTTTACGAGCGGAAGTACAAAAAGTTTTGAGGCCGTGGCAAAGCAGGTAGAAGCATCCCTGGATACCACAGAGATGAAAAAAGCAGGAGTACAGGGACTGAAGCGGTATTACGGGCTGAACAGTGCAGATTATGAGGGGGTTCTTCTCTACACTGCAGAGTCAAGTATGTCTGCAGAAGAAATTTTATTAGTAAAGACAAAATCGGATGAACAGGCAGAGGAAGTGAAAGCGGCTGTAGAACAGCGCTGTGCGAATCGGAAAAATGATTTTGAGGGGTATGCGCCGAAGCAGGCACAGCTTTTGGAAGAAGCGCAGATCTCTGTGAGAGGCAAATTTGTATTTTATGCGGTGTCTCCCAAAGCAGAGACTTATAAATCTGTCTTTTCAAAAAGTTTATAGAAACACAGGGGGAACAAAAGATGCTGTTTAGCAGTATAACATTTTTATTTGTATTTCTGCCGGTCGTTCTGGCAGTTTATTTTCTTGTTCCATATCGGTTCAAGAACCTGGTTATGCTGATCGCAAGTCTTTTCTTTTATGCATGGGGAGAACCGGTCTATGTCATTTTGATGATATTATCCATCTGCCTGAATTATGTATGTGGTCTGGATATTGCAGAAAAATCAGAAGATCAGAAGAAAAAGAGAAACAGCCTGATTTTTGCAGTTGTGTTCAATCTGCTTATTTTGGGATTTTTCAAGTACTATGGATTTTTGATGGAATCAGTCAATGCAGTGTTTCCATTTGAGATTCCATATCGGGAACTTCCGCTTCCGATTGGAATTTCTTTTTATACATTTCAGGCGCTCTCCTATATTATTGATGTGTACCGAGGAGAGGTGAAGCCACAGAAAAAGTTGTTGTATTTTGCATTGTATATCAGTATGTTCCCACAGCTGATCGCGGGGCCGATCGTTCGATATGTGGATATTGAAGAGCAGTTGGAACACCGCACCATGAATCTGACAAAGTTTGGTCAGGGAGCGATGTTTTTTATGCGGGGACTTGCCAAAAAAGTCATTCTTGCAAATACCATAGGCGCTGTATTTGAGCAGATTGCAGCCATGCATCTGGGCAGTTATTCTGTGCTGACAGCATGGATTGGATGTATCTCTTATGCATTTCAGATTTATTTTGATTTTGGCGGATATTCGGATATGGCGATCGGACTTGGAAAGATGTTCGGGTTTGAGTTTTTGGAGAACTTTCATTATCCTTACGTGTCAACCAGTGTGACAGAATTCTGGAGACGGTGGCATATTTCTTTGAGCACCTGGTTTCGGGAGTATGTATACATTCCACTGGGCGGAAACAGAAAAGGGGATTCCAGAACCATCTGCAACCTGTTGATTGTCTGGATGCTCACTGGATTTTGGCATGGCGCAGCATGGAACTTCCTTGCCTGGGGTCTGTATTATGGAATCATTCTTGTCCTGGAAAAATTTGTATGGGGACAATATGTGGAAAAATTACCGAATGCAGTCAAGCATATTTATGCCATGGTGTTAGTTCTCATCGGATGGGTGCTGTTCTTTAGTCCATCACTGGGATATGCGCTGAAATATATTGGTGTGATGTTTGGCATTGGTGCCAGTGGGCTGATGGACAAGCTGGGATGGTTTTATCTGCTTTCAAATTGGCTGATTTATCTGATGGCAGTGATCGGCTCTACATCTGTCGGATATCGCATGATGAGGCGTATCCAAAGGGCGCCGTCAGGCAGAGCCGGAAAATGTATCGTGACAGGTGTGATCTATCTGGCAATGTTTGCGCTTTCCCTGGCATTTCTGGTGACGCAGTCATTCAATCCGTTTTTATATTTTAGATTTTAGGTGGTCATATGTCAGAAAGAAGAAAAACTAGAAAAAGAAAAAAAGTTGAATATGTGATCGGAATCGGTTTTCTTTTGGTTGTATTTGGAATCGGGATCATCAATCTGATCCTGCCGTCCAAAAAGATTTCAGAGGAAGAGAACCGGGGGCTGGCACAGAAACCGAAATTATCTGTCAGTGCAGTTGCTTCCGGAAGTTATATGGATCAGTATGAGAAATATCAGGCAGATCAGTTTATGGGAAGAAATTTCTGGAGAGATCTGAAAGTGGGATTTAGCAGACTGGCAGGAAGCAAAGAAGAAAATGGTGTTTTTATCGGGAAAAACGGGCAGTTAATGGAAGATCTCGCAGTTCCGAATCAGACGGTATTAAAAGAGAATCTGAAGGCGATGGAAACGTTCAGTCAGAAATATTCGGAGATTCCGGTGAATATGCTCCTAGTTCCGGATGCAGCAAATATTTTAAGTGACAGCCTGCCATTTACCGCGACTGTGGCGGATCAGAATCAGTATATTGCCCAGGTGAAGAAGGAACTGGGAAGCAGCGTGCAGTGGATCGATGCCGTAAAGCCACTTGCAAGGCACAGTGAAGAGAAGATTTATTACAAGACGGATCATCACTGGACAGTAAAAGGCGCTTACTATGTATTCAAGGAAGCGGCAAAGGTGATGGGACTGGATGAAAAGGATGCAGGGGGATATGCGTCCTATCCGGTGACGACAGAATTTAATGGCTCTCTGGCAGCGAAAAGCGGCTGTCATTTGAATGAAAAAGAGCAGATTGATATCTATGTGCCAAAGTCAGAAGATAATGATGTGGTTGTAAATTATGTGGACGAACAGAAAAAGACAGCCTCGTTATATGATTCTTCAAAATTGGAGGAGCGAGACAAATATGCAGTATATCTGGGTGGGAATTTTTCTGTGGTGGATATCCGCACGGTATCAAAGAGCAACAGAAGACTTCTGATACTCAAGGATTCGTATGCAAATTCATTTGTGCCGTTTCTGACACCATATTTTCGAGAAATCGTGATGGTGGATCCAAGGTATTATTCTGGAACGATTGGGGATATTATGGATACCTATGAGATTACGGACACATTGTTTTTGTATAGTGCGAATATGTTTTTGCAGGACAATAATATCAGTGGGGTATTAAGCAGTGAATAATCGGATGTTTGAGGAATATCAGAAGAGTAAAGAGGAGGTACGGCTCAATAAGTATTTAAGTGAAGCCGGGGTCTGCTCCCGAAGGGAGGCGGACAGACTGATCGAGAGCGGCCGTGTGACCGTAGATGGAAAGCGGGCGCAGACCGGGATGAAGATCATTCCGGGGCAGGTGGTAAAAGTCGGGAAAAAGATGGTCTCCAAACAGGATGAGATGGTTGTTCTGGCAGTCAATAAGCCGGCAGGGATCGTTTGTACAGAAGAACGCAGAGAGAGAAATAGTATCGTGCGTTTTCTAGATTATCCCATCCGTGTGACGTATGTGGGACGTCTGGACAAAGATTCCAAAGGGCTGCTTTTGATGACTAATAATGGAGATATCATCAATAAGATGATGCGTGCAGGGAACCGGCATGAGAAAGAGTATAAGGTGACTGTGGACAAAGCGATCACAGGGGAATTTCTGGAAAAAATGTCATCCGGCGTTCCCATACTGGATACGGTGACCCGTCCGTGTAAGGTGAAACAGATTGGAAAGTATACCTTTTCGATTATTTTGACACAGGGGCTGAACCGACAGATCCGCAGAATGTGCGAAGCCCTTGGATATCAGGTGAAAGAGTTGATCCGTGTGCGGATCATGAACATTTCCCTGGGGCGTCTCAAAGAAGGAGAATACAGAAAACTGACCGATGCAGAGTTAAATGAGCTGTATGATCAGATCAAAGATTCTTCGAATGAAACGGTAATAGAACAGGGAAAGGAATTTTTGAAATGATGGAAGCAAAAAAGAAGAGAATGCAGGAACTTGTGGAGCTTTTGAACCGTGCCAGACGCGCTTATGAGCAGGAAGATACGGAGATCATGAGCAACTATGAGTATGATCGATTATATGACGAACTGGAAGGACTGGAGCAGGAGCTGGGAACAACTCTTGCCTCCAGTCCTACGGTTCATGTGGGATATGAAGTGCTCAGTGAACTGCCAAAAGAGCGGCATGAAAAACCAATGCTCTCTTTGGATAAAACAAAGGATGTAGAGCAGTTAAAGACATTTCTGGGGGACCAAAATGCAGTGATCTCCTGGAAGATGGATGGTCTGACGATTGTTTTGACGTATCAGAACGGAAAACTTGAAAAAGCAGTTACCCGTGGAAATGGTGAGATTGGAGAAGTCATCACGAATAATGCCCGGGTTTTTCAGAATGTCCCACTGCAGATTCCTTATCAGGGAGAGTTGATCTTAAGAGGGGAAGCGGTGATCGGATATCGGGATTTTGAACGGATCAATGAACAGATTGAAGATGTAGATGCAAGATATAAAAACCCGCGGAATCTGTGCAGTGGTTCGGTACGCCAGCTGAATAATGAGATCACAGCCAGAAGAAATGTGCAGTTTTTTGCATTTACACTGGTGAAAGCCGATGGAGTGGAGTTTGAAAATTCCAGAATGAAGCAGCTGGACTGGCTGTCCAGGCAGGGATTTGCTGTGGTGGAACATCATCTGACAAATCGGGAGAACATTGAGGCAGAAGTTTCCTGGTTTTCCGAGCAGATTGTAAAGAATGATTTCCCATCGGATGGTCTGGTACTGGTTTATGATGATATCGCATATGGTCAGTCGCTGGGGACAACGGCAAAATTCCCGCGGGATTCCTATGCCTTTAAATGGGCAGACGAAATCCGGGAAACCACATTATTGGAGATTGAGTGGAGTCCCTCAAGAACAGGGCTGATCAATCCGGTGGCGATTTTTGAACCTGTGGAACTGGAGGGCACTACGGTCAGTCGTGCCAGTGTGCATAATATCAGTATTATGGAGGAACTGGAACTGGGTGTGGGAGATACGATCCAGGTATATAAAGCCAATATGATCATTCCGCAGATTGCAGAAAATCTGACCAGAAGTGGAGTCAGAGATATCCCTCACATCTGCCCGGTCTGTGGAGGAGCTGCCAGGATCCAGATGGAAAATGAAACGAAGACGCTGTATTGTACCAACCCGCAGTGTCAGGCAAAGCATCTGAAATCCTTTGCGTTATTTGTCAGCAGGGATGCCATGAATATCGAAGGTCTGTCAGAGGCTACGCTGGAGAAATTTATCGGAGAAGGCTTTATCCGAGATTTTACCGATATTTATCATCTGGATCGCTATGAGGAGCAGATCAAGACTATGGATGGATTTGGTGAAAAATCCTATGCAAAACTGATCGCCAGTGTGGAAAACTCCAGAAATACTACCATGCCGAAGGTGATCTACAGTCTTGGAATTTCCAACATCGGACTCTCCAATGCCAAAATGATCTGCAGGGCGTTCGACAATGATCCGCAGCGGATGATGGATGCAGCAGTGGAAGAACTGGTGGATATTCAGGGAGTTGGAGAGGTGATCGCCAGAACTTTTGTGGAATATTTTCAGGAAGAGACACACCGGGATCTTCTGAGGCGGCTGCTTTTAGAAGTTACGATTCAGAAAGAAGAAGGTCTGGAGACAGAACAGACCTTTGAAAACCTGAATTTTGTGATCACAGGAAGTGTGGAGCATTTTGCAAACAGGCGGGAAGTCAAAGAACTGATCGAATCCAGAGGCGGAAAGGTGACCGGAAGTGTGACTTCAAAAACAAATTACCTCATCAACAATGATGTACAGTCCACTTCTTCCAAGAATAAAAAGGCAAGAGAACTGGGAATTCCGATCATTTCAGAAGTTCAGTTTCTGGAAATGCTGGAAACCGGTGCGGTTTAGAAAAAGTTAATTTGTAAGAAAAAGGGTTCTGTATTATAATGTGGACATACCCTTGTGAAAAGAAGGGCAAGTTGAACGGGAAAGAAGGAAGAAAGCATGTCAGATAATGATTTTATTATAGTGGATGAAGAAAAAGAGACTCCTGCAGATTCTGCGAAAAATGAGTCTTCTGATACAGAAAAAAAAGAAGTGTCCCATACTCCTGAAAAAGAGAGCCATGAAGAGGAATACGAGAAAGTCTGTTTTATCTGTCACCGGCCGGAGAGTGTGACAGGGAAGATGATCGATCTGCCGAATCATATTACAGTATGTCCGGACTGTATGCAGAAAAGTTTTGATGCTATGACCAATGGCTCCATTGACTACAGCAGACTGATGAATATGCCGGGCGTACAGTTTTTGAATTTGTCGGATTTGGAAAATATGGCTCCGCCAAAGGCGCAGAAGATCAAAAAGAAAAAGGAAAAGCCAAAAGAATTCCAGAAGCTGGATATCAAGAAGATCCCGGCTCCGCACAAGATCAAGGGCAAGCTGGACGAATATGTGGTGGGGCAGGAGTATGCAAAGAAGGCGATGGCGGTAGCTGTCTATAACCATTATAAACGTGTTGCCACAGATTCTGTAGATGATATTGAAATCGAGAAGTCCAATATGCTGATGATCGGGCCAACCGGAAGCGGAAAGACCTACCTGGTTAAGACACTGGCAAAGCTTTTGGATGTACCGCTTGCGATCACAGATGCCACATCTCTGACAGAAGCAGGATATATTGGCGATGATATTGAAAGTGTAGTATCTAAGCTTTTAGCAGCAGCGGATAATGATGTAGAGAAGGCAGAGCAGGGAATTATTTTTATTGACGAGATCGATAAGATTGCCAAGAAGAGAAATTCCAGCCAGAGGGATGTCAGCGGCGAATCTGTACAGCAGGGATTGTTAAAGCTGCTGGAAGGAAGCGAGGTGGAGGTTCCGGTGGGAGCCAACAGTAAAAATGCCATGGTTCCGCTGACTACCGTCAATACGAAGAATATCCTATTTATCTGCGGAGGTGCATTCCCTGATCTTGAGGGCATTATCAAAGAGCGGCTGATGCACAAGACTTCTATGGGATTTAATGCAGAACTAAAGGATGCATTTGATCACGATAAGGATATCCTTTCCAAGGTTACGGTAGAAGATCTTCGGAATTTCGGGATGATCCCGGAATTTATTGGACGTCTTCCGATTATCTTTACCTTGAAGGGTCTGGATAAGGATATGTATGTAAAAATCTTAAAAGAGCCAAAGAACGCCATCTTAAAGCAGTATCAGAAGCTTTTGGCTCTGGATGAAGTGAAACTGGAGTTTGATGAAGGCGCGCTGGAAGCAATCGCAGAGAAAGCCATGAAGAAAGAGACCGGAGCAAGAGCTCTGCGGGCTATCATTGAAGAGTTTATGCTGGACATTATGTATGAGATTCCAAAAGATGAAAATATTGGAGAAGTGACCATCACAAGAGCTTACATAGAAGGTACCGGAGGACCGTTGATCAGTCTCCGCGGGCAGGAAGTGCCAAGATTACCATAAGAGATCGAGCCGAAAGACAGGAAGAGTTTGACAGACTGTTCCTGTCTTTTGTCGATTTTGAGCGAAAATTGTGTTAAGATGACAGATTATATATTGAAAAAATAGAAGACAGGGTGTATCCTTATATATGTTTGACAAAAAAAAGGGGGCATCATTATGGACTACAAGTATTTATTGGATTTAGCAATTATTTTATTGTGTACAAAAGCACTGGGGCTTTTGACACGAAGGGTACAGATGCCGCAGGTCGTTGGCGCGCTTCTGGCAGGGCTGATCCTGGGACCGGCGGGAGTCGGAATTTTGACGGAGACTTCGTTTATTCAGTCCGTTGCAGAGATCGGAGTCATCGTTTTGATGTTTTGCGCAGGTATGGAGACAGACATCAAAGAGCTGAAAGCAAGTGGAAAGGCATCCTTCGTGATCGCGCTTTGCGGGGTACTGGTACCGCTGGTGGGAGGATTTGCAACGGCATATTTCTTTAACCGTCCGGGGATGATCGAATCCGATGCATCTGCAAGTATTTTCCTGCAGAATATCTTTATCGGAGTGATCCTGACAGCAACTTCTGTCAGTATTACGGTGGAGACACTCAAAGAACTGGGTAAATTAAAAACCCGCTCCGGAAATGCGATTTTGGGGGCTGCAATCATTGACGATATTCTGGGAATCGTGGCATTGACTATTGTGACCAGTATTTCAGATCCAAGTGTCAAGATCAGTGTGGTTATGCTGAAAATTGTTGGATTTTTCGTCTTTGCAGGAGTCGTCGGATTTATCTTCTATAAAATGTATAAGAATTGGGTGGATACGGCGAATAAAGAGATGCACCGTCATACCATTGTCGCATTTGTATTCTGTCTGTTGATGGCATACATTGCGGAAGATGTGTTTGGAGTTGCAGATATCACGGGAGCATTTATTGCAGGTTTGATCGTTTCGAATGTTCAGAGATCTACGTATCTGGAGACAAAGTTTGATACATTGTCTTATCTGCTGCTGTCGCCGGTATTTTTTGCAAGTATCGGTCTGAAGGTCGAATTGCCAAAGATGTCAGCGGCGATTGTTGGATTTGCAGTAGCTTTATCGATCGTAGCAGTATTGACAAAAGTGGTCGGATGTGGATTGGGCGCAAAAATGTGTCATTATCAGAACTATCAGGCGAAGCGGATCGGAATCGGGATGATCTCTCGTGGAGAGGTAGCGCTGATCGTAGCCAGCAAAGGAGCAGCGCTGGGACTGCTTGGGTCCGCATTTTTAGGACCGATCATTATTGTAGTTGTGATCACTACGATCATCACGCCAATCTTTTTGAAGATTGTATTTGCACCGGGAACTGCTCCGGCACCGGAACAGATCGTACCGGAATCAGAGCGTGTGACTACGATTTACGAAGAGAAAAAAAGAGAGTAGTTTTTCAGGGGACGTACGAAAAGTGCGTCCCCATTTTGCGCTTATAATTGTCGCATTGCTTCAAACGTATTGTAAAGGTTCAGCTGTCCGTATCCCCATTCCCGATTTGGATAGATTAGATCCGGATTTTTGACAGCACCAAGCATCAGCAGGCTTTTGATGAGAGAGGTATCAATGGACGGAATCTGTTTCTGATACAGATGCCATTCGATGAGAAGGGCTGCAGCTCCGGCAGTAATACCAACCGCTGTGCTGGAGCCGGTTCTGCTTTCAAACCGTCCGCCGGGTAAGGCTCCGGTGACGGCAACTCCGGGAGCGGCAAAATCCGGTTTTATCTGTTCTGTCCGGGTAAAGCCTCTTCCGGAACTAAGGGCAATACTCCCATTGGCAGAATTGTAATAAGAAACGGAAATCGGCAGGATGGAATCAGAAGGGGAAGTAAGAGTATAGTAAGGATCTGAATCCAGAAAATACACATCTCCGCTTAAAAATTCCTGTACAGGAAGCCAGATATGGAACTGTCCGTTGATGATCTGCACAGGTTCTACGACCAGTTTCCAAATGCCGGGAGCGGCATCTGAAAAGCGAAAATGAATGAGCTCCGAAGTGGTACTTTCTACAAACAGGCGATAGTCAATATTTACCGTAGTCTGTTCAAACAAAAATTGAAAGGTAGTGCTGGTTCCTGCGCGGATGGGAATCCGGGAGGTGCTTTCTCCGGAAGGAGAAGTCAGACTGATGGAAAGGATGTTGGGAAGTTCTGTCCAAAGTTCCATCATAAATCCGGAAGTGTCTTCGCCTACCCGGATTTCTACGGTCTTGGTATCCGAAGGATTCATGATCTCACTGAAAAAGTGATGGCGTTGATCGGCTTCGTTTCCCACGCCGATGACCGGGACCCGGTTGGAAAGCAAGGTGTATTGCCGGGCTGTGACAGCAAGCGGCAGAGCGCCGGAATGTCCGCCGAGATTGCTGCCAAGAGCAATGCAAAAGACAAGAGGAAGATTTTGGGACAATGCCAGCAGATGCAGATAACGCATGCCCAGCATGATATCGTTTTCCTGAAAAGCCGGGGCAGATTTCGGGATAAAATAGTAATCCCGCAAATATTGTTTTGCCTGTTTGAGTTTGACGACAGCGATGGACGCTTCCGGAGCGGCGCCGATAAATTGCTCGGAAGGATTACCTGAGCCGGCAGCAATACTTGCCAGAAATGTTCCATGCCCGTTGGTATCGGAAGTTGGGACGAGCGTATGCGGGTCCGGAGAAGACAGCGCTTCATTGATCATCTCGCGGGTATAGTGAGTACCATAGGAAAAAGATTCTGGAGGAGTACCGACCGAAAGTGTCTGATCCCAGATGCCTGCGATCCGGGTTGTTCCGTCCAGATTGCGAAACAGAGGATTTTCATAGTCGATCCCGGTGTCGAGAAATCCGATCATGACGCCTTTGCCGCTTAACTGCAGTGTGGAATGGTTCTGAATCGGAAGAATCCCGGCATCATTGAGCGCCTGCATATTGAGCAGGGAATAGCATTTTGGAATAGAAAAATAGGAGTAACGTTCCAGAGAAATGGGATCTACCACAGAAGCGGGAATATAGGCGCACTGGTAAAAAAATCCCGGATCCTGCAGGCAATAATTATCGTGAAACAGATCTTTGAGAAAGGGCATACGAACATCGGAGACAATAAAATCCCGATAGTTTTCCGAGAGGATTTTTTCTTGACAAGAATCAGTATCAGACATAGAAATACTCCATGATTTTTTTATAATATACGCCCCAAAAGAAGGAATATGACAGACTTACGATCCCAGGAAACGGAAGAATTGAAAAACTCTCAGAAATGCGGTTGAAGTTGGAAGCGTTTGGGGTATAATAGAAGAAAACAGATGGATTGACAGAATGTTTTAGGACAAACAGAAGGGAGCATATCACATGAAGACATTTTGGGAAGATTTGGGAAAGAAGATAGGAGAAACGACAGAGACTGTTACGAGCAAGGCGGGGGAGATGGTCGAGATCCAAAGATTAAAAGGTCAGATCCGAACTCTGGAGAGAGGCAATGAAGAAGATTTTCTGGAAATGGGACGTTTTTTGTACCATCGTTTTCAGGCAGGAGAACAACTGGATGAGCAGATGAGCACTTTGTGCAGTAAGATTGAGGAAAGAATGGAGCGCATTGAGAAGCATCAGGCGCAGATCGAAGAGATCAAAGGAATGTCAACCTGTGCATGCTGTGGAAAACAAGTAGCAAAAGGGATGGCGTTTTGTCCGTATTGCGGAGCGAAGAAAGCACAGGATATCTGGGATGAGACAGAGACTGTGATCAAAGAGAAAGCCGATCAGGCGGTTGATTTTGTAAAAGAAAAAGCAGGGCAGGCAGCAGAGCATATTGTAGAGACAACACAAAAAGCCGCAGATACTGTGATGGAGAAGACAGAGGATATTACCGAAGCAGCCAAAGAAAAAGCAGAAGAAGCGGCAGAGAAGATCAAAGAATTTACAGAAGAATAGAGGGCATGGATGAAAAAAGTATGGCACATGGGAATATCGGCATTTCTGGCAGGGCTGGATCTGACAGTCAAGGAAAAAGTGGAAGAATGGCCACAGGGAGAAGAACGGCCATTTGCCGGAAGCAGACGGATTACACTGCGGAAAGTTCACAATCCGGGGATGTGCATGAGTTTTTTGGGAGAACATCCGGACTTTGTAAAAAAGGCATCCCTGGTTATGGCGGGAATTTTAACGGTCTGTCAGTTTTTTGTTTCCGGGAAAAGCGGCAATGCCATGAAGCGGGCAGGCCTGTCTCTGGGAACGGCAGGGGCCTGGAGCAATACCTGGGACAGATGGACGAGGGGATATGTGGTAGATTATATTGGATTTCAGATGCCCAGTTCCAAATGGAGCAAGATTACCTATAACCTGGGAGACTTTTTTCTGGTTATGGGAAGCGTTTTATTTTTAGCGGGAGAATGGAGAGACAGTATCCGAAGAAGTCATTCAGATTAAGAAACAGATGTTCAAGCAGACAGGTCTGTGGTATAATGAGAAGAAATAACGAAAAGATAAGGAGCGAACACAATGATACAGGACATTGCACCGCATCGCTTTCGGAATGAGTACAGACCGGTTTTGCCGCAAAAGGACAGTGTAGTGCTGTACTATGAGGAGCATACGGCACTGATGAAGCGGACAGCCACAGAAATCGTATTTCCAACATTTGCGGATGTGGAGAGACTGAATGCAGATCTGTATGAGACATGTACGTATTTGTTTACGGTGGATGACACCGGATATTATCTGGTCAGGCATCTGAACAGAGAGCCACATTCTGAATTTACGATGGAGAATACCGAGATCTTTCGGACCGCAGATCCGCAGTATCGGGCATTTGCGGGGATTACAGGATACCAGCTGCATCGATGGTATCAGACACGCAGATATTGTGGCAGGTGCGGACATAAAATGCGTCATGATACCAGAGAAAGGATGCTGTTTTGTGAACACTGTAACCATATGGAGTTTCCGAAGATCTGTCCGGCTGTGATCATCGGTGTGACAGATGGAAATCGGATCTTAATGTCCAAGTATGCGGGAAGGAGTTATAAGAAATATGCTCTGCTCGCAGGGTTTACAGAAATCGGGGAGACCGTGGAGGAGACCGTTGCACGGGAAGTGATGGAAGAAGTCGGGTTAAAAGTAAAGAATATCAGGTATTATAAAAGTCAGCCATGGGCGTTTAGTGACACCCTTTTGATGGGATTTTACTGTGATCTGGATGGAGATGCCAAGATAACTCTGGATGAGGAGGAACTGGCACTGGCGGAATGGTTTGAAAGAGAAGAGATTCCGGTAGAGCCGTCCAGAGACAGTTTAACCAATGAAATGATCATAAAATTTAAACAAGGTGAAGTGTAGGAGGTAGCACGATGAGAGCAGAATTTGATGAAAGTCTGGCAACAGGAAATGAGATGATCGATTCTCAGCACAAAGAACTGATCGACAAGATCAACAAATTATTGGACAGCTGTGAAACCAGCAAGGATAAACTGGTGGCAGTAAAGACACTGGATTATCTTGCAGATTATACAGAGTTCCACTTTGGAGAGGAAGAAAAACTGCAGGAAGAGATTACATATCCCGGAGTGGCAAAACACAAAGAAGAGCATGAAAAATTAAGACAGGTTGTCAAAGACCTTTATAATATGCTGGAAGAGGAAGAAGGACCATCTTCTGCATTTGTAGAAGCAGTCCATAAAAATGTAGTGGAGTGGCTTTACAATCATATTAAGACCTTTGACCGCTCTGTTGCGGAATATAAGTTCATGCATGAAAATGGAGAAAGACTGTAATCAGAAACATGACAGTAAGATCAGAGGGCTGTTGCAAGGCGGTGATGAATGCCGCGAAAGCAACGGCTCTTTTTTGATTGTCGTGGAACATAAAATTTTTGTAAAAAGTGGATATAAAGAAGATTTTTTGAAAAAATTGTGTTAGAATACAAAAAAGCATATTATTTCTGGTTTTTCTAAGCGGGAAGATACCGCATCTATGATTCTCATATCACATCAGAAACTCTCTATGCTTTGGATTCCATTTTAAACAGCAGAGAGGGATTGAGAGCAGTGTTGTATTCGAAACCTCCTGCATATTCAATTTAAGGAGGCAGATCTATGAACCAGAACACACAGACACAACCCGTAAACCGATTGTACAAGTCGAAGATATTCGCCATGCTCTACAGCAATAAGAAGGAATTGCTGGAATTGTATAATGCAGTCAGCGGAAGACAGTATGAAGATCCGGAACTTTTGGAAATTAACACCTTGGAAAATGCCATTTACATGTCTATGCATAATGATATATCGTTTCTAATCGATTCCCGTTTATCGCTGTATGAACATCAGTCCACCTACAGTCCCAACCTGCCCTTGCGGTATTTATTCTATATTTCGGATCTGTATTCCGGGATGACGAAAGACGAGAATCTGTATGGAATAAAATGCGTGGAACTTCCGGCACCTCAGTTTATTATCTTCTACAATGGAGAGAAAGAGCAGCCGGATCGAAGTATCTTGAAATTATCTGATGCCTACAGTGTGAAAGAAGAGCATCCCGCATTGGAACTGACTGCAGTCATGTTGAATATCAATCGGGGACATAATGAGAAGTTGAAAGGTATGTGTAAATCTTTGAAAGACTATTCCGAATATACGGAAAGAGTCAGAAAATATGCCAGAGAGATTCCCGTGGAAGAAGCCGTGGAACGGGCGATTCAAGAATGTATCGAGGAAAATATTCTGGCAGAATTTTTAAAACAAAATCGAGCGGAGGCGAAATCAGTGAGTATTTATGAATACGATCAGGAAAAACATATGAGACAAGAACGGGAAACATTCTGGGAAGAAGGACGAGAAGATTATTTAAAAGAACAGATCCAAAAGAAACTTGCAAGAGGAAAATCCATTTCTGTGATCGCAGAGGAGGTGGAAGAAGAGAAGTCTGTGATTGAGCAGATAATCCGGGAAATGGAAGAAAACAAGTAACAGATAATCGAAGAAGAGACATTTCTCTATCTGCTGAGAGATAGGGGAATGTCTCTTTTCATTACAGTATACTTATGCTTTCATATCTGCATACAGTTTGACCAGCTCGATCATCACATCGACAGCCTTGTCCATTCCTTCGGCAGTGATGTGTTCGAATGGTCCGTGGTATCCATGTCCGCCAGTGCCCAGGTTCGGGCATGGAAGTCCCATAAAGCTTAAGCGGGCTCCGTCAGTACCGCCGCGGATCGGCAGGATCAGTGGTGTCACATCTGCGGCTTCACAGGCTTTTTTGGCATTTTCAATCAGGTGCATGTTCCCGTCTTCAATAATTTCTGCCATATTGCGGTATTGTTCGTCAATGGTCAGTTTGACGGTGCCGAATCCCCATTTCAGGTTCATCTGTTTGGAAATCTCTTTTAACGTCTCCAGACGTGAGGCAAATTTGTCGGCATCGTGATCTCGGACAATGTAATGCAGTTTTGCACAGGCTACATCGCCGGACATGCTCACCAGATGATAGAATCCCTCATAGTCTTCGGTATCCGCAGGAGTTTCTCCGCAAGGGAGGGCAGCGTTGATCTCCATTGCTACCAGGGCTGCATTGACCATGACATCTTTTGCAGAACCAGGATGCACGTTGATTCCTTTAATTTCAAAGATGGCATCAGCCGCGTTGAAGTTCTCGTACTGAATCTCCCCTTCGGTATCTCCATCCATGGTATAGGCAAAATCTGCATCAAATTTTTCCACATCAAAATGATCGGCGCCCCGTCCGACTTCTTCATCCGGAGTAAATCCGATGGAAATCGGACCGTGTGGGATTTGTTCTGTCAGTACCCGTTCTGCCATGGTCATGATCTCCGCCACACCGGCTTTGTCATCTGCGCCGAGAATGGTATCCCCATTGCTGGTGATCAGGGTACGCCCCTTTAAATCCTTCAGATGTGGGAACATGGAAACAGAAAGTACCCGTCCGTCAGCGCCTCCCAGAGGCAGATCGCGTCCGTCATAGTTTTCTGTTACCACCGGAACAATTTTCTTGTCACAGAAATCAGAAACGGTGTCCAGATGTGCGACAAATCCCAGTTTCGGGCAGTGTTCGTACCCCGGTGTGGCGGGAATCTGTGCGTAGACATAGCATTTTTCATCAGTCCGTGCTTTTGGAAGTCCCATGTTGATAAATTCCCGGATCAGATCCTGTGCCAGATCGAACTGGCAGGAAGAAGAAGGAACGGTTGTGCTGGTCTCATCGCTTGGTGTGCGTACAGTTACGTATTTTAAAAGTCGTTCATAAGCTTTCATAGTAAATCTCTCCTGTTTTTTGTAATAATCTGTGTTTATTATAATTCCTGGAAAGAAGAAAGAAAAGGCAGAAATAAAAATATTTTGAAAACAGATTGACAATAACAGGAAACATTCCTATAATTAGCAATGTCCAAGGAAAGGAGCGATGGTATGAAAGTAAAAAAGAGAGTGTTACTGATGCTGGCAAGTATCGTCTGGATGATCGCAGGATTTAATATCCTTCGGATCGGGGTAATCAGCTACGCGGGGTATGTGACGATTTGGAATCTTTTTTTATCCGGTCTGATTTTTGCGGCATTCTGGTTTTTGGTATTTTATAAACTGGTGATCAAACATACCGACAGAATTCAAAAATATGAAGAGGAGATGCAGTTTTTCTGGCATTTTTTTGATAAGAAGTCCTTTTTGATTATGGCGTTTATGATGACCTTCGGAATCGGGCTTCGAGCCTCTCATCTGGCACCGGATGTGTTTATTGCGGTGTTTTACTCAGGACTCGGGACGGCGCTGTTTCTGGCGGGGATTTTATTTGGAGTTCAGTACTGGAATGAAAGAAGAAAAGTAAAAAGCGAGTAGAAGGAGAACAAACGAATGAAAAAATTATGGAATCTTGCATTTGGGTATTTTCTTGCAGCAATGACAGGCGGTGTTTTTTATCGGGAATTTACAAAATATTTTGAAGTTACGGGGGAAACCACACTTGGATATCTGCATGTACATTTGTTAGTACTTGGGACGGTGTTGTTTTTATTTCTGGGGCTTGCCGCCAAAAGTACGGATCTGTTGGAAAAGAAGCAGTTCCATACTTTTGTGACAGTGTATAATATCATCCTGCCTCTGTTTACTGTGGTCATGCTGGTTCGGGGAATCATCCAGGTGACAGGCATTTCTGTTTCCCATGGGGCAGATGCAGCAATCTCAGGGATTGCAGGGCTGACACATATTGCGATTGCAGGGGCATGGATTTTCTTGTTTACCATTTTGCGCAAATTAAAATAAGAAGTGTGGATCAGGACAGGATTAAAATGACAACCGCCCAGTTTGCAAAACTTCACGAAGTCAATAAGCGGACACTCCATTATTATGATTCGATCGGCTTGTTTTCACCGAGCAGCAAAGGTGAAAACGGGTATCGTTATTATGAGAGCAGGCAAAGTATGGAGTTTGAGTATATCCGTATGCTGAAAGAATGGCATATGATTATGGAGGAGATCAAAGCTTATATACAGAATCATACGACGGACAGTTTACCCCTGCATGTGATCTAATCGAGGAGGAAGAGGTTTTGATATAGAGATGTAATTTGTTTACAGATTTTTTAGAAAAGAAATTAGCACTCAATGCTTGATCATGGAAGTCGATTTTTGTCCTGTCTTGTGTATCCCGAAAGTGCCTGTTTTACAGGCTTTCCGTGACATCAGTCATTTTGTCTGGTATTGTAAAGCAGTGTCAGATTTGTCGTAAATGTCGTAAATTTGTGGTCAAAAAATGATGAGAGATGGAGAGTGCTAATAAAATGAAATTAACGTACACGAATGTAAATGGATAGCTGATCCCGAACCTTACTTATAAGTCAGGTGAACAGATGGAACAGCTTGGCAAGTATGGATTCTTACGCAGAGATTATCTGAAGAACCATCGAAATTCAACCTATCAGGTGATGCTTCTGCAGGATACGCTTGGAGAGCATCTTCTGGAAGTGGACAAGGCAGCCAGAGAACGGGAAGAGGTAATTCTGAAGCAGTTAGAAGAAAAAGAACCATTGCTGGATAAAGAGAAAGATCAGATGGCCTGGGTAAGAGCTGCTAATCAGCACAGAGCGATTGCGGAAGAGATTATTCTCAAGGAACTGATTTATGTTTAAATGAAGGTGATGAGGTCGTGGCTTGCGACCTCATTATTGTATGAAAAATAGCAGTATGCAGAATGAGAAAAATAGGGTAAAATGGGAACATGAATTTTGGGAACTCATAAGAAATGATTGTGCGGTAAAGTAACTTGAAATGCCAGTTTGGCATTTCAAGTTATAGAGGAGATGGAATGGCGGATCAGAAAGTAAAAGAAATGGAACCAGTGGAAACACAAATAGTTGAAATCATGCCACCAGACATTGAAAATCTGATTTATGTAGTAAGAAATAAACAAGTCATGGTGGATAGTGATCTGGCAATGCTTTATCAAGTAGAAACAAAAGCTTTAAATCGTGCAGTAAAAAGAAATATAAAACGATTTCCAGAAGATTTTTGTTTTCAGCTTACAACAGAAGAAGCAGAATCTTTGAAGTGCCAATCTGGCACCTCAAAAATACAAGAGCCAGAAAAAAGGGATGGACGAGGTGGCAGACGTACGCTACCGTATGTATTTACAGAGCAGGGAATATCAATGCTGGCCAGTGTATTACATAGTGAGGTGGCAATCAATGTAAGCATAGGTATTATGCGGGCATTCGTAGAAATGAGACGGTTTATAGCCAACAATGCACTTTTGTTTGAAAGGATTAGTAACGTTGAGTTAAAACAACTTGAATATCAGAAAAAGACAGATGAAAAGCTGGAGCAAATTTTTGAGTACATATCAGATCATGAGGAGTCTAATCAAAAGATATTTTTTGATGGTCAGATATATGACGCGTTCAGTTTACTAATAGGACTGATTCAGAAGGCAGAAACGGAAATTGTTCTGGTAGATGGATATGTGGATGTAGGAACATTAAATATTTTGTCAAAGAAGAAAGAAAATGTGGCGGTGACAGTTTATACACTGCAACGGACAAAATTATCGCAAACAGATGTAGATAACTTTAATGCACAGTATCCTAAACTGGATGTGAAGTACACAAGAGTATTTCATGACCGTTTTTTAATTCTTGATAAAACGAAAGCATATCATGTTGGTGCGTCTTTGAAGGATGCAGGTAAAAAATGTTTTGGAATTAATCTGATTGAAGATGCAGGTATTGTAAGAGATATTTTACAGAGATTGGAATTGGAAACAGAAGAATAGAAAAGCAAGTTATGCAGAAAGGCGTGAGTCATAAGAATATGGCTTGCGTCTTTTTCTGTCTGGAAAGGAAGTGAGGAGCATGGCACAGATTTTTCGTGTAGAGAGAACTAAGAATTTTACGGTAATGAGTAATCACCATTTTAAGAATAAAAATCTGACATTGAAAGCGAAAGGTCTATTGTCACTGATGTTAAGTTTGCCGGACGGTTGGAATTATAATATGCAGGGGTTGGCAACATTTAGCCGAGATGGAATTGATTCTGTTCGTTCTGCAATTAAAGAATTAGAGCATCCTGGATATGTGGAACGTCATAGATTGCGTAATGAATACGGCTTTTATGGCGATACACGAATATATTATCCGGGAAGTTCCATTAGAAGAAGAAAAACCTGGCAAGCATCAATAGTGATACCGTGAATAAGGCACTCCTAAGTTTTGCAATGCAGCGATTCTATCATCGTTACATGGATGAGTGGAGTATAATGCTTTGAGAAAACCATCATTTGGAACATCAGAGAGATGCTGATCTAAGACAGTTGCTAACTCAAGACCGAACCCAATTTTGTAAGCAAATTCATCAGCCAGGTATTCGTTTTGTCTCATAGACCACATTAGAAAAAGCATACAGAATTTTACCCACAACCATGAGAGTACAGTTGATATTCCTGCAAATAAACCAGTTATTAATCCTATTATTCCGCTCCGAGAACCTATTGCAAACAACCCCATGATTGCGGAGAAAATCCAACAGGAAAGTTTGATTAACAGGAGACATCCGGAGATAAAAAGATTGCCACCGCCAATTAGTAATTGAATTACCGTGTGTCCGTATGAAAGATCTTCCAATGATGCAGGTTATGTTTGGGGCTTGCCTGAGAGTGAGACCATCGGCTTAACCTAGTCAGATGTGGATATGAAGAATCGGGAGATCCATGTAGGTGGACAGCTTGTGTATTATGAAGGTGATGAAGGATATTGTTTCCATGATTCAGAAACCAAAACAGATGCAGGAATCAGAGACATTCCTATGACACAGATGGTATATGATGCGTTCCGTAAACAGAGAGAGCTGAACCTGCCAGAAACCGTACCTGCTGTGGTATAAACCATAAGTCGTTGTCGTAAAATGTGGTAAGAAAATCAGACGAATATATTTTTCCAAGAATTTGTCGTAAAAATGTGGTCAAATCAAGAAAATCGAGTGCGAAAGCAAGTGAAAAATCCCTGTGAAGCCCGTAAAATCAAGGCTTCACAAATTCTTCACAAAATAATTAGCACTCAACGCTTGACCTGGCTAACAACAAGTGCTATATTACAAATAGAACAATGAAACAAGTAGTGAGGAGGAGTTGCTATGAATATAAATAAATTTACACAGAATTCAATGCAGGCAGTGCAGAATTGTGAAAAGATTGCGTATGATTATGGCAATCAGGAGCTTGCGCAGGAGCATTTATTATATGCGCTGGTTACGCAGGATGACAGTCTGATCTTAAAATTATTGGAAAAGATGAGCATTCAGGGTCCTCTGTTTATTAACAGAGTAGAAGAGCTTTTGAATAAGCGTCCGAAAGTACAGGGCGGGCAGGTGTTTGTCGGTCAGGATTTGAACAATGCACTGATCCATGCGGAAGATGAAGCCAGACAGATGGGCGATGAGTATGTTTCGGTGGAACATATTTTCCTGTCGCTGATGAAATATGCAAGCAGAGAGTTAAAGCCGTTATTTCGGGAATTTGGAATCAGCCGGGAAGGATTTTTACACGCACTTTCTACTGTGCGCGGCAATCAGAGAGTAACCAGTGACAATCCAGAGGCTACCTACGATACACTGAACAAATATGGACAGGATCTGGTAGAGCGGGCAAGAGACCAGAAGCTGGATCCGGTGATCGGACGGGATGAAGAGATCCGCAATGTGATCCGGATCCTGTCGCGTAAGACAAAGAACAATCCGGTCCTGATCGGAGAGCCCGGGGTCGGAAAAACGGCAGCCGTAGAAGGGCTGGCACAGCGGATCGTCAGCGGGGATGTGCCGGAGGGGCTGAAAGACAAGACGATTTTTGCTCTGGATATGGGCGCTCTGGTTGCAGGAGCAAAATACAGAGGTGAGTTCGAAGAGCGTCTGAAAGCTGTTCTGGAGGAAGTGAAGAACAGTGACGGTAAGATCATCCTGTTCATTGATGAGCTGCATACTATTGTAGGAGCAGGAAAGACAGATGGCGCTATGGATGCAGGCAATATGCTCAAGCCAATGTTGGCAAGGGGAGAACTGCACTGTATCGGAGCTACCACACTGGACGAATATCGTCAGTATATTGAGAAAGATGCAGCGCTGGAGAGACGGTTCCAGCCGGTCATGGTGGAAGAGCCGAGTGTGGAAGATGCCATTTCGATTTTGCGTGGATTAAAAGAGCGGTACGAGGTGTTCCATGGCGTGAAGATCACAGACAGTGCACTTGTGGCAGCGGCAACATTGTCAAACCGTTATATTTCAGATCGTTTTCTGCCGGATAAAGCCATTGATCTGGTGGATGAAGCCTGTGCGCTGATCAAGACAGAGCTGGATTCCATGCCGACAGAACTGGACGAACTGAGACGCCGTGTGATGCAGCTGGAGATTGAAGAAGAGGCATTGAAAAAAGAAGAGGATCGTTTGAGCCGGGAGCGGCTGGAGCATCTGCAGGAAGAACTGGCAGGCTTGAAAGAAGAATATGCAGGAAAGAAAGTGCAGTGGGAGAATGAAAAGACTTCCGTCGAAAGAGTGCAGAAGATCCGGGAAGAGATTGAGCAGGTGAATAAAGAGGTTCAGAAAGCCCAGAGAGAGTATGATCTGAACAAGGCGGCGGAGCTTCAGTATGGAAGACTTCCGCAGCTCCAGAAGCAGTTGGAAGAAGAGGAGGAGAAGGTCAAAGCAAAAGATCTGTCCCTGGTCCATGAGGCGGTGACAGATGAAGAAATCGCAAAGATTATTTCCAGATGGACCGGAATTCCTGTGGCAAAGCTTAATGAAAGCGAGAGGAGCAAAACACTGCACCTGGGAGAAGAACTCCACAGAAGAGTGATCGGTCAGGAGGAAGGCGTGGAGCTGGTGACAGAAGCCATCATCCGTTCTAAAGCCGGAATTAAAGATCCGACCAAACCGATTGGTTCGTTCTTATTCCTGGGACCAACCGGAGTTGGAAAGACAGAACTTGCCAAGGCGCTGGCTCAGAGTCTGTTTGACGATGAGAACAATATGGTCCGCATTGATATGAGTGAATATATGGAGAAATATTCGGTGTCCAGACTGATCGGAGCGCCTCCGGGATATGTGGGATATGACGAGGGCGGACAGCTGACAGAGGCAGTCAGAAGAAAGCCATATTCGGTCGTATTGTTTGACGAGATTGAAAAAGCCCATCCGGATGTGTTCAATGTTCTGCTTCAGGTTCTGGATGACGGAAGGGTCACCGATTCCCAGGGCAGAACCGTAGACTTTAAAAATACGATCCTGATCATGACTTCGAATATCGGAGCAAATTATCTGCTGGAAGGAATCCGGGAGGATGGAACTATTGCAGAAGAGAATCAGAATCTGGTCATGAATGACTTAAGAGCACATTTCCGTCCGGAATTTCTGAATCGTCTGGATGAAATAATTATGTTTAAACCATTGACGAAAACGGATATTCATGCCATCATTGATTTGTTAGTAAAAGATGTCAACAAACGTCTGGCAGACAAAGAGTTGTCCATTGAACTGACCGATGATGCAAAGAATTTCGTGGTAGAGGGCGGATATGATCCGATGTATGGCGCACGGCCGCTGAAGAGATATCTCCAGAAGAATGTGGAGACACTGGCAGCCAGGCTGATTCTTGCAGGCAATGTGGGCAGAGGAGACCGGATCGAGATTGATGTTGTTGACGGAAAATTAGAGGCGAAAGTGAAAGGACAGATTCTCCCATGACACCCGTTATTTTCCATATAGATGTCAATTCCGCTTATCTAAGCTGGACGGCAGTGGAACAATTAAAGAATGGAGCAAAGATCGATTTGCGGGATATCCCGGCCATCATCGGCGGTGACCAGAAGTCACGCCACGGGGTTGTTCTTGCAAAGTCGATTCCTGCGAAAAGATACGGCATCCGCACAGGGGAACCTGTTGCGAATGCCTTTCGTAAGTGTCCGAATCTGGTTATGGAACCTCCGGATCACAGGATGTATCGGGAAAAGAGTCAGATGCTGATGGAGTATCTTCGGACATTTACGAAAGAAATCGAGCAGGTCAGTGTGGATGAGTGTTATGTAGATATGACAGAGGCGGTGCGGCAGTTCTCTTCTCCGGTAGAAGCGGCGCTGGTGATGAAAAACGGAGTTCATGAGAAATTCGGATTCACAGTGAACGTAGGGATTTCTTCGAATAAACTGTTGGCAAAGATGGCTTCTGATTTTGAAAAGCCGGACAAGGTGCATACGTTATTTCCGGAAGAAATCCGCATGAAAATGTGGCCTCTTCCTGTTGGGGAATTATATATGGCCGGACACTCCAGTGTGGAAGTCCTGAAAAAACTGGAGATTCTGACCATTGGTGATCTGGCACAGGCAGACCCGGGACTGCTTGTGCTGCATTTGAAAAGTCATGGACAGATGCTTTGGGAGTTTGCCAACGGGATCGATCATTCCAGTGTGCAGCCGCAGCAGACAGAGGCGAAAGGAGTGGGAAATTCTACCACATTATCAGAAGATGCAGAGACGCTGGAGCAGATCCGACCGGTATTTGCAGATCTGGCAGAGAGTGTTTCCGGGAGATTGAAAAAGGCAGGACAGAAAGCGTCTATGGTCAGTATGGAGATCAAGTATTATGATTTTCGGAAGATTTCCCATCAGAAACAGCTGATGCGCCCGACCAATGAAAAGAATGTCTTGTATGAGAGCGCCTGCGAATTGTTTGAGGAAATTTGGACAGGGGAACCGGTACGTCTTCTGGGGATCCGGACTGCAAAGCTGGTATCAGAGACAGAACCTGAGCAGCTTTCGATTTTTGATCTTGAGATTCCAGAACCGATGGATGAGAAACATCAGAAACTAAAAGCTGCCATGGAACAGTTAGATGCCAGATTTGGAAAAGGAACGGTGATCGCGGCAAGCCAGATGAAAAAGAAAAAGGATTCTGAGAAATAAGAAAGAGAAAACAGATGAGAAAAAATTATAATTTGGAGATCATAAGAATTTTGTCCTGTATTTTTGTGATCGTGATCCATGTGACGAATTATTTTTGCAGAGCGTATGGGGAGATCACGCAGGGAGAGTATGTGTTTGCGCTGGCGCTGGATACGATAGCGAGAGTGAGTGTGCCCTGCTTTTTTATGATATCAGGAGCTTTGCTTCTGGGAAGAGAAGAACCATTGAAAAAGCATGGAAAGCGCCTGCTGCGTTTTCTGATCGCACTGGCTGTCTGGAGTGCAGTATATTACCTCTGGAATACCTGTTATATGAAGACAGACTATCAGTTAAAAGAAATCCTGTATGTTCCGACAGAGCCGCATCTGTGGTATTTGTATGCCATGATCCCCATCTATATGACGCTGCCGTTTTTTCAGGTGATGTGTAAAGGCATCGGAATCCGGCTGGAATGGGCGCTGCTCCTGGTGAGCAGTGCATCCGTGATCTTTAATTATCTGGTTTCCCTGCAGCATGGAGAAGCATATTATGACTTGCCGCTGATCGGTGATAAGGTGTATATGTTTTATATTTTTATTGGATATTTTATCTATAAGTACCGGCGGCATATCCGTTTGAGCCAGAAATGGGCAGCAGTTATTTTTGCGGGATCGATGGCAGCAGTATTCGGACTGACATGTTGGATGACACAGACATCCGGCGAACATTATGAACGGATCCTGGAATATGGATGTCCGCTTCTGGTTCTGGCGTCAGCCTCATTTTTCTTGCTTCTGATCCGGTGGCAGAGGGGGAAAGTCCAGCTGACAGAGAGGATACGAAAAGCCGTGGATCTTGGATGTGGATGTTCCTTTGGAATGTATCTGATCCACATTTTGTTTCTGGATGCTTATAAAAAGTATGCAGACCCGGCAGCTGTTTCAGCGTGGATTGCAGTGCCGGTTCTGACTGCAGGGATTGCAGGATTATCTTTTGTATGTGTCAGGCTGATCCGCAAAACGAGAGTGGGACGTGCAGTTACGTAGGATCAGGAACGTGATGCCGCATCCGGCCAGAATCCCGGTACTGTCTATCAGAACGTCGGTAAATTGTGGAGACCTTCCGGGAATGAAGCTCTGGTGAAATTCATCTCCGGCAGCACAGAGAACACAAAACAAAAATAAAGAGAGAATAAGTTTCTTTCCCCGTACTCCATACACCCCAAGCGGAATGGCAGTCAGCAGAGTTAAGATCAGATATTCGGAAACGTGAGCTGCCTTTCGGATGGGGTATTCTATTTTTTCGGCATAGTCTTCCATCGTATCTTTTTCCCAGTTTTGGTCAAACAGAGAGTCAAATGTTGTGACAATCCCCATACTGACTTTCTGGCTCAGTCCGGAAGAGGTCTCTGCATTTTGATTGGAAAATCCAAAGATCGTACTGAGCATCAAGAGGACGGGAAGAACAGTCAATGGTTTTAAACGGGACATCCAGATATGTTGTTTCATAGTAAAAAACTCCTTTGTATATAAACTGATCCTTATTGTAACATTGCTGCAGCCAATCGGCAATCCTTACAGACAACCTTACAAAAACGTAAGTTTCCTGCCTGGATTTGTAATATGAATCCATGGAAAATATACAGGCACTACAGGTATAATAAACGAGTAATAAGAAATCAGGAGCGAGGAAAGGAAGGAATGAAGATGACATTACTGGAAGTCAAAAATCTGAAAAAGATATATACCACACGTTTTGGAGGAAATCAGGTACAGGCATTAGCCAATGTGAATTTTTCGATAGAAGAAAAGGAATATGTGGCGATCATGGGAGAGTCTGGTTCCGGAAAAACAACGCTGTTAAATATTCTTGCGGCGCTGGATAAGCCGACCTCCGGAAAGGTATATTTAAAGGGAAGAGATTTAGGAGAAATCCGAAACAAAGAAATGGCGGCATTTCGCCGGCAAAATCTTGGATTTGTATTCCAGGATTTTAATCTGCTGGATACCTTTTCTCTGGAGGATAATATCTATCTCCCTTTGGTGCTTTCCGGAAAGAAGTATCCAGAGATGAGCCAGCGGCTTGCGCCCATTGCCAGGCAGCTTGGAATCAGTGAACTGTTAAAGAAATATCCGTATGAGGTGTCCGGCGGTCAGAAGCAGAGAGCAGCAGTGGCAAGAGCCCTGATCACACAGCCAAAGCTGATTCTTGCGGATGAGCCCACAGGGGCTTTGGATTCCCGTTCAGCAGATGAACTGCTCCGATTGTTTAAAGAGATCAATCAGCAGGGGCAGACGATTTTAATGGTCACACATAGTGTGAAGGCGGCAAGTACGGCCAACAGAGTTTTGTTTATCAAAGACGGAGAGGTCTTTCATCAGCTGTATCGGGGGAATATGAGCAATGAAGAATTGTATGAGAAGATTTCTGCAACATTGACCGCTTTGACAACAGGAGGTGAGAACAATGCGTAATGTATTGTATCCAAAACTGGCGGCAAATAATATCAAGAAGAATAAAAAGACATATTTCCCGTATCTTCTGACTTGTCTCTTGACAGTTATGATGTTTTATGATCTTTTGCTGGTTTCTACGAATCCGGCATTGAATCAGATGCCGGGGGCGACTGATTTGAGACTGATCTTAAATTTTGCGGTTTCGATCACAGGCGGATTTTCAGCGATCTTTCTCTTTTATACAAATAGCTTTCTGATCCGTCAGAGGAAAAAAGAGATGGGATTGTATCAGGTACTGGGGATGGATAAGAAAAATCTCACCAAGATGATGGTGTGGGAAAGTATCTATACTGCGGGAGCGGGGATTCTGGGAGGAATCCTGGCGGGGATCGTGTTCGGACGTCTGATTTTTTTAGTACTCTTAAAGCTGATCCGGTTTGACGTGGCATTTCGCTTTTCGGTAGAACCAGAAGCAATCCTGATCACTGCGGTTTTATTTGGCGGTATATTTTTGGTAGTATTACTCTGGAATATCTTTCAGGTGCAAAGAGTGAATCCAGTAGAACTTTTGCAGGGGGCAAGAAAAGGAGAAAAAGAGCCAAAGGCAAACTGGCTGATCGCTGTTCTGGGAATCCTTCTTCTTGGAACCGGATATTATATTGCTCAGACAACAGAGTCTCCGCTGAGCGCAATCGTAAAATTTTTCATTGCAGTAATCCTGGTAATTCTGGGAACGTATGCACTTTTTACAGCTGGCAGTGTAGCGCTGTTGAAACTTCTGCGAAAAAATAAATCTTATTATTATCAGACAAGACATTTTATCTCCATTTCCGGGCTGATCTATCGAATGAAGCAAAATGCAGTAGGACTTGCGAATATCTGTATTATGAGTACCATCGTTCTGGTTTTGGTTTCTGTGACAGCCTCTTTGTATATCGGGATGGAAGATATTATGAATACACGCTTTAAAACAGAGTTTTCCGCAGTATCCGGAGATACTTCGCTGAAAAATATAGAAACCATGAACCAGATCGTGGAAGAAGAACTGCACAATCATGGACTTCAGATCAGTTATGAGCAGAAGTACCGTTATGTGCCGTTAAGTGCGATGAAACAGGACAATGAGCTGGAGTTTGATGTGGACTCCGGAAATGGATATGACGCGGATGCAATGCGGGGGATGTGTGTGATCCCGCTGGCAGATTACAATGCACTGGAAGGAACCAATGTGTCTCTGGCGCAGGATGAAGTACTGACCTATTTCCCAGATGAGGAGTTTGACAGTGGAGAGATCGTCGTAGGCGGGGAAACTTATCATATCAAAGAAAATTTAAAAGAATCCAATCTGCAGAAAAAGAAAGAAGCAAATGTGACAAAAAATGTCTATCTGATCGTGGCTGATGAGACGGCAGCAGAGCATATGATCCAATTGTATGGACCGACCAGATATCCAATCACAATGCAGTATTTACTGAACTTTGATATGAAAGGAGACGAAGCAGCCAAAAGCGAGGCTTTGGCATCCATGAAAACACGAATGGAGACAAACGGAGAAGTTTCCTCCTGTTATGTGGAATACAGAGAAGCTTATGCACAGGAATTCTATGGAGTGTATGGCGGATTCTTATTCCTGGGGATTTTTGTGGGATTTCTGTTTTTGATGGCAACAGTGCTGATCATTTATTACAAACAGATTTCGGAAGGATATGACGATCAGGAACGGTATCAGATCATGCAGAAAGTTGGAATGAGCAGAAAAGAAGTAAAAGGATCGATCCGCAGCCAGATTTTGACGGTATTCTTTGTTCCTCTGCTTATGGCAATCCTGCATGTGACCGTAGCATTTAAACCAATCACAAAACTGCTTTTGGTGTTCAATCTGTCAGATACCCACCTGTCTATGGTATGCACAATCGCAGTGGCAGCGGTTTTTGCCATGTTTTATGTGATCGTATTTGCGATCACTTCCAGAGAATATTATAAAATTGTGAAATAATCATTTGCTGCAAATTTAGAGCTGCTGCTTTGGAGATGGTGATCGCCAAAGCAGCAGCTCTTGTTGTAGAAATATTTTATTTTAGATATATTCCAGCTTTTCAAAATACTGCATTAAAATATCAGGACAGTTTTCGATGCCCAATGCGGAAGTATCCAGAATCATATGATAGTCATTCACATCGCCCCATGTCTTTCCGGTATGTTCATAATAATAGGCGGCACGTTGTTCATCGGTCTGCTCGATTTTTTCTTTTGCAGCATCATAGGAAAGACTTTCCAGTTTCATGATACGCTGGATCCGGTCTTCTTTATCGGCGCATACGAAAATATTCAGAACGTTCATGCGATCTTTTAAAATATCAGAAGCGCATCGACCCAGAATGATACATGGCTGTTCGGCAAGTTTGCGGATCGCTTCCGCTTCGGAGTCATACATGTGGTCATTGACCTGCTGTTCGATATAAGCGCGGTCATAGACAGGAATATCCAGTCTTTTAGACAATTCCCCGGCAATGATGCTTGCACCGGTTCCGAAACGACGGCTCATTGTGATTACTAATTTCATATGAATTCCTCCTTTGTGTTTGGCAGAATTTATGCGTTGACAGATTCTACGATCTGATTACACAACTGTTGAAGCTGTTCCATCTGAGAATCATGCAGAGCTGATTTTACAGCAAAGTTTTCTGTCAGGACAGTCATATTTTTCAGTTCGGAAAGTTTTGCTTCCATTAACTTGGCAGACTGCGGAGCCCAGCTTCCGTTTCCTAAAACAGCTACCGTACGTCCTTGTACCATCAGAGCTTTCATATCTTCCAGATAGTTTGCCATCAGTGGGTAGATGCCGTTGTTGTAGGTTGGAGCGGCAAGTACAAGATGGCTGTATTTGAAACTGTCGGAGATCAGTTCTGATACGTGGGTCTTGGAAACATTATGAATCTTGAGATTTGTGATTCCTGCATCTGCAAGCATGGCAGCCAGTACGTTCACCATGTTTTCTGTGTTGCCGTACATAGAAGCATAGGCGATCATCACACCTTTTGTTTCCGGCTCATATTTGCTCCAGATATCGTATTTTTCCAGAATATAGGAAAGATTGCTTCTCCATACAGGACCGTGAAGCGGGCAGATCATCTGAATATCCAAAGCGGCTGCTTTTTTCAGTACGTTCTGTACCTGTACGCCATATTTTCCAACAATATTCGTATAATAGCGGCGGGCTTCATCCAGAAAATCACGGTCGAAATCCAGTTCATCGTTAAAAATCACACCGTCCAGAGCACCAAAAGTACCAAATGCATCTGCGGAGAATAAAATCTTATCGGTCTCATCATATGTCATCATTGCTTCCGGCCAGTGCACCATTGGAGCCATGACAAAGTGGAGTGTATGCTTTCCGCAGGAGAAGGTATCTCCTTCTTTGATCACAATTTTTTTGTCACCAAGTTTCATGCCGTAGAACTGATCGATCATCGGGAATGTCTTTGCATTTCCAATCAGTTTCATATCCGGGTAACGCAGGTGCAGATCTTCGATTAAGGAGCAGTGATCCGGCTCCATATGATTGATCACAAGATAATCCAGAGTACGTCCGTCTAATACAGAGGCGATGTTTTCCAGGAACTGTCTGCCGACAGCGCTGTCTACCGTATCAAAAAGAACGGTCTTTTCATCCAATAACAGATAGGAATTGTAGGAAACACCTTTCTGGAGTGGAAAAATATTTTCAAATAGTTCCAGTCTTCTGTCATTGCTTCCTACCCAGTATAAGTCTTCAGTTACTTTTCTGACACAATGCATATTAAAGTTCCTCCTTTATTTTCACTATGCTTTTGCCAATCCATAGAAATTCACATATTAACGTTTATATTTTAACATATTAAGATAAATTCGCAAGGAGGGTATGGATTTTTGTGCAAAAAAAAGAGAGTTCCTTATAAAATCCTTAGAATTCTTCTTTAAAGTAAAGAAGTACAAAGAGAAGGGAGCATGATTTTATGGAAGAAATAATTTTGGAAACCAAAGAACTATGCAAGCAGTATCATAAACAGACTGTGCTGAAAAATATCAATATGAGAATTCCGAAAGGGTGCGTATACGGGCTTTTGGGAGCAAATGGCGCAGGAAAATCGACATTGATGAAAATCTTGTGTGGGATGACTCGGGCAGATGCAGGAGAAGTTTTTTTTGACGGGAAAATGTGGAGCCGAAAGTGCATAGAGCGGATGGGGATTTTGATTGAATTACCGTCTGTTTATGAAAATTTAAGTGCAGTGGATAATCTGAAAGTGCGGACATGGACGCT